>CAZSAT010000168.1:0-13009 GCA_964604675.1 uncultured Enterobacterales bacterium
CTCCCGAGCTGCGTACCGGCCGGGCCGGGCACCATCTCACAGGGCTCCGGCGTGGTCTACGCGGAGAACCGTGCGATCGCCTGCGTGGGCGACCTCACCTCGCACCCGACGTGCGTGGCGCCCATCCCATCACCCGTGGGCTCCGTCATCACGGGCGCCAGCACGGTCACGCTCAAGGGCTAGCGGGCTGCGACGCTCCCACCTCGAGGCCTTCGCGCCGGTGTGTCCGACCTGCCGCTCCGCGCCGCTCGAGATCACCCACACCGCGTCGGCGAACGACGAGCGCCTCCTCGACGGGATGCTCGGCTGCGAAGCGTGCGGCGCCAGCTTCCCCGTCCTCGACGGCATCCCCGTGCTCGTCCCAGACCCGAGGAGCTTCCTCGCGCAGAACGTGTTGCTCGCGGTGGCGCGGGACCTGCCGGAACCCCTGGCGGCGTGGATCGGCGAGGCGTCGGGACAGAACAGCGCCTGGGACGCCAACCGGCAGCACCTCTCCAGCTACGGGCACGACCACTACGGACCCGAGGGCGGGCGAGCCACCGCGCTGCTCGAGGCCGCACGCCCTCCCGGCGGCGGTCTCGCGCTCGACCTGGGCTGCGGTCCCGGCGCGGCGACCCATGCGCTGGCGAAGGACCACGAGTTGGTGCTCGGCCTGGACCTGCACCTGGGGCTCCTCCGGCTTGCGCACCAGGTGCTCCGGTCTGGCGTCGCGCGGTTCCCGGTGCGTGAGCTGGGCGTGCGCTACCGCCCGGTCGACCGGCGCATCGGCCTGGAGCATCCGGAGCGCGTGGACTTCTGGTGCTGCGATGCCAGCACGCTGCCGCTGGCCGACGGTGTGGCGAACACCGCCATCAGCATGAACCTCGTCGACTGCGTCCCCAGTCCACCCCTGCACCTCGAGGAGCTGGGCCGCGTGCTGGCCCCCGGCGGCCACGCCGTGCTGGCCACACCCTTCGACTGGGCCCCCCACGTCACCCCACAGAGCGCGTGGCTCGACCCCGACGGCCTCGTAGCCGCCCTGCCCGAGAGCCTGGCGGTCAGCTCCCGCCAGGACCATCCATGGGGCGTCTACGTGCACGGGCGGCGCACCAGCAGGTACGACGCCCTGCTGCTCGGCCTACGGAAGGTCTGACGCGGCGTCGAGCAGCGGGTCGATGACCTCATCGATCAGTCGGATCCCCACGCTGCACCTGCAGCCCCGACAGTCCGCGCAGGCGTCGGTGAGTCCGAGGGCCACGGCCGCGTCGACCGCCTCCGACCGCGCGCCCTCGAGCGCGGCCCGCTGGAGCTTGAGGAAGGTCACTGGCGTGCCCCGGCCGGCGGCGAAGAGGGGGCAGTCCGCCACGCACGCGAGGCAGTCGATGCAGCGTCCCAGGGATGCCCAGGCACCATCCGCCGTCCCCACGGCGGGCCGAACCGGAACCGAGCGGAGCTGCTCTGCGACGCGCGACCGGTCCACCACGAGGTCCTTGATCACGGGAAAGCCCGAGAGAGGCCCGACCACCTGGCCCGCGCGCAGCCGGTCGCGGCACCCGAGCCGACGCTGACCGTCCACCTCCACCGTGCAGGTCCCGCAGCGCTCGTTCCGGCACCCGTAGCGGAACGCCAGGTCGGGCACCTGCTCCTGCGCGTCCAGCAGCGCCTGGAGGATGGTGGTGTCGCCGTCGGGCACCGTGAGCTCGACCGGTCCGTTCGCGCGCAGCACCAGGAAGGTCACGCGCTCACCTCGTCGAGGCGAAGGTGAGCGCCCAGGCTCTGCGTCCTGCGCAGAGCCGCTCGGGCGGTGACCTCGGCGCAGTGGAGCAGGCCGTCGAGCTCGAGGGAGGCGAGCAGCGTGGTGTCCCACACACCCCCGCCTTCGTCGCCGGCGCCCGCTCGCAGCTCAGCCACCACCTCGAGCACGCCAAGCAACCCTGCGGCGGTCCGACCGGGGCCCAGGCCCGCCCAGCAGGTCTGCTGCAGCCGGCGGGTCGCGCGGAGTGCGTCGCTCCGTCGACGCACGCGCGGCGGCTCGCCGCGGCCCGCCACCCGCGTGGCCGCAGCGGCGGCGCCAGCCAGGCGCCCGGTGACCACGGCGGTCGGCAGCGACGTGCTTCCGAGTCGGTTGGCGCCATGGACGCCGCCGACAAGCTGCCCGGCCGCGAACAGGCCCTTCGCCGCCGTCGCCCCGCGGCCATCGATGGCCACACCGCCCATGCAGTAGTGAGCGGTGGGCGCCACCTCCCAGGGCTGCTCGAACCTCGCTGCGGCCGGCCCCTGGGACCGCCGAACACGCCGCAGCACGTGCCCCCAGGCTCCGCGGAACGTGTCGGCCCAGCACGCCTCGTCGAGGTTCGGCCCTAGGTCGAGCCAGACGCCACCCGACGCGCTGGCGCGGCCCTCGTGGATGGCTCGGGCGATCCGACCCGCAACTGCCGCTCGGCTCCACGTTGCGAAGCCCTCGGCGAGCACCTCGCCGTGATCGTCGAGGAGCCGTCCACGGGGGCCCGCGAGCACCGCCTCGCCCAGAGGCAACCCGACCATGCTTCGAGGCGCTACGACACCGAAGGGCGTGAACTGGATGTGCTCCATGTCGATCAGGTCTGCGCCTGCAGTGGTCGCGGCGAGGTGCCCCTCCCCGGTGTTGCTGCGCATCGTGTCGCTGTGGGGGTGGTACAGGTGGCCGAAACCGCCCGTGGCGAGCACGACCGGCCCGGCCACATGCACCAGGACACCGCGGGGGGCGTGCCAGATCCAGGCGCCCCGGACCGCGTCGCCCACGTCGAGTGCGACCAGCCAAGCATCCTCCAGCCAGCGGACGCGCTCGTGACGGAGGGCCTGCCTCGACGCCGCCCAGGCAACGTCCAGGCCGCGGTTGGCGTGCGCGACCGAGCGCGCCTCCGAGTGACCACCCATCGCGTCCTCCAGGGGACCCCGGTCCCGGAGCCCAACGCGGCCCAGCCAGTCGTGCGCCTCGACCGCCCCGCCTGCCACCAACTGCATCAGCGCGGGATCGCCCACGCACCCGCTGCGCTGCATGTCGTCGACGAGGGACACCGGCTCGCTCGGCACCGACATCAGACCCGTCGAGATCTTCGTGTCCCCGGTTCCAGGGGGCTCCTTGCTGACGAGCCAGACTGACGCCCCGAGCTCCGCCGCCGCGGCCGCAGCCGCCAAGCCGGCCGCTCCGGCCCCGATCACCACGACGTCGGCCGAGAGGCACTGCACGCCGACAGGCTACCCCGCGCGCTCCTGCAGAGCGGCGACGAGCGCGTCCATCGAGTCCTTGGCGTCGCCGAAGAGCATCCGGGTGTTGTCCTTGAAGAACAGGGGGTTGGCCACTCCGGCGTAGCCCACGTTCATGCTGCGCTTGAAGACCACGACCGTCGCCGCCTTCCAGGCCTCGATCACCGGCATGCCGTAGATCGGGCTCGACGCGTCGTCGAGCGCCCCAGGGTTCACGATGTCGTTCGCCCCGATGACCAGCACGAGGTCGGCGCGGTGGATGTCCGGGTTGACCTCCTCCATCTCGAGCACGATGTCGTAGGACACGCCGGCCTCTGCGAGCAGCACGTTCATGTGGCCAGGCAGCCGACCCGCGACCGGATGGATCGCGTACTCCACGTCCACACCGGCCGCTCTCAGCTGGTCACCGAAGTCCCGCACGCGGTGCTGCGCCTGCGCCACGGCCATGCCGTACCCGGGCACGACCACCACCCGGCGAGCGTCGCACGCCAGGGCCACCACCTCTTCGGGAGTCGTCGGGATGACCTCGCCGGGGGTGCCCTCGGGCACCTTGGCCAGAGCACCTCCGTCGGTGCCGAAGCCGCCGAACACCACGTTCCAGATCGAGCGGTTCATGGCCTTGCACATGATGTAGCTCAGGATCGCCCCGCTCGATCCGACGAGCGCGCCCGTGACGATCAGCAGGTCGTTCTGGAGCATGAAGCCCGCAGCCGCCGCCGCCCAGCCCGAGTAGCTGTTCAGGAGCGACACCACGACGGGCATGTCCGCGCCGCCGATGGCCAGCACCAGGTGGGCGCCCATCACGCCCGCGATGACGCTCATGGCGACCAGCCAGAGCAGGCCGCCCGTACCGGCCATCGCGAAGGGCACGAGCAGCCCGACGATCGCCAGCAGCATCAACAGGTTGAGCGCATGGCGCCCGGGCAGCAGGAGCGGCTTGCCGGAGAGCGACCCGCGGAGCTTGGCCCACGCGACCACCGATCCCGTGAAGGTGATGGCGCCGATGGCCACGTCCAGCCAGATCTCGGACTGCAGCACCAGGCCGAGGTGGTGCTCGCCGGGATTCAGGTAGGTCGAGATGCCCACGAGCACCGCCGCCAGCCCCACGAAGCTGTGCAGGATCGCCACCAGCTCCGGCATCGAGGTCATCGCGACCCGGGCCGCGAGCGCTGCCCCGATGACCGACCCGACAGCCACTGACCCGACGATGAGCGTGTAGCCGCCGTCGATGCGGTGGTGCAGGAAGGTCACAGCGATGGCCAGGGCCATGCCGACCATGCCGTAGAGGTTCCCGCGGCGCGCGGTCTCCTGGGACGCGAGGCCGCCCAGGCTCAGGATGAAGAGCACCCCGGCAGCGAGGTACGAACCGACGAGGAAGCCTTGGTCCACGCTACTTCCTGAACATCTGCAGCATGCGCTGCGTGACCAGGAAACCACCGGCGATGTTGATGCTCGCCACGAGGATGGCGACCGCTCCGAGCGCGGCAGCCAGGTCCACCTGCCCGGAGCCCGCCTGCAGGATTCCGCCCACGATGATGATGCCGCTGATCGCGTTGGTGACGCTCATCAGCGGCGTGTGCAGCGCGTGCGTGACGTTCCAGATCACCTGCCAGCCCACGAAGCAGGCGAGCACGAACACCGTGACGCTCTGGAGGAAGTCGTTGGGGGCCACCGACCCCAACATCACCAGTGCCAGCGCAACGCCGAGGCCACCAAGCCCCTTCACGCTGTGGAGCAGGCCCCCGGCCTCGGGGGCTTCGACCTCCACCACCGCCTCGGGCTCGGGAACCACCGCGACCTCGGACGGCTGCTCCTCCGACGGCTCGGCCTTCGGTTCCACCGCGGGCGGCGGCCAGCTGACCACGCCCTGGTGCACCACGACCGCGGGCCGAACGTGCTCGTCGTCCATGTCGATAGCGCAGCCGCGCTCGGCGCCGCCGAGGTGCGCAAGCAGGTGCCTGAGGTTCGAGCCGAGGAACTGGGAAGCGTGGGTCGGCAGGCGGCTCGTGAGATCGGTGTAGCCCACCAGGTGCACGCCGTGGCGCACCGCGACCTCGCCTGGCACCGTGAGCTCGCAGTTGCCGCCCTGGGACGCTGCCAGGTCCACGACGACCGATCCCGGCTTCATGGCCTCCACCATGTCGGCCATCCAGAGCTTTGGCGCCGGACGGCCCGGGATCAGGGCGGTGGTGATCACGACGTCCACCTCGGCCGCCTGCTCACGGAAGAGCGCCATCTCGGCGTCGATGAACGCCTGGCTCATCACCTTGCCGTAGCCGCCACCGCCTTCGCCATCCTCCTCGATGTCGACCATGAGGAACTTGCCGCCCAGGCTCTTCACCTGCTCCTTCGCGGCCTCGCGGGTGTCGAACGCGCGCACCACGGCGCCGAGGCTTCGGGCCGCGCCGATGGCCGCGAGGCCGGCGACACCGGCCCCGATGACCAGCACCGTGGCCGGCGGGGTCTTGCCTGCGGCCGTGATCTGCCCGCCGAAGAAGCGCGGCAGGCGGTTCGCGGCCTCGATGACCGCCCGGTACCCCGCGATGTTCGCCATGCTGGACAACACGTCCATCTTCTGGGCGACCGAGGTCCGCGGGATCTTGTCGAGCGCGATGACCGTGGCGCGTCGCGCCGCGAGCTTCTCGAGCAGCTCGGGGTTCTGGGCCGGCCAGATGAAGCTGATCAGGATCCCACCCTCCCGCAACGCCGCCACCTCCTCATCGGTGGGGGGATGGATCTTCAGCACCAGGTCGCTCTCGCGCCAGATGGCGTCGGGTTCGGCCAGGGTGGCTCCCACCGCCTCGAACGCGTGGTCCGCGAGCTGCGCTGCGTCACCGGCGCCCGCCTGGATCTGGATGGAGAACCCGAGCTTCGCCAGGCGCTCCACGACGTCGGGCGTGACGGCGACCCGACACTCGCCTTCCAACAGCTCTCGCGGGACGCCGATCAGCACGGCCGAACATGTATCACAGGCGGCGCGTACCCTCCCTGGCTGAGGGGGCTCACACGTCGCCGTACACCCAACGGTAGGTCATCAGGAAGCCCAGCACGCGGCGCACGTAGCGGCGCGTTTCGGTGTAGCTGATGTTCTCGGCGAAGCTGTCGGCGTCGGGCACGGCGTCGTACTCGCCCAGCCAGCGCAGCACGGCCTCGCTGCCTCCGTTGTACGCGGCGATGACCGCGGGGAGCAGGGGGTCGAGCCCCGTCACCGCCAACTCCGACCGCAGCTGACCGAGCTCCGTCGTGCCCAGCCAGGCGTTGTAGCCCGCCCGGTAGAGCAGATCCGGGTCGTAGGCTCCGTCGCCGAGGAGCTCGCCGTGCAGCTCCTCGCCGAGGGTCGGCATGAGCTGCATGAGGCCCCGCGCACCCGCGGAGCTGGTCACCCAGGGCTTCAGCGCGGACTCGGCCGTCATGATCGCGTAGGGCAACAGCGGGTCGAGACCGAGGTCCGACGCGGCCTCGGACACGATGGGGGCCTCCGGCCGTGGGTAGCAGGCAGCCAAGGCAACCGGATCCCCGCCCGACCAGGGCTTCCCGCACCAGGCGCGGGCGAGCTTCTGGGCCTCGCCGTAGGCGCCCACGCTGACCAGCAGGTGCGCGTAGGCCAGGGCCGTGTCCTTGCCCGCGGCCTTGGCTGCCCCCGTGAGCCCTCCGAGCCGCTCGCGCGCGAAGTCCGCTTGCCCGGCAGCGAACAGCGCCAGGCCCTCCTGCGCGCCCGGGTGCTGGTCGACGAAGGCCTGAGGCAGCTCGGGCGCCTCGGTGAACCCGACCCCGACAAAGGTCATCCCGAGGGCTTGCGCGGCGAACCAGGCATGTCCCGACGCCGGGTAGCCGTTGACCACGCGCTGCAGTGCGGCGCGCTCGGCGTCCGAATCGCCCGCTCGACCGGCCAGGCGCGCCTTCCAGTACAGCGCCCCCGGCGTGAGGGAGCTGCGGGCATGATCCGCCACCACGGCGTCGAGCCAACGGCGAGCGTCGTCGTCGTTCCCCAGGCGCACGTTGCCCCAGCCGAGGAACCACTTGGCCTCATCGGCATGCTTCCCCGTCGGGTGCTTCGCCAGGTAGGCCTCGAACTTCGGCAACGCCGCCTCGAGATCGCCCTCGTCCCAGGGCAGGTACCCGAGCTTGAACTGCGCGCTGTCGGCTCGCTTGGTCCCCGGAAAGAGCTCGACGAGGCGTGCGTACCCCACCGCGGCCGCGTCGTAGTCACCGGTCCGGGAGAGCGCGAGGGCGTAGTGGTAGAGCACCTCCACGTCCGAGGTCCCCGCCAGCGGTCCCAGACGCCCCAGCGTTTCGACCGCCCGCGGGTAGTCCTTGGCGTCGAACAGCGCCATGCCCACCTGGCGCGTCCAACGGGCCGACGTGTCGCCCGTGACCGCCGAGATCGCGTCGTAGATGGCCACGGCCTCCCGCGCTCGCCAGGCCTTCAACAGCGCCTTGGCGCGAGCGAGCGCCAGGGCACGGCCGGCCGAGGTCTCGAGGTCCGCTCCACGGCCGAGGGCCTCCATGCGAGCTCCCGCCTCGGCGGACCACGGCGAGGTGACATGGCGTGTCCACAGGGTGGCGTACACTTCCACTGCGGCGTCGATGTCTCCGCGGTCCTCGGCCCCGCGGGCGAGCCACCAGCGCGCCTCGGCGCCGTGGTCGCTCTTCAGGAGCCCACGCAAGGCATCGCGCGCCTCCAGGCTCCTGCCCTGCGCCACCTGCGCACGCGCCCTCAACAGGGTGACCTCGTCGCCCGCTGCTCCGGTGAGGTCGACGCCCGAGAGCACGGTCTCGGCGCGTGCTGGCTCGGTCTCGATGAACTCTCGGGCCAGCAGCAGCCGGGCGTAGGGCTCCAGCAGACCGCCCTGTTCGAGCGCCGCCTCCAGCCGGTCGGTCCTGCCACAGGCGGCCGCCATCATCGCCGCATCGAGGCCCGCATCGTCGGACAGCACGGCGAGGGTCTGCGCGCAGTCACCGCGCCGGAGCGCACTCCGCGCCACGTCCAGGTCCCCAGCCAGGGCCATCGTCATCCAGAGCACCACGGTCGCCCTCCGCCGCTTGCGTCAGAAGCTCGACCCCAGCTGCAGGTAGACGCTTCCGGGATCGGTGGGTCCATAGCCGCCGTCGCCCACCACTCCCACTGCGTAGCCGACTCGCACCGAGAGGCCCATCGCCCAGCCGATCACGAAGCTCGAGCGCAGCTCGCCTCCCACGCCCACCAGCGGGCTGCCGGGGTCCTCATCGAGGTTGAAGGCGTTTCCGCCGTCGGCGAAGACAGCGCCGTGCACGGTGCGCAGGAACAGAGGCAGGGTACCGAAGCCACGCTCCAACCGAAGGATCGGGAAGCGGTACTCGGCGGAACCCATGTAGTAGTTGTCGCCGCTCTTGGCCGAGAACGGGAAGCCACGAAGCGGACGGTATTCGTCCGGCAGGTAGTAGAACGGCGAGTCACCGTAGCTGCCACCCAGCCGGTAGTTGCCGTAGCGGATGCTGTCTCCGAAGCTCACACCGCCGGCCCCCCGCACCGCGAACACGTGGTTCGCGAACCAGGGCACCGCGATGTACTCGCGGGCTTCGGCCGAGAGCTGCACCTGGTCGAAGGGCGCGGGCGCGCCCGTGTCGTCGAGCACGTAGCTGCCCAGGTAGCGGCTGGTGATCTCACCGGTGATGGCGAGCACGCGTGCGTCCTCGGGCGAGATGCTGTAGCTGTAGGACTTGCCGCGCGCATAGCGCCACCCGCCCCCCACGGTGCTCAAGAAGCCCCGCGTGGGCAGCCAAGGCTGGTAGGGGTTGTCAGGCAGCCCGTTCAGCGGACTGCGGAACATGCCCGAGTAGCGGGCGAAGACCGCCTGCCGGCTCGACAAGGGGTAGCTCACCGAAGCGAAGGGCCGGATGCGGCGGTCCCAGTACCGCTCGTTCGCCGACTCGATGCTCGGGACGTTCGAACCCTCTGTGGGCGTGCTGTAGACGTAGATGTCCCCGTACGCGGCCACGTAGGTGCGTACACCAGCCGACAGGATCGGCTTCCACCGGTTCAGCGTGACGGCGCCGCCGCCACCGACGTAGCGGGCGTCGGTGCGGTAGCTGCCGTAGGCTGACCAGCCGAGCTGGCGCAGCGTGTCCACGCCGCTGGTGTAGAGCAGCCCCATGTACCCGAAGGTCGTGGAGTAGAGCGCGGGAGCGACGTAGCGCGGCGGCACGATGGTGCGGAAGGGGTTGTAGTTGGCGACCGGGTGGTCGAAGTCGTAGGGCTCCTCCTCCTCCTCGTCCGGCGTCACGGTCCAGGCCATCGGGTTGCTGGGATCCCAGGCTGACGGGACGGAGACGGCCGCGTCCGGCTCCTCCTCCTCGAGCGCGTCCGCCGCCGTCCAGGCCCATGGTTCGGGCTCACCAGGCGCCGGTCCTCGTCCGGCCACCACCGGTGCCAGGGGGCCGCGATGCTCCAGGGGAAGCGCGAGCACCCCGCGGTCGGCCCAGCTCTCCGGCTCGATCGGCAGCAGGGCGGCCTGGAAGCCGGCGTGGGTGAAGTGCTGGTAGCCCAGCATCTCGAAGTCCGGACGGACCGAGGGCTGGAAGGCCCCGCCGAGCACGTTGGTGACCTGCCAGAGGCGCTCGGACTCGAGATCGACGGCGTAGAGGTTGGGGATGCCGGAGCGGTCCGAGGAGAAGAACAGGAAGCGCCCATCGGCGGACCAGGCCGGATCGCGATCCAGCGCCGTGTCCATGGTGATGCGCCTGTAGGGCGACCCATCCCGGTGCAGCAACCAGAGGTCCCGCATCCCGTCCTGCCACATCGACACGGCGATGAACCGCCCATCGGGCGAAAACGTCGGGGTGGAGAGCTGGGTGTGGTCGTCGAAGTCGGTGAGCTTCTCGAGCTGACCGCCCACCTTCACCCTCGCCAGGTTGTTGTCCTGGACCCGGTTGCGCACCACCCAGACCTCGTTGCCGTCCGGCGAGAACGCGGCGTCACGCGCACGCTTTCCGGAGGTCAGGCGCGTCGTGCGACCGCCAAGCTCACGCACGTAGACGTCGTACCAGCTCGAGTACAGATCGACCGTCGAGGTGAAGCTGTACGCGAAGGCCTCGGAGTCCGGGCGCCAGCTGAAGGCCTTCGCGCCCACGCCTTCGATCTCGACCTCGATCTCGCCACCGTCCGCGTTCGCCACGTAGACGTCCGATCCTTCCCGGCGGTCGCTGCAGGCGAACACCATCTTCTGGCCGTCCGGGCTGAAGAAGGGGGCCGTGCAGGTGTCGTTGGGCTCACTGAGCAGCACCGGAACGGTCAGGCCTTCCGACAACACCCGCTCTCGGACCTCGGCGTAGTGCGCCTCGAGGCTGGCGCGCCACTCCTTGTAGAAGGCCCGAAAGCTCTTCCCGAAGACACGCCTTGCCGGGAGGTGGTACGGCACCCAGCTGCCGTAGGTGTGGTTCCAGCGCGTCCAGGCGTCCTCGGAGCTGTGATCGGCGATGTACTGCAGGAAGCTCTGCCCGAAGAGGTAGCGGGCGTTGCCCCCGGGCGGGTCGGACATCAGCCCGTCCAGGTTGCCGAGGGCCGGGAAGCCGTCCTCCAGGGCGGCGGACCGCAGGATCATGTCCACGTACGGGCTGCGGCCACGTCCGCCGGTGGTGAAGCGCGTCTCGTGGTAGGTCGCCTGCCCCTCGACGATCCACCATGGGCTCAGGTTGTTGGGACCGATGATGCGGCCGAGCACCGCGCGGAGCACCGCGGGGATGCCCTCCACGGTGTCGAGGTGGAGGATGTGGGCGTACTCATGCGTGAAGATCGCCTCCAGCCAGTCCTCGTAGAAGCCGAGGGTGCCGGTCTCGTTCGGAGCGGTCACGAAGATCACGATCTGGTTGTACGGCACCGTCATCGCGTAGCCGTTGGCTCCGTCTGTGTGGTCGACCAGGACCACCTCGGTGCGCCGGTTCGGCTCGTGATCCAGGTCCTCCGTGAGCACCTCGTGCACCCGCTCGGCGGTCTCGGCCAGCTCGGACGCGAGCTGCTCCTCCCCGGTGTGGAAGGTGATCTGGAAGTGCTCGGTGGTGAGCGTCTGCCAGCTCAGGTCCGGGTCGTAGCTGGCCGCGTGTGCTGGAACGACCACGGACACGGCCGCTGCCGCTATGCTGCCGATCATGGTCCTCGCGGGCTTCATCATCGCGGCTGTCAGCTGCTCCTCGTACCAGGCCACGTACCACAACGCCCGAGGCCTGGAGCACTACCGGGCGGGCGACGCGGAGGCCGCGCTCGCGGAGTTTCGCCGCGCTGTGGAGGCATACCCCGAGATGCCCGAGGCCCACAACAACCTGGGCCTCGCCTGGCAGGCGCTCGACGAAGACGAGCGCGCGATCCGGAGCTTCCGGCAGGCGCTGCGCCTCGACCACGAGCTGGCCCCCGCCCACTTCAACCTCGCCTGGCTCTACGACGAGCTCGATCGCGTGCCGCAGGCGATCAAGTCGTACGAGAACGCCCTGGACCTCGACGCGAACGACCCGGACGCGAGCGTCGACCTCGCCCGGCTCCTCCTCCGGGAGGGGCGCGCGGCGGAAGCCCTGCCCTACGCCCGCCGCGCGGTGGCCCTCGCCGACGAGCGAGCCGACGCGTGGGCCGTGCTCGGGCGCGCGCTGCTGCCCCTAGCGCCCGCCGAGGCCGCCGTGGCGCTCCGGCGAGCGGTCACCCTCGATCCCGGCGACCGCACGTCCGCGCTAGGGCTCGGCGAGGCGTACCTGGAGGCAGGCGACCTCCCGAGCGCCGAGCTGCAGATGCGGGCACTCGTGAAGGCCGACCCCGAGTGGGCCGAGGCCTACACCGCGCTGGGGCGGGTGCTCGAGGCGGCTGGGCGGCATGGAGCGGCCATCGGGCACCTGCTCCAGGCCCTCGAGCTTCAGCCGTCCAACGTTCCTGCGAGGGTGAGCCTCGGCCGTGTCTACAGCCAGCTCGGCCTCGAGGAAGCTGCGGCGGCGAGCTTCCGGCAGGCTCTGGCCCACGACCCCGACGCGGCGGTCGCGTGGGAGGCTCTCGCACGCCTGCACCGCGAGCATGGGCGGCTGGCCGATGCCGAGGCTGCAGCCCGACGCGCTGTGGAGCTCGAACCGACCGTGGCGGCCTTCGTGGGGGAGCTGGCCCGCGTGGTGCTGGCTGCAGGCCGTCTCGACGAGGCGCGAGCGCACGCCCGGATGGCGGTCGAGCTCGCCCCGAGCGCCGAGCGCGCGTCCTGGGAGGAGCTTCTTCGGCGGACCGGCCCCTGAGCGTGCCATTCGGGTCGTCGAGCGGGGCAGGCGCTGCAGACGTCCTCGGTGCGGGCGAGGAACCGCCCGGCGGGCTCGGTGCCGGCGACGAAGGCGTGCCAGCGCGTGGCGAGCTGAACCGGGACACGGCCGGTCGGCGCAAGCCTGCGACTCGAGACGACTCGATCGGTGCTCCAGTCAGAGGTCGAGCTCCAGCGGAAGCAGCGTGAGGGGTTCGCCCGGGTGCTCGGCGAGCAGCCCGGCGGAGGCAGGCAGCTGCTCGGTCCAGGACAGCCCGTTGGCGACCGCTGCGAGTCCCGGAACGAAGCGCATCCACATCGGCCGTTTGGGCTTCACCAGCACGTCGAGCCGTCGCCAAGGCTGAGCTGGCCGGAGCCCTGCGAGCGCTCGCGCCCGCTCCAGTGCCTGCGCCAGGCCTCCGAGGTGGTCGACCAGACCGACCCGGTGCGCGGCGCGACCCGACCACACCCTTCCCTGGGCGACCTCGTGCACGGCCTCCACCGGTTGCTTCCGTCCGCCAGCGACCCGGCGCAGGAAGGTCTGGTAG
>CAZSAT010000169.1:0-13000 GCA_964604675.1 uncultured Enterobacterales bacterium
ATGTCGTCGCCTACTTGGGAGCGGACTTCAAGAAGCTGATCGGCGACGACCCTCGCCTGGAGGAGGATGTGCTGACCCCCCCCCCCAGGTGACGCTCAACTGCTCCTTCCTCGACGAGATGCACCCGTCCGGGGCCTCCAACGCTGCCTACGCGGAGGCCCTCGCCGAGGTCCTGGTCGACGCTGGCTGGCCCGTGGAGCCGCTGTCTGGCGATGTGACCGTCCCGGCCTTCCACAACGACATCGAGGACACGTGGTGGCGGTGATGCCCGGTCGGTGATGCGTCGTTCGGGCCCGTCGCCCATGCGGGCACGCCCTGTGCATGGCACGGTCCTGTGAACCACGACCAACCCCCCGCGCCCGTCGAGGCCTGGCGCCCGTTCTTCGTGGCCTGGGCCGTCACCGGGCCGGTCGTGCTCGGCTTGTGGTGGGCCGCGCTGCGGGGCGATCTCCCGCCGGTGGCGCCGGCCCAACATGGCCTCTGGATGGTCTGGGGCGTGTACGGCAGCGCCGTGCTCGGCTTCCTCTGGACCGCCTTCCCGCGTCAGAACCAGGCTCCACCTCCGTCGAGCGCCTGGGTGTGGAGCCTGCTCACGCTCCATGTCGCCTTCCTGCTCTTCGGTGTCGGCGCGTGGCTGGGGCCCACGGGGTGGACGGCGGGGCTCAGCGTCGTGGCGGGCGTCGCGGGCGTCGCTGTGTGGGGCTCTTCGCTCGTCCGTGTGTGCGCGATCGCCCGGTCGGCGCTCCGGCGCTCCTTCGACGGCACCACCGCCGGCATCCCCGTCAGCCTCGCGCTGGGGCTCGTGGGCCTGGTCCTCACCCTGGCCGGCGAGCGCGAAGGACGGGCCCTCGGCTTGTTCGGCTTCCTGCTTCCGTTGGCCTTGCTCCTCCTGGACCGCGTGCTGCCGTTCTTCACTCTGCGTGCGCTCGGCGATGCGCGCGCGTCGCGCCGTCCGCACTTCTGGTGGCCGCTCCTGCTGCTCGGGGTCGTGCGCGTCGCACTCGATGAGCGCGGGGCTTGGTGTTCCCTGTTCCTCGCGGCCTGGGTGCTTCGACAGTGGACCGGCTGGGCGCCGTGGGCAGCGCGGCGGGTTCCCTTGCTGGCGGTCTTGCACGTGGGCCTGGGGTGGTCGCTCCTCGGTCTCTCGTTGGATGGCGCGTCGATGCTCTGGCCCGGTCTTCAGGGCGCTGCCCGTCACGTCTTGCTGGTGGGCGCCCTGGGTAGCCTGCTGTGGGGACTGTCGGTGAGGGTGGCCCGTGGGCACGGAGGCGCCGCGCTTCGCTTGGGGTGGGACGGCGCGGTCATGTTCGCGCTCGTGCAGGTGGCCGCCGTGTCGCGCGGACTGGGTCCGGCGCTCGGCTTCGGTTCGCAGGTGGTCTGGGGGCTCGCGTCGGTGTGCCTGATCGCGGCTTGGCTGCTGTGGCTGGCACGGCTCGGCCCACTTGCGTGGGGCCGCTCCACCGCGTGAAGCCCCCGTGGCACGGCCCTTGCTGGTGATCCTGGCAGGAGGTCCTCATGTCCGCCTTGCCCAAGCTCCCTCGGATCCTCGTGCCTCTCGACATGGGCCCTGGCGCGCTGAAGCTCTACGCCCACGCCGTGGCGCTCGCCATGCGGCGGCACGCTCGGGTGGTGATGCTCAACGTCACCGATGGCCCGCCCAAGGATGTGGCCTGGGACCGCCTGGTCACCCTCCGGACCTTGTTGACCGAGTGGGAGGTGCTCCCGCCTTCGGCTTCGGTCGAGGACTTCGAGGCGCTGGGCTTCCGGGTCTCGGTGGAGGCGGTGTGGGATGGCAACCCCGTGCGCGCCATCGAGCAGCTCGCGGACGATGCGCCGCCCTGGATGATGGTGGTGGGGTCCAACCAGCGGCGTGGGCTCGCTCGCGCTCTGCTCGGCAGCGTGTCGGAGCCGGCGGCTCGACGGCTGGGCGTGCCCACGCTCCACCTGCCGGACGCGGCGCTCGGCTTCGTCGATCCCAGCAACGGCGTGCTGGACCTGCGCCGCGTCGTGGTGCCCGTGGGGGCCGACATCGACCTGGACGTCCTGGCAGAGGTGCTGGATCGCTTCCTCGCCATGCTCGGGGTGGAGGACACCGAGATCGTCTTCCTCCATGCCGCCAACCTGGCCGACGAGCGTCGCTTCGTGTTCCCGAGCAGCGAGCGCTTCCGGTCGGTGGCGGTCACCCGTCCTGGCGACGTGGTGCCCAGCATCCTCGGGGAGTGCGCGATGGAGAAGACCGACCTCGTGGTGATGGCCACGCACGGCCACGACAGCCCGCTGGACGACCTGATCGGCAGCCGGACGGAGCGTGTGGTGCGGAAGGGGAACACCGCGGTGTTGTCGCTGCCTATGGCCCGTGCCCAGGAGCACAGCTGGTAGGCGAGCGGAGGGTGCGCTCGAGCCCCTTGGTCGTGGTCGCCGTAGGGGGCCTGCTCAGCAGGAGCACGACCCGGCCGTAGCGGGGCTGCGAGGTGGCGGGGGTCGAGCTGCTGCGGACGTCGCCGGGCTTCGCGGAGCCGCAGAGGGCCTGGCTCAGCGCGCGTCCTCGCGCGCCCTGCGCGCCTCGTGACGCTCACGCTCGCGGCGGTCGGCCTCGCGCTCCATCGCTCGCTCTCGCGCCTCCGCGCCGTCCGAGCCGCTGGCCCAGTCCGCTTCCTCGCGTTCCTCTTCGGCGGTGGTCGCGCCCCAGTCCGCGGCGCCGCCGCCCTCGTCTCCGTAGAAGTCGTCGAAGCTCACGGTCTCGCCCGAGGCGTCGGTGTACTCCCAGGTGCCCGAGCCCGTGTAGGAGTCGTCGATGACGTCGCTGCCCATCGCGCAGCCGATGTCCGAGCAGCTGGTCGGCAGGTCGTCGGTGCCGCTGCCGTAGAGCGCGACCAGGCCGAGCAGGTAGGGAAAGCCTCCGTCGCAGACCGTGGACGGGTCCAGCATCAGGGCCGAGGTCTCGTCGTAGCTCCAGTCGAACTGGGTCACGCGCTTGTACACGTTCCCGACGATGAGGTGGCCGCCGGCTCCGTCGTAGCTCGTGCAGTAGGGGCCGCCGGCGAGGCTGCTGGCCGTGGTCTGGTAGCCCACGTAGTCGTCGTCGACCTCGTAGTGGTCGTCGTCGATCCATTCCACCGCGCTCCGGTCCCAGAAGCGCACCTTGGTGCCGGTGTAGTGCAGGTTCGACAGGACCTCGACGGTGAAGCCGTCGCGCTCGCAGCTGTAGTTGCAGGCGGTCTCCCAGTCGGGGTCGACCACGTCGATGGCGAAGGCGGTAGGGGCGATGAAGGCGAGGGCGAAGAGGGTCATGGGTGCTCCCGTTGTGGACCGTTCACCCCTGCTCAAGGGGAGGCTTCGCCGGGCGTTACCGCGAGGGGCCGAGAAACTTGGCTAAGGTGGGCGCCTCCCCAGGTCAGGAGCCCGGCTTGGACACGCGACGTCGCTTCCTCGTCGGCTCGTCGGCCTCGTTGGGCCTGGCGGCCGTGGGCGGTTGCTCGGGCAAGGAACCGCTGGACTGTGCCGAGGGGGCCTCCGCTTCGGGGCAGGCCGACACCGCAGCGTGCACGGAGACCAGCGAGGACATCCTCGGCCCCTTCTTCCGGGAGGACGCCCCGGAGCGCGCCGATCTGAACGTGACCGGCGACGAGGGCACGCCGCTGTCCATCCAGGGGCGCGTGCTGCACGGTGACTGCGCCACGGGCCGAGCGGGGGCCCTGGTGGAGGTCTGGCAAGCGGACAGCTCGGGGGCCTACGACAACGAGACCGACGACTTCGCCTTCCGCGCGTCGGTGGTGGCCGACGCCGACGGTGCCTACAGCTTCGCGTCGGTGCTCCCCGGCCGCTACTTGAACGGGGGCACCTACCGACCCCGTCACATCCACGTGCGCGTCACCCACGACGGGCTCGAGCTGGTCACCCAGCTCTATTTCTGCGGTGACCCGTACCTCGAAGACGACCCGTGGGCGTCGGCCGCGCCGGACCGGCAGATCGAGCTCGCGGGCACCGAGGAGACGGAGATGAGCGGTGTGTTCGACGTCGTGCTCGCCTGAAGAATAGTCTCCAGGCGCCGCACAACCTTCGGCACCTCATCGCCCACGAAGTCTGCTGAAGGCTCGACGCGGTCCTGGCACGCGCCTTGAACAAGGTTCCGCCAGGAGGTTCCCATGAGCTGGACCGCGACGATGATCCTGCTTGCGTGCGCGGGTGACGACGAAAACACCGCCAGCCCCGTCCCCGCGGCGGAGCAGACCGACCGGGCCCACGGTGCCGAGGTGGGGCACCACGACGCGTCCGAGGGCCACGATGCGGGCCACGCGGCCGAGGTTGCATCGGAACGGTGGACCTGCCCCATGCATCCGGAGGTCCAGAGCAGCAGCGCTGGCTCCTGTCCGACGTGCGGCATGGATCTCGTGCTCGCGGCGGACACCAGCGAGTCGTCCGCCGGAGGGCACATGCAGCACATGGCCGAGGTGAAGGCGAGCCTGCAGGCCGCGCTCGGCGACGCCTACGACGCGGCGGTGCCTGGGCTCGAGGCCGCAGACCCGACCCGAGGCAAGGCGAGCTACGACGCCATCTGTGGCACCTGCCACGGCACGGGCGGTCAGGGCGACGGTCCTGGCGCGGCGAGCCTTGCGTCGCCACCGGCCGACTTCACCGACGCCGCGCACTCCGCCTACTACTCGGACGCGGGCCGGCTCCACATCCTGCAGAACGGTGTGCCCGGCACACCGATGGCCGGCTTCGGGGCCTCCCTGGACGCCGCGGCCCAGCTCGATCTCTACGCCTACGTGAAGAGCCTTCGTGCGCCGCCGAGCGGGGACGGCCACGACCATGGCGCCCACGGTCATCCGTGAGGAGATGGCTTAGACCGTCCCCACCCCCGGAGCTCACGTGACCCTGCTCTTCACCCTGACCGCGCTCGCGTCCGGCCCCGAGGCGCTCGTGGCCGAGGCGCTCGACGCCAACCCCGGCCTCGCGGCCAAGGAGGCGGCGATCCGGGAGCTGGAGCACCTCGCTGCTGCTGCCGGCAGCTGGATGGATCCCGTGGTGGCCACCGAGCTCTCCAACGTCTCGACGACCGCGTGGAGCCTGGACGGGCACCCCATGTCCGGCCTCCAGCTCAAGCTCAGCCAGCCGCTTCCGGCCCCTGGCGTGACCGGTGCACGCGCGGAGGCCGCCGAGGCACGGGTGGCCGTGGCCGGGCACGCCCTCGACGCAGCCCGGGTGATGTTGGCGGCGCAGGTCGAGCAGACCTGGTGGTCCCTGGCGCGGGTGCGCGCGCTCCGGGAGGTCACGGAGCGCCACCTGGCGCTGACCGACGAGTTCGTGGAGGTGGTGCGCGCGCGCTACGAGGTCGGTGGGGCCGGCCAGCACGCCCTGCTGCGGCTGGGCGTGCAGCGCGACCGGCTCGAGGATCAGCTCGGGGACTTCGACGCCGACGACGCGGCCCTGGTCGCCGCGCTCGCCGCGGCCCTGCACCGAGACGCCCTGGTGGTGCCCCCAGCCGACGAGCTCGTGCTGCGCCCGGCCGAGCTCGAGCTCGACGCCTGGCTGTCGACGGCGATCGCGGAGAGCCCGGAGCTGGAGGGGTGGCGGGCGAGCGAAGCTGCGGCCGAAGCTGCGGCCCGGGCAGCGCGTCTGGAGGCTCGGCCGGATCCCACGGTCTGGGTGGGCTACCGCGTCCGCACCGTGGAGAGCGCCACCGACCCCGGCGTGGACCTGGTCAGCGCGGGCGTCTCGCTGCCCATCCCGGTCGGCTCCAAGAGGCGCGGCGACGCGGCCGAGGCCGCCGCGCTCGAGGTCGCGGGCGCGGCCCGATCCCAGGCCGCCGCGAGCCGTGACCGAATCCAGGCCGAGCTGTCGGCCGAGCTGGCCCGCTGGGAGCGCGCGGAGGACAAGGCCCACACCTACGCCGACACCCTGCTGCCGGCCGCGCAGCTCGCGCTGGACACCACCCTGTCGGACTACCGGGTCGGCCGGGCGGACTTCGCCTCGCTCTACCAGGCCTGGACGACCCTGCTCGACCTGGAGCGCGGCCGCTTGAACGCCCTGGTCGACACCCACCTCACGGCCTCGCGGGTGCACGCGCTCGCAGGCCAGCTCCCGAGCTCGCCGTGAAGCACCTCTACGTCCTCCTGTCCCTCTTCGCGTTCGTCGCCGGGTGCGGCCAGGAGCCCACCTCCAACGGTCCCGTCGAGCCCGAGCGGTCCGAGCAGCTCTGGACCTGCGGCATGCATCCCCAGGTCGTGCAGAGCGAGCCCGGGGCCTGCCCGATCTGCGGCATGGATCTCACACCCATGGGTGGGTCGACCGCTGAGGCCGGGGCCGTGCACATCGACCCGGTGGTCGTGCAGAACATGGGCGTGCGCACCTCCGTGGTCGAGCGGCAGCCGATCTTCCGGCACCTCCGCACCATCGGGGAGGTCGACGTCGCCGAGGACGAGGTGAGCGTGGTCAACCTGCGCTACGACGGCTGGGTCGAGCGCATCCACGTGGACCGCACCGGAGACCTGGTGAAGCGCGGGCAGCGGCTCTTCGAGATCTACAGCCCCCAGCTCGTGGCGGCGCAGGAGGAGCTCCTGCTGGCCTTGCGGTCCGGGCCGGCCGACAGCGCCCTGGCCCGGTCGGCGCGGCGGAAGCTCGACCTCTGGAACGTGGCCTCCAACGACGTGGAAGCCATCGTCGATGCCGGCGAGGCCAGCCGCACCTTGCCGGTGCGCGCTCCGGCCGATGGCTACGTGCTGCACAAGGACATCGTCGAGGGCGGTCGCGTGAAGGCGGGCTCCGATCTCTACCGGATCGGCGACCTGTCCAGCATCTGGGTGAGCGCCGAGGTCTACGAGTTCGACGCACCCTGGGTGCAGGTCGGACAGCCCGCGCAGATGGAGCTCTCGTTCCAGCGGGGCACGGTGCTCGAGGGCCAGGTGGCCTACATCTACCCCACGCTGAACGAGCGCAGCCGAACCCTGCGCGTGCGCCTCGAGTTCGAGAACCCGGGCGTGGCGCTGAAGCCCGGCATGTTCACCACGGTCTACATCGAGTACCGCCGGCTGGACGACGTGCTCGCCATCCCCACCGAGGCGATCCTGCACTCGGGCGAGCGCGAGCTCGTGTTCGTCGCCCTCGGGGAGGGGCGCTTCGCCGCGCGCGAGGTCACCACGGGGCTGGAGGCCGACCACCACCTGACGGAGGTGCTCTCCGGGCTCGAACAAGGCGAGGTCGTGGTCACCTCCGGCCAGTTCCTGATCGACTCCGAGAGCCAGCTCCAGGAGGCGATCGCCAAGCTGCTCGCGGTCCGAAGCGGCGAGGCGGAGGAAGGCGCTGATCGGCAAGAGGGCGAGGGCCTGTACACCTGCCCGATGCACCCCGAGGTCGTGCAGGAGGGTCCGGGCCGCTGCCCCGAGTGCGGCATGTTCCTCGAGCCGATGGGGGACGCGGTCGAGGCCGCACACGAGCACGCGGACCACGGCGGTGCGCCGTGATCGAACGCATCATCGAGGCGAGCGTGCGGCACCGGGTGCTGGTGCTGTTGGTGGCCGCGATGATCGCGTTCGCAGGGCTCTGGGGCTTGAAGACCACACCGATCGACGCCATCCCCGACCTCTCCGACGTGCAGGTCATCGTCTACACCGAGTACCCGGGCCAGGCCCCGCAGGTGGTCGAGGACCAGGTCACCTACCCCCTGTCCACCGCCATGCTGTCGGTGCCCTACGCCCAGACGGTGCGCGGCTACAGCTTCTTCGGCTTCTCGCTGGTCTACGTCATCTTCGAGGACGGCACCGACCTCTACTGGGCCCGCTCGCGGGTGCTCGAGTACCTGAACCAGGTCGACGATCGACTGCCGGAGGGCGCGAAGACCCGACTGGGGCCCGATGCGACCGGCGTGGGGTGGGTCTACGAGTACACCTTGAGCGACTTCTCGCCGCGTGCCGAGGCCCTGCGCGCGGCCTGGGACGTCGATGGTGACGGTCGGGTCAGCGTGGCCGAGCTGGGCTCCTTCGAGGAGGTGCTCACCGACGAGGGGCAGATCTACGCCGAGAAGGCCTTCGATCGGGATGGCGAGCCTGGCCTCTCGCAGGCGGAGCGTCTGCAGGCCGCGAACTTCCGGGGCGTGGACCTCGCCGAGCTGCGCTCCATCCAGGACTGGCTCTTGCGCTACGACCTGATGAGCCTGCCCGGCGTGGCCGAGGTGGCCAGCGTCGGCGGCTTCGTCAAGCAGTACCAGGTGGAGGTGGACCCGGAGAAGCTCCGCGCCTTCGGGCTGTCCATCGCCGCGGTTCGCACCGCCATCCAGCGGGCCAACGTCGACGTGGGCGGCCGCCTGCTGGAGATGGGCGAGACCGAGTTCATGGTCCGGGGGCGCGGCTACATCGCCAACCTCGACGACCTCCAGACCATCCCGGTCGCCTTCGACGCCGACACGCACACACCGATCCTGCTGCGCCAGGTCGCGCGGGTGCAGGTCGGGCCCGAGGCCCGTCGCGGCCTGGTGGAGATGAACGGCCAGGGCGAGGTCGTGACCGGCATCGTGCTCTTGCGGTACGGCGAGAACGCCCTGACGGTCATCGACAGCGTGAAGGAGCGCCTGGCGGAGCTCGAGTCCAGCCTGCCCGTGGGGGTGGAGGTCCACGTCAGCTACGACCGGAGCGGCCTCATCAAGCGGGCCGTGCGGGCCTTGTCGGTCAAGCTGATCGAGGAGGTCGCGGTCGTGGCCGTGATCTGCCTCGTGTTCCTGCTCCACCTGCGCAGCGCCTTCGTGGCCATCGTGACCCTGCCCGTGGGCGTGCTCATGGCTCTGTTGGCCATGCGTGGCCTGGGGATCAACGCGAACATCATGTCGCTCGGGGGCATCGCCATCGCCATCGGCGTGATGATCGACGCCAGCATCGTGCTGGTCGAGAACCTGCACAAGCACCGGGAGCGCGACCCCGACGGCGACCAGGTCGAGGTGGTGCTGCGCGCGGCCAAGGAGGTCGGTCCGGCCCTCTTCTTCTCCCTGGCCGTGATCACGGTGAGCTTCCTCCCGGTCTTCGCGCTGGAGGCCCAGGAGGGACGCCTCTTCGGTCCGCTCGCCTGGACCAAGACCCTGGCGATGGCCGCCAGCACCTTGCTGAGCGTGACGCTCATCCCGGCGCTGATGGTCGTGCTCGTGCGTGGTCCCATCCGCTCCGAGGCCGAGAACCCGCTCTCCCGGCTCTTCGTGGCGGGCTACCGCCCCATCATCCGGCGCGTGCTCGCCTGGCCGAGGCTCACGATCGCTGCGGCCGCGGTGCTCCTCGCGCTGACCGTCGTGCCCTACCAGAAGCTCGGCAGCGAGTTCATGCCGCCCTTGAACGAGGGCGACCTGCTCTACATGCCAACCACGCCCCCGGGGCTGTCGATCACCAAGGCCAGGGAGCTGTTGCAGCAGACCGACAAGCTCATCGCGACCCACCCGCAGGTCGAGCACGTGCTGGGCAAGATCGGTCGTGCCGACACCGCCACGGACCCGGCGCCGCTCACCATGATCGAGACCACCATCCTGTTGACCGACACCGACACGTGGCCCGACGACAAGACCATCGAGGACGTGGTGCGGGAGCTGGATGACCTGGTCCAGATCCCTGGACTCACCAACGCCTGGACCATGCCGATCAAGACGCGCATCGACATGCTGGCCACCGGCATCAAGACCCCGGTGGGCATCAAGCTGCTCGGCGACGATCTCGAGGAGCTCTCGGCGCTCGGCCAGCGGATCGAGGCCGTGGTGCGCTCGGTGCCAGGAACGGCTTCGGTCTACTCCGAGCGCGTCACTGGTGGGAACTTCGTCGACATCGACATCCGCCGGGACGACGCCGCGCGCTACGGGCTCAACGTGGCCGACGTGCAGGATGTGGTGCGCAGCGCGATCGGCGGCATGAACGTGACCTCGACGGTCGAGGGCCTCGAGCGCTACCCCGTGAACCTCCGGTACCCACGGGAGCTGCGCGACAGCCTGGACGCCCTGGAGCGCGTGGCGGTGCCCACCCCGATGGGCCACTACGTGCCGCTGGGCCAGGTGGCCGACATCAGCACCCAGAAGGGCGCTCCGGCCATCAAGAGCGAGAACGCGCGGAGGACGGCCTGGATCTTCGTGGACCTCACCACCGACGACATCGGCGGGTACGTGAAGGAGGCCAGGAAGGTGGTGGCCGACGCCGTCCAGCTTCCCGCGGGCGTGAGCCTCCAGTGGTCGGGGCAGTACGCCTACATGCAACGGGCCGCGGACAGGCTCGCGGTGGTCGTGCCGCTGACCGTCGGGCTGATCTTCCTCCTGCTCTACGCGCACTTCCGAAGGGTCGCGGAGACCCTGATGGTGATGGGCACGCTGCCCTTCGCGCTGGTGGGTGGTGTGTGGCTGCTCTACCTGAACGGCTTCAACCTCTCCGTGGCGGTGGGCGTGGGCTTCATCGCCCTCGCGGGGCTGGCGGCCGAGACCGGCGTGGTGATGATCGTGTACCTCGAAGAGGCCTGCGAGCGCTTCCGGGCCGAGGGCCGGCTGAGCAGCCGTGCCGACCTCTCCCGTGCCGTGATGGAAGGGGCGGTCGATCGCGTGCGGCCGAAGCTGATGACCGTGGCCACCACCATGATCGGCCTGTTGCCCGTGATGCTGGGCACCGAGACCGGCACGCGGGTGATGAAGCGCATCGCCGCGCCCATGGTCGGGGGCCTGGTGTCGAGCACCGTGCTGACCCTGGTCATCCTGCCGGCGGTGTACCTGTTGTGGCGGGCGAGGGACCTCGCCGTGGCCGACACGGGCCGGCGGCCGCAGGTAGACTGAGCCGATGTGGATGGTGTCGGCGGAACCCCTGGATGGCGTCACGGGCCGCGTCGCGTGCGTGTGAGCTCGGCCGTCCTCCTCGTCGACGACGACACCACCGGGCGACGGGTGGCTGCGCGGCACCTCCGCCACGCGGGTCTGGAGGTCGACGAGGCCCGCGATGGCGCCGAGGCGCTCGCCGCCTTCGAGGCGGACCGGCACGCGGTCGTGGTCACCGACCTCAAGATGCCCGGGGTGGACGGCCTGGAGCTCCTGCGCACGCTGAAGCAACGAAGCCCGGACACCCCCGTCATCCTGATGACCGCGTTCGGCGACATCTCTCTGGCCGTCACCGCCACCCAGGAGGGGGCGTGGGACTTCATCGAGAAGCCCTTCTCGCGCGACCGCATGGAGATCACGCTCCGGCGGGCCCTCGAGACCGCGACGCTGCGCCGCCAGAACGCCGCCCTGGCCGGTGTGGAGCGTCCGATCGTGGGCCACAGCGCCGCCATGCAGGCCGTGATCGAGCTGGTGGACCGCGTGGCGACGAGCGAGGCACCGGTGCTGGTCACGGGCGAGAGCGGTGTGGGCAAGGAGCTCGTCGCACGGCGGCTGCACGCGCGATCGCGGCGCGGCCGGGGCCCCTTCGTGGGCATCAACTGCGCGGCGATCCCGGCGGAGCTGTTGGAAGCGGAGCTCTTCGGCCACGAACGGGGCGCGTTCACCGGCGCCGAGCGGGCGCGCGAGGGTCGCTTCCGTCGCGCCAACGGTGGCACGCTCTTCCTCGACGAGGTGGGCGAGCTCACCGCCCCGGTGCAGGCCAAGCTGCTGCGGGTCCTCCAGGAGAGCCAGGTCGATCCGGTGGGGGCCGATGCGTCCGAGGGCATCGACGTGCGGGTGGTGGCGGCCACGAACCGGGACATCGAACGACGGGTGGAGGCCGGCGACTTCCGCGAGGACCTCTACTACCGGCTCAACGTGCTCCGCGTGCACGTGCCACCCCTTCGCGAGCGCCTGGACGACGTCGTGCCGCTCGCCAGGGTGTTCCTCGCCGAGTCGCGGCCGGATCTCAGACTCCCGGAGGATCTGGCCGCTGCGCTCCGGGCGCGACCCTGGCGGGGGAACGTGCGCGAGCTGCGCAACGTCTGCGAGCGCCTCGCCATCCTGGCACCCGGGCGCGAGGCGCGGCTCGCCGACCTGCCTGTCGACCGGCTCACCGGGCCCACCCGGGCCTGGATCGAGCAGCTGCCCGCTGGTGTCGGGCTGATGGACCTGGAGGCCATGATCATCCGCCAGGTGCTGGACCGCTGCGACTGGAACGTGGCGGAGGCGTCGCGGCGGCTGCAGGTCCCCCGGCACATCCTGGTGTACCGGATCGAGAAGTTCGGCCTCCAACGGGGATGATGCTCAGAAGCAACTGGCCGTGGTCGCCTCCTCGGCCCAGCTCACCCCGTAGGGCAGCACGTCGGCACCGCCCGGCTGGCGTGTCCCCGAAGTGGCCGGCGCGACACGGTTTCTTGCGATAGGCCTCCGGCTTGGAGGACGGAAGAATGTCGAGTTCCGGCGAGCTGCTCGCGGCCCTTGTCGATGCCATGCCGATCGGCGTGGTGGTGTGGCGTGTCGAGCACCCCACCGACGGTGGCAAGCTCCGCATGGTTCGGCCGAACACCGGCGCCTCGCGGGCGTCGGGCATCGATCTGCGGCCCTTCATCGGGCAGACCATGGAGGAGGCCTTCCCGCCCTTCGCCGCCTCCGGGGCGCCGGACGAGATGTTGCGGGTGGCCTTCCACGGCGGCGAGACCCTCGAGCTGGGGCGCATCGAGTACGCCGACGGCAACATCGAGAAGGGCTGGTACGCCGCGTCCGCGTACCGGCTCGACGACCAGCACCTCGTCGTGCAGTACCGCAACGTCACCGAAGAAGAGCAGCTCCTCCGGGACCTCGCGGTGGCCAACGCGGAGCTGGAGCGCTTCGCGTACTTCGCGAGCCACGATCTGCAGGCGCCCGTGCGGCAGATCATGGCCTTCTGCGAGCTGGTCCGCGAAGCCGACGTGCTCGACGACGACACGCGCGGCTACCTGGGCTACGCGATCGATGCCAGCGAACGCATGGGCAACCTCATCCGTGACCTGCTGAACTACGCCCGTGCGGACCGCGGTCCCATGCGGCTGGTGGCCGTCCCGGTGAGCACCCTGCTCAGCGCCGCAGTCGACGATCTGCAGACCCTCATGGCGGAGAACC
>CAZSAT010000170.1:0-12796 GCA_964604675.1 uncultured Enterobacterales bacterium
TGTTCGGCCTCGCGAGCGCCCTGCAGGAGGACAGTCCCTATGAGGCTGCTTCGGACTACTTGAACTGGGAGGAGTTCGTGAACTTCTGGGCCGTGAGCGCGGTCATCGGCCAGTTCGACGCCTACCCCTACAGCTCTCCCGGCGACGACTACCACGTGTACATCAACCCGGACAACAACGACCGGATCGACTTCCTGCCCCATGGAAACGACGAGTGCTTGTCGTCGTACTCGCAGAACGTCGAGTCGATCAACGGGATCGTCGGCACCCGCTGCAAGGCCAACTCCGAGTGCCGCCAGGCCTTCTGGGCGCGGGTCTTCGAGGTGGTCGACATCGCCGAGAAGGCCGACTGGGTGTCCGGATTCGAACAGATCCGGGACCAGATCGAGCCCTACGTCGAGGCTGACACACGGAAGCGGTACAGCACGTCCACCGTGTACAGCTACCAGGCGAACATCGAGTACTGGGTCAACAACCGGCGCACGGAGATGGAGCGCCAGAGCCCCTACTGACCCCGGCTCACGCCACGAAGGCCGCCACGGTGAGCGTGCCCCAGGCGGCCAGGCCCACCCCGACCTTGCCGACCGTGCCGAGGACCCTGCCCAGGGTGGCGCCGATGGCGGGCTTCACCGCTTCCTTCACCGTGCCGCGCGTCTGGTGCAGCTCGCCGGCGAGCGCGCCGAGGAAGGTGCCGACCAGCACCCCGGTGAGGGTGCCCACCACCGGGATGGGGAGGGTGAAGGTCAAGAGCAGCCCGCCGAGCAGGCCGCCCACGAAGCTCCCCACCATCGCGGTGCCGCCTCCTCCTCCCTGCTTCGCGCCGAGCGCCCCGACCAGCACCTCGATCCCCTCGCCGACCAGTGCGAGCACGGCCATGCCTCCGAGCAGCCACCACCCGAAGGTCACCACCTCGGCCTGGCCGAGCAGGGTGTGGTCCGTGAGCTCGAGCACCACGGCGAGTCCGAGCATCATCCAGGTCCCGGGCAGACCGAGCGCGACGGTCGCCACGCAGAGCAGTCCGAACAGAGCAAAGCCGGCGGCGAGGGCGTAGAGCATGGGTTCGGTACGAGGGGCCGAGCCGGCTATTGCCGCGCGAGCCAGGCCGCGGTGCTGCGCCGGACCAGCGCCATGATCGTGCCCTGGGGGTTGACGCCCGGACTGGTGGGCAACACGCTCGCATCGTGCACCTGCACGTTGTCGAACGCCCGCAACGCACCGTAGCTGTCGACCGCACAGCCTCGACGCTCGCCCATGGGCAGGCTCGAGAACAGGTGGATGGTGGTGACGTTGATCGCGCCGTGAGGCAGCCCGTCGCGGAGGTCGGCCAGCTCGCGCGGATGTCGGATGGACGGCTGCCCTTCGATCGGGTGGAAGATCTCGGCCGCGCCGCCGGCGAAGCAGAGCTCGGCCAGTCGGTAGAGACCTTCGCCCAGGTTCTTCTGATCCGCGTCGGTCAGCGGGTAGGTGACGAGGGGCTCGTGGATCCACGGCAACGCACGGATGCGGCCGGAAGCTTCGCCCTGCACGGCCGTGTAGAACACGGCGATCTTCTTCCACTGCTCGAGCTTCTGTCGCTTGTCCTCCACCTGGTTGCCGAGCCAGAGCGCGATGTGGGGTGGGCTCGAGTGGCTGCAGCCGAGCGTGATGGTCGGCTTGAACTGCTCGACTTGCCGCACGGGCACGCCGTAGCGCGGGTCGTTGACCTCGAAGGGGAAGCGCGCGGCGATGCGGACCATCGGGTGCAGGCGCAGGTTGTCGCCCACGTCCTCGGTGATCCCGGAGCGCCGGAGCAGCGTGGGGGTCTGCACCGCGCCGCAGCACAGGAAGAGCTGGCCGAACACCACCCGGACCGGCACCCGCCTGCCGCGGTGCAGGGTGGTGCCCTCGGCCCAGCGGAGCTGCCGCCCCTTCCCGTGCAGACGGAGGATGCGGGTGTCGGGCCGGAGCCTGGCGCCCTTCGCCAGCGCACGCGGCACCAGCGTGGTGGACATCGACTGGCGCTTCCCCTCCCAGCTCTGCTCACCTTCGTCGTAGCGCCAGAAGCGCTCGATCTCGCGGCTCTTCCAGCCGAGCTTGTCGGCGCCGGCGGCCAGGGTGTTGCTCGCTGGCGAGAGCCCGGTGGGCTTGCGGGTCACACCCATCACCTGTTCCACCTGCTCGAACCACGTCCACAAGGCGCTCGACCGAAAACCGTCGATGTGGTTGTCGCGGCCCCAGCGGTCGAGGGTCTCTGCGTGGGGGCGGTGGTAGAGCGCCGCGTTGATCTCGCTGGCCCCGCCCACACAACGCCCCTCGATGTAGGTGACGTTGGTCTTCCCGAAGGTCGTGGTGAGCCCACCGTTCCGGTACTTCTGATCCATCTCGGCGAGGCTGTAGTTGGGGGCGCTGTCGACCGTGTGGTCCGAGCCCTCCTCCACCATCAGCACGTCGTGGCCGGCCTCGGCCAGCATCGCGGTGGTGGTGGCGCCGCCCGGTCCCGAGCCGATGACGAGGTTGTCGCAGCGGAGCTCGATCACGCGTGCTCCTCGGCTTCCTCGACCAGGCTGTACCAGATGAACACCCCCATCTTCTCGTAGAACTGCACGAAGTCGCGGGTGAGGGAGATCGGGCCGTACTTCCAGGCATCGAGCAACGCCCGCTGGCGCTCTGCGGGTTGCGAAGAGAAGGGCTTGCCACCCGCGGCCGTGGTCTGCGCCGCGAAGGCCAGGGTGAGCCCGATCATGCCGGCACCCAGGTGGGGCGGCATCAGCTCCATCTTCCGGAACAGGCCCTCCGCGGTCTCGTTCACGAAGGGTGTGCGGTCGATGCGGTCGGCCCCGACCTCCAGCGCGATGATGCTCCGAGCCAGGGCCCGAATGGTCGGGAGCACCAGGGGTTTGAGCTTGGCGCGGTTCACCCCACCAGCGTATCGAGATACGCGCTGTCGATGATTGCCAGTGACGAGAAGCGACAGCGTTGGTTCGTGGTGCCGGACGAGGTGGAGCTCCCCTCCGGGGACTACGTCCTGCGCGCGTTCAAGGGCGGTCACCACAAGGTCCTGTACGTCGCTGTCGCGCCTTTCGAGGTGTCGAAGGAGGAAGCGGCGGCTCGGATCGACGAACAGCTCGGCGCGGCGTGGGGCCGGCTCCGCGGAGGCTTCCAGAAGCTCGTGGATCTGGGCGTGGACGTGGCCGCCGATCGGGGCGTCGAGGTCGATCCCGAGCAGGCGAAGAACCCGCTGCCCGAGTCGATCGGGCTCTCCCTGGGCGAGGTGGTGACCGACCCCGAGGCCGCTCGCGACAAGGTCGGCGGCTTCTTCGAGCAGCTCGCGTCGGGCCTCCGCGAGACCGCCTCCGCCCTGCCCCGCGAGCCGGTGGAGGTGCCGCCCCCCCCCGTGCCCGACGAGGTGAAGCGGAAGCTGAAGGCGATGGTCGAGGACCCAGCGCTGGCCAACGCACTCCGTACAGTCGGGTCGCGACTCCAGGAGCTGGCGGCGGACCTTCCTTCGGGGGCGCCGTCAGAGGAGTGACAGCCCCTCTGGCGTTGATACATCTTCTCCCGTCAGGTGCTTCCGGAAGAAGATGAGCCAGGTCTCGAAGCGCTTGACGAGTGGACCGTAGCCTTCGAAGGTGCGGGCGGTGAAGTAGTCCATCGTGGCGGTGTCGCCTTCGAGGGTGAGGGTGACGAGGCCGCTACCTGGTGGAATGCCGTGTGGTGGGACCGACGGGAACGAAGCGCTCTCGAGCGCTTCATCGACCCACTGTCGGCTGGAGATGGCCGCATTTGATGTATCAGTTCGTCCGAGGTGACGGCGTTCGTACCGGACCGTGTCGGCGGTGACGGTGAGCGTCTCGAGGCCGAACGGCGAGTCGGGTGCGTGCTCCCGGCCACGGGTGTAGATCAGGTCCGAGGCGGCTGGAGCTGGCTGGAGCGCGAGGCCGAGGCTGGAGCGAAGGGCCGCTCGGACCTCCGCGTCCGTCCAGCCCGCCAGAGCCGCGTCGGTGGCCTCACGAACCGCTTCGCTTCCGTCGAGCAGGCAGTCCAGGAAGTGCTCGCAGGCAGGGCGTCGTGCGCGCGACATCGTGGGGGTCAACAGGCCCAGGGCCTGCACGACCTGGCGCACCCGATCTCCGGGAGTTGCCTGGATCTTCAGCTCCATGGCCACCGCGTGCATGGTCTCGAAGGGGAGGTCGCTCGCGACGAGCGCAGCGAGCACGTCCGCCACCGGACGATCCAAGGCGCCCTCGTGGCCATCGAGCTCGAGCAGGAACGACACGAGCTGCTTGGCGTCGTCGTAGGTCGACCCACGGGCGAGTCTGGCCAGGGTGGCGAGGGGAACCGGCTCGATGTCCCCCGGGCGGTCGTGCGCTCCCGCACGCAGGATCATGGCTTCGGCGGCCGCCAACCAGGCGGGGAGGTCCGCGCCCGCGAGGCCGCTTCGGATGGTGTCGTCGTCCTGCCAGCTCACGGGGCTCCTCAGCGATGCGTCGCGGGCGGCCAGTCGGGCTGCACCTTGGACGTGCCGTCGGGGTTCCAGATATCGGGCCGGTCGGTGACACGGTTGGCCCAGTCGGTCTGCGCCTGGCGCATGCCCGACAACCTGGCGTTGGCGCGGGCGATCGCGTCGTCGATCTCCGCGAGCCGGGCGGGCTCGGTGATGCGGCCGCGCGCACGCTGCAGGTCGGCGATGCCCGACTCCAGGGCGCGCACGGAGTCGTCGATCTTCACCGAGTGGCCGCGCCCGCCGACCGGCAGGCCGGTGCTGGCTTCGTGCCGCAGCGCAGCCTCGGAGCTTCCGTCCCCGATGGTGGCCCCGGTGCGTCCGGCGGCGCTCGTCTCGTGCAGGGTGTTGTTGATTCGGCTGATCGCGCTGTCGGTGGACTGGTTCGCTCGGGCGGTGCGCCCCGCGATGATGTTGTCGTAGTAGCTGTCGTCCGCGAACCGAGCCGGGCCCGGCTTCTCGAAGAAGGTCCTGGCCGCGTCCACGTTCAGGGTCCCGTCCGCGTTCCTCAGGTGGGCTGGCAGGCCGTTGAGCTCCTCGAAGCGCCGGGCGGCCTTGCCCAGGTCGCCGCCCAGTGCATCGGAGAGCTCGTCGATGCCTTGCACGCTCTGGCCGGGCGCGCGGGGTGCCGTACCCCCTGCGGCGTCGGTGGTGGCGCGCGCTGCACCGGTCTCACCCGCTTCCTCGACCGCCTCGCCCGTGGCGCGTCCCGCACCGGTCTCGGCGGCCTCGCCCGTCGCACGTGACACACCGGCGCTTGTCGCATCTGTGGCCGCGTTGGTGACGGGTCGGCTGCCGGCGATGTCGTCGCCGATCTGCTGCAGGTGGCGACCCCGGAGACCGGTGTCGGCGCCCGGGACCGTGTTCCCCGCCGCGTCGCGCGTCCAGTAGTTCCCCATCAGCGAGCCGTCGTTCGACGTGCCGGGCGCACCCGCGGTGGCGCGGTTGGGCACGGCGGCGTCCACGTACTCGTCGAGCAGGCCCATCTGGTGGCCGAGCTCGTGCGCATGGGTCGTGCTGTGGCCGTCGACGTACCAGTTCGAGAGGTTCGCGCCGCCGTCGCCCGGGTGCACCTCGACCTTGAGGTGGGCCGCGCCAGGTGCGTCCACGAACTCCACCTCGACGTGCAGGCGGTTCGACCCCCCCTGGGCGTTCGAGATCTGGTGCTGCCAGTTGTAGTGGGCGTCGACACCGGCCGTGGTGTTGGCGCGCACCCGCGCCAGGTCCTCTGCGGGGATGCCGTTGGCTGCGCCGTCCAGGTGCACCTTGATGTTGACGTGGGTGACCCCGTTGACCTCGGTGACGTCGTAGCCGTAGCGCCAACCGTAGGGTCCGTCCTGGCCCACGCCGGCCACCTGGCGTGTGCTCGCTTCCGCTTCCTGGGCCTGCCGGCGGTAGAAGTCCCGCATGTCCGACATGGCCTGGTCGTAGTCGGCGCCCTTCGCCACGCCCGTGACCTCGTCCACCTGCTGCGCGAGCGGCACCTGATCGAGCTGGGGCGTGGCCCGTGCCCCGCGCTCGCCGGCGGCCTCGATGGCCTCGCGTGTGGCGACGTCGACCGTGCCTTCACCCGCCTCGCGCGCGGCGACCTCGCCGGCATCACCCGCGGCCTCCCGGCCGGCCGCTTCGGGCGCCTGCCGGGCACCCACCTCGGTGGCACCTTCAGCGGTCTCGCGGCTCGCCACGCCGCCAGCGGCCTGGGTGGTCTCGCGTGCGGCGACGTCGGTGGCGGCCTGGGTCGTCTCGCGTGCCGCCACCTCGGTGGCCGCCTGGGAGGTCTCCCTCGCACCCGCGGCCGCCACGTCGTCGACGGCGCCGTCGGCGATGCCGAACAGCTCGTCGGCCCACTTGACGATGGCCTCGCCCAGCTCGCCGATGGTGCCGAGCAGGCCGCGCATCGCCCCGCCGGCCGAGCCCAGCGCGCGTCCCAGGCTCTTGCCGATGTCCACGATCCATCCGCCGACCTTGGCCAGGCCCTTGAACATCGCCCCCATGGCGGCGCCGGTCCAATCCAGGAACTGCACGAAGCCACGGAGGAACTTCATGCTCCAGCGGCTGCCCTCCAACAGCGCATTGCCCGCGCCGGCGGTGAAGTAGAACAGCACGATCTCGAACACGATGGTGCCCGCCAGCCAGCCGATGGCGCTGCCCATGTCTTCTTCGGCGCTGTCCTGCATCAGGAACGCGCACAGTCGGGTGGCCATGTTGCCGCCCATCTCCTGCATCATGGCCTGGACCTGGGGCCAGAGGTCGCCGAGCTTCGCGATGAGCTGGTCGAAGCTCATCCCCTCCGAGCCGTTCCACCACTCCTGCACGGCGGGCCAGAACGACGCGGAGAGCTCGCTCGCGAGTCCGCTGATGGTGTCCCATCCGCTGCTGGCCTTCTCGCGCAACTCCGAGGCGATCTGGTTGTTGCGCGATGGCGTGGCGTCGGCGGTGGGCGCCTCCGCGTTTCCTGTGACCGCTCCAGCGGTCGCACGCCCTACGCGCACACCCGTTCGGCTGGCCACGCGCGCGCCGCCCTCGCCCAGCTCCTCACCCAGCGCGCCGGCACCCGCCCGCCCCACCGCGCGACCCGCCATGTGTCGCCCGAAGGTGCTGGCCTCCTGCCCGATGCCAGGGCCCTCCGACGCTCCGGCCTCGCCCGTCAGGGTCTCTCGCGCGAGATCGCCGGCCCAGTCGCCGAGCTTCACCACGCCCTTGAACAGCATCCAGGCCATCACGAAAGGATCGGTGATGCCTTCCCAGATGCCCTTGATGAAGCCCTTGCAGAAGCCCCAGATGAAGGCCAGCGAGGAGCCGGACAGGATCCTGGCGAACTTGTTGGAGACCTCGACCTTCACCTCGGTGTCCATGCCGAGCATGCCCCGCAGGAAGCCGAGCACGCCGGGCTTGAGCATCAACCACAGTGGGCCGAAGATCAGCAGGTCCGGCATCGCCTCCAGGAGGCCGATCACGACCGTGAGGATGAAGTCGATGATCGGGCCCTTCAGGCAGTCGGGGAGGAGCCTCCAGGCCCAGCCGGTCAGGACCACCGGGATCATGGCCGGGTTCACGGCACACAGAGCCAGGCTGGTCAGGACCTCGACGATGGGCTGGGCCCACGTCCAGAAGTCCCGGGCCAGCTTCGTGATGGAGGACCAGACGTCCCGCAGACCTCCGACCGCCCAGTCGATGGCGCCGCTGACAGCATTCGACACAGACTGGATGAAGCCGCTGGCGAGGCCCACGAGCGGGATGCCGCTCACGGCCTCCAGCAGGCCGAGCAGGGAGCCTGCGAAGCTCGTGAGCTGCCCGCCGATCCAGCCGGCGAAGTCGCCGAAGCCCGTGGAGAAGCTGTTGATCGCGTCGAGGAAGCCCGGGAGGATCGTGCCGCCCATCTCCTGGTGGGCCGCCGAGATCATGTCGTCGCGGCCCCAGTTCTGCCAGAGCCACTCGCCGCAACGGATGAGCTCGCCGCCCACCTGGAACGCGATGTACATCTGGCCCATCGGGGTGAGCGCGGCGAGCACCGTGCCGATGGTCTGGAGCGGACCGGCGACCGGGGCGAAGGTCTCCTTGAGCGAGGTCCAGACGTCGTCGGCGAAGCCCTTGATCCAGTTCCACACGCCCCCCTCGGAGCTGTCGCCGCCGAAGCCGAGGGTGTCCTTGACCCAGTCCCAGACCACGCCCGCGGCGTTCGAGGCTGCGGAGAACCAGCCACGCACCGTGTTCACCACGGCGGTGACCCCGTCCCAGGCGGCGCCGAGGATGGTCTTCAGGACGTCGACACCGGGCGCCAGGATCATGGCGTAGATGTCGATCATCGTGGACTGGATGCCCTCGAGCACGCCCTTGGCGGACTCGATGGCCGGGTGGTTCAGGATGCCGCCCACCACACCGCTCAGCGCGTTGATCCAGTCGCCCACGATGGTGCAGCAACCGAGGTCGCCGCCGAGCGCACCGCCGAGCGTGCCGAGCACCTCGGTGACCGTGCCGCCGATCTGGGAGAAGAGGCCGCCCAGATCGATGTCGGGCAAGAGCCCCGTGACCCAGGACCCGACGGTGCTCTCCATCAGCTCCTGGATCATGCCGCCAGGGCCGTCGGCGATGAGGTCCGCCAGCCCTGGCGAGACCATGCGCACCATGCCGAGCAGGGCATCGGCACCCAGCTCCATCACCGCGCCCGCTGCATCGCCTACGGCATCGACGGCTGCACCGGCCATGTCCCAGGCGTCGCTCGCCACCCCGGACACGGCGTCCCACGCACCGGAGAGGCTCCAGGCTTCGACGTCGCCGTCCTGTCCAGGTTCGACCTCGTGGCTGGCCTGCTCCGCGACCACCCCCAGGGCGCCGAGGCCGGTCGACAGGCCCCACGTCATCGCGGCGGCGGCCAGGCGCTGCTCGGGTGGGAACGCGGCACCCCAGAGGGGCTGGCCCGCGGTGTCGTCGAGCCTCGAGGCGGCCTCGCGGCCGGCGGCGTAGGCCTCCCGCTCGTGGCTGTCCGACGGGCTGGACACGTCGAGCCCCTCGCCGCTCCCCTGCGGCAGGCGGCCCTCCGCATGCTGCACCACGTGGGTGAGCTCGTGGGCCAGGAGCTCGTCGCCCTCGCGGGTGCCTGGGGCCCACTCGCCGCGCGCGAAGTACAGGTGGTGGCCTTGCGCGAAGGCGCGCGCGTTGAGGGCTTCGGCGGCCTGGGCCGCGGCCTCGTCGGTGTGGATGACCACCGCGGGCAGCTCGCGTCCGAGCGCCTGCGCCATGCGGGCCGCCAGGCCGGGCTCCAGCCCATGGCCCCGGCTCTCGGTGATCCGGCTCAGCACCAGCGCGGGGTCCCACCGCTCGGCGTCGGCCTCGGCATGACGGGACACGCTGGCTTCCACCTGGCCGCAGTCCACGACGCCCATGGCCTCGACCTGCAGGGCCGCCGCCGCGGCAAAGGTGGGGTAGGGGGCCCAGTCCGCCTGGAGGGCCTCGAGGGAGGACGCCGACGGCGGCTCGGCGCGGACCACGCCCGCCAGGCCCGCTACGGTGTCGCCGTCGTGCTGCAGGAGCTGGGAGAGTCCGGCGTGGACGAGTGCCAGCGGCGGCGCCTCGGCCCGGTCTGGCAGCTCGGTTCGCAGGGCTTCGAGGAGGAGCAGGGAGGGGGTGTCCCGTGGCTGCAGCGTGCCGCGGAGGCCCCATGGATCCTCGCCGTCGCTCGTGGCGGGCGACAGGCCGGCCAGGTGCGCCCGTGTCGGCGCGGGCCGCTCCAGCTCCCGCGCGGGTGCCGGCAGCAGGGCGAGCGCCTGCTCGATCGGCTCCTCGTCTTCGGCGAGCTCCGTCGGCTCGGGCCGGGCCTGCCCGCGCTCGTTGGCGAGCACGCGGTACCACGGCGCGACGGAGCGAAGGAAGCTCGGCGGTGCGCTCCAGGGCAGGTAGCCCGAGAAGTCCAGGCCGGTCTCCGCCTGGAGCTGGGCGAGGTGCAGGAGGTACAGCTCCTGCTCGTCGGCGCCGGCGCCGGCGCGGAGGGCCTCCAGGCGGCGCACGCCGAGCACGCGCTGCACCGCGACGGAGACCTCCTCCGCGCTCTCGGTGACGGCGTCCGAGGTCGCCGGACGCTGGCTGTGCTTGAGCTGCACGACCCCAGCCTACTCCTTGTCCTGCGCGCTCCCGAACACCTTCTTCCCGATGGCTCCGGCGGCCATGCCACCGAAGCCACCCACGAAGAGCGCGGTGACGAGCGTGCCGATCACGTGGAACCACGAGCCGAGCGGCGTGACGCGGTCGGCGACGAAGAGCGCGAGCATCCCCAGGAAGCCGAGGTCGGCGCTCAACCGGTCGGTCTTGTAGCGTCCGTCGCACACCGCGCCGAGCAGCAGCAGGCCGAACGCCAGCAGTGCGAGCGGCCCCTCCGAGGGCGGCGCGTCGATGACCTCGACCAACAGGTGCTCGGCCGCCTCGCCGTGCCAGTTGGTGACCTCCAGGAGCACACTGCCCTCGCCCACCAGGCGGTAGCGGTGCTGGAGCTCTTCCCCGATCCCGCCGCGGCGCTTGCCGCCGTCGGACACCCCCGACCCACCGTCGCCGATGCGCTTCTCGCCGGCTCCGGACCGGCGCACCTCGTCGATGAGCTTCTGCTCCCAACCGTCGCCCGCGACGCGGACCGCGAAGGCGGTGGTCTCCTCGTCCGCCGTGGGATCACGGTCCAGGGGCGGGAACGACGCGGTGACGAGCAGCGCCTGGCCGGCTCCGACCTCGACCCGCTCGGTGGCCTTGGGCGCCAGCTCCACGCTGTCGTGGACCGTGCCCGGGAAGAGGCAGATCCAGGCGGTGACCAGGGACCCCGCAGCCCCTGCCCCGAGCCCGACCGCCACCGGAGCGAGCGGTGCTCCCTCACGCTTCTGGCGTGGGAGGGTCGACACCACCACGGAGAGGACGATGACGCTGAGCAGTCCGAAGGCGACCATGCAGCACGCCTATCGCGGGCAGGCCGGGGCGTCGGCTCAGTAGCCGGGGCCGCCGAACACCCACGCGCCCGTGCCCACCGAGCCCTGGTGGGGGCTGTAGTGGCTGCCGACCACCACGTCGCCCGTGCCGTTGCTGTCGACGTCCGCCGCGCCCACGAGGCGACCGAGGTACCCCCCGCTGGCGACCGGCCGGAACTTCGCTGCAGCGTCCACCTGCTGCACCGTGCCGGTGATGGGCCCGTAGAAGAGGCGCGCGCTGCCGGCGTTTTCGCCGTCCACCGAGCTGTCCTGCCAGGCGCCCACCACCAGATCCGCGTGCCCGTCGGTGTCGAAGTCGTAGCCGTCGACGCCGCTGCCGACGCCGGTGACCTGCGCGTTGCCGACGAGGGTCGCGGTGGCCTCCTTCTGGGTCAGGATCGAGGTGAAGAGCTGGAGCTCGCCGCTGTTGGCGACCTCGCCGTCGCTCTTGTAGGCGCCGATGGCCAGGTCGTCGGTGCCGTCGCCGTCGACGTCGCCCACCAGGTCGAGCACGTCGCCGAAGTACGCGCTGGTCTCCCTGCTGCTCCGGTCGACCACGGCGTCGTCGGTGGTGAGGGTGCCGGTCACCGGTCCCTGGAACACGTAGACCGCGCCGGCGTAGTCGTTGGCGTAGGTGGTCGCGATCAGCAGCTCGTCGATCCCGTCGCCGTCGAGATCGCCCGCGGTCAGGGCCGAGCCGAGGCGGATCGAGCTGGTGGGCGTGATCTGCGCGGCGGCATCGCTGAGCGACAGGTCCTCGGTGGTGCCGGCCGGCAACACGTACACGGAACCCTGGTCGGCCGAACCGGCCAGCACGGCGCCGCTGATCACGCTCAGACCGTCGCCGGTGACGTCACCGATGGCCACGCTGTGACCGGTCTGCGCCTCGGCGGCTGGTCCGATGAGCAGGTAGTCCGCGCTCGACAGGGCACCCCCGCCGGCCGCGAGCGGGCCGAGGAAGACCGCCGCGGCCCCGCAGTTCGACGCCACCTCGCTGGAGTAGCCGCTGACGCCCGTGACCAGATCGGCCTGGCCATCGCCGTTCAGGTCCCCGGCCGCGAGGCTCACGCCGACGAAGTCGGTCACCTCGCCCGTGTAGACCGCGTAGGCCTGGCTCGCCTCGAGCTCGCCGGTGCTGTCGCCCTCGAAGACGTAGGCCGCGCCGTAGCCGCCCTTGCCGTCGTAGGCGTAGAGCTGCCCCAGCACGATCTCGGGGATGCCGTCGCCGCTCAGATCGTCGTGCACCAGCAGGGGGTGCACCTCCGAGCTGTAGCTCGCGGGGGTGTCGGTCCAGAGGTAGGCCTGCGCCTTGCCGGTGGTGGTGTCGCCCGACCAGATGCAGTCGTCCTGGCTGCCGTTGCAGTTGTTGTCGAGCCCGTCGTCGCAGATCTCTTCGGCGATGTCCGGGGAGGCCGCGTCGCTGGTGTCGTCGCAGTCGCCGGACTCGGGCACGGCGTCGTCGGGTTGCTCGCAAGCTTCCACGGGGTTCTCGGCGTCGCCCCAGCCGTCGTCGTCGCTGTCGACGTAGTAGGTCTGAGGGCCTCCGACCTCGGGATCGCCGTCGTCGCAGTCTTCGCTAGCGGGAACGCCGTCGCCGTCCTCGTCGTCGAGGTCCCCCGAGTCGGCGTCGCCGCAGCCCAGGGGCGCGTCCTCGCAGCTCTTGATGTCGGGGCTCTCATGCAGGTGGCAGCCGGTCAGGACCACCAGGCTCAGGGGCAGGGTGCAGCGCATGGCCGGGATGATGCCATGGTGCGCGGCACCATGTGGAGTGGAGCTGTCGGAGGCCCGGGACGGAAGCGGGTGGAGCGCTACCAGCCGCCGTACGGCCCGCCGTACGCGCCCATGTCCGCACGGCTGCCGTCCGGATCGGTCA
>CAZSAT010000171.1:0-12659 GCA_964604675.1 uncultured Enterobacterales bacterium
TCCAGCGCGACGACGGCGATGGGATGGTCTGCGGGGATGGCGGAGGAGCGCGTCGCGTCGGCGAACGCCGCAAGGTCGAAGTCGGGCGCGCCCGGCAGGAGGGAGCCGACGCCGACGGCGAGGGTGGTGTCGGTCGGGAGGGCGAGGGGCCGGGACGGATCCGCCTCGAAGGCGAGCAGCAGTCGACCGCCTGGCTTCAGCCAGCGGCAGAGGTCCGCGATCCGCTCCTCGAAGGGGGGCCCGGCGACGGGATCCATCGCGACCACCACGGAGAAGTCCGGGGTGGGCGGCGTGTCGGGCGCGAGCTGGGTGACGGCCTTGTCGAGCAAGACGCTGGCGGTCAGGCCGGAGGGCAAGGGCGGACCGAGCCACGCGGCGTAGCCAGGAAAGGCCCATGCGAGCCCCGGAAGGGTGGGCGCCACGACGAGCAGGTTGGGGTAGCGCACCGGCGGGAGGAGCTGGAACAGAGGCGCGAGCGCCAGGCACCAGGCCATCGCGTGCTCGGGGGGTGGAGGCGCGACGGCGAAGGCGCCGTGGCAGGGCACGCCAAGGCGTGCGTTGGAGATGGCTAGCTGCACGGGGAGCTGGGCAGGGACCAGCACGGTCAGCCTCGGAGCACGGGAGGGCGCCACACCGGGGGCCGCGGTGCCGGCTCCATCGCCTCCAGCCGGTCGACCACTCGGCGCGGGTCGCCAGGGGACGGTGCCGGCGTGCTTTCGAGGAGGACGTGAAGCCGACGTGTCAGCTGCTGGACGGTGGGCACGCCGTAGCAGGTGTCGCAGATGCCTGACAGGGCGAGGGCGCGCCCGATGCGGTCGGCGTAGGCGATGGCGTCGTCGCGGAACACGGTGCCGGGCGCGAGGGCCAGCACACCCACGCCCGCCGCCGCCGCCGCGAGCGCCCTCGGCACGGAGGGTGCGGTGACCACGCACCGGACGCCGATCAGGGCATCCCGGCCCCAGGTGGAGGCGCCCGACACCTGCTCCGCCCAGGGTTCGTTGGGGCTGGCGTCCGTGCGCACCCAACGTACGCCGAGTTCCGGACGCGCCGCACGCAGGGCTGCCAGGGCCGCCATCAGTGGCTCCGTCAAGGCGCGGGCGTGAGCAGCGGGAAATCCCGAGAGATCGACCAGGACCCGGTCCGCATCGACCCCTCGAGAGGGGCTGGGACAGCACCACGAGCCCAGGGGCTGCGTTCGGTCCGCGAGCCATGGGGGGAGGTGGAAGATGCCGTCTGCTTGCGGTGCCGTCCACTCCTCGGCGGAGAGCGCGTGCAGCACGAGGTCGAGCAGCTGGAGCCTGGGATCCAGCTTCGCGTGGTCGAGCCAGCCGGACTCCAGGGCGGCGAGGGGGGCCTTGCCGGAGCGCTCCCGCAGTCCGGCGAGCAGATCGATGCAGGTCGACGGGTGCGTGACGACCACGCGCCCGGGGTTCTTCGGCACCCCGTCGAGGAGGTCGGGGAGGTGCCCCACGCAGCGGACGGGCAGCTCGGCGCCGAGGGCTTCCGAAGTGGGTGCGTGGTCCGTGAGGACCGTCAGGTGGTGCCCACGGCGTGCGACCTCTTCGATCGCCGGTCGGAGGAGCGGGACACCGGGTAGGTCGCGGCAGACGAAGACCCAGGCGCCCTCGGGTGTGGGCACCGCCCGCGCTGACGGGCGAGCCGTCTCCTCGAGCAACGAGGTCCAGTCTGCGAAGAAGTCCGCCCAGCTGCGGCGCATGGCGAAGGCGCGGCACCGGGCGGGGTAGTCGGCGTCGGCCAGGACCTCCTCGACCGCCTCGAGCCAGGGTGCCGCGTCCCAGACCGGGGCCTGTGCCTCGACGAAGCGCGCCACGTCGCCGTACACGGACGGGAGGGCGTCGACGGGTGCGAGCACCGGCGGGACGCCGGCGGCGCACGCTTCGACGATCGAGAGCGAGAAGAGCTCGCTGTGAGGCAGGACGGGGTCCAGAGGGTAGAGCAGTGCGAGGGCCCGGTCCCGCAGGGAGGCCAGGCGCGCCTCGTCGAGGGGGCCGTGCACGATCACACCGGGCTGGTCCGCGGCCTGGCTGATCGCTCGCAGTCGTGCGCCGAGAGGGTCCGGGCGGCCTGCGTGGGCGCGGAGCACTCTGCGGAGATCGTAGGTGACGTGCAGCGGACGGCCGAAGCGCTCGAAGAGCTGGGGCCAGACGGCGAGGAGCCGGTGGAGTCCCCGATCGGGGCTGGACGCGTAGAGGAACAGGTCGCGCCTTCCCTGCTGGAGGGGCGGCGGGTCGCAGGCCGCCGGGATGGCGTGGACGGGGAGCGTGAGGCGGGGCCTGAGCAGGTCGGCGTGGTAGGCGGAGACAGCGACGATCGCGTCCCACCCGTCGGCCTGGTGGGGCCACTGGGCAGCGTGGGACCACGCGATGTGGCGGGCGCTGACGGCGTCGGCCGGCGGGTCAGCCATGACGCCGACCACCCGCTGGGGCGCGCCGACCGGCTCGCCGGGCGCGAGGAAGCTCACGCCCTGCCACGTCCCTCGGGCGTCGCCGCCCCGGAACGTCACCTCGTGCCCGGTGCCGGCGAGCAGGCTGGCGAGCCGAAGGGCGAGCCGCTCGGTCCCGCCGAGCATCCGGCTCGGGTCGTCGGGCCGGATCGGCGACCACTGCGGGGCGGCGCCGAGCTCGACGTGGACGTGCATCAGGCTGCCTCGCGGACCCAGGGCCAGTCACGCGCCTCGTCGGGTGCCTCGACCACCGCGTAGGTCTGGAGGGGAGGCTGCAGCCCGAGGGGCACGAGGCGATGCAGCCGCCACGCCCTGACGAGGGCGAGGCATGGAGAGGCGACCGGCCCGACGTGGTCTTGGAACGGGTTCACCCCCACGGCGAAGCCCCCCTGGACCTGCCGCAGCCCGCGGCACCAACCGCCGAGGGAGATGGCGCGACCGGCCGTGGAGACGAGGGCCCCACGCCCGCTCTCGTTGAACACGATGTGCTCTCCGACCCTGGTGGCGTCGTGGGGTGCATGAAGGGGCGGTTGACCCTCTGGGGGCCACATGACGGTGCAGTCGCCCTGGCTGTCGGCCCGCCAGATCGCGCCGCGGACACCCCGGCCATGCGCACAGAGCAGCCAGCCGCCCAGGTCGTGTTCGATCGAGTTCATGTGGTGCCAGCTCCCGGGGGACTGCACGCGCGCGCCCTCCGGGATCGGGAGAGCGCACAGCTGCTCCACCTCGTGTGTGTGGGGGTCGACCACCAGGACCTCGTCGCGGCCCGTGTTCACGACCAGGAGCTTGTTCTCGTGGATCATGAGCGCATGGAGATCACGGAAGCGCGGATCGACGATCGTCGCGATGACCGCCAGGCTGGCTGCGTCGACCACCAGGATGGCAAAGCTCGCCGCGATGTAGAGCCGGTCCTGGAGCAGGACGAGGCCGCGCGCGAGGCCGGTGAGCGTCGCCGAGGGCTGGCTCAGGATCCTCGTCGCGACCACCCGCTCGGACAGGGGGTCGACCAGTGCCAGCGCCCCGTGGCGTGCAGCGGCGCCCGATGGCTCCAAGCTGACGAGCAGGCACCCCGTCTCCATGTCTCGGTCAGTGCCACTTGCTGGTGGAGTCCGCGAAGAGGCTGCCGATCTCGTTCATGTTCTTCCACTCGCCCCAGACCTCGTCGCCCGGAGTGCCATTGCCGTAGACGTTGAGCATCTTGTTCACGGACGACACGAAGTTCCCCACCATGGAGATGACCCCGTCGTTGAGCTGGCTGGGGATGAGCTGGGTGTACCAGGCGTTCGTGATGCTCGACTGGAAGCGTGTCATCAGGTTGGCGGCCGTCCAGACCTCGGTGAGGAGGTACTCGAGGCTCTCCTGGGAGACCTCACGCTCGCGGTAGGCGGTGCGCCGTTGTTGGGCGGAGTCGAAGTACCAGCGATCCGGTTGCGGGATCATCATCACCGAGCCCGTGTCGGAGAAGCTCGAGATCGGGAAGAGCTGGTCGAGATCGCCGTGATCGTGCCAGACGCTCGCGAGCTCCATCCAGAAGGGGCGCTGGCGCATCGTGCCGATGCTCATCTTGTTGTCCCAGGGACCGGGCGCGGCGTCGTGGCCGTGCACGAGCGCCATCTCGGTCAGCGGCATGGCGTACGGTCGCAGCGACTGGACGACGTTCGCGTAGTAGTTCATCACCGAGGAGTTCATCAGCCGCATGCCCTCGGCCTGGGTGATGGAGAGCCAGTCCCTGGGCGTGTTGCCCTTCAGGAGCTCGGAGAGGTCCGCGCCACCGCTGCGGCCGGCTACGTGCACCGAGGGAACCTGGGCGCCGCCCTCGCCCTCGTAGGCGCTCATGACGACCGCGCGGACGGTGTGCAGGTGGTCGTAGGTGGCGCAGTGGCACTGGCACCAGAAGTTGCCGCCCTCGTCGAGGATCCAGGAGAGCGAGGTCGCGCTGCCGAGCGGGTAGCGTGCCGACGGGGGATCCACCGAAGGGTCGGCGTCATCGAGGTACCACCTGTCCACCTGGAGGGAGACCTTGGCTCCCCGATCCGGGTTTCCGGGTGCAAAGGGATCCGGCCGAGCGACGACAGTGGCGAGCATGCCGAGCTGTTGTTGGAGATACTTGCCGGGCGTACCGGTGTTTTGGACGCGATCGTTCCAGTGTTGGCTGTCTTCCACGTGGACCATGATGCAGATCTTCAACGTAGCTGCCATGGGACCTCCTTGTACCAGTCGCCGTCTGGGCCTCCGCAAGCCCCGATGTCTGCTGCCGAACCGTCTGGATCGGAGTCTCCGCTACCCGCATCGACCGCCGGGCTCGAGGGGTCGAGGGCATAGGCGCCCAAGCCGGTGTCGCCTGCAAAGACCGGGTCGTCCTCGATCACCTCCGCGCGGAGGAGCGGACCCAGTCCGGTGTCCGTATGCTCATCGTAGCCGTAATACTCCTGCTCGTAGTGAGCCGTGCTGTACCAGGCATTCAGGTTGTAGGCGAGGTTGGTGTCGAACGATGTGGGGCCGACAGCGTCAACGATGCTCGCGATTCCGTAGAGGGAGAGGAAGTTGGTGTAGGTGTAGTAGTCGGCCCAGACGCCCACCCAGAAGTAGTCGGTATCATCGTAGTTGTAGGTGGTCACATCAGACAGGAGGTTGCTGTCGAAGACCACAGATGGGAGCGTGCCGAGGTCCATGAATGCCCAACGGCTGTAGACGCGAAAGGAGGCCAAGTCGACTAGCGTGTTGTGCCGGAACGTCGTGGACTGCTCTGCAGCCAAGTAGGAGTACAGCGTGAGTTCGCAGTCGAGAAAGATGTTGTTTTCGATCAGACTTGTACCGTCGCCCACGGGATTGACCACAAAGGGCGCAGTGCCCGTGACGATGTTTTGCGACCACTCGAAGGTAGCGCCAGCCCGCCAGTCTTCCATTTGGACGGACAGGCCGTCGCCGTCTTCTGAGCAGAAGTAGGAGCGAAGGATGCCAGCGTATCCGCCCTCCGCCGATCCGAGGTGAAAGGCCCCGTACGAGGAATACCTCGACTCCGTGCCGCAGAAGTCGATGGTGTCCGCCAGGAAGTAGGTGACATCGTTCACATAGAGCGGATCCGCGGCGCTGCCGCCGTAGATGCTCAGCCACCTCACCTCGACTACCGAACTCTCCCCCGTCACCTCGACGCCGGCTTCAGCACCCGTCGTGCCGTCGATGACGACATCGTCGGGGTGGTCACCTCCCCCCACGATGGTAAGCCAGCGGTCCTCGATCTCGACGAGCTCGGTGTAGGTGCCCGGGCAGATCTCCAGCGTCGAGCCGTCCGCGACGCCATCGACGCCGTCCTGGATGGTGGTGTAGTCCCCCGTGCCGTCCGCACAGACGAGGACCTCGTCGGTCAGGCCGTCGCAGTCGTTGTCGGTGGAGTCCCCTGCCGTCTCGCCCGCGCCCGGGTAGATCGAGGCGTCGTCGTCGTCGCAGTCCTCGCCGTCTGCGAGCTCGCCGTCGTAGCCATCGCCATCCACATCCGTCAGGTCTGCCCCGTCGCAGTCCTGGTCGATGTCGTCGTAGGCGGTCTCCTCGGCGTCCGGGTGGACGCTGGCGTCGTCGTCGTCGCAATCGTCTCCGCCGTCGAGATCGATAGTGTCGTAGCCGTCGCCGTCGAGGTCAGTGCCGTCGGTGCCGTCGCAGTCGCTGTCGACGCCATCGCCCACGCTCTCGACGGCGCCGGGATGGATGTCCGGATTCGAGTCGTCACAGTCCTTCCCGCCGAACACGTTGTCGCTGTCGTAGCCATCACGGTCGACGTCGGTGCCGTCGGTGCCGTCGCAGTCGCTGTCGATCCCGTCGCCGAGGGTCTCCGCGGCCCCGGGGTAGATCGAGTCGTCCGAGTCGTCACAGTCGTCACCCTGACCCTCGTCGGCGGGGAGGAAGCCGTCGCCGTCCGCGTCGGTTCCGTCGGTGCCGTCACAGTCGCTGTCGATCTCGTCGCCCCAGGTCTCTTCGGCGCCGGGATGGATGGAGGCGTCGTCGTCGTCGCAGTCGGTGCCGGCGAAGATGGCGGTGCTGTCGTACCCGTCCTCGTCGAGGTCGGTTCCGTCGGTTCCGTCGCAGTCGGAGTCGATGCCGTCGGCTGGGTGTTCGCTGGCCCCGGGGAAGACATGGGCATCTTCGTCGTCGCAGTCGGTCCCGCCCGCCTCGACGGAGGCGTGACCATCGCCGTCGACGTCGACCAGATCGCCTCCGTCGCAGTCCTGGTCGATGCCGTCGTAGGGGATCTCGTCTGCGTCTGGGTGCACGTCCGGGTCGCCGTCGTCGCAATCGTCCCAGCCCGCGCCGACATCGCCATGTCGATCGTCGTCGAGATCGACCCAGTCCAAGCCGTCGCAGTCCTGGTCGATGCCGTCGGCCTCCACCTCGTCGGCACCTGGATGTACGCTCCCGTTGGAGTCGTCGCAGTCTGAATCGTCTCCGGCGACCGCCGCATAGCCGTCGCCGTCGAGGTCGGAGATGTCTCCCGGCTCGCAGTCCTGGTTGTGGCCGTCGTAGGGGACCTCGGGGCCGGGAACGTCGGCCGCACACGTGCCGGTGGGCGCTTCCGCGGTGGAGCACGCGGTGCCGGCCCAGATGAACAGAGCCGCGACGAGGCCTTGGGAGGGGAGCGCCATCTAGGTGAGGTCCACGTACTTCCAACTCCCGGACAGTCGGACCCAGAGCCGGTCGTTGGTGGTGTCCACGGCGATGGCGCCAGCGTTGCCCACGCCCGAGCCCGGGTCTCCGTTGACCGTCTTGGTCCCCAGGAACCCGTCGGCATAGAGGTCGGCGTCGGTCGTGATCTCGATGGTCGGTGTGCCCGTGTCCGTGGTGTTGACGATGTTGAGCTTGCCGGTCGAATCCTCGGACGCGATGCGCCACGTCTTCGTGCGCGCCAGATCGATCCGAGCATCCTTGGCGCTCGGCGCGGTGATCGTGACCGTGCCGTCGTAAGAGGCCTTGAACCGGGTGCTGCCGCCGCTCTCCCGTACGTCGAAGGCGTTGCCGGTGCCCTGGATGAAGACGAGGTAGTCGTCGGCATAGAGCCGCGTGGTGTGGTAGTTGACGCCGTCGTAAGCGCGGAGCGTGAGGTCCCGCGGGGCTTCGAGGCGGCTCTGGGACGCCGCGTACTCAAGGGTGACGACCGACAGGGAGGCGTCCCGGTCGTAGAGCTCCAGGCTGTCGGCGTCGATGCGGAGCGGCTCGCCGGTACCCGCCGAACCGATCTCGAGGATCCGGGTGCCGCTGCTGAACGCCACACGTCCCCACTGCTTCTGGGTGCTGCTGTCCTCCACGAAGAGGGTGAGCTCCTTGGCGTTGAGCTCGAGCTCCTGCGGAATGGAGCCGTTGTCGATCTTCAAGCGTCGGGTCGTGCCGGCCGGGTTGTCGAAGACGCCCCACCGCTGCTGCGAGCCGTTGATGGACGCGATGACGTCGAGCTCCTTGCAGTCCAGCTTCAGGCTCTGGGCGTTGGGTGTCGGCGCGTCGTCGTCGACGGTGAGCTGTCTGTCGCCGGAGGCACTGTCGATGTCGAACAGGGCCCAGCGAGCCTGGGCGGAGGAGTGCGTCGTCACGATCTCGAAGGTGCTGCAGTCGATGCGGAGAGGCTGCGCGATGGGCGTGGGCGCGTCGTTGTCGACCTTCAGGCGCCGCAGGTTTCCGACGGAGGAGATGTCGAAGAGGCCCCATCGGAGTTGTGACCCCGAGTCCGTCGTGACGATCTCGAAGGTACTGCAGTCCAAACGCAGCGGCTGTGCCACCGGTGTAGGCGCGCCATTGTCGACCTTGAGCCTCCTCAGGCTGCCGACGTTGGAGATGTCGAAGACCCCCCAGCGGTTCTGGCTGGCGGACTCCGTGGCGACCAGCTCGAAGGACTGACAGTCCAGGCTGAGGACCTGAGGAAGCGGCGTAGGCGCACCGTCATCGATGGTGAGGCGACGCCGAGCGTCGACGGCGTCGGTGTCCAAGAGCCCCCACCGCTCCTGTGCTGCACCGTTGGTGGTGAAGAGGTCGATGTCGTTGCCGTCGATCTTCACGGCGCGGGCCAGCGACACGTCCTGTGAGCGCAGCGTCAACGCTCCCCAGGCACGTAGCTCGTACTCGGGAGCGACGGCGCCCTGGTTGGTGAGCGTCATCGCCGAGGCGCCCGTGGCCTTCAGGTCGAGGTAGGGCTGGCCGACGGCGAGTGTCTCGCTCGTGTCGAACTGGAAGGCGGGGCTGGCCGGGAGGTCGGCGACGTAGCTCTTCAGCGCCAACGTCTTGCTCACGGCACTCGACACCGTCCCGTCTGCCTCGATGCGCAACGCCTCGTCGCCGGCACCGCCGCCCGTCCGCAGGGACAGGATGTCGGTCCCCCCGCTCACCTCCGACGTGATGCTGAAGGTGTCCATGGCCCGGATGGCTGGGAATGGACCGCCAAGCACCAGCTCGCCGAGGAACTCGACGTTGCCGTTCGCCATGAAGCGGATCAGGTCCTCTGTGCGGGTGGCGTCCTTCCACACCGCCTGCAGGATCATGGTGCCGCCGTAGTCCTGGTACATCTGGAACTTCTCGGCGTCCCAGGGGAAGTAGGGCGTGCGGTCGGTCAGGGCGCCGGTCTCAGCCATGGTCGTTCTCCGTCTGCGTCGCGCAAGGCTCGATGGCGCCCGTCGCGGGGTGGACACGCACGGGGCCGGTGAGCGCGCGCCGGTCGCGGGCCGACAAGACCAGCAGCTCCAGCCGCCGCTCGACTTCTCGGATCTGTGCGACGAGCTGGTCCCGTTCTCCCAGCAACCGCCGAAGCTCCTGGGCCTCGGGGGGCGCGAGCTGGTCTGCCGGCAGCGAGGCGTCGGCGGCGTGCCCAGCCATCACCCAGGGTCCGTTCGGCGCGTTCATGACACAGGCCTCCCAGGCAGCAGCACGCGCTCCACGTGGCGCCGCGTGGCATCCGCGGTGAGCCAGAAGGCGTCGTCGGTCTTGCGAAAGCGGTGCACGACCTTCTGCGGGTCCTTGCCGCCGACCGCCAGGTGCAGCTCGTGGCCCAGGCCGAGCAGGGCCAGGCCCCGGTCGTAGTACTCGCGGCCGAGCCGGTAGTAGCGGCCGCGCTCGGGCAGGCAGACCTCTTCGTAGCGGTCCAGCGCCCGGAGCAGCGCGTCCCGGTGGTCGGCGCGGATGGCCTGCTTCTCGAGCACGTCGAAGCCGACCAGGTTCACACAGTCGCGCAGGTACAGGATGTCGGTGAGGCGGCGCCCCGGGTAGGACTGGTAGTCGAGGTTCAGGAGCGCCAGGTTGCGCGCGAGCAGCTTGCGCTTCCGCGTGGGCTCGGTGAGGTATCCACGATCGAGGATGTCGACGCCCTCGGCCGGGAGCCAGGGCTCGATGACCTGGTTGAGCGAGACCTCGGGATGCTCGTGCACCGCGCCGTAGAAGCGGTAGCCGCGGTGGTTGCGGTAGACCCGAAAGGGGATCTCGGCCTGGCTGAGCCCGCGGTCGAAGATGAGGTTGTGCTGCTTGATCGCGAAGGCCTCGTAGTGGTCGGACTGCAGCAGCCGGCGGAGACGCTCGGCGCCCACCATCTGTTCGTCGGCGTCGATCCAGAGGATCCAGTCCCCCTCGGCGTCTTCGACGCTCCAGTTCCGGGCGACCGAGAAGTCGTTCGGCCAGGGGGCCCTGCGGACGTGCACGGGGACCGGGCAGCGCCTGGAGAAGGTGTCGATCACGTCGAGGGTGCCGTCGACGGAGCCGGTGTCGACGATGCGGTACTCGTCGGCGATCGGCAGCACGGACGAGAGCGCGGTGTGGATCGTGTCGGCGGCGTCGCGCACGATCATGCACACGCTGACGGTGGGCACGGGGCGGGTGACCCGGAGCTTTCGCGCTGGGTTGTCTGGGGCGCACGCTGCCGGAGACGAGCCGTCGGCGCGGGTGGCGTAGCTGACGATGCGGCAGAGCGCGGGCTGGCCCCAGGGGGCCTCGCCCTCGAGGGTGAGGTCGTGCTCGATGGCAGGGTCCTCACCGAACCAGGAGAGCAGCTCGTCGTAGCCGGGCTGCACGCGTTGGCCCGGGAGGCAGGGCTGGCCCGCGTGAGGGAGGGCATGCACCACGCGGCCCCCGGGGCGCACGCAGGTGGCCGCCCAGCGGAGAAAGGCGGGGCGGTCGGCGGCGCAGCAGAGGTGGCCGAGGTCGAGCAGGGCGTCGAAGGGCGCGTCGGGCGGGGGCCCCGAGAGGTCCGGTGGTGCCGTGAGCGTGAGGACGTGGTCACCGTCCCCGAGGCGACGCCGCAGCGTCTGGGTCAGCCGCTCGCCCAGGCCGGGGAAGGGGGCGATGGCCGGCCCGGGCGCCGCGACGGGGCGGAAGGGCGGGTGCTCTCCGGAGGTGAGGGCGTCGAGCTCGCCACGGGCGTGCAACGTTCGGGCGATGGCGGCGCCCGCGCTCGCGGAGCGTTCGGCGAACAGGCGGAGGAAGAGCGCCTCCCAGGTCTCGGCGACGGCGGCGGCGGTGTAGGCGCGGGCGTGCTCGCGGCCGGCGGCGGCCATTGCGTCGCGGCGTTCGGGATCCCAGAGCAGCTCCACGACGCGGTCGGCGAAGCGGGACGGCAGGTCCGGGCCCGGCTCGACGAGCACGGCCGCGTCCGGGTGGAAGGTCTCGGGCAGGGCGCCGCGGGCGACGGCGACCGAGGGGAGGCCGCAGGCCTGGGCCTCGATGGCGTTGATGCACGAGGTCTCGTCGAAGTCCGCCGGGTAGACCATGAGCGTGGCCCGGTGGAGCAGCTCGAAGAGGGCGGGCTTGGCCAGGTGGCCGAGGTGGTCGGCGCCCTCGGCCTGGCGCACGGCCTCGTCCATGCGCAGGCAGAAGGCCTCCGTCTGGCTGCCGGCGGGCTCGTGGAAGCTGCGGTACCGGGCAACCTTCAGGGTGGCTTCGGGGAAGCGCTTGTGGATGGAGGGCCAGGCGGCCAGGAGTGGGGCCAGCCCGCGTTCGGGTCGCGAGAGGTGGACCAGCAGCGGGGGCTGCTCGCGCTGGGGCGACTCGGCGGGCAGGAAGTCCGGCTCGTAGCTGTTCCGGACGACCTCGGCCCGCGGAGCGATGGAGGGCCACCACTGGATGGCGTCCTGCCGGTGCCACGCGCTGACGAAGACGATGCGGTCGACCCAGGCGAGCCAGCCGTCCAGCGGCGGGGCGCCGGGGCCGCCGCGCAGCACGTCCTGGCACCAGAGCAGCCGCAGGCCGGCGCGGAGGTCGCGCTGCACCAGGTCGGGGAAGCGCAAGGAGACGAAGACATCCCAGGTGCGCGTGCGCGCGTGCAGGTCGAAATCGCCGAGGTCGCGCCAGGTGACGTCGTCCACCACGCCGGGGCGGTCGCAGTGGGTGAACACCTCCACATGGTGGCCGCGGGCGGCCAGGGCACGGGCAGCGAAGACCAGGGCCGACTCCGAGCCGCCCAGGCAGCGCTCCCAGGGGGCGCGCCCGCCGATGGGCACGCTCCGGGTCGCGAACGCGATGGTCAGGCGTTCGAGGCCGTCCACGGGCTCCCCCAGGCGTGCGTGTTCCCCTCGAGATGCCCCGGCTGGTGCTGGCTCCGGGCTTGCTGCATGGCTCGTTCCCCCTCGTTGGTGTCCCTGAACCGTACTGGAGGGGCCAAGCGCCGATCAACGGGTTGTGCGCCTGAGAGTGGCTTCGCAGGCGGAAAAAAAAAACGGCGTCGTATTGTCGCTTACAAGATACTGGCGCCGCTACCTTTCCAACGTTGGAAAACTCACTCCTCGCCGAAGCGCTCGATCCACGCCCCGCCTCGCCGCCTGGTACCTCGCGAACAGCTCGTCCAGCGCTCAGCGCTGTCGGGTGATCCAGGGCTACCCGGCCGGGCTGGTGTTCCGCGGCCTGACGAAGGACAGCAGGGCCCCGCCCGCCGCCGCTGCGGGCTGACCTGCCGCGGCCCGGAAAGACGGTTGGCAGGGACACCTGCGCCCGACCACCAGCCAGTCCCCGTCTCGCCCTTACGGACGCTGCCGGATCGAGCCGTGGCGGCCCCAGACAGCCCGACCAGCACCCGGAAGCTCCCGTCGTGATGCCTCACCTCTGGCGAGAATCACCGCGTGAGGTCGGTTCATGAGCGCTATCCCGTTTCCCGTGCCGTCGAAGTCGGTGTCCTGGGTGAACACGCCCTGCACGATCAGCGTCACCGCTTGTGTGCTCACCGCCGCCGGATCCGTGCCGTCGG
>CAZSAT010000172.1:0-12619 GCA_964604675.1 uncultured Enterobacterales bacterium
TGCCGAAGCTCAGCACGTTCACGATGGCCTGCACGGTGCTCGAGATGATGAAGGGCCCGCCCGAGGCGCCCACCGCCATGAGGGGCACACCCTCGGGGTCGAGCACCACGGTCGGTGTCATCGACGAGAGCGGCTTCTTCCCCGCTTCGACCTGGTTCGCTTCGCGCCCGATGAGCCCGTAGGTGTTCGGCACGCCCGGCTTGGCGACGAAGTCGTCCATCTGGTTGTTCAGCAGGACACCGGACCTCGGCCCCACGACCTTGCTGCCGAAGCCGGTGTTCACGGTGTGGGTCAGCGCGACCGTGAGGCCGCTGGCGTCGATCACGGCGATGTGCTCCGTGCCCGCGTCCTCGGGGATCGAGACGGCGCTTCCATAGTCGTCTCGGTCCAGGGTGTGAGCGGGATGGATCGACGCCCGCACAGCCTCGATGCGCTCCGGCGACAGCATCCGGTCGACGGGCACGTCCGTGAAGGCGGGATCGCCCATGAACGCCGCGCGGTCGGCATAGGCGTGCTGGAACGCCTCGGCCAGCAGGTGGTCATACGCCGAGCTTCCGTGCCCGAGTGCGTCGAGATCGTAGCCGTCGAGCACACCGAGCACCTGCAAGAGCACAGCGCCACCTGATGACGGCGGCGGCATCGTGATGATGGTGTGATCGAGGTACGTCCCCACGAGCGGCTCGCGCACCGTGGGTTGGTAGTCCGCCAGGTCCGCCAGCGTGATCAGGCCTCCAGCCGCACGCGCGGCCGCCACCAGGTCCTCGGCGACCCAGCCCGTGTGGAAGGCCTCCCCCTTCGACGCGACGAAGGCCTTCAACGCCTTGTGCAGGCGCGGGCGCTTCAGCATGGCCCCCTGCACCGGGGCGGAGGTCAGGCCGAACAGCGCCTCGGCCATGACGGGGCGCTTCACCAGCCCGGCCGCCAGCTTGTGGCCCGCGGGGAAGCCGCGCTTGGCGTACCGCAAGGCCGGCTTGGCCACGGTCGCGAGCGGCAGCTGACCCCTGCGCGCGTGCAGGGCCATCAGCCCCCTCGCCTCGCCCGGCACGGCCACGGCCAGCCCACCGTCGACCGACAAGCCGTCGATCACCTCGCCCGCGTCGTCGCGGAAGAGCGCGGGGTGGCTGGCTGCGGGAGCCACCTCTCGGAAGTCCAACACCCAGCGTTCGTCGCCGTCGACCACCACCGCGAAGCCGCCACCACCCAGTCCGGCCGCGCTGGGCTGCACCACGCTCACGGCCAGGGCGGCCGCCACCGCCGCGTCGACGGCGTTGCCGCCTTCTTCGAGGACCCAGGCGCCCGCTTCGCTCGCGAGCACGTGGTCGCTGGCCACCACCCCGAGCTCCCCTCGTTCGGGGCTCAGTGCGGCTGCGATGCAGAACAGGGCACTCGGCAGCAGAAGCCAGAGACGGCGCACATCAGCTCCTTAGAGGGACCAGGCGAGCCCGCCGAGCACCACGCTCACGAGCCAGAGCCGCCGGCCCTCCGACAGCATGCCAGAGAGCCGCAGCGGGACGAGGCTGCCCAGGCCAAAGCCGATGACGAGTGCCTCGCGGGTGGTGCTGGGCACACTCACGAAGGGCGATCCGAAGGCGTCGCCCAGCACGATGGACGCTGGCAGTGCGCCGCCGAGCACGCCCAGGAGGCCCGCCGCGGCCGCGAGGACCGGACCCCCGAGGCTGCCACCTTCGAGCAGCAACCACTCCGTGGCCGGGGGCAGCTCGTGGGCCAGGCCGGCGTGACGGGCCGTCCAGGCCAGGAGCACGGCCGCCGCCAGCACGGCAAGGGTTCCCCGTGGCCAGCGCCAGCGACCCTTCCCGCTCACCGCGAGCCAGACCAGGCCGATGATCTGGGCGGCCATCGGCGCGGCGACGGCGACGATCCCGAGCGCCAGCAGCCCGCCCAGCGCGGGTCGGGCTGCGACGCCCGAGGGTCGAGCCACGAGCAGCAACAGCAAGCCGAGCCATGCGAGTTGCGGCTCCAGCGGTCCGATCGCAAGCGTCATGGGACTTCCGACCGGGCTGAACAGCGCCGCAGCGGTCGCCGCCAACGCGACCCGGTGGGCACGCGCTCCGGCGGCCGGCGCGAGCAGCAGGACGGCCGGCACGGCCCCGAACGCGAAGCCGGCGAGCAGGCTGGCCAACAGCAGCGAGTCGCCGAGGCGGTCGCCCAGGTCGCTGCGCCGCGCGGCCACACCCATGCCCACCCAGGCGCAGAGCTGGAGCGTGAGGGCCGGCTGCCACCCCTCCGCGGCGGTGGCCGGCGCGAGAACGTCGAGCGCGAAGCCCGCGAGGACCACGGCCACAGCCAGCGCGAGCGCGGCCGGACCCCGCCAGCGCCATGCGCCCATCGCGTGGAGGGCGACCAGTGGCACGGCGACGAGACCGAGGTCCCGGATCAGGGTCTCCACGCCTCAGCCGCGGTCGTCGCGGTCGAACACCGGGCTGTGCAGACGTCCGACCTCTTCCACCTCGACGACGACCTCGTCGCCATCTTCCAGGGGACCCACACCGGCAGGCGTGCCGGTCAGGATGACGTCCCCCGGGAAGAGGGTCATCACCTCGCTGACGAAGGCGATCAGCTCGGGCACCGAGAACACCATGTCGGCGGTGGTGCCGTCCTGCCGGAGCTCACCGTTCACCCACGCACGGACACGCAGGTCGCTCGGGTCGAGCCCCAGGGCGATGCTCGGGCCCAGCGGACAGAAGGTGTCGAAGCCCTTTCCGCGAGCAAAGACACCGTCGGCGCGCTGAAAGTCGCGCGCCGTCACGTCGTTGGCCGCGGTGTAGCCCAGGACATGGTCCAGGGCGTCCTCCTCGCGCACACGGCTGGTGACCCGTGCGATGACGACGGCGAGCTCGGCTTCGTGGTCGACCCGCTTGGTCCTGGGAGGAATGAGGATCGGCGATCCCGGATCAGCGACCGCCGAGGGGGCCTTCAAGAAGACCTTCGGCACCGACGGGAGCGTCCGCCCCATCTCTTCGGCGTGGGCGCGGTAGTTCGTGCCGACGCCGACGATCTTGGAGGGGCGGCAGGGCGCCAGAGGCTCGCAGTCGGCGAGCGCGAGTGACGGACCGGCCGGCAGCCGCTCGTGGATCGCGATCGGCGCGTCGCGGTGCGGCAAGCCGAAGGGCGGCGCCAGCAGCGGGAGGACCTCCTGCTCCTGCACGAGCCCCCAAGCCACCTGGCCGTCAGGGGCGCGGAAGCGGACGAGCCGCTCAGGCAAGCTTGGCCTCCAGGGCTTCCAGCGCTTCGGCGGGATCCGCCGTGAAGGGCAGGATGCCGCGCCAGACCCACTTCTGCCACAGCGCGTCGGACAACTTGCCCTGCGGTACGGCCATGTGACAGCGCGGGAGCTCGCCGCCGTAGGCGTTGGAGAGCTCGTCCCACACCAGGTCGAAGTCGCTCTCCTGCGGTCCGAAGCCGACGAAGAACACGACATGGTCGCGCAGGATGACGCGAAGCTGCTTCCGGAACGCGGCGGCTCCGGGCCGCTCGCCCAGGTCGGCCACCGTCACGCGCACCGTGTCGGGTCGCTCGAGGCCGCCCCACAACTTGACGACGGCCCGCCGCCCCAGGTCGTGCTCGGGCACGTCCTGGCCCGGGTAGGCCACGTCGGCTGCACCGCCGAGGTCGGCGGCTGCGCGCTCGAGCAGCGTGTCCCAGCAGGTGGTGAAGATGCGCGGAAAGCGCTTCACAGCCAGGGTGTGGAAGATGCTTGGATCGATGTCCTCGAAGCCACGGTGGGCCTTCAGGGCGTCGAGCATCGCCGGTCGACCGTCGGCGTCCTCGCGGCGCGCGCACGCCTCGGGCAGGAGGACCCGCTTCCCACAGATGTCCTTGCCGAGCTTCTTCTCGGACTGGGCGGACACCCCGGCCAGCTCAGCGGCCTCCACCGAGGCACGGCTCCCGACGAACAGCACGCAGCGCGCCTCTTCGACGGCCTTGATGACTTCTTCGGGCAGGTTCACGCGTTCTCCTCGACGGCGCGCACGGCGTCGCGCAGGGTCTCAGGCTTCCGACACACCGCGCCCACCTGGGCGACGACGAGGCTCGCGATGCGGGCGCCCAGGTCGCCGGAGGCGCTGGGGTGCCAGTCGCGCAGCCAGCCGTAGAGGTAGCCCGCGGCGTAGGCATCACCGGCTCCGGTGGTGTCCAGCGCGTCCACCGCGTGCACGCCGATCCGCGTCAGCTCGCCTGCGTGCACCACGAGGGAGCCTCGCGCGCCGGTCTTGACGATGACGGTGTCCAGCATCTCGGAGAGCTTCCAGGCCGCCGGTTCCGCATCGAGCCCGGTGAGCGCGCGCGCCTCCTCCTCGTTGACGAAGGCGATGCTGGCGTGGTCGCGGAGCACCTGGTGGATGGCATCGCCGACCGCGCCGATCACGAAGGGGTCGGCCACGTCCAGCGCGATGGGCACGCCGGATGCCTCCGCGACGCGGATGGCCTCCCAGGCGGTCTCTGCCATGGGACCACCGAGGAAGAGGTAGCCCGTGAGGTGCAGCAGGCGCGCGTCGCGCAACCGCGCTTCGAAGCCGCCGAGTCCGGAGAGTGCGACGGCCGCCCCGAGGTCGGTGAGCATGGTCCGCTCCGCATCGCTCGCGGAGATGATGGAGAGGCACTTGCCTGTGGCCATGGCGTCGGAGACCTGGAGTGCGTGGCCCCCGCAGGCCTCGTTCATCTGGGCCGCATACAGCTCCCCGAAGCTGTCGTTGCCGACCTGGCCCGCAAAGCACGCGCGCGCGCCCATCATGCCGAGGGCGACGATGGTGTTGGCGCAGGAGCCACCGGTGGCCAGGGTGGCACCGAGGGCCTCGAGGCCGTCGTACACCGCCTGCCAGCGGGCGTCGTCCACGGGATGCATCTGGCCCCGGGTCAGCTCCAGACGGCTCAGGATCTCGTCGTCCTCGATTCGAACCAGGGCATCGACCAGTGCGTTGCCGAGTCCGACCACGTCATGTGTCACGGGACCTCCGTAGGGGCGGGCGCCTATCGCGTCTCGCGGGGCGCCGCGAGCTAAGCTGGGGGCGTCTCGAGGGATCTTCGCTTGCGCTCCGTCGACCTGCGCACCTGGGTAGCCGTCGCACTGAGCGCTCTGTTGACCCTCTGGTTCGTCTGGACCGTGGAGTGGTCCACGCTCGCCGAGGCCTTCGCGACCGTGCGTCCGTGGCCCGTGGTGCTCGCCTGCTGCATGCTGCTGGGCGAGTTCGTGATGCGCGCGGCCCGCTGGCGGGTGTTGCTCCGCACCGTCGCACCGGGTGCTCGGGTGCGCCATCTCTTCAGCGCGACCGTCATCGGCGCGGCGGCGAACACGCTGCTCCCGGCCCGGGCGGGCGAGATCGCGAAGCCGCTCGTCGCCGCCCGGCGCACGCAGGCCGCGTTCACCTCCGTGCTCGTCTCCACCCTCGTGGAGCGCGTCTTCGATCTCGTCGGGCTGATGAGCGTGCTGTTGCTGATGTCGCTGGTGATCCCCGACGACAGCCGCCTCTCCACCGGCGACGTCGAGCTCGTGCACAACCTCAAGCTCTACGGATCGGTGCTCGGCATCGTCGGCCTCCTGGCGCTCGTCGTCTTCTTCGTGCTCGCGACCCGTGGTGAGAACGCCCGGAAGCTCTTCGGCCTGATCGTCTCGGTGGCCCCGGCCCCGCTGCGCTCCAAGCTCTTGGAGCTCTACGAGGCGGCCATGGCTGGGCTGGGCGGCGCGCGTGACCGCCACGCCCTCTGGCAGGCGCCGGCATGGTCCCTGGCGATCTGGCTCAACGGCGCCGTGGCCATCTTCGTGCTCTTCGCGGCCTTCGATCTCGACCTGCCCTTCGGCGCGGCCTGCTTCACCGCAGTGGCCATTGCGCTCACGGTTGCGGTGCCCCAGGCGCCCGGCTTCTTCGGGGTCTTCCATGTCGCGATCGAGAAGACGTTGGTGCTCTGGCAGGTCGACGTGGCCCCAGCCAAGGCCTTCGCCATCGTCTTCTGGGGCGTCAGCTTCCTGCCCGTGACCCTGGTCGGCCTCACGGCGTTGTGGCGGGAGGGGCTGTCGTTGCGTGGCATGTGGAGCGAGCGTTCGGACGAGCCGTGACGAGGACCTGGCTCGCGCCGCTCCTCCTCGCCACGCTGTGGGGCGTCGGCCCCGCGCTGCCCGGCCTGCTGAGCGGCGACCTACTCGGTCAGCCCTTCACCGATCTGTACCCCTCGGTGTGGGGCCTGTGGTGGTTCGCCGAGCAACAGCCGGGGCTGCCCACCTGGACCACCGCGCTCGCAGCTCCGGACGGGATGGGCTTCTACTACTCGAGTCCGCTGAAGGGATGGCTGGCCGCCATCGTGATGCCGTGGGTCGGCCTCACCGCCACCTGGAACCTGCTGCTCGTGCTCGCCCGGGTCGCCACGGTGGTGATGGCGCATGCGGCCGCCCGCGCCTGGGGGCTGAGCGAACGCGGCGCGCTGGTGGCCGCCGCCGTCTATGGCTGTGCACCGTTCTTCCAGGGCTTCGCAGTCGAGGGGATCGTCGAGGGCACCGACGGCTGGGCGCTGGCCCTGTGGCTCTGGGCGGTGGGGCGCCGGCGACTCGGTTGGGCGGGCTTCGGCTTCGCCCTCACGGTGGTCTCGAGCTGGTACATGGCGGCCACGGCGTGCGTGCTTGCGGTGCTCATCGGGCCGCGTGCCTGGGCCGGAGCGGCCATCGGTCTCGCCCTCGCCAGCCCGGCTCTCCACGGCTTCCTCGGCGCCTTCCCCGACCGAGCGCCGCTGGACAGCGCCACCCGCGTGGCCATGGGCTCCTCGTTCTCGATCGCGGCTCCCGGACTGAGCGAAGGCCTCCAGCCCTTCGCGAAGACCAGCTGGGTCGGCGTGCTTGCGCCCGTCACGGCACTGCTCGCCGTGAGGCGGAAGCTCGCTGTTGCCGGCGCCTTGTTGCTCCTCGTGGTGCTCTCCACCGGCATGGGGCCGCACTACGAGGTGCCGCCGTTCTCGAGCCTGCGCTTCCCCTACCGCTTCCACGCGGGCACGTTGGCATGCCTGGCGCTGCTGGCCGGGGTCACGGCGGACCGTTGGCGCCGCGGCGCCTGGCTCGCACCGCTCATCGCGCTCGAGGGCCTCCTGCTGTCGCCCATCGAGCCGATCCTGCCGACGGCGGTGGCGGCCGTGCCGGCGCTCTACGCCGACGCTGGGAGCGTGGTGCTCGACGTGCCGGGTCCGGTGGCCATGCCTCCCGGCACGGTCAACCGATCACGGCCCCGCGCGCGGTGGTTCCTCTACGCCCAGACCGCTCACGACCACGCCACGCCGTGGCGCCCCGACTTCAACGCCGTCGGTGTGCCATCCGCACAGGACGGGCTGGACGCGGTGCGGGCGCTCGACCCGCTCACCGGTCTCGATGCCCCGACCCGTCTCGACCTGCCCACCGCCATCGACAGCGTGATGCTGCACCACCGCGGACTCGGAAGACGCCTGCGCACAGCCAGGACGCTCCTCGAGGCCGAGGGCTGGGTCCTGCACGGCCGCGACGGTGAGCGCACCCTCTACCGACGGGCGCCGTGAAGGTCGCCGTGGCGGCCACCGTCTTCGCGCTGGCCGCCTGGGTGAGGCTGCGCGACGTCGACGCCGGCATGTTGCTGATCGACAGCCTGGGCCCCTACCTGACCGCCTGGGTGTCCCCGTGGAATCCCCACCCGCACGCGCCGCCCTACGGCCCCGGGCTCTACCCCCCGTATGCGCTGGCCCTGCACGCCGGAACCCTGCGGGGGGCGGTGGCGGTCCTGCTGACCGGCCACGCCCTGGTGGCCCCCCTCGGTGCGCTCGCGGCCTGGCGCCTGGGCGGAAGGGTCTCCGCGCTCGCCGTCGGCCTGCTCCTGGCCACCGACCCGGGCCTGCTCGACACAGCGCGCTCCGGCTCCGAGGGCTACCTCGCCGCCCTGTGGATCGGTGTGGCCACGTGGAGCGCCAGCCGACGCGGCGGCACACCCTGGGGAGGTCCCGCGCTCGCGATGGCGGCGATGAACCACCCGCTGGCGCTTGCCGCCGCCCCGCTTGCCGCGCTGCACCGGTCCCGGCGCGGACTCGCCGGCCTGGCTGTCGGCGGCGTGATGCTCCTGCCCCACCTGCTCCGGCTCGGCGCCGCCGAGGCAGCCGCTGCGACCGACCTGGGCCCTCCTGGTGCGGCCGTGGGCGCATTCCTCGAGCAGGGGGGACCCATCGCGTGGGCGGTGCTCGCCGGCCCCCTGCTGGGGCTGCTGGGACGAAGGACGCGGCACCTCGCCCTGGCCACGTTGCTCAGCGCGGTCTTGCTGGCGCTGGCCGCCTGCTGGCTCGGATACCTCCGGGATCACCACATCCGGCTGCTCACCGTGCCGGCTCTCGTGGGCTGGGCCGCGGTGCCGCGGGTCGCGGGGTGGGTGCCACTGCTCGCCCTGCGCGCACCGGCGAGCGAGGCGGTCGCCGTCGGACATCCGCAGCGGCCGGGCACGGTGGGGCTGGCCCACGTCGTGTCCCTCGCCCTGCCGTCGGGTCCCCTTCGCTTGGAGGGGGCCGTGCTGCACGGCTCACCCGCCGCCGAGCCCGCCGCGCTCATGCTCGACCAGGCGCTCCGCGGACGCTCGCCCGACGACTGGCGGACCGAGGGTCCGGTCACCTGGATCGTGAGCCACAAGCGCCACACGCCCCCGAGCGCGCTGACCATCCTGCACGCCGGCGATCGGCACGTGCTCGCACAAGGGCTCGACGACGACGCCCTGTGCGCCGAGGCTCGAATCGGCGGCGCCCGGGACGGCTACGCGGTCCTGGTGGCGCAGCAGACCTTCGCAGACGTCTGCCTCAGCAGACCCTGAGGACCTCGCCCACCGTGGTGACGCCGTCGAGCACCTTCTGCAGCCCCGCGCGCCGGAGCGTGGTCATGCCGCGGCGGGTCATCGCCAGCTCGTACTCCTTCCGTGTGGAGGCCTCCTGCTTGATCATCTCGGCCATGACCTCATCCACCTCCAACACCTCGAACACGCCGGTGCGACCAGCGAACCCGGTGTAGGCGCAGCGTGGGCAGCCCTTCTCCTCGAAGACGTCGAGGTCGCGGTGCGGCGGAACCTTGAGCAGGATGCGCGTGGCCTCGTCGACCTCCACGGGCGACTTGCACGCCCCACACAGCGACCGGACGAGCCGCTGGGACACCACCGCGCGCAGCGCCGAGCCGAGCACGTACCGCTCGAGCCCCATGTCGATGAGGCGCACGACGGTCTCGGGTCCCGAGTTCGTGTGCAGGCTGGAGAGCACCAGGTGGCCCGTCAGGGCCGCCCGGAAGGCGATCTGGGCAGTCTCGATGTCCCGCATCTCGCCGACCATGATGATGTCGGGATCCTGGCGCAACAGCGCCCGAAGCCCCGTGGCGAAGGTGAAGCCTGCCCGGATGGCGGTCTGGCCCTGGGTGATGTCGGAGAACTGGTACTCGACCGGGTCCTCCAGGGTCACGATGTTGACCTGCGGGGACTGCACCGATCGGAGCATCGCGTAGAGGGTGGAGGTCTTCCCGCTCCCGGTGGGGCCCGTGACGAGCACGATCCCGTTGGTGACCGAGAGCGCGTTCTCGAGCCGGACCTTCATCTCCTCGGCCATGCCGAGGCCCTCCATGTCCAGCTGCAGCCCCTCGCCGCCGAGCACCCGCAGCACGATCTTCTCGCCGAAGTGGGTCGGGAAGGTGGACACCCGGTAGCTGGTGGTCTCTCGGCCGTTCTGCACGGTGAACGCGCCGTCCTGGGGCAGGCGCTTCTCGGAGATGTCGAGGTTGGCCTGCACCTTGAGGCGTGTCGAGACCACGCTCTTGAAGGCGGCCGGGATCGCGGGCCGGTCGTTGAGCATGCCGTCGATGCGGAAGCGCACGCGGATCACGCTGTCGTTCGGCTCGAGGTGGATGTCGCTCGCCCGCTCCTGCTTGGCACGGAAGAGCAGCTTGTCGAGGAGCTGGGCGACCCGCCGCTCGTCCACCTGTGGACGCTGGATGCTCACGCTCACCTCCTCCCACCACGACTAATGTACGTCACCCACGCCTTCCGCGCGCTCGTGGTCGAGCACGAGGCTCAGGTGGGCCGGCCCGAAGGGCGCTTCGGCGGCCACCAGAGTCCAGTTCATGCGCTCGACATCAACGCGAGACAGCCGCGCTCGAAGGGCCGGTGAGGGGGATCCAGCGACGGTCTCGACCCGCAGCTCGACGTGGGTGGCTGCGACATGCGCGCCGAGCACGGGGCGGGCCAGGCCGAAGAGCACCCGCAGGTACTGCCCGATGCTCGCGTCGGTCACAGCGGGGCCATCGAGCGCCACGAGCACCTTGAGACCGCCGTCCTCCCAGGTCGCCCGCAGCATCGCGGGCCCATCTTCCGTCGCGATGGCGTAGGCGCCGCTGGGGCGCAGCGCGCGCACGCCGAGGGCCAGGCGAGCATGCTCCACGGCGTCGACCGGGAAGCGGTCTCCGTGGGCGAGCGCGGCCCCGAGCCGGGCGGGGTCGTTGTCCGCCACCAGGAGGAGACGGTCCACCTCGCTCCACACAGCCAGCAGCTGCGCCACCTGCTGGTCGCGATCCTCGAGGGCACGGGGATCGACGCCCTCCCTCATGGCGGTCTGCAGGTCTGAGGCGTCGGGCGGCGCGGCGCCCACACCCGTGGCACGGAGCGACAACGCCCGGAGCGCTACCCAGGCCTGGCAGGTGGCGCGCAGCTCGCTGCGTGCGGGGGCCCCGGCCTCGCTCCACGGGTGCTCGTCCCTCAGGGTGGCGTCGAGGCGACCGGGCTCGAGCAACGCATCGAGAGCCGCCCCCGTGCGCTCGAGGTGCTGGGCGAGCAGGCTCCTCGCCCAGTCTGCGTCGGCAGCGTCCACCCGCTCGTCGTCGGCCACCGAGACCACGGCGTCGAGCAAGGAGGCTTCGCCGGTGCGCAGCTCCTCGGCCACCGCGTGTTCGGTGCGCCCCCGCGCCCAGTCCCCCGCGACCAGGATGGCGACGTGGTCCTCGCGCGCGAGGGGCTCGGCCGTCCCCAGCAGCTCCGCGAGCTCCAGCGCGGCGAGTCCGGCAGCCGACGCCGTGATGGAAGGGTCGACCTCGACCGCCCGCCGCAGGTCGCTCATGCCGCCCACGCGAAGTGCTTGGGCAAAGCGCTGGCGAGCGCGCGTCAAGTAGAGGCCCCCGAGGGCCGGGTGCGCTGCGCCGCCCAGCAAGATGGCCGCTTCCATGGCTGCGATCGCACCGTCGAGGTCGTTGCTGGTCGCGAGCTTCAGGCCCAGCGCATTCCGAGCGGCCGCCTCGACCTCGGCGGTGTCGGCGTCGGCATGCCAGGTGGTCGCCTCGGCGACCAGCCCCAGGGCGGCCTGGGGGCGGCCTTCGGCGATCGCGAGGCCGGCGGCGACCAGCGCGGCCTCGGCCAGCCGGGGGCGCGTGGCCTCCGCCACGTCCGTGCCCATCCAGCCGCGGTACCAGGCCGCCAGCTGGTCGTGCGTCGCCACGCCACCGAGGTCGGCCAGGGCGCCTTCCGCCTGCCGCTCACGGAGCGCGTGAGCCACCTCGTCGAAGGCCTCACTGCCGGGGAAGGTGGCCAGGAAGCTCTCGCAGCGCGTCTCGGTGGGGTCGGCGCGGAGCCTCTCCAAGGTCACACGCTCCGCGATCACCACGCCCTCCCGCGCAAACACACCGAGCGTGCGGTCCCGGGCAAAGCCGCGCAGGAACGCGACGTCCTCGGGTCGGGCGATCTCGCCGAGCACCAGGGCTGCCCGCCCGGAGAGCGGCACCTCCCGGAGCGCAACCGCGTCCCGAAGCTCCGGGGCGAGGCGATCCCCATCGCGGATCACCACGCGGTAGCTGTGCTCCCAGACCGCGGGATCGCTGACTGCAAGGGAGGCCACCAGCTTGTCGTCCAGCTTCGGGTCGAGGGCAGCGCGCGCTGCCAAGGCGTCCACGGCTTCGGCGGAGCGCGGTGCGCACCCCCACAAGAACGCCACGATGAGCAGGTCCACCCTTTCCTCCAACTCCGAGTCCGTGACCGGAGATTTACCGGGCATCCTGGAATAGCGCGACATGCTCGTGACATCGCTGGTGTAAGGCTTCGGCGGCGCACACCGTCGTGGCCACGAAACCAGCCCCGGAGCCCCTCATGCAGCGCTGGCACGTGACCCTCATCTGTGGAGCCGCCGCGGTCGTGGTGGCCGCTGTCGTGGAGGACCTCGCTCCGGTGTCGACCCCCACGTCGACAGCAATCGCCCCACCCTCGATCGTGAAGGCGCTGTCGGCGTCGACCGACGTGGTGCGCGGTGCAGGCTTCGACGCGCGGGTTGCGCTCGACCAGTCCGCCCTGCTCGCCAACACGCCCGAGGAACGGCTCGTGGTGGTCACCCTGGACGGCCACGCCTCGGACGGTCCGGAGCTGCCCGTCAACGTCAGCGTCGTGCTCGACGCGAGCGGCTCGATGGGGGCCGAAGGCAAGATGGACTACGCCAAGCGCGCGGTGGGTGAGCTGCTCCTCGCGATGGACGACGACGACCACGTGAGCGTCGTGACCTTCGCGGACCGCGCCGAGGTCGTGCTCGAGAACAGCCCCGTGCTCGACCCCGAGCGCCTGGTGCGCCACGTGCTCGCGGTGTCCGAAGGCGGCGGTACGAACCTCCA
>CAZSAT010000173.1:0-12392 GCA_964604675.1 uncultured Enterobacterales bacterium
GTGCCCAGCACCTGTGATCCGTGCACGACCTCGACCCACGAGTCGAACTGCTACGAGAGCACGAACGACTTCGTCGACGACTGCGCGGGGAACGACTGCGACGTCTCCGGCACCCTCACCTCGGCCTCGGTGTCCGCTGGCGTGCTCGAGGCCTCGGGCAGCGTGCAGGCCGGCGAGGGACTCGACAAGTGGTCCCTCGTCATCGCCGAGGACACGGTGGTGAGCGAAGACTACGCCTCGGCTCCCAGCTCCGACACCTTCGACGTCGAGGTCGACCTCGGCGGCTTCGAGATCGAAGATGGCTCCCACACCATCGCGCTGTGGGTGCGGGACACCACGGACTGCACGGGCGACGTGCCGGTCGACTCGTCGAAGGTCGATTGTGAGGCCGAGGACTACCTGCGATGCGATGACGGGGACGTCTACTGGTACAGCAGCTGCGGGACGATCGGGGACCGCGAGGACAACTGTTCGTCGAGCGAGACGTGCGTCGAACAGGGCTCCACGGAGGCCGAGTGCAGCGAGGACTGCGGGAACGGCTCCGTCGACGCAGGCGAGGAGTGCGACGGGACCGAGCTCGACGGTGAGACGTGCTCCAGCCTGGGCTACGCCGGAGAGACAGGGGCCGGGCTCAGCTGCGAGGCGTGCAGCTTCAACACGTCGAACTGCTGCACCGCGGAGGCCTCCTACCAGTGCGTCACCGAGGGCAGCGGGTACGACATCTACTACTACGACTCCTGCGGGAACCAGGGCTCGGTGAGGACCTACTGCGACTCCGACGAGACCTGCGTGAACGACTCCTCGACCACGGCGAGCTGCAACGCCAACTGCGGAAACGGCAGCGTGGACGCGGGGGAGGACTGCGACGGCTCCGACCTGGATGGGGAGACGTGCACCAGCCTGGGCTACGACGAAGGCACGCTGAGCTGCAGCTCCTGTTCGTTCGACGAGTCCGGCTGCTCCAGCTGTGGGGAGTCCGACTACTGGTCCCCCGACAGCACCACCGACTCGGACGAGGGCGCCACCGTGGATGGCACCACCTACGGAACGGGCAACGGCACCACCCTCGACGTCGAGCTGCGGGACGACGGCACTGGCGATGTGGAGTTCCAGATCTGCAAGGCCTCGGGCTCCTTCTCCGGCAGTGACCTCTGGGTCATCTTCGACGAGGACGAGCTCGGCGAGGGGGTCGTCTACGAGGCCGCCGTGTCGACCTCGTCCGGCTCCGCCTGCACCTCGTGGGTCGCGATCGACGGCTCGGCGTGGTCCGAGGGCGACGTGTTCGGCGGCGACATGCACATCGAGAGCCCGAGCTCCTCCGAGGCGACCTGGGGTTCCGCATGCGTGGACGACGGCAGCACGACCGGGGACTGCTGGTTCATGGGGAGCTTCGGGACCATGGAACGCACCTGCCTGTAGGGGATTGGACATGGCGGGTGTGCTACGGTCCCGCCATCAGGAGCCCCTGATGTCCGGCCTCGGATGGGCACTTCTCGCCGTCACAACGAGCTGCTCCGACACGGAGCTCACCGTCAACAGGAGCCAGGCGCCGGACGTCGCCTTCGGCGCACCGGCCGACATGGAGGTCGTGGAGACAGGCGACGTGCTCGTCACCACGACGGCGGAAGACGACCTCGACGACACCGAGCAGCTCGTGTTCGAGCTTCGCCGAAGCCAGGGCGAGTCGCTCGTCACCGAGATCGCCGCCATCGAGCAGGACGTGGTGAACTGGATCGTGAGGGACGTGCCGCCGGGCACCATCACCCTGGTCTTCCAGGCCACCGACACCGACGGCAACGAGGCGAGCGTCGAACGGAGCTTCCTCGCAGCGCCGGACGGCGACGGAGATGGATTCCTCGACCACGAGTACGGCGGCGATGACTGTGACGACGCGCGCGCGGAGGCGTACCCCGAGGCCGAGGAGCTCTGCAACGACCTCGACGACGACTGCGACGACGACACCGACGAAGGCGTGGACGTCCCGGCCTGGTACTACGACGCCGATGGCGACGGCTACGGAGACCCCGACTCCGGCGTCGACAACTGCGATGCACCCAACACCGACTGGGTCGACAACGGCGACGACTGCAACGACGACGACAGCGCCCTGAACCCCGACACGGTCTGGTACGCCGACACGGACGGCGACGGCTTCGGCACAGACAGCGCCACGACCACCTCCTGCGAGCCGCCGAGCGGCTACGCGGCCACCGACGACGACTGCGACGACGACGACGTCACCGTCCATCCCGAGGCGGTGGAGTCCTGCAACGCCATCGACGACGACTGCGACGGGGCCATCGACGACGACGATGACGCGGTGGAGGGCACCCAAGCCTTCTACAGGGACACCGACGGGGACGGCTGGGGTACCGACGACGACACCTCAGCTGCGTGCGAAGCCCCGTCTGGCTACGTCGCGGCAGATGGCGACTGCGACGACGGCGACGCCGCGGTGAACCCGGAAGCCACCGAGGTCTGCGACGGACTGGACAACGACTGCGACAGGCTCGTCGACGACGACGACTCCGACGTGGACCTGTCCACGGGCTCGGTCTTCTACCAGGACAGCGACGGCGATGGCTACGGAGCCGCAGACATCGACCAGCGGTTCTGCGACGAGCCGAGCGGGTGGTCGTCCTCCGACTCCGACTGCGACGACTCCGACGCCACGGTCAACCCCGACACGATCTGGTACGCGGACACCGACGGCGACAGCTACGGCGATCCGGCCAGCACCACCACGAGCTGCGATCAGCCCACAGCGTACGTCTCGGACGACACCGACTGCGACGACGGCGACGCCACGCTGAACCCGGACACCGTCTGGTACGGCGACGGCGACGGCGACGGCTACGGTGACCCGGCCACCACGAGCACGGCCTGCGAGCAGCCGAGCGACACGGTGTCGGACGACACCGACTGCGACGACAGCGACGCCACGGTGAACCCCGACACGGTCTGGTACATCGACGCGGACAGCGACGGCTACGGCACCTCGGACGGAACCACAGCCAGCTGCGAGCAACCGAGCGGCTACGAGTCGTCCTCCGACGACTGCCAGGACGCCGACGCCGACGTGAACCCCGGCGCGACCGAGGTCTGCAACGACGGCGTGGACGACGACTGCGACGGGCTGACCGACGCCGACGACGACTCCCTCGACGCATCGACCAACACCACCTGGTACGCGGACGCGGACGGCGACAGCTACGGCGACCCCGACGCGACCACGGACAGCTGCGAGCAGCCCACGGGCTACGTCGCCGACGATCAGGACTGCGACGACGAGGACGGCTCCATCCATCCAGCCGGCGAGGAGATCTGCGACGGCGCCGACAACGACTGCGACACGGAGACCGACGAGGACTCGGCGACGGACGTCGTGACCTGGTACGCGGACACGGACGGCGATGGCTACGGCACGCCCGACGACGCCAGCGCGTCGTGCAGCCAGCCCTCCGGATTCGACGACGACGCCGACGACTGCAACGACAGCGACGCGACTGTGAATCCTGCAGCAGCGGAGGCCTGCGACGGTGTCGACAACGACTGCGACGACGACATCGATGAAGACGACGCCTCCGACGCGGGCACCTGGTACGTCGACGACGACGCGGACGGCTATGGTGTGGCCGACGACAGCTCCACATCCTGCGATCAGCCGACCGGGACCGCGTCGCTGGACGGCGACTGCGACGACGCCACCGCGGACGTGAACCCCGCGGCGACGGAGGTGTGCAACGACCTCGACGACGACTGCGACGAGCTCGTGGACGACGCCGACGACAGCCTGGACAGCACGACAGGCACGACCTGGTACGCGGACACCGACGGCGACAGCTACGGCGACCCGGACACCAGCACAGCGACGTGCGTCCAGCCGAGCGGCTACGCCGACGACGCCGACGACTGCGACGACGGCTCAGCCGACGTGAACCCGGACGCCTCCGAGGTCTGCGACGAGATCGACAACGACTGCGACGAGCTCGTCGATCTCGACGACGACTCCCTGAGCGACGCCACGACGTACTTCGAAGACGCGGACGGCGACGGCTACGGCGACAGCGACAGCACCGCCGAGGCGTGCGACGTGCCGACCGGCTACGCGGCCGACGACGGCGACTGCGACGATGACGACGCCGACGCGAACCCGGACGCGACGGAGGTCGCCAACGGCACCGACGACGACTGCGACGGCTCGACCGACGAGGGCGTGGACTGCTACTACGACTTCACCTACGGCCAGGGCGAGCTGTCGTCCGGCGCGTCGATCTTCGACTTCGACGCGGCCACCGAGTTCACCATCGAAGTGCGCTGGATGGTCACAGGAAGCTCGGGGCAGAGGCAGCGCGCGATCTCCGATCAGCCGGCCTACGCGACGGGCTGGCACCTCGGCATCGACGGCACGGAACTGCGGTACTACGGCTACCCGAGTGGGACTTCAGCGCAGACCCATGTCACCACCCCTTCCGTCGCCGACGGCACCTGGCACGACTTGGCCCTCGTGCACGAGTTCGGCGCGCTCCGCGTCTACTACGACGGAGCAGAGATCACGACCGCCTCCTCCTCCTACACCGGCGCGACGACGACGGACGGAACCGTGAACTTCGGCTCAATCTACGACGGTGGCGAGCGGTTCTACGGCGGACTCGACGCCCTCCGGGTGTCCGACACCGCTCTCTACACGGACACGAGCTACGCCCTCCCGTCGTGGCTCGAGGCAGACGCCGGCACGCTCGGGCTCTGGAACTTCGACGACTGCGGCGGCACCACGGTCGCAGACGCGTCGGGCAACGGCTACGACATCACGCTCACGACCGACGCTGGTTGGGCCACGCGCTGAGGCCGGCTCGCGGTCCGCCGACGAGCAGTCCTCGAATCGAGATCGTCGTCGGAAACGTCGGTGCTAAGATGCCTTCGCGGAGGAACAGGATGGGCACCGCCTGGGCGACTGCGCTGGCGTTCATCGTCGGCTGCACGGGAGACACCGGCGTCACGGTGCACGTCGGCGACCCGCCGGCCGCCACCATCGTCGAGCCCGCGGACGGCGAGCTGGTGCCCGAGGGCGACCTGGTGGTCACGACAAAGGCCGACGACGACCTCACCGCCCCCGAAGACCTCGAGCTGTCGCTCACGCGCATCGACGGCGAGCCCCTCGCTGTCGCCGTCACCGCGACCAGCGACGATGTCACGAACTGGCTCGTCGCGGGCCTGACCGCAGGCGAGGTCACGCTCGTCTTCGAGGCCATCGACGCAGATGCGCAGAGCGCGACCGACCAGATCACCGTCACCGTGGCGCCGGACAACGACGGCGACGGGTACCTCTCTTCGGCGCATGGTGGCACCGACTGCGACGACGACGACCCCGCGATCTTCCCAGGCGCCGAGGAGATCTGCGACGGTCTCGACAACGACTGCGATGGGACAGCCGACGACGGACTCGACCTGTCGACCTGGTACTACGACAACGACGACGACGGCTACGGCGACCCCAACACGGCCTACCAGGCCACCACATGCTCCGCGCCCCTGGGCTACGTCGACAACGGCGACGACTGCAACGACTACGACGCCGACGTCACCCCCGAGACCTGGTGGTACCCGGACGTCGACGGGGACGGTTTCGGCACCGACGACAAGGGCGCCCAGGGCTGCGAGCAACCGGACGGTCATGCCGCCGTCGCCGGTGACTGCGACGACGCGGACGCCGCCGTCCATCCGGACGCCGATGAGATCTGCAACGACCTCGACGACGACTGCGACACCCTGATCGACGATGACGACGAGGTGGTCGACGGCCTCTCGACCTTCTACGCGGACACGGACGCGGACGGCTTCGGCGACAGCGCGTCCACCACCGAAGCCTGCACCTCACCCAGCGGCTACGGCGACGACGCCACGGACTGCGACGACGCCGACGCGACCGTGCATCCCGACGCCACCGAGGTCTGCAACGACGTCGACGACGACTGCGACGGCCTGGTGGATGACGACGACAGCGTCGATCTCTCCACGGGGACGGTCTTCTACCAGGACACCGACGGCGACGGGTACGGCGACCCGGACCTCGACCAGCGCTTCTGCGCCCAGTCGTCCGGGTGGGCCACGACGGGCGACGACTGCGACGACAGCCTCACCGACGTGAACCCCGCGGCGACCGAGATCTGCAACGAGCTCGACGACGACTGCGACGGCCTGACCGACGACGAGGACGACTCGCTCGACAGCACGACGACCACCACCTGGTACGCCGACGCGGACTCCGATGGGTACGGCGACCCGGCCACCGCCACAGCGACCTGCGAGGCTCCCAGCGGCTACGTCGACAACGACGTCGACTGCGACGACGCCGACGCGGACACCACCCCGACGACCGTCTGGTACGCCGACGTGGACGGCGACGGCTTCGGTGACTCCGACAGCACCTCCACCGCGTGCGACCAGCCCTCGGGCTTCGTCGAGGATCCGCGCGACTGCGACGACGCCGACGCCGACGTCCACCCCGATGCAGATGAGCTCTGCGACGAGCTCGACAACGACTGCGACGGCGACACCGACGAGGACACCTCCACGGACGCCTCGACCTGGTACGCCGACGACGACGGCGATGGCTACGGGGACGCGGACGACACCTCCGTCGCCTGTGCCCAGCCGACCGGCGCGGTCGCAGACGCCACCGACTGCGACGACACGGACGCTGCCGTCAGCCCGGCCGGCGTCGAGGTCTGCAACAGCATCGACGACGACTGCGACGACCTCGCCGACGAGGAGGACACCGATCTCGCCGACGCGTCCACCTGGTACACCGACGCCGACAGCGACGGGTACGGGGACCCTGCGTCCTCCACCGAGGCCTGCACGCGCCCGGTGGGCACGGTGGACGATGACACCGACTGCGATGACAGCGACGGTGCGATCCACCCGAGCGCCAGCGAGGTGTGCGACGACGTCGACAACGACTGCGATCTGCTCGTCGACGACGACGACGACGACATCGCCGACGCGTCCACCTGGTACGCCGACGACGACGACGACGGCTTCGGCGACGACGACACGAGCACCAGCACCTGCGACGCGCCCAGCGGCTTCGTCGGCTACGACGGCGACTGCGACGACGGCGACGCGGCGGTGAACCCCGCGGCCGACGAGACCTGCAACGGCCTCGACGACGACTGCGACGGCCTCGTGGACGACGACGACGGCGACGTCACCGATCAACAGACCTGGTACTACGACAGCGACTCCGACGGCTACGGCGGCTCCGGCACCAGCACGGTCGCCTGCGACGCGCCCAGCGGCTTCGTCGACAACGACGCCGACTGCGACGACGGCGAGGCCGCCGCGAACCCTGGCGAGAACGAGGCCTGCGACGACCTCGACAACGACTGCGACGGCGACGTCGACGAGGCCTCCTCCGAGGACGCGTCGGAGTGGTTCCTGGACGCCGACGGAGATGGCTACGGCGATCCCCTGGTCAGCACCAGCAGCTGCGAGGGCGCGACGGGCTACGTCGCGGATGCCACGGACTGCGACGACGCCGACAGCTCGGTGAATCCCGGCGAAGACGAGGTCTGCAACGACGCGGACGATGACTGCGACGGCGACACCGACGAGGACGACGACGACCTCCAGGACGCGACCAGCTGGTACGCCGACCTGGACGGCGACGGCTTCGGCGACGCGGACGACGGCGTGGACGCCTGTGAGGCTCCCAGCGGCTACGTCGACGACGCCGCCGACTGCGACGACCTCGACGCCGCCGTGCACCCGGACGCCCTCGAGATCTGCAACGACCTCGACGACGACTGCAACGGGCTCGTCGACGAGGACGACGGCGGCCTGACGGACGCGACGACGTGGTACCTCGACGCGGACGGCGATGGCTACGGGCTCGCATCCAGCTCCACCGACGCCTGCGACGCTCCCTCCAGCTACGTCGAGAACGGCACCGACTGCGACGACGGCGAGTCCGCCTCGAACCCGGGCGAGACCGAGGTCTGCGACGACCTGGACAACGACTGCGACGGGGACGCGGATGGGGACGCCACCGACGCGTCGACCTGGTACGCCGACAGCGACGGTGATGGCTACGGAGACGCCGACAGCTCGCAGCTCGCCTGTGACGCTCCCTCGAGCCACGTCTCGGACGCCACCGACTGCGACGACGACGAGGCCAGCGCGAACCCGGGCGAGGAGGAGGTCTGCGACGGCCTCGACAACGACTGCGACGGGGACGTGGACGCCGACGCGAGCGACGCGGGCACGTGGTACCTGGACGACGACGCCGATGGATTCGGCGACGCCGCGGTCTCGGAGCAGGCGTGTGATCAGCCGGCCGGGTACACCGACGACGCCACCGATTGCGACGACGCCGTCGCCTCGGTGAACCCGGATGGCACCGAGGACTGCGACGGCGTCGACGACGACTGCGACGACGTGATCGACGAAGACGCCGTCGACGATGCCACCTGGTACGCCGATGTGGACGGGGATGGGTACGGCGACGACGCAGACACCCTGGCCGCGTGCTCCCAGCCCAGCGGCTACGTGCTCGACGGTGGAGACTGCGACGACCTCGACAGCAGCGCGAGCCCGGGCGAGCTCGAGGTGTGCGACGGGATCGACAACGACTGCGACGGTGACGCCGACGAAGCCGAGGCGACGGACGCGACCACCTGGTACGCGGACGCGGACGCGGATGGGTACGGCGATGCCGACGTCTCCGAGGTCAGCTGCACCGCGCCGACTGGCTACATCGCGGACGCCACGGACTGCGACGACACCGCCGCGACCGTCTCCCCGTCGGGCACCGAGGTCTGTGACGGCGCGGACAACGACTGCGATGGGGACACCGACGAGACCGACGCTGCGGACGCGTCCACCTGGTACGCGGACGCCGATGGCGATGGCTACGGGGACCCCGAAGCCGCGTCCGTCGCCTGCGACGCCCCAGCAGACTTCGTCGCTGATGCCACCGACTGCGACGACGACGACGCGGACGTCTCGCCGAGCGCGACCGAGGTCTGCGACGGGATCGACAACGACTGCTCGGGGGTCGTGGACGAGGCCTCCTCCGCGGACGCAGCGACCTGGTACGCGGACGCAGACGGCGACGGCTACGGCGACCTCGGTACCACCACGCCCTCGTGCGACCAGCCCAGCGACTACGTCGCGGACGACTCGGACTGCGACGACGGCGACAGCGCGATCTCACCCGCTGCGACCGAGGTCTGCGACGGTGTGGACAACGACTGTTCCGGTGACGCCGACGAGGCGACGGCCTCCGACGCAACCACCTGGTACGTCGACGCCGACGGCGATGGGTACGGCGATGCGACCAGCTCCGAGGAGGCCTGCGATCAGCCCAGCGGCTCGGTGGCTGGCGCCACGGACTGCGACGACGCCGACGCGGCCATCCACCCCGGCGCCGACGAGATCTGCGACGGGTTGGACAACGACTGTGACTCGTCGATCGACGAGCCCAGCGCTACCGACGCGTCCACCTGGTACGCCGATGCCGACGCCGATGGCTACGGCGATGCGGACGTCACCGACACCGCGTGCGACCAGCCGAGCGGCTACGTCGCGGACAGCACCGACTGCAACGACGACGCGGCGAGCGCCAACCCGGTCGGCACCGAGGTCTGCGACGGCCTCGACAACGACTGCAACGGCACCGTGGACGACGGCGCGACCGACGACGCCACCTGGTACCTGGACGACGACGGGGATGGCTTCGGCGACAGCGCGAGCAGCCAGTCCGCCTGCACCCAACCCACCGGCTACGTCCTCGATGCCACCGACTGCGACGACGCGGACGCTGCCGTTCACCCCGACAGCGACGAGCTCTGCGACGGCCTGGACAACGACTGCGACGGCGACACGGACGAGGCCAGCGCCACCGATGCATCGACCTGGTACGCAGACGCGGACGGCGATGGCTACGGTTCTGCGGTCTACACGACCACCGGGTGTGACCAGCCCACCGGCTACGTCGGGACCGGCGACGACTGCGACGACACGGACGCGGGGGCCAGCCCGGGTGAGACCGAGGTCTGTGACGACGTGGACAACGACTGCGACGGCTCGACCGACGAGTCGTCGGCCGCCGACGCCACCACCTGGTGGTACGACAACGACGGCGATGGCTGGGGGGGCTCGGCCAGCTCCAAGACCCAGTGCGACCAGCCCACGGGCTACGAAGTCACCGACTCCGACTGCGACGACACCGATGCCGACGTGAACGCCGACGCGATCGAGGTCTGCGACGGGCAGGACAACGACTGCGACGGCACGGTGGACGGGGCCGACGCCACGGACGTCTCGACCTGGTACGCGGACGACGACGGAGACAGCTACGGCGACCCGGACAGCAGCGCTGACGCGTGCGACCAGCCGACGGGCTACGTCGCGGACAGCTCCGACTGCGACGACGCGGACGGTGCGGTCCGGCCCGACGCAACCGAGGTGTGCGACGGCGTGGACAACGACTGCTCAGGTACAGCCGACGGCTCCGACGCCGCAGACGCGACCACGTACTACGCAGACGTCGACGGAGACACCTACGGCGACAGTGCAACCACCCAGGATGGCTGCTCGGCGCCGAGCGGCTACGTCTCCGACGACACCGACTGCGACGACGACGAGAGCTCGGCGAACCCGGGGGAGACCGAGGTCTGCAACGACGGCATCGACAACGACTGCGACGGCACGGTCAATGACTGCGGTTGGGCGGCCGGCGACACGGAGTCGCTCTCGAGCGCGGATGCCCAGGTGCTGGCCAGTGCTGCCAACGACAGCCTCGGAGAGGAGTCGGCGCTGGCGTTCGTCGGCGATGTGGACGGCGACGGTGCGGACGAGGTTCTCGCGGGTGCGCGGTCTGCGGCCAACGCGGCCGGGGTGTCCTCAGGCGTGGCGTACCTCCTGAGCGGAGCCCTCAGCGGCACGTCCGACGCTGCTGACGTGGCACTCGCCACGTTCGAGGGCGAGGCCGCCAGCGACCGGTTCGGCTACGGCGTGTCGGGCTTGGACTTCGACGGCGATGGCTTCGCCGACGTCGCCATCGGGGCCTACAGCGAATCGAGCGTGGGCACCTCGAACGGCGCAGCCTACCTGTTCAGCGGTGCGAGCACGGGGACCGTCGGCGGAGGCGACGCCGATGTCGTGATCTACGGCGAGGCTGGCGATCAGCTGGGCTGGACCACGTCGGGCGACCTGAACGACGACGGCTACGACGACCTGGTGGTCGGCATGCCTGGCTGGTCGGACTGGGGCTGGAGCTCGGGCGGCTCGGTGGACGTGGTGAACGGACCTATCACTGCCAGCGGCATGTTGTACTCGTTGGCCGATTCGTCGTTTTTCGGGACCATGGCGCAGGAACAACTCAGCTACGAGCTGAGCACGGGCGATGTCGACGGCGACGGCGTCGACGACCTGCTGATGTCGTCCCAGACCTACTCGAGCAACACGGGCCGTGGCTACGTGGTGCTGGGGCCCTTCTCGGGCGTCAGCGGCGTCGTGAGCGGGAAGGCAGATGCCATCCTCTCAGGAACCGGCAGTCAGTACCTGGGGTCGGCCATCGAGGTGATCGGCGACCACGACGGCGATGGCTACAACGACGTCGCGGTGGGTGCCTATGTCAACAACGCCTCGGGCTGTTGTGGCGGTCAGGGCATGGTGTACATCATCGATGGTCCAGTCGACGCAGACGTGGACCTGGACTCCGACTACGACGCCAGGATCGGCGGCCACACGTCCACCGAGTACATCGGCACGGAGCTCGACGCCGCCGGCGATCTCGACGACGATGGCTACGACGACTTCCTGATCGGCGCCGACGCCTACTACACCGCGTACGGCATGGCGGTCGCCGTGTTCGGCCCGTTCGGCGGGACGCAGGCTTCCGACGACGCTGGCGTGGTGTTCAGCGGCGAGGCCCGCGGCGACTACGCCGGCAGCTCGGTCGCCGGTGGTGGCGACCTGGATGGGGACGGCTGGGTCGATGTCCTGATCGGCGCGGACCACGAGGCGACCAACGGGTCGGACGCTGGTGCCGCCTACCTGTTCTATGGGGAGGGCTTGTGATGACAAGCGTCACGCTTGGCCGCTCGAACGTTGTCGCGGTCTCGACCGCGCTGGGAGTCGATGACAGGAGCGGCGCGTCGGGGAGGGGGGAGGGGTGCGGGCGACATCGACGCCAACGGCTTGGAAGACATCGTGGTCGGCGCCCCCTACGACGACTCGAGGGCCACGTCCGCTTGTTCAGCGTACCTCCTACGAGGAGCCGGACTATGAAGCATGGTCGACTCAACTTCTCGATCGAAGGCCACATGACGCGCTTCGTTCTGTCCGGAGTCCTGCTCACCAGCGCCGGGTGTGGCAACGACGGC
>CAZSAT010000174.1:0-12363 GCA_964604675.1 uncultured Enterobacterales bacterium
GGCGCGCGGTGAGCTGGGCGCGAGCGTCGTCGGCCCAGGAGCCGGAGAGCGGGCGGAGACGCTCGAGGCCATGCGCGCGCACGCTGTTGATGTGCACGCCCTCGCAGCGATCGAACACCGGACACGTGTCGCAGCGGATCGAGGTGCTCCGGTAGCGATCGGTGACGTGGTACCGGGCCAGCTCCCGGATGGAGAGCCGCCCGGTCTCCGGATCGAAGAGCCTCTCGTGCAGCACCGCCGGCGGGTCCACGAGCTCCGTGCCGGGCGCCAGGCATGCCGGCAGACCGCTCACCCGGTGGCGCTCGCCGAGGGCCTCGAAGAAGCCCCGCGGGTCGGCGACGTCCTGGTCGAGGGCCTCTTCCATGGTCTCGTGGGTGGGCTGGTGGAGGTGCAACGGAGGAGCGTCGTGGCTCGCCAGCCAGGCGGCCGTGTCCCGGTTCAGCTCGACCAGCAGTGCTGCCGGCGGCTCGGGGATCCAGGCCTCGAGCTGGGCGCCCGTGGTGGCGACGAGGGTCGATCCCGCTGGGAGGGCCAGCGCCCTCGCCGGCGCTTCCCGCACGTGGAGCGGGCGATCGGGAAGGTCCTCGGACCACGCGACCGCCAGCCGCTCGCAGCCAAAGGGCAGCTCGGCCATCGGCTTCCCGTCCCAGATCTGCCAGCGGTGCTCCTCCTGGTCTTCCATCACACGATCCATGGTCGTGCAGAAGGGCTCGATGAAGCAGTGCGGACACCGCTCGGCCTCGCGGCAGGACAGCGGCGTGCCGTGGTCGAGGTAGTTCCGCACCATGAAGCGCCGACCGTTGACCTCGTCGAGCATCTTGTGGGGGTCCTGGATCAGGTCCTCGAGCCCTTCGAGCCAGGCCACCGGAAAGCGGTTCGTCCAGATCACGAAGCGCGGGTGCCGGTTCAGGCGGAAGACCTTCTGGAGCTTCGGCAGGTGCTCCTTGACGTCGTAGAACATCACCTCGCGGTTGTCGTAGGCGGCGGATTGCGGGATGACGTGCAAGAGATCGAACTCGCGCACACCGAGGCTCGCTGCGAGCTCCACGATCTTGTCGATGTGCGCCACGTTCTGCTGGTTGATGACCACGTCGACGTTGACGATGGGCCGGCCGTCCCGGAGCGCGCGCACCAGACCGCGAATGAGCCGCCGGAACGCCCCCGGGGTCTGCACGAGGTGGTCGTGGAGCTCGGCGGTGTGGCCATGGAGCGAGAAGGTGATCTCGTCGAGGCCGGCCGCCATCACCGTGTCGAAGAAGGGCTTGTCGCCGTAGAACATGCCGTTCGTGACGGTCTGCACCCGTCCGTAGCCGACCTCGTGGGCGTAGCGGATGAACTCGGCGAAGAGCGGGTGCACGCTGGCCTCTCCGCCCGACAGGATGACCTTCCAGGCGCCGTGCTCCGTCCGGCCGCGCAGGATCTCGGCCTTCACCTCGTCCTCGGAGAGGTACACGTTGCGCGGGGTGTCCATGTCGAGGCAGAACAGGCACTTGTTGTTGCACGCCGTGACGAGCCGGACCCAGTGACGGGGACGGTTGGCGATGGCTTCCCGCCACAGCATCTGGTCGCGGTCGGGCGCATCGGACATGCAGGGAGCGTATCGCCTCGCTGCCCGGGCGTGCTCACCGGTGGAGCAGAGTGACCTGTTCGGGTAGCGCTTCGTGCAAGGCGCGGCTGGCCAGCCAGCTCCCCTCCCCGGCCGCCTGGTCGTGCGCGGCGGCATCCGGGCCGTGCTGGTGCAGCTCGATGCGGACGCGCTTCAGGTGGCGCAGGGCCTCGTCGGAGACCGGGGACACCAGGGTGCCGCGCACGGTGACGTCGAAGCCCAGGAGCACGGCCTCGCGCACGATGGCCAGCCACGCCTCGTGGCCGAAGGCCTCGTCGAGCACCAGGGGACCGAGACCGTGCTGCGCCAGCCGAACCAGCTCGACGCGCAACACCCGCGTGGTGTGCCCGGGGAGGTGGAGCGCCACCACCGGGTCGCCCGGCACCACCGCCTCTCCGGCGAGCGGGTCCCCAGCGAGGGTGGCGCGCGCGGCCTGGCGGCGCACCACCCGGAGGCGGGTGGCCGGATGGCGGCCGGCGCGGGGGGGCGGCGGCGTGGTCGGCTCCTGGGGGGAGACCGGCACCTCGACCGGGAAGGTGTCGTCCTCGCTCCAGAGCTCCGACTCGCCAAAGGCCGAGACGTAGTCGGTGGCCACGCCGGGACAGGCTCGGCACCGCCCGCAACGGGTGGCGGACCCGGGCTCGGGCCACCCGAGCAAGGCTTCGGAGGCATCCAGCGCCGGCGCGCCACGACCCAGGGCGCAGGCCGGAAAGCCCTCCACCTCCACGGCAAGCCCGGCGCGCCACGCGGACTCGATGGCTTGCTCGAGGAAGGGCTCCGCCAGCCCCAGGCGCGGCGACACAGCGACGAAGCGGCCGGCCGCTGGCCCCTGCCGGCGCACGCGACGGAGCCGTACCCGGCTCGCCCCGAGCCCCGCGGCGGCCTGGACGGTCTCGTCGAGGTAGGGCAGGTTCGAACGGCACACCGTGATCTCCACCTCGGTCGCCAACAGGGGGCGCGCCACGCGCAGGGCCGTCACGGCGCGTTTCAGGGCGCCCTGGCGGCCGGCGAGGTGATCGTGCGCATCCGCCCGCACGCTGTGGAGCTGCACGCGCAGCCGATCCACCCCACGCTCCAACAGCGGCGCCAGGCGCGCTGCGCGGGTGAGCGCCTGGCCGTCCGTGGTGAGCGTCACGGGGCCAGGCATCGCGTCGAGCACGGCGAGCAGGTCCGGGCGCAAGGTGGGCTCGCCGCCGGTCAGCACGACGCGACCATCCGGCGCGAGCGCGCGCAGCGACGCCAGCGAGGGCGCGGCGCGTTCGTCGTGCCGGTCGAGCCAGCCCGCCTCGCGGCGGCGGTAGGCGACCAGCAGGCGGGGGTCGTGGGCCACCAGGTCCCCTAAGCGCGCGGCACGGTCCCGGCACCCGCCCACGCGTCCCGTAAGCTGGGGTCGCTCGGAGACCTCGTGCAGCTGCCCCTCGCGCCTCAGGCCCTGCCACCTGCGAACGACCCGTCGACGCGCCGGCTCCGGAAGAAGGCGCGGTTGCGTGCGCTCCGGTGGCTGCTCACGGTCCGAAGCTCCGATGCACGCCTCGCGGCGCGGCTCGGACTGGTCGGAGAAGCGGTCGAGCACGGCCTCCGGCTTGCTCCTGCCACGGTGATGGCCGCCGTGGACCCCCCCGAGGTGCTGGGCCCCTTGCTCTGCGCGGCCGCCGGCCAGGTCGGCGCCGAGACGGTGTTGCTCGACACGGTCCCGCAGCTGCTCGTGAACCTCGGCCTGGCCAAGCGTGCGGTCCGACCCCCTCGACCCCTGATTTGGGACCTCCCCTGCCCCCCTCTGCTCGTGGGTCGCTGCCTGGTGCGCGGCGTCCGTGCGCTCTACGTCGACGGGCACGCCCTCGAGGCCGAGCGCGAGGACGGTCGCCGCACCTTGCGGGATCTGGCCCGCGACGTCGTGCTGCACCCCCTCGATCGCGGCACGGCCCTGACGCTCTGGGACGTCAACCCCCTGGCTCTGCGCGAAGACCACCCGGACAAACAGGGCAATGCGCTCGACCTCGGCGGCCGACCCGTGGAGGCCTGGGTCGGTGCCCTGCGGGAGTCCCTGCTCCTCCTCCGCTCGGCCCTGCCCGAGATCAGCTCCGAGCTCCCCCTGGTCGCGCAGCGGGTGGTGCCCGTGGGCTGGGACGCCCAGAGGCACCTCTCCGCGAGCTACCGGGAGGTCCCGGGGCTGATGTACCTGACGCTCCACCCCGACGTGCTCACCCTCGCCGAGGCCATCGTGCACGAGAGCCAGCACAGCAAGCTCAACCTGCTGGCGCTCGAGGACCCGGTGCTCGAGAACGGCCACACCACCTGGACCCAGAGCCCCGTGAGGCCCGATCCGAGGCCGCTGATGGGCGTGATGCTCGCCGTGCACGCCTTCGTCCCGGTCGCGGCGCTGCACGCGCGGCTCGCGGCCCAGGGCCACGCGCTCGCCGACACGGCACGCTTCGAAGAGCGCCGCCAGGAGGTCCTGGCGAGCAACGCGCGTGGGCTCGAGGTGCTGCGGAAGCAGGGTGCGTTCAGCGCCCGTGGAGCCGAGGTCCTGGCCGCACTCGGGGCGCTCGATGAGGCGACCCGTCAGTAGCTGACGACCGCACTCACCGCGTCGTAGGTGAAGGCCATGGAGATGGCGTCGGGGCTGCCGTCGCCGTCGGTGTCCAGATCGGCCAACAGAGCGATGTAGTCCACGTACTCCTTCGCGCCCAGCTCGGCCGCGAGGGCGACCGCGGCGTCGACCGGCATGCCGAGCCCGATGACCCCGTTCACGCTCGCGCCGTTTCCGGTACCGGACACCCGCACGGGCGTGGCCGCGCCGAAGGTGAAGCCGCCCACCTCGATGCTGCTCGCGTTGACCGCCGCTTCGTACACGCCGCTGGTCACCGCACCCGGACCCCAGACCAGCGCCTTGCCGCTCCCGTCGACCTGGGAGCCCGCGTCGAAGACCTCGCCACCGCCGAAGTTGTCGCTGGTGTCCCCGTCGGTGTCGCTCGCGGTGAAGATCCCCTGGTCGTAGGCGCTGTCGGACACCCAGTCGTCGAGTCCCCAGAACTGCAGCATCAGCACGTTCCCGCTGGATGCGAGCGCACCGGCGAGGCTCGGATTCAGCGCAGATCCAGCGACCGACAGCGCGTTGTCGATGGAGCCGTCGCCGTCGAGGTCGAAGCCCGTGCCGCCGTCGCCCACCTGCACGAAGCTGACCACGTGGTGGCTGGGTGGGCTCGAAGGCGTGGCGGTGTCGGTGTCCGTGTCGGTGTCGGTGTCGGTGTCCGTGTCGGTGTCCGTGTCGGTGTCCGTGTCGGTGTCCGTGTCGCTCTCGCGCTCCCAGTCCGCCGTGTCGTCGGTGATCGAGCTCGCAGGACCGGTGTCGTTGCCGGTCAGACCGGTCTCCCAGCTCTCGAGGGGCTTCTCGCAAGCGGACAACAACAGCAACCAGGTCATGACATGCTCCGGGACAAGCCGCCTCTATCGCCTGGAAACGGCCCGTCCGCAAGTCGTGCGCAGCGCGCTGCCACCAGCGCGATACCGAGGGGCATGCTCGGTCTGTTCCTCCCGGTGGCGCTCGCGGACGTCCCGAAGCCAGCGCCCGTGCCAAGCGATGCCCCGATCCCCGGCTGGCTGGGCCCCCTCGACACCCGCGGCACGCTGCACGTCCACCGCGGGCAGCTCGCCAACGGCCTGAACGTCTGGCTCCAGCCCACCGACACGCAGTCGGTCTCGGCCTCCGTCGTCTTCCGCGCGGGCTCCCGCTGGGAGACGGCGGAGACCTCCGGTGTGTCCCACCTGCTCGAGCACATGCTGTTCGTGCAGACCGAGGCCTGGGACGAGAACGCCATCAAGGCCTTCATCCTTGACCGGGGGGGCACCTGGAACGGCTACACCAGCGCCGAGCGCGTGTATTACACCTTCCGGCTCGCCGCCGACGACGTCGACGATGGCCTGCACTGGCTCAGCCAGGTGGCCTTCCACCCCACGCTCCCCGCCGAGAAGCTGGACAAGGAACGGGACGTGGTGCTGCAGGAGCGAGGGGGCCGTGAGAACGCCGTGATGCGCTTCTTCGACAGCCTCGGCTTCGGCTACCGGATCTCGCGGGACCTTCGCCGAGCCCTCTATGGGGAGAACGCCCTCGCGCTCGACGTGATCGGCGAGGACGCCTCGCTCGACGGCATCGACATCGGCGTGGTGCGCGACTTCTACCAACGTCACTACGGGCCGGACAACGCCTGGCTCGTGCTCGCAGGAGGGCTGGACGTGGGGGCGACGGCCGCCAGCATCGAGCAGCACTTCGGCGACCTCGCACCGCGGGGACGGCCCGACGACTTCCAGGCCCCGGAGCTCCCGGGTCGGGACCTCGTCGTCACCGCCCGAGCGATGGACGACAACGACGCGGTGGGCCTGGAGATCGGGGCGGTCGCGCATGGCCGCACCCACGCCGACTTCTGGACCTACAAGCTGCTGGGAAAGATCCTGTCGCGGCAGCTGAAGCAGGAGGTCCGCCACGACCTGGGCCTCGTCTACAGCATCCACGCTGGCTACGAAGGGTTCGCCGACGTGGGCACCTTCTCGGTCAGCACCGAGGGCGCACGCGCCGCCATTCCCGCGATCCGAGACGCCATCCACCGGAGCTTCGAGCGCGCCGCAGCCGGCGAGCTGACCCAGGATCAGCTCGACCACGCCCGGCGCGAGTACCTCGGTCAGGTGGCCCTGGCGCTCGAGTCCAACGAAGCGAGGGTGACGTGGCTGGGCCAGCTCGTGCACGTGGTCGCGCCCGACGAGGCCCTCCCCGACGTTCGCGCAGGCGTGCACGCCGTCACCCTCGACGATCTCGCGCGGGTGGCGGGCGATCTCTGGCGGGACGGCAACCGCTTCGAGGCCCGGCGGGACCCGATCCTGACGGTCGCATCCGCCACGTGGGCCGCCCTGGCGGTCGCTCTGCTGCTGGTGGCGGTGACCTGGTACGTCAGCCGCCGCCGCCCAAGGCCTCAGAGCTCGTAGTCGTACGGCATGCCCGCCGGCTCACGGTCGCCACCACCGAAGCGCACGGCCACGCCGACCTCGAGGCCCGCACCCACCGGCGAGGGCTCACCCACCGACTCGAAGACCTCGATCACGCCCGTCGACCCGTCGTATTCGCTCGAGACCCGGCCGCCGACCACCGCAGACAGCGGAACGAGCGCATAGACGTCGAAGCGGGGGTTCGCGCTGTACTCGCCGCCCAACAGCACCTGGGCTTCGACGGCCGACTGTGGCTTGAACAGCGGTACGGGGCTGTCGGCCGGGTCGGCCGTGGGCTTCAAGCTCGGATCGAAGATCGAGCTGTAGACCAGCCCCCCGCCCACGATGGGGCGCGCCTTCGACACCGGGAAGGGCGCGAACAGCGCGCGTCCGCCGACCCACCAACCACCGTTGAGCACGGAGTCGACGTTGTCGCCGCGCTCCTCGCTTCGCACGACCTCGTAGCTGTCTCCGGTGAGCTCGGCGTAGTCGCGATCGATGGCCATGTAGAAGCGGCCAGACTGCCACCCACCGCCCACGCTCACCTCGACCGTGGGAGCCACGCCGAAGCCGGCCCACGCGCCGAGCTTCCCGTTGGACGCGGTGGAGAGCGCCTGCCAGCCGTACTGATCGACCACCGCCAGAGTGGTGTCGTCCAGAGCGTAGCGGCCGTAGTACTCCATGTCGGACGGACCGCGGGCGAAGCCTCCCGCACCGCGCACGATGACCTGGAAGCGCCGCCCCGCCGAGCGGGTCGTCCACTGCGGGAAGGTGAGGCCGGAGTTCTTGTACTTCATGTACTCGCCCGGCGACATGTTCATGCGCTCCCAGGGCTTGGCTCCCTCCGCTTCCATGTCCGAGCTCAGGTCGTCGAGGGTGTACTCGCTGCGGCGGACGTTCCGATCGGCCACCACCGCGACGTCGCCGAGCTTGCCCTCGAGCTCGGAGAGCTGCGCGGCCACGGCGTCGTTGTCCAGGGCGCTCAGGCGGCGCACCTCGTCCTGGTTCTCACCCATCTCGCGGATGTCTTCGACCTGGCCAGCCTCACCCAGGACGACCGCGACCACCACGTCGGCGACCGAGGTGACGAACGCTTCGTCGTCGCCGGGGGCCACGGGGATGCGGAGCCCGAGAGCTTCCCGGCTGTCGACGACGTCGATGATGTTGACCTCGACCACCCGCGAGCCGTCGGTCTGCGTGCGGACCTGGCCGGTCACCGCGAACGGCGCGTCCATCACCTCCCCGACCACGAACGCACAGCCGACGGCTTCGCCCGGCGGGCAGCTCGCCACGTAGATCCGGGACGAGTACTCCTTGAAGTCCGGTGCCTCGTCCGGCGTCCGGGCATCGATCTCCGCGCGCGCGTCGAGCTCGGCGTGCAGGGACGGGCCCAAGAGCGCCGAGAACCCTGCGGCGGCCGGGTCCCGAGCCTGGAATTCAGAGACGAGCACGACCTCTTCGGCCTGCGCGAACGTCGAGAGCAAGAAGAGCGGCATCACGGCGAGGCTACCTCGGGATGGAGCTGGGCGAGGAAGGTGGGCAGGTCGTCCGCTGGTTGCTTGCACGTCCTGTCGGTGCAGACATAGGCCCGTGGCGCGCCATCCGGCCCAGCCTGCTTGCCCGCCAGGGAGGCGAACGGCGGGTCCTCGTCCGCCTCCACCAGGGACGCCACGTGCAGCGCTGGGACCCACGTCGCGGAGAGGGCTGCGGCCCACGGCGCGAGCTCCTCGAGCCGCCCGGAGCCGACCACGAGGATCACCTCGCGCGAGGGAGTTGCAGCGCGCAGGAGCGCCGTGGCCAGGGTGGGCGTCTGACCGGGGCCTCGCTCGAGGTCGGCGCCGGCCGCCACGAAGGTCCCTTCCACACGGCCTGGGTCGGCGCTCGACGCACCGTAGGCCTCGAGGCGCTGGAGCACGCGGACAGCGACCCCCTGCCCCGAGGGTTCGGCGCCGTCGGCGACGTCCTTCCTCCGCAGCGGCAGCTCCACGGTGTCCGGCGGGCTCCGGTAGAAGCCGCCGTCGACCTCGTCACCAAAGCGGCTGACCAGGACCGCGGCCACCTCGTCGGCGGCCTGGAGCCAGCGCAGGTCGCCGGAAGCCTCGTACAGGTCCAGCAGCCCGTTGGCCACGAAGGCGTGGTCGTCCAGCAACCCCGGCGGTGAGCCAGGCCCGATCACGCGCGGCAGCACACCGTCCACGCGCGCCTCCAGCACCCGCTGGGCGGTCTGCTCGGCACGCGCGACCATGGCGGCGTCGTCGAGGTAGCGGCCCGCCACGGCGAGCGCTCCCAACGCGAGGCCGTTGTAGGACACCACCAGCTTGTCGTCGGTCGCTGGCCGGACCCGCTCCGACCGCGCGTGCAGCAGCCGGAGCCGCGCCTCGGCGAAGGCCTCGGGCTCTCCTTGAACCCGAACGAGCACGTTGGTCCCCTCGAAGTTCCCCGCCTCGGTCACGCCGTAGGCGGTCTGGAAGCGCTCGGCGTCCTCTCCGAGCACCTCCCGGATCTGCGACGGCGTCCACACGTAGAAGGTGCCCTCTTCACCGTCGCTGTCGGCGTCGAGGCTGGACCAGTAGCCCCCCTCCGGGTCGAGGAGCTCCCGGTCCATCCAGCCCGCGATGCCCCGCGCCACCTCGGCGAAGCGCGGCTCCTCGAAGACCACGGCGCCCAGGGCGTAGAGCCGCAGGAGCTGCGCGTTGTCGTAGAGCATCTTCTCGAAGTGCGGAACGGTCCAGGTGGCGTCGACCGTGTAGCGGTGGAAGCCGCCTCCGAGGTGGTCGTGCAAGCCGCCACGGTCCATGGCGCGCAGCAGCGTCTCGACCTTGTCGAGCAGCTCCGGGTCCGATGTCTCCACGCCCTGCTCGAGCATGAACGCCAGCCGGGGCGCTCTCGGGAACTTCTTGCTGCCCCAGCCGCCGTGTCGGGCGTCCCAGCCCAGCTGCACCTGGCTCACGGCGAGCGCCAGCGTCTCCTGTGGATCGCCCGCATAGCGCCCGGTGGGCGCCGCTCGGGACGTCAGCACCCTGTCGACCTCTTCGAGGGTCCGGCCGATCGCTGCGGGGTCGGACTGCCAGGCGTCGGACATCTGCTGCAGGATCTCGAGGAAGCCCGGGCGCCCGTAGCGCCCTACCTTGGGAAAGTAGGTGCCGCCGTAGAAGGGCAGGCCGTCAGGACCCAGCCAGAGGCTCGCCGGCCACCCACCGTTGTCACCCATCGCGTGCAGCGCGTCGAGGTAGAAGGCATCGATGTCGGGGCGGGACTCCCGGTCCACCTTGATCGCCACGTAGTGGGTGTTCAAGTAGGCGGCCGTGGCCACGTCCTCGAAGCTCTCCTCCTCCATCACGTGGCACCAATGGCAGGCGGCGTAGCCGATGCTCAGGAAGATCGGCACCTGACGGCGGCGCGCCTCGGCGAAGGCCTCCTCACCCCACGGGTACCAGTCCACGGGGTTGTGCCCGTGCTGGCGCAGGTAGGGGCTCGCGCTGTCGACGAGCCGGTTCTGGAACGGGCCGACGTCGTCGGCCGACCGGGCGATGCGATGACCAGCGACCCGTGGGGCTTCCACGGGGTCCGAGGGAAGCGCTCGGGAGTCGACGGTGCCGACGCAGGCCAGCCAGAGAGCATGCAGGAGCATGAAACCGGCTAACGAGGAGGCGGATGAACCGCCTCGTCGACGAGCAGAGTTCCTACCTGCGCCAGCACGCCGACAACCCGGTGCACTGGTGGCCGTGGTGCGACGAAGCCTTCGAGGAAGCCCGGCGGCGCGGGGTGCCCGTGTTCCTGAGCATCGGCTACGCGGCGTGTCACTGGTGCCACGTGATGGCCCACGAGAGCTTCGAGGACCCCTCGATCGCCCAGCGCATGAACCGGGACTTCGTCAACGTGAAGGTCGATCGAGAGGAGCGGCCGGACGTCGACGCCTTCTACCTCGACGCCCTCCAGGCCATGGGCCGGCCGGCCGGGTGGCCCCTGTCGGTCTGGCTGGACCACGAGCGCCGTCCGTTCTTCGGTGGCACGTACTTCCCGCCGACCTACCGCTACGGGCAGCAACCCTTCGTGGCCGTGCTGGAGAGCTTGTCGAGCTCCTGGTCGCGTGACCCCGAGGGCCAGGCCCGCTCCGCGGCCGAGCTGGTGCAGCGCATGTCGGAGTGCGAGAAGCTCCGACCCGCCGCGCGGCCCGGACGGAAGCAGATCGGCCAGGCTGTCGCCGAGCTCGTCCGCCACGAAGACGAGGACCAGGGCGGCTGGGGCGGCGGCGCGAAGTTCCCGATGCCGCCGAAGCTGGAGCTCCTGCTCACCGCGGGCGTGCTGTTCGGCCACGATCAGGCCTTGCCGTGCGCCGAGCGTGCCCTCGACGCGATGGATCGGGGGGGGCTCCACGACCACGTGGGCGGCGGCTTCCACCGCTACTGCGTCGACCCCGAGTGGGATGTCCCCCACTTCGAGAAGATGCTCTACGACAACGCCCAGCTGCTGAGGGTGTACGCGATCGGTGCCCGGGTGCTGGACCCGCGCTTCGCCGCTCCGTGCCGCGGCATCGTGCGGCACCTGGTGCGCGATCTCCGCCGCACGGACGGCACCTTCGCCTCCTCGCTGGACGCCGACGCCGATGGTGTCGAGGGGGCCAGCTATGTCTGGACACGAGAGGAGGTGCGCGACGTCCTCGGTGCTCGGGCCCAGGCGGTGATCGAGGCCTACACCGTGCGGGAGTTCGGAAACCACGAGGGAGGCACCGTGCTCCGGAGAGCCTCCAGCGAGGCGCCCGGCCCCGGCCTCCGCGCCGCCCTGCAGACCATGGAGAAGGCTCGCCGCGCTCGCGTGCAACCCGGGCGCGACCACAAGGCCGTGGTCGCCTGGAACGGGCTCGCGGTGTCCGGCCTGGCCGTGGCCGGTCGCCTCCTCTCCGAGGCTGGCTGGGTGCGCCTGGCGCGTGACTGTGCCGAGGTCCTCGTGAGCTGGGAGGACCGGCTGCCCCGGACCGTGGGCGGACGTCACGAGGGCGTGCTCCAGGACCACGCCTGGCTCGCCGAAGGCCTGCTGGACCTCCACGCCGCCACCCTGGAGTCTCGCTGGCTCGACCAAGCCTTGCGGGTCGCCGCCGCGATGACCGAGGGCTTCGAACACGAGGGGCGCTGGTACCGGACCCGCCCCGACAGCGACATCGCCCTGCGCCAGCTCGACCTCGACGACGGCGCCATGCCGTCGGGCGCCGGCCGCGCGCTGGAGGTGCTGAGGCGGTTGGAGGCCCTCGGCTGGGGGCCCGCGAAGGGCCTGGTGGAGCGCTCCCTGCACACGCTCGGTGAGCGGGTCGGGGGGCTTCGCGGCGCGTGCCTGGCGAGCGTCGCAGCGCGCAGCGCGGTCCCGCAGGTCGAGATCGTGCTCAGCGGGGAGCTCGAGGCCCTGCACCCCCTCGCCGCCGTCGCGTGGCCCGACTGGCGCCCGCAGGCCGTGCTCGCAGCGGTCGGTGAACAGGACCTCGCGGCCTTTGCAGGACGCGCGCCGCGACCAGACGGCCCCCGCGCGTACGTGTGCCAGGATTCGGCGTGCAGCCTTCCGGCGCGGTCTCCGGAGTCGCTGCGGGAGGCCTTGGAAGCGCTGTGACCACCACCCCGACGACATGGCGCCAGCACCTCCGCGCCGTCGCGGTGCTCACCGCCGGCTTCACCCTCCTCATGCTCGGAATGCCCGGCGTCAGCTTCATCAAGCGTGGAACCTACAAGGGGGCCAAGCAGCGGGCCGAGGCGCTCGAGCGCATGGGGGTCCTCGCGCACCTGGCCTTTGCA
>CAZSAT010000175.1:0-12043 GCA_964604675.1 uncultured Enterobacterales bacterium
TCAACCCGAAGGGCAACGGGAGCTGAGGACCCTGATCGTCGCGGCGCACCATGCCCACAAGTCTACCCGACCTGGGTGGGGGCTTCGCCTGGCTCCTGGCCCGTCGGCAGGACCCCGCGCGCGGGGTGCTGAAGATCGCGCTCAGAGAGATCGAGCGTTGGCTTCGGAGGAGCGGCGTGCACGGCGGGCTCCTAGAGGGTGCCGCAGGTCCTGGGCTGCCAACCGCCCCATACCCCCCATCTCCTACTCCACATACCCCAACGCCCGCAGCTCCTCCAAAGGCACCGCGTCGGCCTTCCTCATCATCCCGGCTTCCAGCGGGTCCTCCCCCGAGCCGAAGTCCCGCAACGCTCCCAGCCGAGCCGCCTGGGCCGCCTTCACCTCGTCGAGGAGCGCCACCATGCTGGCCAGCCTGTCTGGGTCGTCCACCGGGACCTGCTCCAAGGGGTCGAGCTCCAGGTCGTAGAGCACCGCGCCGACGTCGTCGGACACCACCTTGTAGCGCCCGTCGAACCAGGTCCACGCCATGCCACCGCCCAGGTCCTGGCGCAGCGACGCCGTGCGCTGACCCAGCACGCCCTCGGCGCGGGGTGGCACCTGCGCCAGGAAGCCCGACCAGTCGCCCTCCACCTCGGGCAACACCACGCTCGGCAGGTCCGCCAGCGACAACAAGCGCCCGTCCCGCGACGGCGCCTGGCCCGGCACCCGCACGATCATCGGCACGTGCAGCTGCTCCTGGTGCACGTTGCCGTGCATCCACTCCCCGTGCTGGCCCAGACCCTCGCCGTGGTCGCCGACCACCACCACCACGGTCTCGTCCAACAGCCCCGCGACCGACAGCTGGCGGAACAGATCGCCCAGAGCCGCGTCGAGGTACGCCAGCTCGCCGTCGTAGGCATCGACCAGCGTGACCATCGACTTCTGCTCCTTCACCACCGCGCCATCCGCCGTGTTCACCGTGGCCGTGAAGGTGTCGGCGGCGCCGCGAGCCGCCAGGAGCTCGGCGGTGCCGGGCGCGCCCTCGAAGCGCGCTCCGTACGGGGCCGGCGCCGCGTACGGGTAGTGGGCGTCGAACAGGTGCACCAGCGCGAAGAAGGGCGCTTCCCGCTCGGCCAGCAGCCACGGGACCGCCAGCTTCAAGGTGTCCGCCGCACGCCGCTCGGCACCCTCCGGCTGCTCGAACACGTCGAAGCCCACGTGCAGCCCGCTGTGCCGCTTGAGCGGCGCCGCGCTCACGAAGGCCGCGGTGTCCCAGCCGGCCGCGGACGCCGCCTGCCCCAGGGTGAGCAGCTCGGCCTTGCGGGCGTAGCGGCTGGCGTCGTCGCGGTGGTTGCCGTGGTTCGAGAGCAGGCCGTGCTCGAGCGGGTAGGCGCCGGTCAACAACGACAGGTGGCTGGGCAGGGTGGTGGCCACGGGTGTGAAGACCCGCTCGTACACCGTGCCCTGGGAAGCCAACACGTCGAGCGCAGGCGTGGTGGGCCGCTCGTAGCCGTAGGGTCCGAGGTGGTCGGCACGCACCGTGTCGAGGCTGACGATCAGCAGGTTGACGGCGCGCGCGGGCGCGGGCGCTTCGATCGCTTCGGGCACCGGCTCACCGGTGCAGGCCAACCACCAGAACATCACTGCGCGTACCCCAGCGCGCGCAGCTGTTCCAGCGCGTCGCTTCGACGGTCGACCAGGGGGCCCGTGACCTCCACCCCGAACGCCTCGCGGGCGCGTGCCTGCAGCGCGGCGGCTTCCTCCGGACGCGCCCCGGCCAGATCGACCAGCATGTCGGGGTCGGTCGCCAGGTCGTACAGCTCCAGGCTGCCGTCGTCCCGGTAGAGCACCGCCAGGTCCTCCTCCCGGTAGAACCGCGACCCCTGGCCCCACCCGTCACCCAGCGACTCCTTCCAGCCCGCCTCGGGCCAGACCGCCGAGAGCACCGGCCGCGGCCTGGCCTCCGGCCGGAGCAGGCTGTCGGGGCCGTCGAGCCCGGCGAGCTCGAGCAGCGTGTCGTGCAGGCGGGTGAGGCCGACCGGGGTGTCGACCACCTCACCGACCGGCACGCCCTCCCCCGCGAGCACCAGGGGCACCTGCACGAGCTCGTCGTAGAGCTGGTGGTGGTGGCCGATCTGGCCGTGCTCGCCGATCGCTTCGCCGTGGTCGGCCGTGATCGCGACCACGCCGCTCCGTCCGGACGCCTTCCACGCGGTCAAGAGGGCGTTGAGCCGGTGGTCGACCTTGGCGACCTCCCCTTCGTAGACACCGCGGAGAGCCTGGAGGTCGGCGGGGGACAAGGGGAGCTGCCCCGCCACGAACTGCTCCTCGACCGAGAGCGCGTTCGCCGCCTCCCGGTTGGCGAAGCGCAGACGCCCCTTGCGCACGGCCGGCGCGAGCGAGGGCCTCGCCAACACCTGCTGATCCACCCAGGAGACCGGCCACACCGCCCAGGGCTGGTGCGCCCCCATCAGGTTGACGAACAAGAGCAGCGGTCCATCGACCCCCGCCATGGCCGAGCCGGCCTGGCGCACCACCTCGTCGTCCTCCGGATCGAAGACCGCGTGCTCGAAGCCCCGCGTGAGGCCCAGCTCCGGCACGATCAGGCGGTTGGCCGAGATCGACACCGCGGTGTACCCGGCCGCGGTGAAGCGCTCGGCGAGGGTGGGCAGCGAAGGGTCCACGGCGGTGAGCTGCAACCGGGCGCCGCCTTCGGGCGCTTCGGGGTCGGCCGCGGAGTGCGCACCGTGGCGCCAGGGCTCCTCGCCGGTGAAGAGCGAGGCGTGCACCGGCCAGGTCCACGGGGCCGGCGAGGTGACGTCGGCGAAGCGAACGCCCGCCCGGGCGACCGCCTCGAGCTGGGGCGACGTGGGCCGGGGGTTGCCATAGGCGGACAGCGCGTCCGACCGGGTGGTGTCGAGCACGACGAGCAGCACGTCGGGCGGCCGAGGCGCGGGCACTTCGGGCGAATCCGGGGAGCAGCCGAGAGCGAGGAGCAGCACGAGTTTGTTAGCCTCCCACCATCATGGAGCCGACATGCGCAGCTGTCCCGTATCTGGCGAGCCGATGGTCCACGACCACATCCATGGCGTGGAGGTGGATCGCTCGCCCCACGGCATCTTCCTCGACAAGCGCGAGCTGTTCCAGATCACCGAGGCCGAGCGCGCGTCGGTCGGCAGCTTCGAGCGCGTGACCACCGAGCTGAGGGCCTTCTTCGCCACCAAGTCACGCCACGACAACAAGGGCGAGGGGCCCCCCGAGCGCAAGCTCCCCTGCCCCGAGTGCCAGGCCGACATGAAGGTCGAGACCTACCAGGACGTGTGGATCGACCGCTGCCGAGCGCACGGCATCTTCCTGGACGAGGGCGAGCTGGACCTGATCGTGCAACGCCTGAAGGACGACCCGGACTTCCTGCGCGGCATGCGGTTGAGGCTGGCGGATCAGGAGCTCTGAGGCAGGGTTCTTCGCAGCATGCGCGCTCCCTTCCTCGTCCGCTTCGCCGACCGCCGCCTCGAGGCGGCGTTCTCCGACGACCACCGGGCCTCGGTGCGGCCCTACCGACTCTTCACCTACGCCGCCGGTGGGCTCTTGTGGGCCTTCACGGGCGCGCTGGACCTCTCGGTCGCCCCCGAGGCGATCGACCTGCTCTGGACCGTGCGCTTCGCGCTGGTCCTTCCGGTCTTCATCACCCTCGCCGCGCTCACCTGGTGGCCGGTCACCGAGCGTGCGTCGGAGCTCTGGCTCGCGCTCACCGGGGTGCTCACGGCCGGCGCGGTGAGCGGCATGGCCGGGCTGATGCCCGCGGGCACCGCCGACCACTACTACGTCGGCATCGTCATCATCCTGTTCTTCGTGGTCGGCATGGCGCAGCTCCGGGCCCTGCCCGCCATGGCCGTGTGCGCGCTCGTGTGGGTGCTGTTCGAGCTCGGGGGGGCGCGGGCGGCCGTGGGCGACGCGGTCCTCAACGCCCGGGTGTTCCTCGTGGAGGGGCTGCTCGCCGCGGTCGGCGTGGCCTGGACCATGGAGCAGCTCAAGCGCCGGGAGTTCCTGAGCCGCCGCGAGATCGAGCTCCAGGCCACCCACGACCCGCTCACCGGCCTGCTCAACCGGCGGCAGCTCGACGAGCGGCTGGCCCAGGCCGTGGCGCTCCGAGCCCGGTACGGCCACCCCACGAGCCTGGTCCTGCTGGACCTCGACGACTTCAAGATCGTGAACGACACCCACGGTCACGCGGTGGGCGACCGGGTGCTGAAGGGCTGCGCCGACGCGGTGAAGGCCTCGATCCGCACCACCGACCTGGCCTTCCGCTTCGGCGGCGACGAGTTCATGGTGCTCTTGCCCGGCACCGACGCCCGCGAGGCCGTGGCCTTCGCCGACCGGCTCAGCGACGCCGTGCGGGGAGCTGCGGCGGCGACCCTGGCCGGCTCGAGCGTGGGCTGCACCGCCGGTGTGGGGGTGGTGCCCGCCGACGAGGAGCCGCTCCAGGGCCTGCTCGAGCGCGTCGACCGGGCGCTGTACCACGGGAAGCGTTCGGGCAAGGGGCGCGCGATCCTGGCGTCGACCGCGTCGCTCCACTGAGCCTGCCGGCACAGGCGCTCAGGGGGCCAACAGCCTCGGGATCCGACCCTCGGTGACGAAGGCCACGCCCTCCAGCGCCGCACGGTGGGTCCAGCGTTGCTGGAGCGGGCTGCCGAGCAGGCGGACCACGGCTTGCAGGGGGCGCGGGTCGCCGGTGAGGCGGCGCTCCTCCAGGCCGACCACCAGGTTCTTGATCGCGTGGGCCGAGACGATGGGCTGGGCGAACGCATCGCCGATCACCACGTCCACCAGCCGCGGCACCAGCGCGGGATCGTCGAGGTCGGTCTCCGGAACCTCGCGCTCCCCGTCGAGCACCCGGTGGTGGTTCACGAAGCGGGCCGCGAAGTAGAGCAGCCGCAGCGCCTCGGGCGTGGTGTGCCGCCGGAGCGTGAGGCGCACCGCGTGGGCGAAGGTCTGGATGTGGGTGACCGAGAGCCAGGTGTCCTGGCACGCGGGATCGCTGTCGATGGCCGTGTCGAAGCGCAGCAGGCGCTCCGCGGCGGCCAGGGACAGCGCGTCGGCCAGGCGCTCGAGCGGGGCACCGGCTTCCAGGGCCGCCGTGAGGGCGTTGAGCGCTTCGCGGGGCTTGCCGAACGCCAGGGTGTGCACGAGCGCCTCGACGCCCGACCACGCCGGGTCGCTGCCAGCCGACGCGCGCAGGGTGGGCAGGTGCAGGCCGTCGAGGGTGCGCCGGAAGCCGGCCCAGGCCGGCAGCACGTCCTCCCGCGTGCCGTTCACGATGCCGAAGAGGTGGCCGCACAGGATTGGCTCGGCATGGGCCCAGCCGGCGGCTTCGAGCAGCGCGAAGACCTTGGTCTGGTAGATGAGCCGGTGGCCGAAGCTCAGGAAGTGGTCGCAGCAGAGCGCGTCGAACCAGGGCACGAGCTCCTGGCGCCAGCCACGAGCGAGTGCGCCGCGCAGGAGGGCCTCCGCGCCCGCACCCTCCTCGGCCTCCACGAGCGATCGGAGTCGAGCGCCCGCAGCCACTGGATCGGGGCCCGGGTCGACCGGGTCGGCCAGGGCACGGACCGGGCGCCGCACGCAGCCTCGTGCCGCGAGCTCCAGGGCCTGGGCGAAGGGCACGGCGAAGCGCGGCCCGGGGTAGCGGTCGTGCCAGAGCAGCAGGTCGGTGGCGAGGGGCAGCACGTGGGTGGAGCCGTACTCGGCGCGAGCCCCGTCGAAGCCCGCGACCCAGGCGCACAGCGCCTCGGGCGTCACGCCGGCTTGGAGCAGCCGAGCAGCATCGCGCGCGGCCTGGCCGATGCGGTGGTCGGACACGGCGCCCTCGAGGCTCTGCCACAGCCCGGGGATCTGGGCGGTGAGGTCCGGTGGCGACAGGTCCACCTCGACCTGTCCGTCGACCTCGCGGACCGCATAGGTCCGCACGGCCTCCTCGCCCTTGATGCAGGCGCCATCGCGCAGGTCGAACTTGTAGTTGTGCCAGCAGCACGTGAGCGTGTGCCCGGCGAGCGCCCCCTGGGAGAGCGGGTAGCCCTCGTGCGGGCACCGGTCGTCGACGGCGAGCACGCTGCCCTCGACGCGGAAGAGCGCCACCCGGTCGCGGCCGTGGACGAAGAGCTTCACGGCGCCCTCGGGGAGCTCGGAAGCGGAACACGCGGTGTGCCAGGTCTTCATGGCCCGAAGATAGTCCGCGCGCCGTGGTAGCGATGGGGGATGTACGACGCGACCTACGACCAGCTCATCGCACAGCACTACGACGGAACCTACGAGCAGCTGAGGGATCCCAGCGGCGACGCGGGCTTCTACGCGCGCCTCGCCGGCCAGACGGGTGGACCCGTGCTCGAGCTCGGGTGCGGCACCGGCCGGGTGCTCCTCCCCATCGCACGCACCGGCGTGCGCTGCGTCGGCCTCGACGCGTCGCCCGCGATGCTCGACGTGCTGCGCGCCAAGGAGCTGCCCGCGAACCTGGAGCTCGTCGAGGGCACCCTGGAGACCTTCGAGGTGCCAGGCCGCTTCGCGCTGATCTTCTCCGCCTTCCGCGTCTTTCAGCACCTGGCCACCGTCGAGCAGCAGCTCGCCTGCCTGGAGCGCGTGAAGCGGCACCTGTCCCCTGGCGGATGCTTTGCCTTCGACGTGTTCGACCCCGATCTGGCGCGCATGGCGGTGGTCAGCGAGCCCGAGCGCCACGACGCCACGTTCTCCGACGCGGGCGACGAGGTGCGGCGCTACGCCAGCGTGGAGCGCGATCGGCCGAGCCAGGTGATGGCCGTGACCTTCCGCTACGAGCGCCGACGGGGCGGTCAGGTCGTGGACGAGGCGTCGACCACGGTGTCGATGCGGTGGTTCCACCGCTACGAGCTGGAGCACCTGCTCGCCCGCGCCGGCTTCGCCGTGGAGACGATGCACGGCGACTTCGCCGGGGCACCGGTCGGCACGGGCGGCAACCTGGTCGTGGTGGCGCGCGCGGCGGACTGAGTCCGATGGGCGGGCCCGATGGGCGGGCTCAGATGCCCCAGGCGCCCGAGATCTGGAGGTTGGCGCCGTTGACGTAGCTGGCTTCGTCGCTGAGCAGGAAGCGCGCGGCCGCGACCACGTCGTCGGGCGCGCCGATCTTCCGGGCCGGGATGTGCTCCAGCATGCGGTCGAGCTCTTCCTGCGGTGCCGAGCCGGTGTCGATGAAGCCCGGGCTGATGCAGTTGGCGGTCACCCCGGCCTTCGCGCCCGCCTTCGCCAGCGTGCGCGTGAGCACGAGCACGCCGATCTTCGCGATGTAGTGCGCGGTGACGTAGGGGTTGGCCTGGAGCTTGTCGGCGTTGGCCATCGAGAAGGTGAGGATGCGCCCGAAGCCCCGCTTGCGCATGCCCGGCAGCAGCTGCTGGGCGAGGAAGAAGACCGGGTCGAGGTTCGACTGGAACATGTGGCGCCAGCCTTCGACCGACTCCTTCATCAGCGGCACGCGGTGGTACGGGCCCGCCGCGACGACCAGCGCATCGACCGGGTCGATGCCTGCGACCAGCGCCTCCACCGCTTCCGGATCCGAAGCATCGCAGGCCACGAACGCGGCCCCGCGCCCTTCGAGGTCGGGCGCGCGCGTGCGAGGCCCGGCGATGGTGAGCTTCCAGCCGTCGTCCAACAGGGCGGCGCCGATGGCGTGGCCGAGTCCGCGGGCTCCGCCGACGATGAGGGCGTGACGCACAGATCCTCCGGGGCTGGCCAGCCCTATCGCGGCCTGCCCGACCTCGTGGCAGGATGCGCGCCGGAGGTTCCGATGCTCGCCTGGCTGCTCGCCTGCACCACCACCCTCGAGGCCGAAGACACGGTCTCGCAGGAAGGCCTGAGCTGGTACGCCTCGTGCGGCGACCCGGCCTGCTCCACCTACGCCGGCCCCTGGGAAGGCGTGCCGCTCTGCGCCGACGAAGGCGTGGCCCTGGGCGACAGCTGCCCCGACCCCGACGCGAGCTGCGACCCGGTCGACGCCTGCAACGCCCTGTGGGTGTGCACCGCGGAGGACCCGCACGACCAGGAAGGCGGCTGCCCGATCTGATCGATGGCCCTCACCGCACGCAGCCGACCGGAAGCCTGGCTCGAGGCCCTCGAGCACCCCACCGACGACCTCGTCCGGCGCGCCATGGCCCACCGGTCGGGGCTGGTGGTGGCGCGCGCCGCCCCCCACAGCGCCGATCACGAGGCCCTGGCGGCGGCCTTCCTGCGGCTGTGCACGAACGGCGCGAAGCACGACCCGGGCTGCGCCGGCAAGCTCGCGGTGCTCGAGGCCCTGGGCGACGAGACCCCGCACGCCCTGCTGATGCGCGGCGCCACCTACCGCCAGCCCGAGCCCAGCTGGGGGCCGCCGGTCGACACCGCCGGTGGCGTGCGTGCCCGCTCGGCGCTGACCCTGGTCGACCAGCTCCACCCGGAAGCGCCGCTGATGCTGGCGCACCTGCTCGCCGATCCGCTCACGCTCTGCCGCTCGGCGGCGTGCGAGGGCCTGGCCGCCTGGGGCGACCCGGTGCTCGGGGGCGCCCTGATGCGGCTGCGCGTGGACCTCGCCGAAGACGAACCCGAGGTGCTCTCGGCCGCCTACGACGCGCTGTTGGAGCTGAGCACCGAGCTGCACGAGGACTGGGTGGTCGGCCAGCTCCGGCGCAAGGCGGTGCCGGCGGAGTGCGCGGCGCTGGCGCTCGGCGGCGCTCGCCTGGAGGTGCTGGAGCCGCTGCTGGGTCTGTTCCGGCGGGCCCTCGAGTCCCAGACCGCGCGGGTGGCGCTGGTGGCGGTCGGTCTCCTGCGCACCGAGGCCTCGATCGACGCGCTGCTGGAGATCGTGCGAGACGGCACGGAAGGCGACGCGCGGGACGCGCTCGACGGACTGGCGGTGCATGCGCACGACGAGGAGGTGGCTTCCCGGGTGGTGCAGGCGATCGAGGAGCACGGGGTGCCGGAGCTGTTGGAGCAGTGGGGGCACCACCGGGGGTAGCGACGGTTCGGCCGGCACGAGCACCGCGTCCCATGGGTCGGCAGCAAGCTCCCCGGAATCGCCACGGCGCCGCACCTCTGCATCCTCGCGCACGCTGATGCCGAGAGCTTCTCCTGGGTCTTGAAGGTCGAGACCATCTGCGAGGAGTGCGACTTCTCCCGGAGCACCGCCTTCCGCGCCCTCCGCACCCTCGAGGAGCTCGAGCTCGTCTTCCGCACCCGGCGCGAGTTCCTCTGGACCGGCCGCCAGCTCGCCTCCCGCTACACCCTCTGCGTGCCCCCCTCGCTGAGGGCGCCGGGCTTCCAGCTCGACCTCCCCCTCGTCGAGAAGGTGAAGTCGAACAGGAGGCGTTGGGAGCGCGACGGCGAGCACGAAGAAGCCGAGGTCGTCGACCTCTGCCCCGGGGTGTCACCTGCTGACACCCTCCCCGTGTCACCTGCTGACACCCTCCCCGTGTCACCTGCTGACACCCCTATTACAGACCCAGGATCCACAAACCTCGCCACTACCCCCCAACCCCCCGCAAGCGGGGGGCTTCAGACCGAGAACGGGGAGGAGGAGCTGCAGCTCGAGCTCCCCGGAACCACTGAGCCGCCCAAGCCGAAGGCGCGGCGCAAGGAGCGGACCGAGGAGCTCGCCGAGCTCGCCGAGCTCGCCCGAGAGACCTTTGGGACGGCCATGCTCGAGGTGCCCGGGCTCGTCGACCAGGTCGAGGGTTGCCGGCGGGACGTGCGGATGAGGCTCCGGAGCCTCGCTCGGGAGCGCGGCCTGCCCGCGCGGAACCGGGACCTGCGCTGGGCGCTGCGGAAGCTGGCCGCCGAGCACCGTGAGCGGGCGGTGGCGCCTTCGCCGGCGAAGACGGCCGCGGCCATCGAGCTGGACTGGGACAAGGTCACCGCCGCCGAGCAGTCCGCTGGGCAGGTGGAGATGGAGCGGAGGGGCTGGCTCGAGCCGGCCTGGTGGGACCTGTACAACCAGGGTGCCGAGGGCGGGAGGCTCTACGAGGAGAAGCTCGCCGAGTGCATCGTCGCAGTGCGTGCCCAGCGCGCGGCCGGGTGAGGCGTGGCTGACCTCGAGACGCTGAAGAAGCTCGAGATCCGAGACCTCGACGAGGACCTTCGGTCCCTGGACGAGGCCCGGCTCCGGGAGCTCTTCGCCTCGAAGCGGTCAGGGCGCGTGAAGCTCTCGCCGTTGATGCGGAACATCATCTGGCAGGCCCACGGCCAGATTATCGAGGGCGCCGAGGAGCTGGTCGAGGGCAACCTCCGGACCTTCTGGTACTCCAGGGTCAAGCCGGTGCTCTCGAAGCTGACCGACGACGACGACCTCAAGAGCGACCCCTACTACCGGATGCTCGAGAGCTTCCGGGCGATGGCCCTGGACCACGGCCTGGTGAAGTACGCCGACTTCGGCTTCACCGACGAGGGCTGGGAAGGCAGGCGCATCGGCACCGAGCGGCCCGAGGTGCTGGTCTTCACCGAGAAGATGGGCTGGATCCGCTTCCTGCGGCGGGTTCACGGCGACCTGGGGGTCTCGACCCTGGCGCTCGGAGGAGCTCCGAGCGCGCTGACGAGCGAGTACACGGCGACCCACATGCTCGAGGCGATGGGGGAGGAGCCGCCCGAGGTCCACCTGGTGGGCATCGTCGATTGGGACCCTGCCGGGGCCATCATTGCAGCGGCATTTCAAGAGCAGCTCCGGCTGACGGGGCTGACGAAGACGCGGCTGAGCACGGTGGTGCGTCCGGCCCTGTACACGGCCGACGAGATGGAGCTCTACAAGTTCCCGCTGCCCAACACCGGGTCGGAGAAGACGAAGGCCGAGCAGTGGCTGGCGGAGACGGGCGGGGTGAACGGGGAGGCGTTCGGGCTGGAGGCGGAGTCGTTGCCGATGGCCAGGGCCCGGGCCGTGGTGGAGAAGCTCGTGCTTCGGGGCTGAAGGGCTGATCGCGTGGTTGGGTCGACGGAAGCGTGGCGTTCCCAACGTGCCACGCAGTCGCTTCCGCGAGGCTCCTCGACCCCCCAGTGGCGAGGCGAAGTGGGGAAAGTCCTTGCGGAGCACGATTATCCAGTAAAGAATCAGAAGGAAGATTCCAAGGAGCACTCTCATGGCCTGCAAGCCCCCTGTCCGGATGGTCACCCTCTTCAAGGAGCGCCTCTTCACGACGAACGGGACGGGGTCCTACGTGCTCGTTCGCGTGAGCCCGAAGCAGCTCGAGAACATCGGCCCGTTTCTGGATGGGATCATCGCGTACGCGATCTGCCGGGACAAGTCGGCGAACTTCGAGTTCAAGCTGATCGGCGAGTGGTCCAACGACGGCGAGACCTGGTCGGCCTTCGGGGGGGACATCGTGCCTGCGACGACGGCGAACGGGCAGGTGGTGAGCGCGAACTACACCACCGCGCAAGACTTCGGGCTGTACGTGCGCTTCCTGGTGGGCGTGAAGCCCTCCACCGGCACCGCCATCGAGACCGGCGTCCTGACACTCGCCCTCGGGCTCCAGCTCAAGAGCTGATCGTTCGCTGGCGTCTCCGCTGAGGCCAGAAAGTCTGAGAACCAAAAGCTACGGGAAAGGCCCGTCACACGGGCGACATCCTGTCCGTAAACGTTCGTGGGGATGATGCCATGATTCCTTCCCTTCAAGAGTCAGCGCTTGACCAGTACCAGAGGTCGCTCTTTGCCCTCAAGCGGTGGAGCCCAAGCTTGCTCGAGCTTGGGCTGGTTGCGCCAAGGGAACTCGAGGCGCCGGGAGTCGTCGCAGCACGTTTCCTTGCAGACCTACCTGATGAACTGCGCCGGCCGATCAATGGGGTGGTCTCGCGCTCGGGGCTTGATGGGCAGCGCGGGAAGCGCGCTCTCATGCTCGGCGCGCCGGACGAGGACTGCTCACTACCCGCTGCTTTCGACTTCAGGAGCAGCTGCGCGGACTACCAGGACTTGCTGAAGGCTAGCCTCTGCGTGCTGAAGAACCACACCGACTATGCGGTGGCGGCGATGTGTGAACGAGGGTTGAGACCCGCGCCTATTCGGTGAAGACCGCCAGTCAGGCTC
>CAZSAT010000176.1:0-11927 GCA_964604675.1 uncultured Enterobacterales bacterium
AAATCGTAGACAAGGTAGAGAGTTGGAACTGGAACCTCAGTATATTTGAGATATACGATGAGGTCAAGGACATGAGTCCTTATGTAGGGTGCTCAGGAAATGAATCGTCGCAGGCCGACTTGACTCGTTTACTCAACCACGCATATGAATACTTCAAGTATGACCCAATGATCAAGGAGCTAATGAGCTTTCTTGGTGTGCAAGTTGACGAGCAGAAAGATGAGGCGTCGGAAACTTCTCTAATAGACTCAGAGACTTTTAGCTCTTGACAACCACCGGTTAATCTGGGAGAATACACGCATGAATATCACACAAAAACAATACGAAACCCTCAAGGATTTACTTGAGGACAACAAAAACGGCAACTTCTACTCCAAGGGAAATTACCTTAGCAACGAGAGTTTATCCTTCGTTCTTGGTATTGTCAAGGAGTACGAGAATAAACTTCAAGCTATAGAGGACTACAAAAATGCTTAATTACATTGAAGCCAATTGTCACCCGACACCACTAGAATCCCACCCCAATTACGATGAGGATTCAGATATGTGGGACTTGCACTTCATCGATAAGGAAGATGCAAGCGTCATACGCGTTAGCCTTGAGAGCTTAGAAGAGGCTCAAGAAACCATAAAAAAATGCTTGCAGTTAGCACTAGAACAGGAGGAAGATGATGGAGACGACTACCCACCTTCAATCGAAGATTAGAGTTCTTGGGTTTCAGTTGGCCTGGGAAGAAAGGGCCCAACACAAACTCAAGGGCTGGTTCGAGAGACGTAAGCTTCACGCTAATTTACTTCGAAAATTCAACAAATTAGAAAAGCTTCAGTAGCAAATAAAGACTTCGGTTTCCTATATGCCCCCGAAAGGGGGCTTTTTTGTAACTCGTTGACCATCAACGACTTAGGCGAGCCCGGCCCGCGCAAGTCCTTGATACCCAAGGACTTACGACTATCTTGAAAAAACTTCACTCAAAAATCATTTTTTGCTTGCGGTTAGCTCAGATTCTGTCATACTAATGCACATGACGATGAGGGAAGTAAAGATAAGAAGAAAGGTACTCTTCACCAAGAGTCGCCCACATCAACGCAAAAACAAGATTCTTCCCAGGAAGCAAAAACACAAAGGATAAGACTCATGCATCTAAACGATCAACCAGAAAACATCATAAGTGCCAGCGAGATCACCGAGCAAGCCATGTCGGCTCTTTATTCCGTGGTCATTGAACCAATGGAATCCAATCTTGAACAGGAAGACTTGGATCTCATAGGCGTTATCGGTCTTGCCCTCAAAATTGTTGGCGAGAAAGCTACGCTCTACGAAGAAATGGCACAAAACGGGCATGGATCAAATTACGGTGGTTCCCAAAATTTTTCCCGAAATTAACTGTTGACATTACATTAAAAAACTGAGAGGATATACGCATCATGGAAAACAACACAAATCGTCTTAACCTCCGCATCTGCGGTGGCGAACATAAAGTCTCGACTCTTGAACAAGTTCAAGCAGTCACTACTCCCCAAGTGGAGTACCGCAAGGAGCCAAACAAGGACGGCACGCACGCCGTATCTTACCAACCAATCCCTCACGGGTTGCTTATCGACAAGACTCGCAAGCATCTTGACGAAGCGGGTTTCACCGTTGAAAGCGAGTGTCACAACCTTGCTCGCAACGACAAGCGTTACTTTGGTTTGTTCCAAGTCTCGCACCCTAATCGTGAAACTGGCGAGAGAGGCACGGTGCTTGGGTTGCGTAATGCTCACGACAAATGCTTCCCTGCTGGACTTTGTGCAGGTGATGCTCCTTTTGTTTGTGATAATCTCATCTTCACCAATACGGTCAAGCTTGCTCGTCGTCACACGAAGAACATTCTATCTGAGCTTGATACGGTTATTGCTCGCACCTTGGGACGCTTGTTTGACTTCTGGGTTGGACAAGACCAACGCATCGAGTCCTACAAGGCTTTTGACTTGACTAGTCCCCAAGTTAACGATCTTGTGATTCGTGCCTACAAGGCAGGGGCAATCAGCAAAACCAAGGTTGTCGATGTTGTCAACCAATGGGAAAAGTCAGACCATCCTGAGTTCTGGGACAAAAACATGAACTCCCTTTACAATGCCTTTACCGAGGTGTACAAGGGAAACTTGGTTGCCCTCCCCCAACGCTCCGAGTCCTTGCACTCAGTCTTGGACGCTGAAGTCGGTTTTGACCTCTCAGCGTTTGATCGCCAAATCGAAGAGGCTGAATTGGTTGAAGCAATTGAGGTTGCTGAACCTGCCGAGGTTCTAGGTAATGTCGACGGCGAGGTTCCCGCCGAGGTCTACTCTTAATTACAAGCGAAAGAATTGTAAATACGCCCTCGCCAAATATGGCGGGGGCTTTTTCGTGCCTAGATTCAGCGAGATTGCCCTAAGTCGTTGACTATCAACGACTTGCGCGGGCCCGGCCCGCGTAAACCCTTGGTTATCAGTGACTTATGACTATTTTAGATGATTGCATACTTTTTCCTTGCGTTTTACTGCGTATCTGTCACTATAGGGGCATGGACAGTAAAGAAAGAATGAAAGAATGGAAAAAGCTTCCCACTAACACAATCGCCTGGGAAACTTTCAAACGCTTGGTTTCTCAGTTCGGCATGGAAAAAGGAATTGAAAAAGCAAAGAAAATCATTGACAAGCAACGCTAACTGATCTACTATAGAGCCATGATTAAGCAAACTCTACTCACACAAGGAAACGCCAAAATTGTAAAGGGCGAAAAGCTTGGTTACCTTACAAAAGGCATTCACTTTGCACCTGCTGATTTGTCGGGTCACGAAGCGTGTCGCTGGAGATCCAAAGGTTGCACAATGTCTTGCTTGAATACTGCGGGTCGTGGTCGCATGGAACGCACCCAAGACTCACGCATAAAGAAAACAAAGCTTTTCTTCGAGGATACGCTCGCCTTTCTTGCGAAGCTCGAAAAGGAAATTGCTTCCGCTATTAAGTCAGCGAATAAAAAGGCAATGACTGCGGTTTTTCGCCCTAATCTTACAAGTGATTTATTGTTTGAAGATATCGAAAACGAGCAAGGGTTAACTCTCATGCAGAAGTTTCCCGAAACTCAATTTTATGATTACACCAAGTCGTTTGGTCGCATGGCAAAGTTTCTTAATGGTGACTTTCCGAGCAACTACCATTTGACTTTCTCACGCTCTGAGAATAACCAAAAACTCGTTGACATGGTCTTGGCAATGGGCGGTAATGTTGCGGTGGTGTTTCGTGATCAGTTGCCAGCAACTTGGAAAGGATTTGAAGTCGTCAACGGTGACGAAAATGATTTGAGGTTTCTAGACAAGCAAGGCGTGATTGTCGGGCTTATCGAAAAAGGACTAGCCAAAAAGGACGCAACGGGATTCGTTCAGGAAGGAGTAAATTCATGAATAAATTCAACTACTACAAAGAAGATATCGGAAATGAGTACTGGTTTGTCTGGGATAGTGACGGCGAGGAAACAGTCACGCTTATTAGCTTGCACGGGGCGATTCAACTCGCAAAGCTTTTCCCTAAATTTGGTTTCATGCGAGACGAAAATTTGAAATGATAACGGGCGAAATATTACTTTTGGGAGTGATTTGCGGCTTGTTTGCGTGGTATTTGTGGATTTGCTTGTCCTAAGTCGTTGACTATCAACGACTTGCGCGAGGCCGGCCCGCGTAAACCCTTGATGCTCAACGAGTTAGAACTATTTTACTTTATTTCAAAAAAAAGACTTGCGTTTCCCCCTCAATCTGTCATTATGGGTGGTATGATTAACAACGACCACAAAACCTTCCACGACTTGGTTTTCCAAGATCACGCTAACCAACCTAACGGCATCCAAGCTCGTCTTGACTTGGGCAACGGGATAGAAATTTCCGTCGTCTCGATGAAGACTAAGAGCAATGGATACGGTGGGCTTTATGGAGATGCCTCCAACGGAACTTATGAAGTTGCGATGTATCACAACAACTCCATGCTTCCGCTTGCATCTTTCGACGATGTTCTTGGCTGGCAAGATGAAGTTGCCATTACTCGCTTAATGGGTGAAGCTCAAAAGAATGGGCTTGCTTGGCTCACTCTTCTCAAGGAGATTCGGAACGACTTCACCGCAAGCCTTGTCAGTAATCACTAATCTGGGAGAATATTAAAATGGATTCACAACTAAACAACTATATCGTTCTCAAGAACGGCAAGAGAATCTCTCCTGCTATGACTCTTGAGCAATGCGTTCAGTCGGTTCAATGGCGAGAAAAGAAACTTGACCGACTTACTCAACATTCGCCTTATACCATAGGAAGGACACAAAGCAATGGAAGTTGACACAACATACAACGGATGGAAAAACCGAGCAACCTGGAATGTCGCTCTTTGGATTCAGAACGACGAAGGTCTTTACCACTTCGCAAGAGATTGTCGAGATTATCAACAATTCGTTGACGATATCAAAGACACTAGCGGAGATTCTGCAATCGGATACCGCACACCCGATGGCGTTGCGTGGAATGATTCCGCTCTAGATGTCCCCAGACTTAACGAATTAATTACTGAACTATAAACAACAAGGAGAAAGTTATGCATCCAAAACAACAAGAGTTCTCGTTCGTGGAAAAAGCCACGGCAGTCGAAAATTACAAGCCAGAGAATGTCTCTCATGAGGGCGACAAGATTTGGTTCGGATACCGAAACAAGGCAGGTGCGGTCGTTAGTGCTTTTTACGATAAGACAGACCGAAAGTTTAAGTCAGTCGTTTCAGGCAAGCAATACGGCAAGTATAGTGCAATACGCAACCTTGTCGCTCGTCCAGTAATCGAAAGGTTTTTAGGATGATTTTATATTTTGTTATCACTTGGGGCATTGTATTTTACATAATGCACCGAGAAATCGTTGGTTAGAGGTTGGGGCGTAAGTCGTTGTCTGTCAACGGCTTGCGCCAGCCCGGCCCGCGTAAATGCTTGATATTCAGCAACTTATGACTATCTTACTTTATTGGCAAAAAAAAGCTTGCGTTCTAGGTGGCATCTGTCATGCTGGAACCATGAAACATTCAGAAAGTGGAACAAGAAAAGTAATGAAGCAACTGAAGAAATGCCCAGAGATCACGGAGATTCGACAGCTTGCTAGTGGCTATATGATTCTAGCCAAGAATGGAGAGCAGTACCTAGTGCATTTTAGTGCCAAGGCATTCCATCCTCTCCGTCGTTGGCTCAAACGCAACACATCACTCACCAACCTAAGATTCTAATGAGTAACGAAACCGAACTAACTGGAGCAACGCTTCTAGCGTAAGTCCTTGATTATCAGGGACTTACGCAAGCCCGGCCCGCGTAAGTCGTTGGTGTTCAACTGTTTACGACAAAAGAGGATGGTGCACTAAAATTGTCGATTTTTTTTCTTTCCTTAGCCCCCGAACTTCACTAGTCTTCTATTATGGGCAGAAAAAAGGGGAGTTCCCTTTTAAGCATCCAATCCACAAGAGCCATGAGCACAGTCACAAAAAATCCAACCGCACTACAAACCGCACTAGACAAGATTGCCGAACTCGAAGCAAAGCTTGAAGGCATAAACCAAGACTTTGCCGCATCAGCGTCTGGTCTCAGGATAGAAACCTATTCGACTTACCGACCCGATGAGCCTAAGTCATTTGCCGTCCGAGGTACTACACCAGATCACGCCGAAGACATGAAGTCATTCGGGGGAGGTTACAACCGTCACCTAAAAGGCGGGGCGGCATGGATCTTCCCTGAGTACGACAAGGAAGGCGTACCGATGCGAGACATTCTCCAGGACTGGATAGTGGAGCAAATGCTTGTGGCGTAAGGATCGGCGCAAGTCCTTGACTATCAAGGGCTTGCGCAAGCCTGGCCCGCGTAAGTCGTTGGTATTCAACAACTTACGACTATTTTAAAAAAAATGCTTTATTTTCTTGCAATTTTCCCGCCCATGCCTTAAATTGTCTTCATGATAACAGTTAGAAAAAATCCAAACTTCACTAAATGGTTTCAAGTTATTTCGCTCGGTAGGCTCGTCGATGAGGTTACAGGGCAGTCAAACGCTTTACGCATTGCGGCTAAACACGCCAAGCAACAGCAAACTAGCGTGGTAAATTTTCTTGGAAAAACCGTTGACATAAAAGAAAAAATCTGGGAGGATGTATAAATGACAGAATCAGAAAGACTAAACGCCATCAGAAAAGCCAACGACCAATGGAAAGCGGAACATGGAGTTTCGTTGTCTGCTGGTCTCATGGATTACACCAAGGAAGATGTTCAAGAGGAGGCTAAAAGCCTCGACGCTCTCGATCATGACGATTCCGTGGATTTCGATAACGACGAAAACGAGGTCAACATGACCACGCTTTCCCCCACCATGCGTGAGGTGTCCCGTGGATAGTTCCAGGTTTGTCCTTACCACTATCGGCAAGGGCATCGTCGCCATGCTAGAAACACCTGCGTCTGAAAAAGAGAAAAAAGGCGAATATCTGCTTAGTGGCGCTTGTGTGCAGAAAAATCTAGATACTGGAACCTTTGTCGATGTTAGCGATAGGGTGAAAGGGGCAGGTGGCAAGGTCTATGTTTTAGCTACTGACTTAAACTAAAATCCCCTAAGTCCTTGACCATCAACGACTTGCGCGGGCCTGACCAGCGTAACTCCCTGGCTATCAAGTACTTGCAACTATCTTTGTTTATTTACAAGAAAAAGTTTGCAATTTGCGTAAACCTCCCGTATATTGTATTTAGTTCTTTTGATATTTCATTGTGGGGGTGCATAGCATAATGCGGTAAAATGCGCCGATTCGCACCAAGAGGGTTGATCTCCTCGAAACTCGTTGATCCAGGGTGCACGCTGGTGACATTGGGGGAGGTGCAGACGAATTGGAGACATGGAGGTTCGATTCCTCCCACTCCCTACTTTTTCTGTAGATGCGAGAGCATTGAACAACGAGGCGTTAGACGCACGCCTACAACCCGAAAGGGAGAGAGAAAAAGGCTCACAACAACAAATAACAAACCCGCAAATAACAAATATCAACTTTTAATTACCTAACCCGTTGATTATCAACGACTTACGCAAGCCCGGCCCGCGCAAGTCCTTGGCTGCCAACGACTTACGACTATTTCATAAAAAGATTTGACTTTCGGCTCTAATGGTCGTACTGTATTGGTATGAATCATACAAAAGGAACATTAGAGGATGCCAACGAGACTTGCGGCCAAGGGTCGATTTGCGCACATTATAACGAATTGGTTGCCGCCTTTGGCGAACCACTTGGGCCAAGTGGCGATGGGAAAGTTCAGGCCGAATGGGTGGTCAAATTCGAGAACGGAATCATTGCCACGATATACGACTGGAAGCAGTATGGCGTTCCTCCTTGTGAAATTGTCAACTGGAACATTGGCGGGCGTTCATGGCTCGCAGAGCACAATGTCAATGAAGTTCTATTGGAGCTTAGGGCAGCCAATGTTGACCATATCGACGAAAGCATGGACGGCGACTTTGACTCAGGTATGGCTTCGGCGGGCTTCGGCACCGACGAGGATTATGGCTGCTTCGGAGACGAAACCTACGGGGCCGACTTTTAGCCTAAGTTCTTGCCTATCAACCACTTGCGCGGGCCGGGGGCGCCTAAGCCCTTGAATATCAACGATTTACAGAACTTCCACCCACCAGTAGCCTTCGGACTCCGTGACGATGGCGTCCCAGCCGCTTTGTCGTTGTTGATAGGCGAAGGTTCGTGCGGCGTGTTCGTAGATGAATTTATACATTTTATTTAGTCCTCCAGTAGGTCTTTGTTGTCTCTGATAACTATCCAGTCGGGAGCCATATCAGCTACAAAATCGTCTGCGTCCTCCTGGGACGGAGCGGCAATAGTAGCGAACTGCGGGCGTCCAGTCACGGAATGGACTGCAACGACTTGGAAGTTTAGAATTGGCGGAATGTCTAATATATTGTTCATACCTACAAAGTACGCCATAAATGAATATAAGTCAAATAATAAATGCACAAATAACAAATAAGATTTTATAAAGTTATAACTTGTTGATTATCAACGACTTACGCAAGCCCGGCTCGCGCAAGTCCTTGACTACCAAGGACTTACGCAAGTTTTTATGACTTTTGAACTGCGTCGAGGAATCTTTCTCGACAAAAGTTAGGATTGAATTTCTCGAAGTCGTCGGCAAACATTGCCGCCAAAGCGAGAACGGTGTTTTTATTGCTTTTGTGGAAAGCTTCGTTTAGGTTGCGGGCAATTGCCCTGAAGTGTTTTGCGGTCATGATGTTCTCCCAATCTATTTAGCATTTAAAGCCCAAAGAACTTTTTGCAATGAATTTGCTTCTGCCTCTGTTATAAAGCCATATATCTCTTGCTTGCCTGAGACGAGTTGGTTGTACTTGGTTCCGCGACATCTGCCGATGATCGCCTTATCTTCGTTTGACTTTATTTTCTTCACAATGCGATGGACTCGTTTAGTTCTCATTATTTAGTTCCTCCATTAGTTAGTGTATTTAGATTTATCGAGAAAAACCGTAAAAGCTTTCTACTTTAACCGCAAGCGGTTTCATTTTGTTCGCCATCTCTTCTGCTCTTTCGAGACCGAAGAAAGTTCGGGCGTTGCTCCATGAGCTAAAATCCCCACCGTAAGTGAGAAAGCGTTTGTCTAGTTCGGCTCCAACTTTGATTATGTAAAACATACTCTTAACTTAGCTTAGTTTTTCGGAAAAGTCAAATTTTTCTTTCTTTTTTTTAACGGTCGCAAAGAGCGGATTCATAACAACCGTCGCACATTTCTTCACCCTCTAAGGTTGCGTGGCTTTCTTCTGCGAACATTGGACCGTCGCAGAAATCGCAACTGCCATGCCCCACTTCCTCAAAAGCCTCCCTGAATGACTCCGTGTCTTTTTTCGCAGTTTCCACTTCCGCCTTTAATCCTTTGATTAAGTATCGTGCATCCTGTGCCAGTTTTGCAATGAGCTTTGATTGCAACTCAATTAGCGAAGTCTGAGCTACTTCAGCAAAGACCTTGTTATTCCCCATGCGGGCGTTTTCAGTAAGGGCGTCTTGAAACACCTTGATTTTCTCTTGCAGTTCCTTGATTGTCATACCTACAATATGCACCCAAACGCACCCAAACGCAAGCATTTTGTTAAAGAATATTCTCTTATTTTACTGCACAATACGATTGCACCATACAGGGCGTCAAATATCGATCTCGACATACGTAAGTCGTTGACTATCAACGACTTACGCAAGCCCGGCCCGCGCAACCCCTTGATAGTCAACGACTTAGGCCAATTTCCCTTATCTAGCCTTTACGAGTCGAAAGCGATGGCTACCTGAGGCATTGACCCTGCGTTGCTTTATTACCCTTTCGGCTTTTCTTAGTGGCAACGGGAGGGTTTCCGTAACCCATACGGCTCCCGCTTTATCCAGTATACTTTGCAATATCCACATTATGCTTGCTCCTCCTCACTTTGCTGGTTACGGCGAACCATCAACTCGAACATATCCAAGTCGTCAAGGTCTGCCAGTGCGTTAATGACTAATGACTGAGCACGGGGGCAACCGTCTTTAGCGTCACCCTCTTCCCTGTCGATTATTTGCTCTAACTCGTTTCTTGATTTCATGCCTAACTATACCACAGTAAGGAGCACAATGCAATCCACAATTCTACTTTTGTTTCTGTACTATTCTACTATTTGCGTAAGTCCTTCTAGGCCAACGACTTACGCCGCCCCGGCCGGCGTAACCCCTTGATTACCAAGGACTTACGCTTATTTAAACGCTAGGTATAGTCCGATGATTATGGTTAGCAGTATCTCAGCGATCATTCTACCAAGGTGCGGAGCTTTGGGCTTGACCATGCAGTAAGTCGCCCGCTTCCGCAGTTTGTTGATTTGCGCAAGTGTATACGGCAACCACCTTGGTGCATTGCCATATGTGATTGCAAGAGTTGTCTAGCCCACGGTAGTAACGCCTAACAGCCTGATGGACATTCTTGCCATAGGCAACGACCCGCATGGGCTTTTGGTCATAGTATCGAGCTTGCACATATAGCACATAAGCGTTGCCAGTACAATGGGCGTCATACCTAGCCCGATCCCTGCGAGCCGCACCCGCTTGATCCTTAGTCAATGGGGTTGGCTTAAGTACTGCCTCGTAACGGTCAACCATTGCTTGCACCTCACGGCAATCATCATCGCTCCAATCGTCTATATAGGTAGACAACTGATTAGGATCATCTCTTAATTCTATTAGTGGGCAACTATCCTTTTTCATATTACTAACTAAACATTACGGCACATGTGGAGAAATAGCAAATAATAAATGCACCTTTCTCAAATATCTTTTTTGATTTACGCAAGCTGTTGATTATCAACGACTTACGCAAGCCCGGCCCGCGTAAGTCCTTGACTACCAAGGACTTACGACTATTTTACAAAAAGATTTGACTTTCTGTGTGTACGGGGGTAGGTTGTAGGCATGAATAACAGTATGACAATCAGCCGCCTTGAACGAGAAATCCGTGAGCTAAAGAATGCGGTGCAGATACTGCAGCAGTCGATCAGGTCGGCTCGCCGTGATATCGCTGCCCTTTGCTCTCACATCGACACACCCACCGACTCGAAACAGGGCTAAGCCAAATATCTAATCCTGGTTACGTAACCTGTTGATTATCAACGACTTACGCAAGCCCCGCACGCGTAAGCCCTTGACTATCAACGACTTACGTAAGCCGGGCCCGCGTAAGTCCTTGATAGCCAACGACTTAGGGGAATTGCACGCACAAAAAAAAGCCGCCCAGAAATTGAGCGGCCAATTATTTATTGTATGTGCTATTAGAAATTCATGTGCCCTCCCCAGCTATGCATAGTAGTGCGATTATTAATGACAGTATTATTTCTGCGATCATAAGAATTAAGCCAGTGCAACCGCTAAGAATTTCGAGCGGTTAAATCTTGGATTGAATTCCTCGAATTGATCGGCTAGATTTGCCGCTAGGGTGGTCAGTATATTTTCGACCTGTTCACTGGGAGCATTCCGGAATGATAGGTTGATCCCTTCCGCAACTGAATTGAAGTGTTTAGTCGTCATTTTAGTAGTGTCCTTTTGTTAGTTATTTGCCCAAGTAATCAAGCACGCTTTGCTTGGTTGCAATTTCTAGATCAGAAAAAGCAACCTCACTCTCGAATGGTAAGCCAAAAGCATTGACTGTCCTTCCGTGGCATTTGACATAAGCGATTGCTTCGCCTTGAATCGCTCGCACGACCCGCACGACGAGATTATTTGATTTGCTATAGTAGAGTGAACCGTTTCTTATTTTCATGATATAAACTTACGCTAGTTTTCGTTGAAAGTCAAATTATTTCTTAATTTTTTTAGTCTTTATTTGCCAAGATCCAAACAAGCTTGTCGGCTTCTTTTGCAATCTCGTTGAAACGCTCGCCCATCACATCAGCGAAAACCTTTGCAAGAATTCCGTTTTCGTCAACTTTATCCTTGCACAAGCTTTCGAGAGATTGTGCACGGTTGCGAAGTGTGGCGAGCCTGCTGGCAATCTGGGAATTAAATTCAATTCTAGCTCTGTCGGTGTCGATTTTTTCTTGCATGGTCATAAGTCTTCTTTGGTTAATGTTACAATACAAGGTAACCCACTTTTGCCCTAAAAGCAAATTATTTCTTCAAAAAGATTCAACTAATTTCTTGGACAATCCAGGTTGACCAATGCCCCCAGTTTTCTGAATTAAAACCAAATGTACCAAATACGTAATAAGGGCGGGGGGCCCTTTTATCATTCTCAATTTTAAATATTACATTTTCACTATTAATCAAAACCAAAAAAAATCCCAAGGGGTAAAAACCCACCTGGGAACATCTTTCTAAGGAACTGTAATATAGAGGAAAGTTAGTT
>CAZSAT010000177.1:0-11819 GCA_964604675.1 uncultured Enterobacterales bacterium
CCATTGAGGGGCCCCCTTTCAGAGGAGAAACCGCCCCGCCGAACGCCCGAAGGGCGAGAGAGGCGGGAGCGTTCGGCCTGCGCGTGGAGCGCAGGCCGAGCGCTAGCAGCCGTCGCCGTCCACGGTGACGTCGAAGTCCGCGTCGATCTCCCAGGCATAGGCCGAGTCCGCAGACACCGGGATGCAGGCCTCCACGCCGTCGGCGCAGGGCTCGCACGTGCCGTCCAGCGCCTCGGCGAGCTCGCACGCGTCGAGCCGATCGTCGAAGACCTGCGACAGGTCCCGCACATCGAGCAGCGTGCTCAGCCGACCATGGTCCCAGGCGTCGCCCGCGGGATCGAAGATGCCGGCCAGGTACAGATCCTGGAACGCTGCGGGCTGCCCGCCCAGGGTGATGTCCATGCCCGCGGTCTCGACCTGGAAGCGGGGGTTGTTGCTGAAGTCTGCCGCCGGGAAGGCGTGCACGGGCTCGCAGGCGTCCTGCCCGCCGTCGCCATCGGAGAGGGCCACCGCCAGGGTGATCTGCCCCTCGGCTTCGTCGGCGACATGGACCAGGAGGTTGCTCATGTCCAGGGCGGCGAGCGCGTCGCCCAGGCCCGCGGGCTCGATCCAGGCGATGCCCGTGAGGTCCAGCTCGAAGGTGCGACCCTGGAGGGCCTGCTCGACCGGCACGGCGTCGAGCGCCTCGTCCTGATCGGCGACGAGCGGCTCGAGGCCCATGGAGCATGCAAGCAGGGAGACGATCATGGAGCACCTCGGAAGGGGCGCGTTGTACGTCATCTCTCGCGGCCCGTCCAGTCCGTCGCAGAAGCTTCACAGAGACCGGAGGTGACCGATCGCGCGGTTAGGCCCCGATCGGGAGGCCCCTTGCGTCGACAGCACCTGGTCCGTCTGCTCACCGCACACCGCCCCGGTGACGCCCTCGAGGCGGAGCATCGCGCCGCCCTGCTCCGCCTGTCAGAGGCACCCGGCGAGCCCTTCGCGAGGGACCACTTCGTCCCGGGGCACTTCACCGCGAGCGCCTTCGTGCTCTCCCCCGACGAGCGCGACCTGCTCCTGATCCTGCACGCCAAGCTCGGCCTGTGGTTGCAACCGGGGGGCCACGTGGACCCCGACGACGTCGACATCCTCGCTGCTGCCCGACGGGAGGTCGCGGAGGAGACCGGGATCACCGACCTGCACCCGCTGCCAGGCTTCCCCGCCCTGGTCGATGTCGACGTGCACACGATCCCGGCGCGCAAGGGCGACCCCACGCACCAGCACTTCGACGTGCGCGTGCTGTGGAGGGCCGGGACACGCGACCTCGCCGCAGGAAGCGACGCCTTGAGCGCCCGCTGGGTCCCCCTCACGGACGTTGCGGACGCCGGGAGCGACGACAGCGTGCTGCGCGCCGTCCGCAAGATCCGGGCCTGGGGGTGCCGGTGAAGGTCGCGCTCGTCACCGGGTGCAGCCGCGGCATCGGGCGCGACGTCGCCACGCGGCTCGCGGGTGAGGGCTGGCGGGTGGTGGGCACGCTGCGCGGCGCGTCCGAGCGGGAAGCCCTCGCGGCTGCGGGCGTGGAGGTCGTTCGCCTGGACGTGACCGACCCGGCGGCGGTGGCCCGGGTCGTGCACGACGTGGCCGAGCGCCACGGCCGGCTCGACCTGCTGATCGCCAATGCCGGGGTGGGGCTGTTCGGGTGCTTCGAGGACGTCGACCCCGAGCAGGTCCGCGGCGTCTTCGAGGTCAACTTCTTCGGCGTGCTGGCGTGCACCCGCGCGGCGTTGCCTCACCTTCGCGCGTCTCGGGGTCGCATCGTGGTGATCTCCAGCATCGCGGGACGTCGCTCGGCACCCGGCTCGAGCGCGTACAACGCCTCGAAGTTCGCCGTGGAGGGCTGGGCGGAAGCCCTCCGGCACGAGCTTGCCGAGACCCACGTGGGGCTGACCCTCGTGCAACCCGGCCCCGTCGCCACGGGGTTCTTCACCCACCGGAGCGAGGGACCCCGCGCCGGCCGCGGCACCTACGGAGCCATCACCCAGCGGGTGCGCGAGCTCCAGGATCAGGCGGCGCGGCAGGCCGCGGACGTCTCGACCGTGAGCGATGCCGTCGTGGCCACGCTCGCCGAGAAGCACCCTCCGCCCTTTCGCGTGGCGGTGGGGGCCAGCACCTCCGCCCAGCTCACGGTGGTGAAGGTGCTCCCATGGATCCTGTGGGAGAAGCTGGTGGCGTGGAAGATCGGGGTGGGCAGCTGAGTCATGCCGGGCGGCGCTGCTCCCTGCTCGGCGTGTCCGACGGGAACAGCACCACTGCCACCACCCCGGCCAGCACCCCGGTGACGCCCATCACAGCGAAGACCCAGACGAGGGCCGCACGCAGGGGCTCGATCAACGTGGGGTCGCCCAGCTCGGCGCCCTCGAGGCTCACCGTGCCCAGCCCCGCCGCCAGCACCGCCCCGAGCACGGCCACCCCGACCGTTCCGCCAATGCTGCGGGCGAACTGGGCCAGCGCCGTGGCGATGCCGCGCTGGTCGGCCGGGGCCGCCTCCTGGACCGAGACCGTGAAGCTGGAGATGCAGAACCCCATGCCTCCTCCGTAGGCCACGAGCCCGGCGATCAACACGGGCACGCTGTCGAACCAGGCGCCGGCCGCCTGGCCGAGTCCGCCGAGGGCGACCGCCACCCCACCCAGCCGCACGAGGCGCTGGAAGCCGTGGCGGGTCACCAGACGACCAGCCAACAGCGAGGCGCTGGTCCAGGTGAGGGAGAGCGGGATGAGGGCACATCCCGCCCAGATCGGCGACGCGCCGTGCACTCCTTGCAGGTACAGGGGAAGGAACCCGACCACCCCCAACAGGGTGACCCCCATCAGCAAGCCGGCGAGGTTCGCCGCGACGAGCGTGCGCTCCGCGAACAGGTGGAGCGGCACCACGGGGGCTGGGTGCCCGCGCTCGATCCGCAGGAACAGAGCCCCGCTGAGCACGGCGACACCCGCCCAGGCCCACCAGGTGCCCGGTCTCTGGTCGGGTGGCAGCAGCGCCAGCAGCAACGACACGATGGTCAGCACCAGGGTGGTGAGCCCGCCTCGGTCCAGCGCACGGGCGGTGCCCGGCACGTACTCCGGCAGCCGAAGGGCGATGACGCACGCGGCAAACAGCCCGATGGGGAGGTTCAACCAGAAGATCCATGGCCACGCGCCAGCCTCGACGATGGCGCCCCCGAGGCTCGGACCGATGACCGAGCTGGCGCCCCAGACCAGCGAGAAGAGCCCCTGCAGCCGCGTGCGCTGGTCGACCGGGTAGAGGTCGCCGAAGATGGTCTGGGTGAGCGGGAGGAGGCAGCCGGCTCCGAGCCCCTGGAGGCAGCGCGCCGCCACGAGCCACTCCATGGAGGGCGCGGCACCACAGGCGAGCGCGCCCACCAGGAAGATGCTGACGCCCACGAGGTAGGTGCGACGGCGACCATGCACGTCGGCGAGCCGCCCATAGATCGGGATGGTCACCGTGCCGGTGAGCATGTAGGCCGTGAAGACCCAGGGGAAGAGCTGCAGGCCGCCCAGCTCCTCCACGATGCTGGGCATCGCCGCGCCGACGATGGTGACCTCGACGGCGCTCAAGAAGGTTCCGAGCAAGAGCGCCGCCGTGACCACCTGGCGGTTCCTGGGCGCCAGCGCGCCGGTCACAGCCAACGCAGTGCCGTGGCCTTGAAGACCGCCCAGACCTCACGCCCGGGCGCGAGCGCCAGATCGGCCACCGCGCCCTGGGTCAGCTCGGCCCTCAACGGGACGCCGATGTCCACGGTCACGAGCACGCGACCATGCAGCGTGTCGAGCGCGGCGATGCGCCCCGGCAAGCAGTTCCGCGCCGACATCTGCTGGACCGGCTCGAGCGAGAGCAACACGTCCTCGGGCCGCACGGTCAGGGCCGCCGGTCCCATCGGTCGGTCGGCCCGTGCCAGGCGGATCTCGAAGGCGCCGAGCTGGACCGTCGTGGTGCCGCGCCGATCGTCGTGGCCGCTGACGTGGACGGCCAGCAGGTTGGTGAGCCCGTGGGCTTCGGCGAGCGGGAACACGCCGTCCTCTCCCAGCACCGAGAAGAAGGGGCCGTGGCCGAGCACGCGCCCCTGGTCCAGGACGAGGACCTCGTCCGACAGCTGCAGCACCTCGGCAACGGAGTGGGTGACCACCAGCATGGGGACGTCGAGCAGCTCACGGACCTGCCGGATCATGGGCACCAGGGCCGCCCGGCGGCGGACATCCACCCCGGCGAGCGGCTCGTCCAGGAGCAGCAGGCGTGGCGAGGCGAGCAGGGCGCGTCCGAGGGCGACGCGCTTGGCCTCGCCCCCGCTGAGACCCCGAGGACGCCGATCGAGCAACGCGGACAGGCCCAGGAGATCCACCACGGGCCCGAGCTGCACCCGCCGGTCCTCGGCACGGACGAGGCGCTGTCCGTAGAGGAGGTTGGCGCGCACGTCGAGGTGCGGGAGGAGCCGCGCATCCTGGAAGACGAAGCCGACGCGGCGCTGGTGGGCGGGACGTCCGTGCAGGTCGACGCCGTCGACCACCACGCGTCCGGTCGCGGGCACCAGGCCGGCGACGGCCATCAACAGGCTGGACTTGCCAGCGCCGCTCGCGCCGAAGATGGCCGTGGACGCCACGTGGCTCTCACAGGCCGCCTCCAGCCGGAAGTCGCCCCGCCGCAGCTGGAGATCGATCGCCAGCCTCACGGTTCGACCCTCGCCTGCAGGCGGCGTCCGACGAGCTCGCCCAGGGCAACGGCCCCTACCGCCAAGGCCACGCTCACCCCCACGAGCACGGCAGCCTGGTCCTCCCCTGCGGTCGTCTGGAGGGCCGACCAGATCGCCAGCGTCAGGGTACGCGTCTCGCCAGGCACGTTGCCCGCGAAGGTGATGGTGGCGCCGAACTCGCCGAGGGCGCGCGCGAAGCACAAGAGGCTTCCCGTCACCAGACCGGGCGCGGCCAGCGGCAGGGTGACCTCGAGGAAGGTCCGCATCGGCGAAGCGCCCAGCGTGCGAACGGCGGCCTCGAGACCCGGGTCGACCGCCTCGATGCCCTGACGGAGGGCGCGCACCATCAAGGGAAACCCCACCACCCCGGCCGCGATGGCGGCCCCCACCCAGGTGAAGGAGAGCGGCAGGCCCAGCGCCTCGCCGATCAGGCCGCGGCGCCCGAAGAGCAGCAGGAGGGCGTAGCCCGTGACCACCGGCGGGAGCACCAGCGGCAGCGCGACGAGCGCCTCGACCACCACCTTTCCCGGGAAGTCTCGCCGGGCCAACCACCACGCGGTCGGCACGCCGACCAGCGCCGCCCCGAAGGTGGCGACGGCCGCCACCCGAAGCGACAGCAGCACGATGGCGAGGGGGTCCGGCTCCACGAGAGGCGGCCTATCACCGGCAGATGCCACCCGCGTCCCGGTGCGCTATACCGCGCAGCTTCCCAGGAGCTCCGTATGAAGGGTCTGATCGACGCCTTCCGCATCCACCCCAAGGGGCTCTTCGTGCTCTTCGGAGCCGAAGCCTGGGAGCGCTTCAGCTACTACGGCATGCGGGCGCTCCTGATCCTCTACCTCACGGACCAGCTGCAGTTCGACCGGGCCGAGGCGCTCACCGTCTACGCGACCTACACCGGGCTCGTCTACCTCACCCCGCTCTTCGGCGGCTTGCTCGCCGACCGGATCCTGGGCCAGCGCAAGGCCGTGCTGATCGGCGGGATCGTGATGGCGCTGGGTCACCTGGCCATGGCCTTCGAGTCCCTGCTGTTCCCAGCGCTGGGCTTGCTCATCGTGGGCAACGGCTTCTTCAAGCCGAACATCTCGACCATCGTCGGAGGGCTCTACGAGCAAGACGACGCCCGGCGCGACGGTGGCTTCACCATCTTCTACATGGGCATCAACCTCGGGGCCTTCTTCAGCCCCCTGGTCTGCGGCACGCTGCGCACCGAGCTCGGCTGGCACTTCGGCTTCTCGGCGGCCGCTGTCGGCATGGCCTTCGGGCTGGCGACCTTCGTGATGTACCAGCGGCTCCTCGGCACGACGGGCTACCCGCCCGACATGGGCGCGGTCCCCGCCGGCACGCCGTTGCGCAGGAAGGACTGGCGCGACGTGGTCCTCTGGACCGTCGGGTCCGTGGTGCTGGTCGAGGCGGTGCTCGGCGGCTGGACGATCATCGGCCCCGTGGTCGAGGGCATTCCGGCCAGCTTGAAGCTGCTGGTCGGCGTCGGCCTGGTGGGCTCGACCGTCGCCGCCCTGCTCCGCCAGGGACACCAGGAAGAGGGCACGGTCGGCCTGAACCGCGTGTCCGCCATCCTGCTCCTGTGCTTCTTCAACATCTTCTTCTGGATGGGCTTCGAGCAGGCCGGGGGCACCATGACCCTGTTCGCGGACGAGTGGACGGACCGGCACCTGCTCGGGTGGGAGATCCCCGCCGAGTTCTTCCAGTCCATCAACCCCGCCGTCATCGTGCTGCTGGCGCCGGTCTTCTCGACCATGTGGTTCCGACTCGACCAGAGCCGCTTCAAGAGCTCCACGCCCACCAAGATGGCGATCGGCATGATCACCCTCGGGTTGGGCTTCGTGGGCATGTTCATCGCACAGCAGATCGCGGAACAGACCGGCAGCGTGGGGCCCCTCTGGCTCGCGGGCGTCTACGTCATCCACACCATCGGCGAGCTGTGCCTCTCCCCCATCGGCCTGTCCATGGTCACGAAGCTCGCACCCGCGCGCATGGTCGCCCTGGCCATGGGGGCGTGGTTCACGAGCTCGGCGGTGGCCAACTACACGGCCGGACGTCTGGAGGAGCTGGTCAGCCACTACGACCTGCCGCTCTACGGCGTGCTGGTGGCCAGCTCGATCGGTGCCGGCGTCGTGCTGCTCGGCATCACGCCCTTCCTGAAGAAGTGGATGCACGGACGAGGCTGATGGCGCGCCAGGAACCGCTCACGCTCGACGAGCTCCGGCCCCTGCTGGCCCGCCTGATGGAGGTCGCCCCCGAGGCGGTCGTCCCGGAGGCCTCGTTGTCCGAGGACCTCGGCATGACGTCGTTGGACGTGGTCCGGCTCGCACAGGCACTCGACGACCTCCTCGAGGCCGAGATCGAGCTGGAGGAGTGGGCGCTGGACCCCGACGTGATGGCCACTTCGGACCACCGGGTGGCTCGGTTGCTCGACTGGGTGCGCGCTCGCCAGATCGAGCTGGCGTGACCGACTGGGCTCGCCCCGACGACGGGCTCTTCGCCGTGCTGGAAGGCTGGGACGCGAAGGTCCGCAGCTTCACGTCGCTCTCCGCCTACGAGGACCGTGGACGCGACGCCCTGCTGCGCGATGCCCTCGCCGTGGCCGGCGCTCTGGGGCCCCTGCACGGCGAGCGGGTGGGGCTGGCCTTGCCGAACTCGTTCGCCTGGATCAGCACCTTCTTCGGCATCGCCGCGGCGGGCGGCGTCGTAGTCCCTCTGCCGCCGCCGGAGGGGCTCGCAGCCCTCGGCAGCTACGAGGCCAGGACCCGGCTGCTGAGCGAGCACGCCGGGCTGAAGCGGCTGGTGGTGGAAGACAAGCTGGCCGCGCGCCTGGCCCACCTGCCCGCTGTGCCCGTGGGACGGCTCCTGGACGCAGACCCGACCACCCCGGTCGCCGTCGACCCCGACAGCCCCGGCGTGGTGCAGTACACCTCGGGCTCGACCGGGCGCCCCAAGGGCGTGGTCCTCACCCACCGGCAGCTGATCGAGAACGTGCTCGCGTTTGGACGGCGCCTCGGCATCACCGACGACGACCTCACGGTCAGTTGGCTGCCGATGTTCCACGACATGGGGCTCGTGGGGCACCTCCTGGGTCCGCTCGCGCTGCGGAGCAGCCTGGCCTTCATGACGCCCATGCGCTTCCTGCGGCGCCCGCGGCTGTGGGTCGACGCGCTCGGTACCTGGCGCGGCACCATCACCACGGGACCGAACTCGGCCTGGAGCTGGACCCTCCAACACCTGGACGGCGTGGACGGCCTGGACTTCTCCGCGCTGAAGGCCGGGATGAGCGGCGCCGAGCGCGTCGACCCGAGGCTGCTGGAGCGTCTGGAGCACACCCTCAGCGGCGGTGGCGTTCGGCCCGGGCACCTCTTTCCCGTGTATGGCCTGGCAGAGGCCACCCTGGCGGTGACCATGCCGGCTCCCGGGGAGGGCTGGAGCGTGAGGGAAGGCGTGGTGAGCGTGGGCCGCGCCCTCGACGGCTTCGACCTCAGCATCGACCAGGGCGAGCTGGTGGTCCGTGGTCCCAGCGTGGCCGACAGCTACCTCGACGAGCCCGAGGCGAGCGCTCGGAGCTTTCGCGACCGTGCGCTCTACACCGGGGACCTCGCCCACCTCGAGGGCGGCCTGGTCTACGTCACCGGCCGGGCGAAGGACTTGATCGTCCGCCACGGACGCAACATCACCCCCGAGGACGTCGAGCTGGCCCTGCCAGGGCGCCTCCGGGGGACCGCCGCCTTGGGCGTGGAGGACCCGGAGGTCGGGACCGAGCTCCTCGTCGTCGCGGTCGAACAGGCTCGCCGCGACAAGACCCCGGCCGCCCAGACCCGGGCCGAGGTACGACGCGCCGTGATCGACGCCATCGGCGCTCCCCCGGACGCCATCGTCGTGCTCGCGCAAGGCTCCCTGGAGCGCACGTCGAGCGGAAAGGTCAAGAGGCGCCGGAACGCTCAGCTCTATTCGGAAGGGGCGTTCGAGGCCCTCGGCTGAGCGCAGACGGTAGGCTCGCGCCATGGTCGGCCCGAGCCTCGTCTGGGCGTGCACGGGTGCTGTGGCTCCCGACGCCCCTCCGCCCCCTCCACCCGACATCCTCCTGGTGGTGTTGGACACGGTCCGTGCCGACCGACTGCGCCTCTACGGGGCCGAGCGCGACACCAGCTACCAGCTCGAAGCCATGGCAGCGGCGGGCGTCACCTTCGATGAAGCTCACACCGACGGCGCGTGGTCGTGGCCCACGCACGCGAGCCTGCTCACAGGGCGCCCGCCCTGGGAACACGGGGCCCACTTCTCGCGCGACAACGTGGGTGTGGCCCCTTTCGGCGACGAGCACGCCTGGCGGGTCGACGTGCCCGATCCGGGCCTGGCGACCTTGCCCGAGCTGCTCGGGCCCCTGGGCTACAGGACCGAGGTGGCGTCGTCCAACGGCTGGCTGGCCGCCGAGCTCGGGCTGACGCGGGGCTTCGACCAGGTCGTGACGACCGACAACGACGGCGACACCCTGGCCGCCGCGCGTGCCGCGCTCGACACCGATCAGCCGCTCCTGCTGCTCGTGAACCTGATGAGCGCGCACGGTCCGTACCGGGTGGCGGACGAGGTCCCCTGGGCAGCTCGGCACCGGGACACCCTGGCCGAGGGCCCCCTGGCGCCGTGGGTGGTGGTCGAGCGTGGGGTGCCCGGCGTCGATCTCACCCTGCGGGGACCGCTGGGCTTGACCGGCGAGCAGGCGGTGGCGGTCGGGGAGCTGGGGGATGCGAGCAGCATCCTGCAGGACCTCTACGACGCGAACCTCGTCCGAACCGACGCGGCCTTGCGTGCACTGATCGAGGCCTGGAACGCCTCGGGACGCGCCGGGCAGCCGGTGATCGTCACGAGCGACCACGGTGAGGCGCTGGGCGAGAGCGGGCTGGCGGGTCACGGCCGGAGGGTGCCCGAGTCCATCACGCACGTGCCGCTGGTGATCTACGCACCAGGCCGGGCCACGCCTGGGCAGCGGGTGTCCACGCCGGTGACCACCACCCGAATCCACCACACCGTGCTCGACCTCACGGGTCAGCCGTCACCACAGTCGCTGCTGTCGGACATCGCCGGGAGCCCCGTGCGTGCCATGGCATGGGCCGACCCCGCGTGGGCCAGCAAGCTCGGTCCGCCGTGGACCGACGGCGAACGCGCGGTGCTCGCGGACGGCACCTGGACACGCTCGCCCGACCGGGCTCCAGACCCCGACTTCCCCGAGGGGCCGCCAGCGGACGTGCCGAACCGGGCGCTCGACCCGGACCTCAGGGCGCAGCTGGAAGCCCTGGGGTACGCAGGCGGTCCTTGACATCCATGGTGACTCAGTGTAGAGTCACTATTCCGAACCGCTGCCCGGGAACCACCGCCCCGCGTCGTTCGAGATCCCCTGGAGTGCCCCGCATGAGCAGCCAACGCGACGCCCTGGTCGCCCACCTCGCCCGGCTCGGACTGGCTCGCAACGAAGCCCTCGCGTACCTCACGCTCTTGGAGGACGACGACACCGCGGGCCTCACCGGGTACGAGGTGGCCGCGCGCAGCGGCATTCCCCGCTCGGCGGTCTACGCCGTCCTACGCAAGCTCGAGCACCAAGGCGCCGCGTTCCAGAACGGCGACAACCCCGCGCGCTTCGTGGCCACGGGCCCAGAGCAGTGGCTCGACAGCGTGAAGCGGGACACGCTCACCCGCGTCCAGGAGACGCGGGAGGCCCTCGAGGCGCTGCCGAAGAGGAACCGCCCCGAGCCCGTCTGGATCCTGCGCCGCTACCACGAGGTCATCGAGCGCATCGATCGCATGGTGCGCTCGGCCGAGCACAGCATCTACGTGTCCCTGTGGCCACGGGAGGTCGAGGCCTTGCTCCCGGCCTTCGAGGCTGTGGCGGATCGCAAGCTGCACCGCATCCTGCACAGCCCGTCCCGGCTCCGGGTGCAGCCCTCCGGCTTCAGCTGCTGGATCGACCACGTGGGCGGCGACGAGGCGAAGGGCCGCTGGAGCCACAAGGCGCTCGTGGTGATCGACCGTCGCGAGGCCCTGATCGGCGGCACCGAGCCCGACCTCGACAACCACGCCGTGTGGACCTCGAACCCCTCGCTGGTCGACGTGGCCACCAACCACATCGTCCTCGACATCACGCTGATGAGCCGCGCCACCGGGCGGGCATGCCTCGGCGACGTGGCTCCGATGATGCGCCCGCACCTGAACAAGGTCTCGTAGCCTTCGAGGGGAGTGGACCCGACCCGAGGCACTGCTGACGGAGCCACCGAAGGGCCGGTGCTGGCGCCAGAGCTAGTCCACCTCGTAGCGGAAGCGGCTCTTGCCGACCTTGATCCAGTCGCCGGGCAGGAGCGTCTGCTCGCTCACCGCGTGGTCGTTGATCTTCACGGTGACGCCCATGCCTCGCTTGGCGAGGAGGTGACCACCCGAGGCGTCCTCCCAGCGGATGGAGGCCACCACGCCACCGGTGAACAACCCTTCCACCGGGATGGTGCCCTTTCCACCGAAGCTGAGGCCCGCCTCGCCCGGTGTCCACACCTGCTTCTTGCCGACCACGCTCACCACCCGGGCCTTGTCACGCCGCCGCGCGGCTTCCCGCATGCGGTCGATCGCCGAGCGGGGCAACGGGATGGTCTCGCCCTGCACCGTGAGCAGCTCGGTGTACGGGCCGAGGTACTCCACGAAGCGCCCGTCCAGGAAGCGCGACCGCTCGCCCTCCCCCAGGAAGAAGAGCGTGTAGCGCCCGATCTGGATCTCGTCGTGCACCTTCAGGCTGGTCTTCGTGATCGCCTCGCCGTTGACCAGGGTGCCGCTCTTGGACTTCAGGTCCATCACGAACCAGCCCTCCGCGCTCCGCACCAGCCGGGCGTGCTCGCGGCTGACGGAGACGTTGGGCAGGAGCACGTCGGCGCTCTCGCCCCGGCCGATCACCACGCTGCCCTTCTCGAGCTCGAAGCGGGTGTCGGCGTTGCCCTTGGACCGGATGACGAGGCGAGGCATCCTGGTTTCCTCCCCGAGCAGCCTACACGACCCCTCCGCGTAGAGCGCCGATCAGGTAATCGAACGGAGCAGGCGCCGCGCAGGCTGGTCGTG
>CAZSAT010000178.1:0-11710 GCA_964604675.1 uncultured Enterobacterales bacterium
CGCCCGGCGTCGGAGTCCGTAGCGGTCTTGCAGGCGAACACGAGAAGCAGCGTCATGCCCAAAGAGTAACCCATCTCTGAGTCACGAAAAAGGCCCGGATGTCACGGGTTTGAGGGAGGCGAACCCCGCCACGCTCGGCTAAACGTGGCCGCCTCAGGGAGGCCCCGTGCACACCGACCTTCGTCCGTTCCGCGCCGAGTACCTCACCAACCCAACGCAGGAGCAGCTTCGCAAGCTCGCGTTGGAGTGCACGCCGTCCGTGCAGGAGACGGCCTGCGGCAACCTGAACAAGATCAGCCGGAACAAGGCTCGGATGGCGAAGTACACCTACGTCGTCGCCGAAGCCGCGCGCTCCCACGAGTACAGCGCGAAGGTGATCGATCCCGAGCGTGCCCGCGCCTTGATCGACGGGCAGAGGGCCTACATCGAGCAGATCGGCAAGCTGATCGAGGTGCAGGGCTACGTGGGGGTCGGCCCCCGTGCGGCCGGCGTGCAGTGGCTCTACACGCCGGAGGGCGCCAACATCGCGGGGATGCAGAGCATCCTGGCCTTCTCGCGGTCGGACGCGGTCGGCGACGAGGCCTTCCAGGCACGCTTTCGCGTGGTCTACACCCCGGATCACGTGCCCGACATCGAAGGTGGCCAGTGCATCCTGGCCGACCTCGACAACTACGTCACCTACGTGATGGGTCCGGACTACTTCGGCGAGTCCAAGAAGGGCGCGCTCCGCATGCTGAACAAGTGGGCCTACGGCGAAGGGGCGCTCGTCCTCCACGCGGGCGCCAAGTCGGTGAAGATGGGCGACAAGACCATCTCGATGACGATCATGGGGCTCTCCGGCACCGGCAAGACCACCACCACCTTCTCCAAGCAAGGCGACGTCACCCAGCCCATCCAGGACGACATGGTCACGCTCTGGCCGGCCGGCGAGGTGACGATCACCGAGAACGGTTGCTTCGCCAAGACCTTCGGGCTGACGGAGGACAGCGAGCCGGTCATCTACCGCGGCACCGTGTCGCGGGAAGCGTGGGTCGAGAACGCCTACACCGACGAGGACGGCCGCTTCGACTTCTTCAAGACGGTGCTCACCGCCGACGAGGTGAAGCGCTGGCGCAGCGTGCTCATCCAGACGGGCGCGAACGCCGAGAAGGTGGACCGCTACATCGCCGGCACGGTCTCCGAGCACGAGGTGCGCGACGCGCATGGCGTGCTCGCCGACGGCTGGGAGTTCGTCGAGTGGACCGGGAACGGCCGCTCCATCATCCCGATGAGCGCGGTCGAAGACGCCGCGGATCTGCACGACCTCCCGCCGGTCGAGAGCATGGGCATCCTGAACCGGGACGAGGGCGCCGACGCGTGCACACCTGGGATCGTGCGCTTCACGAGCCCCGAGCAGGCGGCCGGCTTCTTCATGCTGGGCGAGACGACCAAGACCTCCGCCGCGGGCAAGGATGTGGGCAAGACCCGCAGCCCCTTCACCCAGCCCTTCTTCCCCCTGGCCCACGGGCTCCAGGCCAAGCGCTTCAGCGAGCTGGTCGCGACGATGCCCAAGGTGACGCTGTGGATGATGAACACCGGCTACGTCGGAGGTTCGCAGAAGGAGGTCGACGCCGGCTCGGCTCACAAGGTGAAGATCCGGCACAGCTCGGCGATGCTCGAAGCGATGCTCACCGACCGCATCGTGTGGAAGCGGGACGCGGACTTCGGCTACGACATCGTGGATCTGGACGCGCCGGAGAACGCTGCCTTGATCGAGCAGGTTCCGGCCGACATCCTGAACCCCGCCCACTACTACGGGCGCACCGGCAAGAACGCGCTCTACCGCACCTGGGTGCGTGAGATGAAGGCGCAACGACGCGCTTTCCTGCAGAGCTACGACGTGGACGCCGCGATCATCGAGGCCACCTGCGCCTGAGCGAGCGCCCGGCTGCGGCTTGGAACCCGCCCGTCCTCCGTTACACTGTGGCCGTTCGAGGCACACCAGGAGCGGGTTCCGGTGGCCGGCAAGCCTCCAAAGCGCGACGACGACACGCCGGCTCCGGCGCACACCTTCGATCTGTCCGACGAGGGTGGTTGGCAGGACCCGGAGAGCCGCCCTTCGGACGAGGCCGTGCGGATCTCGATCTCCGATCCCGAGATCGGCCACACGGGCGGCGTCACCACCGACAGCCGCTGGTCGGGTGCCACCGGCCTGACCGGGCCGCAGCTCACCTGGTCCACGCGCCCGGAGCTCGACGCCTTCACCGTCCGCTTCAAGGTCCCCGGCTACAAGCTGCTCCGGCCCCTCGCGCACGGTGGCATGGGCGAGGTGTACCTGGCCGAACGCCGCGGCGACACGGGTGTGGGTGTGCTGTGCGCTCTGAAGGTCATCCTGCCTTCCCGGGTGGGGGACGAGGGCTTCCAAGCCCGTTTCCTGAACGAGGCGCGCATGGCCTCGAAGCTGCGCCACCCCAACGTGGTGCAGGTCTTCGACGTGGGCCGCGTGCTCGATCGCCTCTTCATCGCGATGGAGTGGGTCGAAGGCCTCGACGCGCGCGGCCTGATGCGGCGCGCACGGCAGCGGAAGGCCGAGATTCCGCTCAAGCACGTCTTGTTCGTGCTCCGGGAGTCCTTGAAGGGTCTGCACTACGCCCACACGGCAAAGGACCCGTCCGGTCAGCCGCTCGGCCTCGTGCACCGGGATCTCTCACCCGAGAACCTGCTGCTGTCTCGCGACGGCGCGGTGAAGCTCACCGACTTCGGCGTGGCCCAGGAGCAGGCCACCGGGCCGCGCAAGCGTCGGCTGGCGGGCAAGGTGCACTACTTCGCGCCCGAGCTCTTCAAGGGCGCTCGCGCGTCGGTGCAGAGCGACCTCTTCGCGCTGGGCGTCACCTTCTACGAGATGCTCACGGTTCGGCCGCTCTTCTCGCGGAAGCTCGCCCTGTCCGACGTGAAGAAGGCCATCAAGGACTTCGACCCGGAAGAGCGCCTCGCAGGCGATCTCACGATCCCCGATGAGCTGGAGGACATCCTCCTGAGGGTGCTCGCCGCGGATCCTGCGGATCGGTACGGCAGCGCCCTCGAGCTCCTGGAAGACGTCAACGACTACCTCTACGAGTCCGGGCTCCGCCTGCTGGACGCGCACTTCGCCGAGTACGTGCAGCGCGTGCTGAGCCTGCCCTTCTTCGAGCGGCGTGAGACGCCGGCCGGGTTGGAAGACTGGGAGGCGAGCTCGGAATGACCGAGGAGCAGCAGGAAGCGCTGGTCGTGGTCGTGGAGCGGATCGAGCATGCGTTGGTCCAGGCGCGCATGTACGGCGGCCGCCACCCGCTGACCGAGGCCGCCGGCGGGCAGGTGCTCGACGCGCTGGCGCCCACCCTGTCCGAGCTCGGCTCGGTGCGCTTCGAGAGCGCCCCGGACGGCTTGTGGGTCAAGGGCGAGCTCCTCGGTCAGGAGGACGACGACAGTGAAGGGCTGGGGCGGCACCTCCACCGCGAAGGCATCGCGGAGCTCACCGTCACCGACGGCCTGACCGCCGATGAGCTCGGCCGGCTGCTGGACATCCTGCGCCTGAACCTCGCGCTTCCTCAGTACGAAGAGGAGACCCTCGAGCACCTGCTCTGGCAGGCGGAGTTCGAGTGCGTGGACTTCCGCGCGGTGAAGTCCCTGATGGAAGCCGAGGCGATCTCCGGCGACCACCAGAACTTCCTGCAGGAGACCCACAAGGGCATGATGGAAGACATCATCGAGCGCCGGAAGGAAGCGCTGCGCAGGATGGCCGCCTCGGTGCAGGACGACGTCATCCACCGAGCGATGTCCGAGAACCAGCTCCAGGGGCTGGCCGAAGAAGAGATCGAGATCGACGACACGCCCTGGGCGAAGCTGCTGCTCGATCCCGACCACCCGGACTACCGGGATCTGGTCGCGCTTCGCGACGAGGTCGCCGGCGAACGCAACGCCGACATGATGGCGCGGGTCTTCCTCATCCTCTGCCGTGCGGCGGTGGCTCGGCGCGGAGAGCTCAAGCCGGCGGAGGCGCTGGCGCTGGCGAAGCAGGTACTCGACGGTCTCTACGACTCTGGCGTGCCCTTTGCGCTCGCACAGGCAGCGGACGGTGTCCGGGCCTTGCTCGAGGAACACCGGGGGCAGGGCGGTCCCGTGATGCAGGAGATCGCCCAGCTGGGCGAGGCGGCGTTCCAGCCGATGAAGGTGGCGCGGACCCTGCTCGCGCTCAGCCCGGACACGCGCTACCGACCAGAAGAGGCGACCGATCTGGTGGCGCGCCTGCCAGACGCGGCCTTCCTCGCCGTGGTGGAGCGTGCCAACGCTGTGGATGCGGAGGACGCCGGCTGGCTCCAACAGATGCTCGCGGTGGCAGCCACCGAGCGTGTGGAGAGCTGGCTCGACGATCCGCGGGTGCAGCCCGAGCGCCTGGTTCCCACCATCGGGCTGATGAGCTTCTCCAACGCTCCGGGGGCCAAGGCACGCCGCCGGGAGCTGCTCCGGCACCCCACCGCGCCGGTTCGTCAGGCCGTGCTGCGCTGGTACGCGCGGGACCTGCCGGCCACCGATCTCGAACACGTGCTCCACGCGCTCCGCGACCGGAGCGCGGGGGTACGACGCGAAGCCATCGCGGCCTTGAAGGCCCAGCGGGTGAAGGGCACGTCGCGCTGGCTGCGTGACCAGGTCTCGGGGCCGGGCTTCAAGAAGCAGAGCGCCGAGATCAAGCTGGATCTGTGTGTGGCGCTGGGTGAGGTGGCCGGGGACTTCGGCGTCGACGTGCTCCGCGCCCTGGTCGACGACGGCGAGGGTGACGAGGTCGCGGCGGCCGCGTCCGGGCTCGCGGCTGCAGGAACCCCCAAGGCCGTGGCCGCTCTGAAGAAGGGCGCCTCGAGCTGGGCTCCCGCTCGTCGTTCCGCGTGCTCGCACGCGCTGCAGCGGATGAGGGCGCGATGAGCGACGGTGCGCAGGTCGAAGTCGGTGAGCTGACCGAACGGGACCGGATCCGGCGTCGGACCATCGCCAAGGCAGCGCGCAACTTCCTGGTCCGGCTCGACGCGCTCGGGCGGCTGTTGGCCATGCACCACGAAGACAACGACGCGGTGGTCGAGCTGCTCGAGAAGGCGAGCATCGACCTACGCGAACTGCAGGCGAAGACGGGCGAGGCCGCCTTCGTGTTCACCGAGGGGCACAGCTTCGTCAACGGGGTCTGGGTGCGCTCCACCCAGCGGGCCTGGGAAGCGGGCAAGCGCCTGACGGAGCGTCTCGCCCAGCTGAAGGGCCGCGGCATGGTGCTCGAGGACAAGCTCTCGTCGGACTCGCTGCTCGCCCTGTCTCGGCTCACCCGCAAGGGCACCAACCTCCCCGAGTTGTTCGACGTGCCCGGTGTGCGCCTGCTGCCGGCAGCGTCCGACGCCGACCTGGCGCGCATGGGCCGCGCACGGCAGCGCGAGCTGGCGGTCGACCTGTTCCGGGAAGGCCTGATCACGATCTCCGCCCGGGACCTCCAGGAGCTCGACCTCTACATGCGGCGGCGGCAGCGGGCGCTCTGCCAGGCGCTGATCTCCTTGGCCGAGGACTCGACCGAGGACCTGCTGGCGCTCACCACCATCCGCGAGCCGCGCCTTCCGGCACAGGCACACACCTTGATGGTGACGGTGCTGGCCATCGCCCTTGGCCGTGCCCTGGACATGCCGCGGCGTGAGCTGCTGCGCCTGGCCATTGCGGCGCTCTCCCACAACATGGGCGAGGCCTTCATCAACCCGAAGGCCTTCGCGCTGCCGCGCGAGTACAACGACAAGGAGCGTCGCTTCGTCCAGCGGCACGCCCTGCTCGGGTTCAAGCACCAGCTCAAGACCTACGGCCTGCAGGGGCCGGCGCTCGACCGCGCGGTGGCGTGCGCGGAGCACCACCTGCACGTCGACGGCAAGGGTGGCTACCCCTACAAGACCCGCGCCAGGCCGCACCTCTTCTCACGCATCATCGGCGTGGCCGACGTCTACCTCGCGCTGTGCGCGGATCGACCGCACCGGACGGGCTACACCCCCGACCAGGCGATGAAGCTCGCGCTCAGGCTCCGCGGCAAGCAGTTCGATCGGCCGCTCTTGAAGCTCCTGGTGCGGGTGGTGGGGCGCTACCCGCCGGGCTCGCTGGTCGAGCTCGACACGGGGGCGTGGGCCGTGGTCATCGGGCCGGGCGCGGGACAGTTTCCGCTCGAGCGCCCGAAGGTGCTGCTCATCAGCGACGAAGATGGCTACGAGCTGGCCCAGCCCATCGAGGTCGATCTCGGCGAGCGCCACGGTCGACGCAAGGCGTGGCTCCGCACCATCGCCCGGACCCGCGACCCGCGCGCGACCGGCATCGAGGTGCACAAGTTCCTCTTCTCCGATCGCGTCGAGGTGCCGCCCGTGAAGCTGGACCACGACGTGAAGAAGCGCCGCCGGGCGCCCGAAGACGGTCAGAAGCCGTAGGCGGGGTTGTCCGGATCGAAGTCGTGGTCGGTCAGGCCCACGTTCACTTGCAGGTCGGCGAAGAGGAAGCGCTCGACCATGCGGAGCGAGCCGTCCTCGACGTCCCAGACCTCGAAGCTGGCCGGGAGGTGCAGGTCGTCGTAGGCACACACCTTGGCCTTGGTGGCGTAGAACGCGGGATCCTGCGCCTTCGGAAGGTGCGCCTCGTAGCAGCTCACCGCGCGGCCGGAGACCTGGGAGGACCCCAGCCAGGTGAAGGTTGCGCCGTGGCGCTCGGGGGCATCGCGGACCCGCCAGGTGTCAGCGATGATCTTCCCGACGGCGAAGGGCACGCCGGAGTCGAGCACGGAGTGGCGTGACTCGGCGGTCGCCACCTTGCCGAGCGGGTCGAGGTTCAGGGTGGGCAGGAACCGTCCGGGGTTCACCCTCAGGTCCCCGTCGTTCCAGCCCTGCCGGTACAAGAGCTCGCGCCCGGTGTTCACCTCGCCCACCCAGGTGAGCATCACCTCGTGGGGCCGACGGTACTTGAGCGTCATGACCTCCTTGTCCTTGAGGTGGCCGTCCACGTACTCCTGCATCTCCAGGGTGTAGGTGGAGTCCTGGAGCTGCGCTTCGGCGGCCTCGATCCGGGCGACGAGCGCGAACACCTGCTCACGGTCGTCGGCGAGGGCGGGGGGCAGGACGAACAGGTTCGAGAGGATCATGGCACCGCGTCTAACGCGCGAGGGCCTGCGAACCTTCGGTCACGGCCTGTCTCCGACCTCAAGGGGCCGGGAACATCGTCAGGATCTTCGAGGTCAGCGCCTGGTTCAGCCCGTTGCCGATGTCTCCCTGTTGCCCGACCTTCGAGGCCACCCGGTCGCCGTATTGCTGCAGCAGCGCCACCGAGGACTGGAACTGCTCGAGCTCGGAGAGGGTGATGTCCCGCTGGACACCCGACAGGCCCTGACCTTCGACCGGCTGGATGCCCTCCGAGGCGAGCGCGTCGGTCAGCTCCTTCGTGATGCGCTGGCGTGCCGTCCACACCCCTTGGGCCCAGTACTCGCCGTAGTGCCTGGCGTAGGCTCGCGTGCCGGGGGTGGTGCGCTTGTCGGCAATTCGGCGTGCCACGCCGGAGAAGAGCCCCATGCCGTTGGCCTGCCGGAAGGCCTCGGCGCGGATGCCGTTGGCGATCTGCTGGCGCACCGCTTGATCCTGCAGCAGGCCCTCGACGATTCGTGGGATGTCGTTCTGGTTGAAGGTGCGGTCGTTGCCGCCGAGCTTGTCGGGCTCGAGCATGCCGTGCACGAACTCGATGGCAGCCCGTTCCTCGGCCGTGGGCGCGAAGCCGTCCTTCAACCCCCCGATGGTGTCGCGGACCTTGTTGCCGAAGCCCTTCCAGGCATCGCTCCACGAACCCTTGGTGCTGGCCTTCGGCTCGGCCTTGGCGAGCGCTTCCTGCAGGGCAGGGACGTCGGCGGACGCGGCCTGCGGTGCGCCACAGCCGTTGTCGGCGTGGGCGACCGGGACCGTGTTCAGAGCGATGACCAACGCCAGCATGAGGACCTCGTCGATGCCGTCGACAAGGTCACCCGTGGCGGACGGGGAAGGGAGTGCAGCGCGGTTGCACCCTGGGAGCAACCACGCTGAAAGCGGCTACTCGCCGCCCTTCGCCTTGCCCTTGCCGCCCTTGCTGCCCTTCTCGGCACCGCCAGCGGGGGCACCACCCCCCCCGTCACCAGCGGGCGCATCGGCAGCGGGGGCGTCGCCTCCCGGAGCGTCGCCACCCGTCGCGGGCATGCCCTTGCCTTCCGGCATGCCCTCGGGGGGCGTGGCCAACGGCTCGGCGTCGGGGTTGAAGGTGCGGACGTGCGCGACGAGCTGCTCGATCTGCGCGTCGTCGAACGAGCCACCGAAGGGCGCCATCAGCGGGGACTTGCCCACCGCGGCGCCGCCTTCCTTGATGACCTTCGCGATCTGGGCGTCGTCGCGCTCGGCGTGGAAGGCCGCGTCCGTGAAGTTGGCGGGCTTCGGGTCGAGCGCGGCACCGGCCACGCCGTCGCCGGCGCCGGCCTCACCGTGGCAGCTGGCGCACGTGCTCGCGAAAGCGCCGGCGGCGTCGAATGCGGCGGGCTCGGCCGAGGCGACCTCGGGCTCCGGCGCCGGCTCGGCGGCGGGCTCGGGCGCGGGTGCGGGTGCGGTGGTCGTGGCGGCTTCCTCGCCGCCGCAGGCGGTGAGGAGAGCGAGGGCGAGAGGGATGAAGAGACGCATCATGGGCACCGTGAGGCTTGGATCGTCACGTGCGTAACGGGTTTTTCCGCCAGGTGAGCGGGCGCTCATTCAGGTGGTGCGCAGCACCGGAATCCGATCTCGTAGAAGCGGAAGCTGTCGCCATGCACGGTCACGTCGCTCTGGCAGGTGCGGGACTCGGCCCAGTACCGTCCCTTGAGGTTTCCGTGGAAGGACGCGCTGCCGCCGTCGGCGCGCCGGGTCCACTCCTCGACGTTGCCCACCAGGTCGAACACGCCGTGCTCGCCGACGCAGCCGGCGTTCTCGCCGGACCCCTCACCCTGGTAGAGCGCCTCCACGTGCTCGGCTGAGGCGGATGCGGTCTGGCCCGCCTTCGCGAGCAGCGCTTCGAGGTTGTCGACGTCCGTCGCGCTCGCCGAGGCCGGCCAGGCGCTGAGCTTGGACTGGTCGTAGGTCAGCCAGGTCTCGTCGTCGTTGCACACCCCGGACTGGTGGGTGTCGCCGTAGGGGTAGCTGGCGGCGGCGGAGCCCGCGCAGGCGGTCTCCCAGGTGGTGTCGAGGCACAGCGTGCGCCCCCGCGCCGCGCACCAGGCCTCCGCCTCGTCGAAGGTGTACATCACCAACGGCAGCGCACCCGCCACGTTGGGCGCCTCGTACAGGTCCATGCAGGTGCCGTCCACCAGGGCCATGTCTGCCGGGCACAGGCCGGTGTTCGTGTCGGTGGCCGCCTGCGTGTCTCCCGCGCGCGCCGAGGTGTCGTCGCTTGAGCTCTCGGTGTCGCTCGGCGCCTCCGATGTTGCGCTGTCGCCGTCTTCGAAGCGCTGCGTCACGTCCACGTGGCGCTGGGGGCCCGTGCTGCAGGCCCACAACAGGATCACCGGACCACCGCCTCCCAGTTCTCCTCCTGCTCCTCCGCCTTCGAGGCGCGCTCGACCTTCATGCCCATGTGGGTGTCGAAGCGCACGCCGTGCCGTCCCTGCCTTCGACGGGTCCAGGCGCCGAAAGCGGGCCCGGGCGGGACCAGGGCGCCCTGGTGTCGGCCGATGAGGTCGGCGCGTCCCCAGGCGCGCAGGGCCTCGCGCAAGTACGGATGCTCCTCGGGCTTCCAGTAGAAGAGCAGCGCACGCTGGCGGCTTCGCTCCCGCCCGCCACGGGCCACGTAGACCGGCCTCTTCGTGTAGGGGTCCACCCCCGAGACGTACACGGCGGTGGCGATGGTGGCTGGGGTCGGCATGAACATCTGCACCTGGCGAGGTCGAAGCCCACGGTCGCGCATGTAGAGGGCCAGCTCGATGGTCTCGGCGGGGCCCACGCCAGGGTGAGCACACTGGAAGTAGGGCACCAGGTACTGCTCCTTGCCCGCCTTCTCGCTGGCGGCCTTGAAGCGGTCCATGAAGGCGTCGAAGTAGCCGATCTCCGGCTTCCGCATCATGCCCAGCGCCCCGCTGGCGGCGTGTTCCGGGGCCACCGACAGCTGACCCTGGACGTGGTGCTTCGCGAGCTCCTCCACGAACTGGTCGTCGAGGTCGGCGAGGTCGTAGCGGATGCCGGAGTTCACGAACACCCGGCGGATGCCCGGAAGCTGACGCGCCTTGCGCAGCAGGCGGAGGTACGGGCCGTGGTCGGTGCCGTAGTGCTTGCACCGGACGGGATGGAGGCAGCTCACCCTGCGGCACACCTTGTTGGCCGCCTCGGAGGTGCACGCCATGTGGAACATGTTCGCGGTCGGCCCACCGAGGTCCGAGACGATGCCCTTGAAGCCACGGCGCGTCGTCAGCTGCTTCAGCTCGCGGAGCACGCTGGCCTCCGAGCGCGAGGTGACGTCCTTGCCTTGGTGGATGGTCAAGGCGCAGAAGGAACAGCCGCCCGAGCAGCCGCGGTTCACGGTCACCGAGCCCTGGATGCTGGCGAGCGCGGGCACCGGCTGCCGGTAGCAGGGATGTGCGCTGTAGGTGTAGTCCAGCTCGTGCAGCCGATCGAAGGCCCCGGTGTCGAGCGGTTCCGCCGCCGGGTTCTGCACCACGATGCGGGCACCGTGGCGCTGCCAGAGGGTCTTGCCGCAGTGCGGGTTGGACTCCCGGTACATGCGGAGCGTGACCGCGTTGAAGGCCATCGGGTCGGCCCGGCACGTCTCGAGGCTGGGCAGCTCCTCGACGTCGCCGGTGGGCATCGGGTCCTTGGCGCCCAAGGCATAGGCGACGCCCGGGAGGTCCCGGCATGCCTTGATGCTCTCGCCCGCGGCGAGGCGCCGGGCGATCGACACGACCGTGTGCTCGCCCATGCCGTAGACGCACAGGTCGGCCTTGGCGTCCAGCAGGATGGAGCCACGGATGCGGTCCTGCCAGAAGTCGTAGTGCACCAGCCGCCGCAGGCTGGCCTCGATCCCGCCCACCACCACGGGGACGCCCTTGAAGGCCTGGCGGCAGCGTGCCGTGTAGGGGATGGTGGCCCGGTCCGGGCGAGCGCCCACGGCGCCGCCAGGGGAGTAGGCATCTCGGGTCCGCAGCCTCCTGGAGGCGGTGAACTTGTTCACCATCGTGTCCATGTTGCCGGCGGTGACCCCGAAGAAGAGCCGGGGCCGGCCCAGGGCACGGAAGGCCTCGACCTTCGTGTGGTCGGGCTGGGCGATGATGCCGACCGAGAATCCGTGCGCCTCGAGCCACCGGCCGATGGCGGCCACGCCCCAGGACGGGTGGTCGACGTACGCATCGCCGGTGACCAGGACCACGTCGAGTGGTCCGGGGGCCTCGTCGCGCGTCATCGGGAGGGGTCGGGTCACGGCCCTTGGTAACCGGCCCTCGAGGGGGGCCTCTCGCGGTATGGTCCGTGCATGCTCTTGATCCTCCTGGCTTGTAGCGATGGTGACGTCTCGGCCGACAGCGGTGCCGCGGAGGAGGAAGACACCGGCCTCCCGGCGGGCGACACAGGTCCGACGGCAGGCGGCGACACGGGGCCCGGGGACTCCGGAGAGACCGGGGTGCACGACGACTCGGGCGACTCGGGCGACTCGGGCGACTCGGGCGACTCGGGCG
>CAZSAT010000179.1:0-11448 GCA_964604675.1 uncultured Enterobacterales bacterium
GGTCCCCCTCGGGCTGCACGACCTCCATCGCCGGGTTCAGGTGGACCACCAAGGCGTCGGCGCCGCATCGGTCGACCAGGCGCTGGAGCTGGGCGCTCGGGGTGTCGCGCGCCTGGACCACGCCGATGTTTCCGAGCACGAGCGCGCTGGGGGCGACGTCGCGGATGAGGTAGCCGTCCTCGATGCCGTCCTGGAGGAGCGGTCGCTGGCTTCCGAAGCCGAAGCCCAGGCCGTAGCGTTCCGCGACGCTCGCCAGGTCACGGTTGATGGCCTCCGCCTCGCCGAAGCCACCGGTCATCGCGGCGATGATGACGGGCGCCGCGAGTCGCTTGCCAGCGAACTCGGCACCGAGGTCAACGGCCTCGAGCGCGAGGTCGGGCAGCGCGTCGTGCACGAGCTCGAGATCGTCCAGCAGGTTGGTCTTCTGCTTGAACGCCACCTCGTCGGTCTCACAGAGGGCGACGTGGTCGGCCTTTCTGGAGCGGATGTCGGGAGGCTTCGGCACGGACCCTTGTGGTAACCGCTCGCTGGACGGCCGGTTCAGGCGCGGTGGACGCTCAGCTCGGCGGCCTCGATGGCGATGGGCGGCAAGCGCTCGGCGGAACAGGCCGCCTCGAACGCCGTGCGAGCATCGGGGTCCGGCACGACCGCCACCGCGATGTCGCCGCCGCCAGCACCGCTCGGCTTGGCGGCGCCTCCGTGGTCGCGCGCCAACGCTGCGATGCGCGCATGTGCGTCCGTCAGGTAGTCGATGCCTGCTGCCCGGCTCATGGCCACCAGGAGCTCGCGGAGCGCCTCCAACGCGGCGACCGGGTCCTGGTCGAGGGCGGCGACGAGCACGTTGCTCTCGTCGACGAACCGCGCTCGATCCGACCATGCGAGGTAGCGCTGCACCCGGGGGCCCGTGCTCGCCGAACGACCGGAGTAGATCGCGGTCAGCCGTGGCAGGGATCGCGCGATGCCGCCGGGCCAGCGTCGGACCCCACCGGCGACCGAGGCTCGCACGTCGATTCCAGAGCCGGACCCCTGCACGGTGTGGTGCACGCTGAGCGCGGTCTCGAGCAGCGTGTCGAGCGGGGCGTGGCGCGCCAACAGTCCCGCTGCGCACGCCGCGACGGTGGCCGCGGCGCTTCCTCCGAAGCCCGGCTTGTCGGCCAGCACAGCCGGCTTCGCATCGGTGAAGGCGTAGTGCCTCGCGGGCGCGGACACAGCCAGCAGGCCGGCGCGCACGAAGCGGTCGTCGCCGGGGGTCGTCACGCCCTCGCCTGCGGTGACGATGCAGCGCACGCCTCGATCGATCGCCGCCACGACCGCGACGCCGCCGTCGACCACCGCGTACTCGCCCGCGACGACCAGCTTGCCGGGGGCGACGACCTCGAGCGGCACCTACTCCTCGACGAGCTGCGGTGCTCCGCCCACGCCGAGCACCTCGACCCGGTCAGCCACCGAGCGCATGCGACGCGCGACGCGCTCGGCGTCCTCGACCGCGCAGAGCACCTTGACGTTCGGTCCCGCGTCCATCGTCCACCAGCAGGGCACCCCCTGCCGACGCAGGCCTTCCACGGCGTCCATCGCCCACACGGTGGTGGAGCCCCAATACCGGATGGGCGGATCGGCGGTCATCATCGTGCAGTGCATCTTGAGCGCGTTGCGCTCCATGACCGCGCCGAGGGCGGGCAGGTTCTTGTCCAACAGGGCGTGGCGTCCCTTGTCGATGTCGGCTGGAGCGCTGGCCACCCAGGCCGCGTACATCGGCGAGGTAGCCATCGTGCGCAGCATGCCGGCCCGGGAGCCGACCTTCTTCTGCCGCGCATCGAGGATGGCGACGACGAGGCGGAGATCCCAGTGATCCTGGGGCGCGAGCGCCACGCCGTGGCTGTCCGAGCCGTCATCCTGGGCGCCGAGACGCCACTCGACGAAGCCGCCCCAGATCGATCGACAGGCCGATCCCGAGCCCTGCCGAGCCAACACCGAGAGCTCGGTGGGTGTGCGCTCCTGGCCCGCGGCGTTGCAGGCGGCGACCGTGAGCGCTGCAAAGGCCGAGCTGGAGCTGGCGAGGCCCGCCGCTTTCGGGAAGTTGGACTCACTCACCACCGTGACGCGAGGGCGCCAGGGATCGATCCGGTCGAGGTGCGCGAACACCCGATCGTGTTCCTTGCCCTCGGCCAGCCGCCCGTCGATCCAGGCCTCGTCGGCCTCGGCACCCCAGTTCACCGTGGTCCTGGTGCGGAACCGGTCTACGGTCATCGAGATCGATCCCGTCGACGGCAGGTTCAGGCGGGTGTCGCGCTTGCCCCAGTACTTGACCAGGGCGATGTTCGGATGAGCGATCGCGGTGGCCATCAGCCTCTCGATGCCGAGCCGGGGACAGTGCAGCGGAAGGCCCTGATACCACGCGCTCGCGCAGCCTGCTCGACCCGCTCGTCCCCGGCGTCGACCACGGCGACCACGACGCCGCCGCCCCCCGCTCCGCTGAGCTTCGCGGCCTTTGCGCCCGCGCTGGTGGCGAGCTCGACGAGCTCGTCGAGCCGTGGCGTGCTCACGCCGATCTCGCGGAGGCGGACGTGGGCCTCGTTCATGCACCCCATCAGGGTGTCTTCGTCCGACAGGTCGACCACGGCTCGCTCGACCAGTGCGCCGAGGCGGTCCAGAGCGGGGTCGATGCCAGGCCGCCGGTTCGCGACCCCCGCCACCAGGGAAGCGGTGTCGCCCGCGGAGCCGCTGTCGAGCACCACGACCTCCAACGTGGGCAGCGCCACGCGCTCGGGCTCTTCGCCCTTCCGGTACACCAGCGCGCCCCCGAGGGCCGCGACCGCGTGGTCGAGGCCCGAGGGGTTTCCGTGAAAGATGCGCTCCACCTCGAAGCCTTGCCGGTGCAGCGTAGCGGCGTCGAGGGTGCGCCCGTCGGCCGCGGCTCGTGCGCGCAGCAGGGCCACCGTGAGGGCGGCGGACGAGCCCATGCCACACCCCACGGGGAGCTCGGTGGCGATGTCGACGGCCAGGCCGTCGGCGGGCAGGGCGACCGCGAGGGCACGGCCCAGACGGTCGTCCCGGATGGCGCTGCGGCCTAGCCGTGTCGGCCCGGGGGCGCTGTGCAGGGTGACCGTGGTGCCCAGGGACACCGAGGCCGCCAGGGCCCGGTGGCCGTAGACCACGCTGTGCTCGCCCAGCAGGATCAGCTTCCCGAGGCCTCGACCCCGGCCGAGCATCACGACTGCATCTCCGCGTAGACCGCCCGCGCATGGGCCTCGGAGAAGTCGCCGTGCTCCGCCAGCTTCTCGGCGACGGCCGGGACGAGCTCGGGTGGAACGCCCGCGGTGGCCGCGACGTTGCGTGCATGCATCCGCATGTGGCCCTGTTGGATGCCCTCGGTGACCAGCGCACGGAGGGCGCCGAGGTTCTGCGCCAGGCCAACCGCGGCCACGATGCCGGCCAGCTCCTGTGCGCGAGGGTTGCCCAACACCTTCATGTTGGCCTGCACGGTGGGGTGCACCCGGATGGGACCACCCACCGTCCCCACCGCCATGGGGAGCTCGATCGTGCCCACCAGCGCGCCCTCCGGGTCGAGCTTCCACGTGGTGAGGCTCCGGTACTGCCCGTCCCGGGCCGCCCAGGCATGCGCCCCGGCCTCGATGGCGCGCCAGTCGTTGCCCGTGGCCAGGAGCACGGCGTCGATGCCGTTCATCACGCCCTTGTTGTGGGTGGCCGCGCGGTAGGGGTCGGCCCAGGCGAAGCGGTAGGCGGCGGCGATCTCGGCCGCCACGGCTTCGCCGTTCACGTCGTCGTGGTCGAGGTGTTCCGGCCGCAGGACCACGCGGGCGCGAGCCAGCCGCAGATCGCTCAGGTTCGACAGGATGTGCATCCCGACCGTCTCACCGGTGATCCGCTCGATCACCGGCCCGAGCCGCTCCGCCACGGTGTTGACCATGTTGGCGCCCATGGCGTCGACGCAGTCGAGGTGGAAGTGCAGCACCACCATGTCTTCCGGCAGTGCGCCCGGCTCGTCGTAGCGCAGACGCCGCACGCGCATGCCACGCAGTCCGCCTCCGCGTTCCTCCAGTCGCGGATGGATGCCGCTGGCCGCCGCCGAGAGCTCGTCGATGTGACGCTCGAGCAGCGCGGCCGTGGCCTCCGCATCCGAGACGCCGTGGAGCTGCACCTGTCCGATCATGATGCTCGGATCGGCGTCGGCCCAGATGCCACCCGCCGTCCGGGTGAGCCGCGCCATGTTCGAGGCGGCGGCGACCACGCTGGGCTCTTCGGTCACCATCGGCACGAGCACGTCGCCGCCGTTGACGTGGAAGTTCACCGCGACGGCCTGGGGCAGCTCGAAGGTGCCGATCACGTTCTCGACCATCATGTCGGCCGTCGAGAGGTTCAACCCACCGGGGGCCCAGGAGGCCACGTCCTCGGTGTCGAGATCCGAGATCTCGTCGGCGATCTCCTTGACCCGGGCCTCGGGAGGGAGGCGGTAGAAGCCCGGCAGGCGACTCTTGGGCATCAGATGGCCGCCATGGCGTCCGCGTAGAAGGCGTCGAGCACGGCCTGGTGGTTCGCCTCCACCACCCGGCGCTTCACCTTCATCGTGGGGGTCAGCTCACCGGTCTCCTGCGCCAGATCGTGGTCGAGGAGGTGGATGTACTTGATGGTCTCGTAGCTTGCGAGCTCCTTGTTCACCTCGGCGATGGCCTGCCAGATCAGGTCATGGATCTCCTGCTTGGTGGCCAGGTCGGCGTAGTCCGAGAAGCCCACGTCGTGGTCGCGCGCCCACTTGCCAGCGGTCTCCTCGTCCATGGCCACCAGGGCCACGCAGAAGTTGCGCTTGTCGCCGTGCATCACGACCTGGCTGACGAGCTGGCAGCGCGCCTTGATCTTGCCCTCGATCACCTGGGGCGCGATGTTCTTGCCGCCTGCGGTGACGATGATGTCCTTCTTCCGGTCGGTGATGCGGCAGAACCCCTGCTCGTCGATCTCACCGACGTCGCCGGTGTGCAGCCATCCGTCCGGCTCCAGGCACTCCGAGGTGGCCTCGGGCAGGCCGAAGTAGCCCTGCATGATGCCGCGGCCCTTGATCAGGATCTCGCCGTCGTCGGCGATCTTGAAGGTGGTGCCGGGGATCGGCTTGCCCACGCTGCCAAAGCGGTAGCCGTCGGGAGCGTTCACGCTCGAAGCTGCCGAGGACTCCGTGAGGCCGTAGCCCTCGAGCACCAGGATGTCGGAGGCGTGGAAGAACTCCGCGATCTCACGGGAGAGAGGAGCACCTCCCGAGATGAAGAACTTGATGCGACCGCCGAAGGTGTCCTTGAGCTTGGAGAACACCAGACGGTCGGCCACGCCGTACTTCAACAAGAGCGGTCCGTGAGGCTCTTGACCCCTCTGCCGCAGCTCGGAGACCTCGGTCCCGACCTGCACAGCCCACTTGAAGATGCGCAACGAGACGCCACCCTTGTCCTTCGCCCCGCTCACGACCTTGTTGTAGACCTTCTCGAAGATGCGCGGCACGGCCCCCATGACCGTTGGCTTCATCGCCTGCATGTTCGGCACCAGCGCGTCGATGTCGCCGTCGACGATGGTGGGCACGCCGATCCGGATGAACGCGATCTCCAGCACCTTGGCGAAGCTGTGGGCGAGGGGCAGGAACAGGTACTGCTTGTCCGAGGCCTGCAAGAGCCCCATCGCGTCGATGGCTTCGCCCTCGTACACCCAGCAGTCGTGGCTGAGCATGACGCCCTTGGGCTTGCCCGTGGTGCCCGAGGTGTAGATCAGCGTGGCGAGGTCGCCGGGGCCGACAGCCGCGGTCCGCTCTTCGTAGGCGCCTTCGTGCTCGGCATCCCACGCCTCACCGAGCCGCTCGAGCTCCGAGAGGGTGATGACCCAGCCTTCGTGCCCAGGGCGCCCGTCGGTCACGATGACCTTCTCGAGGGTGGGCATCCCGTCGCGCTCGGCCACCAGCTTGGCCACCTGTTCGTCGTTCTCGGCGAAGCAGAAGCGCGACTGGCTGTTCGCGACGATGTAGGCGCACTCTTCCGGGGTGTTCGAGGGGTAGATGGTGGTGGTGGCACCGGTGGCGCAGAGGATGCCCATGTCGGCGAGCACCCACTCGGGCCGGGTCGTCGACAGGATGCTGGCGCGCTGGCCCTTCTCGATTCCCAGGGCGTGCAGACCGCAGGCGATGCGACGGGCTCGTTCGCCGCACTCCTTCCACTTCAAGGTGTACCAGTCGCCGCCACGTCGGCCGTACATCGCGTCGGCGTCGGGCGTCGAGTCGCAGCGGTGGTGGAAGAGCTCGCAGACAGACGAGAACGAGGTCGACATGGGGCGCTCGGTCCTCTCAGGCGTAGGGCGGGCGCTGTCCATCGGCCACGAGGTGGCAGGCCACCTGGTGACCTGTCGAGACCTCGACGGTCTTCGGCGGCGCGCCGGTCTTGCAGGCGTCCGTGGCGTAGCGGCAGCGGGGGTGGAAGTGGCAACCCGGGGGCGGGTTGATGGGGTTTGGAACGTCCCCCTCGAGCACGACCCGCTCCTTCTTCTGCTTCGGGATGGGGACCGGAATCGCCGACAGCAGCGCTTGGGTGTAGGGGTGGTGCGGGTTCTCGAAGAGCTGGTCACAGGTGCCGATCTCGACGATGCGGCCGAGGTACATCACGGCCACGCGGTCGGAGATGTGGCGGACGACGCTCAGGTCGTGGGCGATGAACAGGTAGGACAGCCCCAGCTCGTCCTGAAGCTCTTGCAGCAGGTTGATGACCTGTGCCTGGATGCTCACGTCCAGCGCACTCACCGCCTCGTCGCACACGATGAAGTCGGGGTTCAAGGCGAGGGCGCGGGCGATTCCGATCCGCTGGCGCTGGCCCCCGGAGAACTCGTGTGGGAAGCGGCCCAGGTGGGTCTCGAGCAAGCCGACCCGTTGGATGAGCGCCAGCACCTTGTCCCGCAGCTCGTCGCCCTCGGCGACTCCGTGGATTCGAAGTGCCTCGCCCACGATCTGCTCCACGTTCATGCGCGGGTTCAGCGAGCTGTAGGGATCCTGGAAGATGATCTGCATGTCCTGGCGGAGGGCACGAAGCTCGTCGCCGCCGAGCTCGAAGATCTGCCTGCCCTTGAACTCCGCCGTGCCGCCGGTCGGTTCCAGCAGGCGCAACAGGGTGCGGCCGACGGTGGTCTTGCCGCAGCCGGACTCGCCCACGAGCCCGAGGGTCTCGCCGGCGTCGAGCGTGAAGCTCACGCCGTCGACCGCTCTGACGTGGGCGACGACCTTGCCGAAGATCCCCTTCTTCATCGGGAAGTGCTTCGTCAGGTCCGTGACGGTCAAGAGCGGCTTCATGCCCGGCCCTCCTCGACCGCATGGCACGCCACGGTGTGACCGTTCCCGACGTCTCGGAGCGGAGGCTCCTCCGCACCGCAGCGCTCGTTCTCCAGCGAGCAGCGGTTGCGGAAGCGGCAGCCCGACGGGAACTCCAGGGGGGAGGGCACGACACCGGGAATGGCCTCGAGCTGGTCCCGCTTCCCGGTGAGCTTCGGGATGCTCTTGAACAAGCCGACGGTGTACGGGTGCTGCGGCGCCTCGAAGAGCGTGACGACGTCGGCGTACTCGACGACCTTGCCCGCGTACATGACGGCGACGTGGTCGGAGACCTCGGCCACCACCGCGAGGTCGTGGGTGATGAACAGGATCGAGGTGCCGGTCTCTTCCTGCAGCTCGTTCATCAGGTCGAGGATCTGCGCCTGGATGGTGACGTCGAGGGCCGTCGTCGGCTCGTCGGCGATGAGCAGCCGCGGGTCGCAGGAGAGGGCCATGGCGATCATCACCCGCTGCCGCATGCCGCCGGACATCTGGTGCGGGTACTCGTCCACACGCTTCTCGGGGCTCGGGATGCCGACCTTGGTCATCATCTCGATGGCCTTGTCGTGGGCCTCGGCCTTCGACAGCCCGCGGTGCAGGCGCAGCGTCTCGCCGATCTGGTCACCGACCGTGTACACGGGGTTCAGCGCGGTCATCGGCTCCTGGAAGATCATCGCGATCTCGTTGCCGCGGATCTCGCGCATGCGCTTGGGCGAGACCTCCAGCAGCTCTTCGCCTTCGAACGAGATGCTCCCGCCCGCACGGATACCAGGCGGTCGCGGCACCAGATCGATGATGCTCATCGCGGTGACCGACTTGCCGCAGCCCGACTCGCCCACCACCGAGAGCGTCTCTCCGGGGTAGATCGCGTAGCTCACGCCATCGACCGCCTTGGCGATGCCCGCGTCGCTGCGGAAGTGGATGCGGAGATCCTCGATGGCGAGGATGGGATTCTTGTCGACCGGATCGCTCACGAGCGCCCTCGCAGCTTCGGATCCATGGCGTCGCGCAGGCCGTCGCCGAAGAGGTTGAAGCCCAGCACGGCGGCCACGATCATCAAGCCTGGGAAGATGGTGATCCAGGGGGCCGACCGCATGTACTCACGTCCGTCGTTGACGATGGCGCCCCAGGTGGCCGTGGGTGGCGGCACGCCGAGCCCGAGGAAGGACAGCCCCGCCTCGACCAGGATGGTGGAGCCGATGGCGAGGCTCGCGTTGACGATGACGGGCGCCATGGCGTTGGGCACGATGTGGCGGACGATGAGGCGCCAGGTGGGCACGCCCAGCGCACGCGCGGCCTGGATGTAGTCCTGCTCGCGGATGGACAGGACCTGCGAGCGCACGATGCGGCTCACGCCCATCCAGCCTGTCAGCCCCAGGATGACGACGATCAGGAAGATGCTCTGGGCGCCGCTGGCCCGAAAGAACCCGACGATGGCGAGCAGGAGCACCAACCGGGGGAGCGACAGGAGCAGGTCGACGAACCACATGAGCGCCTTGTCGGCAGCGCCTCCGAAGTAGCCGGCGACCGCGCCCACCAGCGTGCCGATGGTGACCGACAGGCTCACGGCGATGAAGCCGATGGAGAGCGAGATGCGAGCGCCGTACAGCACCCTGGAGAAGAGGTCCCGGCCGAACTCGTCGGTGCCCATCAGGTAGCCCCACTGCGGCGCGAGCCGGTGGTCGCCGACGTCGATGGCGTTTGGGTCGAAGGGTGCGATGAAGGGGGTCAGCACCGCGAACAGGATGAGCACGTAGACGAGGTGCATGCCGCCCACGCCCACACGGTTCTTCGCGAACTGCTTCTTGAAGTCGCGCCACCGGGAGCTGGCGTCGTGGTCGCTGAGCGCCTTCGGGAACGCGTAGCGGTAGGCCGTGTGCCACGTGAGCGCCACCGCGCCGACCCAGGAGATCGCGGCGACCCACGGATGGATCCGGGTGCCGCCATCGATGGCCTCGGGGAACAGGAGGTCGCCGGCCCGGGGGAACCCGGCCACGGCCGCCCAGATCAGCACGAGGACGTAGGCGAGCAACCCGATGCCGTTGGCCAGGTCGCGGTTCAGGATGTGGCCGAGGCCCGGGAGGGCGAGGCCGAGTCGCTTGGTCGCCATCAGCCGTACCGGATCCGCGGGTCGACCACGGAGTAGAGGATGTCAGCGATGAGGTTGCCGATCACGACCAAGAGCGTGAACACGAAGAAGCAGGCGATGATGACGGGGGTGTCCTGCGTGAAGATCGCCTGAACGATGAGGCGGCCCATGCCCGGCCACGCGAAGATGCTCTCGACGAGCACCGAGCCCGAGAACAGGAAGGGGAGCTGCAGGCCGATGATGGTGATGATCGGCAACAGGGCGTTGCGCATGGCGTGCTTCACGACCACCGTGCGCTCGGACAGCCCCTTGGCGCGCGCTGTGCGCACGAAGTCCTGCCGGATGACCTCGAGCAGCGAGCTGCGCATGTAGCGCGCGATGCCTGCAGCGCTTGCGAGTCCGAGGGCGCCGGCCGGCAGGATCAGGTGCTTCAGGTGGTCGACCGCCTTCTCCCAGGTGGTCATGTAGTCGTACATGACCGCATCGGTCATGCCGCTCGATGGAAGCACCGGCCACTTCAGGGCGAACAGCAGCTGGAGCATCAGCGCCAGCCAGAAGCTGGGCATCGAGTAGAAGATGAGGCTCGTCACCGAGATGGTGTTGTCGGTCAGGCTGTATTGTCGAACAGCCTGGATGGAGCCGAGCGTCACCCCCACGAACTGGATGATCAGGATCGTGGCGAAGCTCAGGATGATGGTGTTCGGCAGCGCTTCCGCGATGATGTCGAACACGGGGCGTTCCTGGAAGATGGAGCGACCGAAGTCTCCCGTCATCAGGTTCTTCATCGTGATCAGGTAGCGGGTGCTCGCCGGCTGATCGAGGCCCCACTTCTGCTCGATGAGCTGGCGGACCTCGGGTGGGGTCTCGGGTGTGAAGAAGCGGTCGGTGGCGTCGCCCGGCGAGAGCTCCACGAGCACGAAGATCAGCGTGATCACGCCCAGGACCAGCGGGATGGCCAGGAGCAGCTTTCGGATGAGGTAGGCGAACACGGAAGCGGCCTCTACTTGTCGTACTTCACTTCGTTCGCCGGCACCCACCAGGTGTGCAGGTCGTTCATCGGGCTCAGGATGTCCACCTTCACGTCGTTGAAGCGCTCGTGCACACCGACGATGTCGTCGCGCCAGTACAGGAAGGTGTAGGGCTGGTCCTCGTAGATGGCCGCCTGCACCTTCTTCCAGATCTCGTTGGCCTTGGCGGTGTCGGGCTCGTTGAGGCCTTGCTCGATCAAGGCGTCGACCTCATCGTTGGCGTACGAGGTGAAGTTGAACTCGTACTCCTGACCCGAGTGCCAGATGGTGGACATGTCCACGAAGAGTCCAGCGGACCAGCCCGACAGCGCGGCCTCGTAGTCCTTCTTGCGGAGGCGCTCGAAGAAGGTGTTGGACTCGACGGTCTCGATCTCCATCTGGACACCGATGTCCTTCAGGAAGGCCTGGATGATGACCGCGGCCTTCGCGCGTCGGGCGTTGCCGGAGTTGGTCATCATCGTGAAGCTGAAGTCCTGACCGTCCCGGTCGAGGATGCCGTTTCCGTCCGCGTCGCCGAAGCCGAGGGCCTCCAGCTCCGCGCGGGCGCCGGTCGGGTCGAAGGGCAACGGCGTGATGTCGTTGTTGTGCGTGTTGCACAGCGTGGGCGTGATGGTGGACACCGCGCGGTTGCCGTAGGCTTCGCCGGACTCGCTGGTCAGCAGGTCGCCGATGAGCTTGTCGATGTCGATGGCCTTGGTGAGCGCGCGGCGCACGGCCGGGTCCGCGAAGAGGTGGTGCTCCTGCACCGTGGACCAGTCCAGATCCTTGCCCGCGTCTTCGTACTTCTCCTGGAAGTCGGCGGTGTCGAAGCGGTTCCAGGCCAGGTAGTCGAGGAAGCGCCAGCCTCGCCGGTACAGCTCGATCTCCGGGTGCTCCGCCGCGATGCGGTCGGCGTCGGAGACCAGGATGCCCTCCATCCAGTCGACGGCGCCGTTCTCGAGCTCGAGCAGGCGCGTGGCGTACTCGGGAATGATCTTGAAGATGACGCG
>CAZSAT010000180.1:0-11305 GCA_964604675.1 uncultured Enterobacterales bacterium
ACGGGGCTCCTATCGAGCGCTCGACAGCGACCAGGCGCGGGCCCGAGACTCATCCTGGGTACATGTTGTGTCCCGGCGATCTCCCCCAGTTCCGTCCCAGCGAGATCTACCGGTAGCGGACGTGGGATGGCGGCCTGGGCCGTGTCCCATGACCACGCGCTGCGGGCTGCCGGCGGCAGCCTCGCACTGGCAGGGGCCAGCTCAGAAGGGGATCTCCTCCTCGTCGTAGGGCAGGCCGTAGGCGTGGAGGCGATCGAGTTCGTCGTCGTTGATGACGGCCGCCATGTGCTCACCGTGCCTCGCCCAGACCAGCCCGGCGTCAGCGGCGCTGCTCTCCACCGCGGCCCTGGATGCCGCGCTGCCAGGGCAAGAGCGAGCGGCGGCGGGGCTCCCGCCACCAGGCCAGCGCGTAGACGGGTGCCGCCTTGACCATGCCGTGGCGGAAGATGCAGCGCAGGTAGCGGCGCCCGGACACCGACGTGTCGGCATCGGACATCCTGGTCCCCGAGACGGACATCCGGGCCGGGTGCGCTTGCTCGCGGCGCGCCCGTGCTGCAAGCATGCCGCATGCTTCCGTCGGCGCTGGTGCTGCTCTGGGCGATGAGCCGCAGCAGGACGACGACCACCAGGGTCAGCCCGAAGGCGGAGATCGGCCTGCCGCACCCGACGATGACACCGACGGCGCCGATGAACCAGATGGTCGCCGCGGAGGTCAGCCCCGACACACCAATCGGGCCCCGGAGGATGGCGCCGGCGCCGAGGAAGCCGATCCCCGACACGATCTGGCTGGCCATCCGGGTGGCGTCGCCACCGGGCGTCGCTGCGAGCAGGGCGTGGCTCACCTGAATGTAGAGCGTGGCGCCGATGCACACCAGCGTGCAGGTCTTCATGCCGGCGGGGCTCCCGCGCGACTCCCGCTCGTAGCCCAGCACCGCCCCACAGATCGCGGCGCCGACCAGCTCGACGAGCCGCTCCGGTCCGACCGAGTGCATCACGGCGGCGTCCGCGGCGAGCAGTTCCAGGACTCCGTCCATCTTCACTCCTCCAGGAGGATCACTCCGGCGAACCCTACTCCCGCTTCCAGTCCCTGAACCTCTCCAGCAGCGCGTCGCGGACGTCGGGCGGGATCGGGTCCTCCGGCATCCTTCCAAGAGTCTCGATCGTCAGCCTTCGATCTCGGAGGAACGCGCGGCAGTGCCGACACATCCCGACGTGCATGCCGAAGCGCATGCGATCCCACAGGCTGAGGCGCCCCTCGAGGTAGTCGGTGACCAGCTCGGTCAATTCCTGGCAGGTCAACATGGGGTCTACTCCTCGTCCAGGTACCGTTCGAGGGCACGGTGAAGGGCCGATCGGGCACGGTGGAGCATCACGCGCTGGTTGGTATCGGCGATCTCCAGGATGTTACACACCTCCCCGGCGGACACCCCCTCGAGGTCACGCAGCACGAGCACCGCCCGCTGGCGAGGGGGGAGGGCCTCGATCGCCTGCGCCAGCCGTCGTCGTGCCTCCTCCCGGAGCAGGACAGCCTCGGGCGTGTCGTCCTCCCAGCGTCGAGGGGGATCGGCCCACATGCCGTCGGAGCGGAAGCGGACGGGATCGACCGCCGGCACGTTCGGCCCGTCGTCGTCGCCGAGGCTGGACAACGGCACCGACCTCGCCTCGCGCACGCCGCGCGTCTTGGCCCGGTTGACGAGGATCCGGAAGATCCAGGTCTTGAGCGCCGACCGCCCCTCGAAGCTCCGCAGGCCGCGGAGCACGCCCATCCACGTCTCCTGGACCACCTCCTCGGCGGTGGCCTGGTCCTTCACGAAGGAGCGGGCGAGCCGGAGCAGGCGGCCGTGGTACCGGTCCACCAGGCCAGTGAAGGCGTCCTCGTCGCCAGCGAGCAGGCGCCCGACGAGCGCCGCCTCCTCGGAGGACGCAGCTCGCCGTCCCGAGACCCGGGCGCCGCTCGCCGAGGCACTCTCGGCCCCGGCGCGCCCTGCTGCCGGCGGGGTGTCGTCGCTTCGACTCATGATCCTCGCGATCTCGAACGGCCTCCGTAACATCCGTCTCCGCCCGATGACGCTGTCTCGTCCGCGGCATCTGCTCCGCCGTGCGACCGATTTCGACGGAAGCAGGAGAGCCATGTCCACCGAAGCCACGCCGACGCCCGACGTCGAGCAAGCCGTTCGCACCCGCTACTCCGAGGCGGCCCGCGCCCGCGAGGAGAGCCTGTGCTGCCCCATTCAGTACGATCCCAAGCTGCTCCAGGCGATCCCGGCGGCGGTGCTCGAGCGGGACTATGGTTGCGGCGACCCCTCGAAGCACCTGCGTGAAGGCGAGACCGTGCTGGACCTGGGCTCGGGCGCCGGCAAGATCTGCTTCATCGCGAGCCAGGTCGTCGGCCCGAGCGGTCGCGTCATCGGCGTCGACATGAACGACGACATGCTGGAGCTGGCGAGGGCCTCGGCTCCGGAAGTCGCCGCGCGCGTGGGCTTCGCCAACGTCGAGTTCCGTCGCGGGCGGATCCAGGACCTCGGGTTGGACCTGGACCGCCTGGACGCCTGGCTTGGCGCGCACCCGGTTCGCTCATCTGCGGATCTCGCGCAGCTCGAAGCCGAAGGGGCCCGCCTGCGCGACGCGGCACCGCTCGTCACCGAGGACACGGTGGATGTCGTGGTCAGCAACTGCGTGCTGAACCTGGTGCGATCGGAGGACAAGCGACTCCTCTTCGGGGAGATCCTGCGCGTCCTCCGGCGAGGCGGGCGGGCAGTGATCTCGGACATCGTGAGCGACGAGGACGTGCCCGAGCGCCTCCAACGCGATCCGGAGCTCTGGAGCGGCTGCATCTCGGGGGCGCTGCGCGAGGACCGCTTCCTGGAGGCCTTCGAGGAGGCCGGCTTCTACGGCATCGAGCTCATCAGTCGAGATGAGGCGCCGTGGCGGACCGTCGAGGGCATCGAGTTCCGGAGCCTCACGGTGGTCGCCTACAAGGGGAAGGAGGGGCCGTGCATCGACCGCAGGCACGCGGTGGTCTACCGGGGGCCCTTTCGCGAGGTGACCGACGACGACGGCCACGTGCTGCGACGCGGCGCGCGCATGGCGGTGTGCGAGAAGACCTTCGCGCTCTACTCCCGTGAGCCCTACCGCGCGCACATCGTGTTGATTCCGCCCCGCGTTCTCCCGGCGGCAGGCGAGGCCCTCGCGTTTCCGTGCGACGCCGTGGGCTTGCGGCGGGATCCCAGAGAGTCCAAGGGTGACGACTACGAGGCCACCACGGAGGAGGGCGGAGCGTGCGCCCCTAGTGGCAGCGGTCGGTGCTGCTGATGGGCACCGCCGTAGACATCTCGTTCCCGAGCGGGCGCGACCACCCGTCCTTCGACGCATCCCTGCGAACGTCGGGCGCCGGCCCCCTGCGGCGCGGCCGGGTGACCACGTTGCAGGTCAACGTCGGCAAGCTCTGCAACATGGCCTGTCACCACTGCCACGTGGAGGCGGGCCCCAAGCGCAGCGAGGTCATGTCGGGAGAGGTCGCGGCCCGCGTGGTGGAGGTCCTCGCCCACAACCCAGGCGTCGAGATCGTCGACCTCACCGGCGGCGCACCCGAGCTCAACCCGAGCTTTCGCTCGCTCGTCTCCCAGGCACGGAAGCTGGGCAGGCGGGTCATCGACCGCTGCAACCTGACGATCCTGTTCGAGCCCGGAATGGAGGATCTCGCCCACTTTCTCGCCGAGCACCGGGTGGAGGTGGTCGCGAGCCTGCCCTGCTACCAGCGGGAGAACGTCGAGAAGCAGCGAGGCATGGGCGCGTTCGGAAAGAGCATCGAGGCCCTGCGCGTCCTGAACGGGGTCGGCTACGGCCGCCCCGGCACGGGCCTCCTCCTCGACCTCGTCTACAACCCGGTCGGTGCGTCCCTCCCGCCGCCCCAAGCGGGTCTGGAAGCGGCCTACCGGCGCGAGCTCGGCGAGCTCTTCGGGATCCAGTTCAATCGGCTCCTGACCATCACCAACATGCCCATCCAGCGCTTCGCGCGCCTGCTCGAGCGGACCGGTCAGCACGAGGCCTACATGAGCCTGCTGGTCAACCACTTCAACGCCGCCACGGTGCCGGGGCTCATGTGCAGGAGCCTGCTCAGCGTCGGCTGGGACGGGCGACTCTACGACTGCGACTTCAACCAGATGCTGGAGCTGCCGCTGGGCGCGGACCCCGACGCCGGACCGCGTACCCTCTGGCGGCTCGGCTCACTCGACGCGCTCGAAGGGGCTCGGATCGCCACCGGGGACCACTGCTACGGCTGCACCGCCGGCGCGGGATCGAGCTGCGGAGGCGCGCTCCGATGAGCCCGACGACGCCCACCCGACGCTCTCCAGGCGACCTGGCTCCGGCGGTTCGCCTGTCGGCGATCGACGGCTCGACCTTCGACACAGCGAGGCTCTCGGGCCGGCGGTATTTGCTGTCGCTCTTCCGGTTCGCGAGCTGCCCCTTCTGCAACCTGCGCGTACACCACCTCACCCGGCGCTTCGCCGAGCTCGGCCCCGGCTTCGGGATCGTCGCGATCTTCGACTCCCCGCTGGACAACCTGCGCCGGCATGCGGACCGCCACGGCGCGCCCTTCCCGATCCTGGCCGACGAGACAGGGGAAACCTACCGCACCTACGCCATCGAGCGCTCGGTGGCGGGCATGCTCAAGGGCATGGCGCTGCGTGCGCCGACGCTGATGGAGGCGATGGCTCGCGGCTACCTCCCCACATCGCTCCGGGGGAGCCTCACGACGATGCCGGCGGACTTCCTGGTGGACGAGCGCGGCGCCATCCGGACGGCCCACTACGGCCGAGACGACGGAGACCACCTGCCCTTCGACGACGTGCTGGCCTTCTCACGTGAAGACGCGCATGCTCGCGCCGATTCGCCCGACAGCGGAGGTGCCGCGTGACGCCGGGCATCCTCCTGGTCCTCCTGGTCCTCCTGGTCGCGGTGGTGCTCGCCTGGGCCAACGGCGCCAACGACGTCAGCAAGGGCGTCGCGACGCTCGTCGGCAGCGGCGTCACGGACTACCGAAGGGCCATCGCCTGGGGCTCCCTGTGGACCGGCGTCGGCGGCGTCCTCGGCGCGTTCTTCGCCGGTGCGATGCTCGCCACCTTCGGCAACGGCCTGCTGGCACCAGGCACGTCACCGACCTTGCTGGGCGCGTTGGCGGCGCTCGCGGGCGCGGGCGCCTGGGTGGTCGTCGCCACGAGAGCGGGCCTGCCGGTCTCCACGACCCACGCCATCGTCGGCTCGCTCGTCGGCGTGGCGGTGCTGGCGTATGGCAGCGGAGCAGTCCAGTGGGGCGCGCTCGGCAGCAAGGTGATCTTGCCTCTCTTGCTGACGCCGCTGTTGTCCCTCGTCCTCACCGGCCTGCTCTTGCGCCTCCAGCTCGCCCGCGCCGGGGCCGGGAGTCCCGACGCGGACTGCCTGTGCGCCGAGGTGGAGCCCTCCCCTGCCGCCAGCGCGCCCGGCGCGGACGGCGCGGTGGCGTTCGAGGGCCTGCAGCCGGTCCTGCGAATCACCCGGGCGCCGACAAGGGACTGTGCCGCGGACCGGCCACGTGCCGTGCGCCTGACGCTGGGCCACCTGCACTGGCTCACCAGCGGAGCGACCAGCCTTGCGCGCGGCATGAACGACTCACCCAAGATCGTCGCCCTTGCGCTCGCGGCGTCCGCCCTCGGAGCCACGGCGGCTGTGCCGGCGCCGGTCCTCTACGCCGCCGTCACCGCCGCGATGGTCGCCGGCAGCCTCGTCGGAGGCCTGCGCGTCACGCGGGTGCTCGCGGAGGACGTCACGCCCATGGACGACCGCGAGGGATTCGCGGCCAACCTCGTCACGGCGGCCCTCGTGACCACCGGCGCCGTGTACGGGCTGCCGATGTCCACGACCCACGTGTCCTCGGGGGGCATCTTCGGCGCGGGTGCCCAGCGCGGGACGCTGGATCGCGGCTCGCTCCGCAGCATCCTGTCGGCCTGGATCGTGACGCTGCCGGCCGCGGCGCTCCTTGGCGCGGCCTGCTACGCGGTGGCCTTCGCACTCGGCGCTTCGGGAAGCGCGTGATGCGCCGCTCTCGTCGATGGATCTTCGCGGCCGTCCTGGTCGCGAGCATCGCCGCGGCGGTGCTGACCCTGCCGATCGACACCTGGCTGGTCGCCCTCGTGGACTGGATCCGGGCCGCGGGCCCAGGCGGTGTTGCCGTCTACGGGGCGGTCTACGTCGCGGCGACGCTCCTCCTGCTCCCCGGCTCGGCGCTCACCGCCGGCGCCGGCTTCGCCTACGGGCCGCTGTGGGGCACGCTGCTCGCCTCTCCGGTCAGCGTCCTCGCCGCGACCCTCTCCTTCGCGCTCGGGCGTACGGTGGCGCGCGGCTGGGTCGCACGCCGGATCGCGGACTGGCCCCGGTTCGCGGCGGTCGATCACGCCATCGGCGAGGACGGGTTCAGGACCGTGCTGCTCCTTCGCCTCTCCCCGCTCTTTCCCTTCAACCTCCTGAACTACGGGCTCGGCCTGACCCGCGTTCGGCCACGCGACTACGTGCTGGGCTCGTTGTTGGGGATGCTGCCGGGTACGGCGCTCTACGTGTACCTCGGCTCGCTGGTCACGAGCGCGGGTGAGCTGTCGAGTGGCCGGGCTTCGGACGCCGGCGCGGCTGGACCGGTGCTGTACTGGGTCGGCTTCGGCGCGACCCTGGTCGTCACCGTCGTCATCACCCGGAGCGCCCGAAGGGCCCTCGACCGCGCACTCGCCACGCCGAGCGGCGAAGCGAGCGCAGCCTCCCATCCCACGCCGGAGACCCTACGTTGAACACCGATCCGCTCTCCGAGGCCGTACAGGACCTCGTGTTGCCGGACGACGCGCACAACCGCAGCCTCGTCGCGAACGTTCATCCGCCCGCATGGAGGAACCCCGATCCGGGCGGTCTCTACAACATGGTCGTCGTCGGGGGCGGAACTGCGGGCCTGGTGTCCGCGCTCGGCGCCGCGGGCCTGGGCGCCCGGGTGGCGCTCGTCGAGCGGCACCTCATGGGCGGCGACTGCCTGAATCATGGGTGCGTCCCGTCCAAGGGGATCTTGCGCGCGGCCCACGCGGCCCACGACGTCCGATCCGCCGCACGCTTCGGCGTGGAGATCTCGGGCGAGGTCCGGGCCGACTTCGGCGCGGCGATGGAGCGCATGCGTCGCCTCCGCGCGGGGATCTCCGCCAACGACTCGGCCCGCCGCCTGAAGGAGCACGGCGTCGACGTCTACCTGGGCGATGCGGTCTTCACCGGCCCGGACACGCTCGAGGTGGACGGCAACACCCTGCGATTCCGGAGAGCCGTCGTCGCGACGGGTGCCCGCGCGGCGAGCATCCCGGTCCCCGGCCTCGCCGAGGCAGGCTGTCTCACGAACGAGACCGTCTTCTCGCTGACCGAGCTGCCGCGGCGACTCGTCGTGGTCGGCGCCGGACCCATCGGCTGCGAGCTCGCCCAGGCCCTGTCGCGCTTCGGGTCGGAGGTGACCATCGTGAGCCTGGATCCGAGGCTCCTGCCGCGCGAGGACGCGGACGCCGCCGCGCTCATGACTCGCGTGTTCGAACGCGAGGGCGTGCGGCTGGCCCTGGGGGCCCGCCTCGTGCGCGTGGAGCGGAGCGGCGACGACAAGATCGTGATCTTCGACCGCGGGCAGGGACAGGAGCGGGCGGTCGGGGACGAGATCCTCCTCGCCGTTGGTCGCGCTCCGAACACGGACGGCCTGGGGCTCGAGGCTGCCGGCGTCTCCTTCGACCGGACCGGGGTGAAGGTCGATGACCGCCTGAGGACGACGAACACGCGCATCTACGCGGCCGGCGACATCTGCTCGGTGTACAAGTTCACGCACGCGGCCGACGCGATGGCCCGCATCGTGATCCAGAACGCCCTGTTCTTCGGCCGCAAGAAGGCGAGCGCGCTGCACATCCCGTGGTGCACCTTCACCGACCCGGAGGTGGCCCACGTCGGCCTCTACGAACCGGAAGCGAAGGCACGCGGCATCGACGTGCGCACCTACAGCGTCGAGCTGTCCGAGGTCGATCGAGCGGTGCTCGACGGCGACACCGAGGGCTTCGCCCGCGTCCACGTGGATGGCCGCTCCGGTCGGATCCTGGGCGCCACGCTGGTCGCCCGTCATGCCGGCGACATGCTCGGGGAGGTCGTGCTGGCCATGACCGAGGGTCTCGGTGTGGACGCGCTGTCCCGGGCGATCGCCCCGTACCCGACGCAGGGGGAGGTCTGGAAACGGCTCGGTGACGCCCACCAGCGGACGCGGCTGACGCCGTCCGTCGCGCGCTGGTTCAGCCATTGGTTCGCGGCCTGGAGATGACCGGGCTCACCCCCATCGTCGTGTTCGCGCGCGCCCCCGAGCCGGGCAAGGTCAAGACCCGGCTCGCGGGCGCCGTCGGAGCCGAGGGCGCGGCCCGGCTCGCGTCCGCGTTCCTGCGAGACAGCTGGGCGTCGCTGGGCGCCGTCGCCTGGGCGCGCCCGGTCGTCGCGACGACGGGTGCGCTCGACGCGACCTTCGCCGACCTCGAGACCTGGGGTCAGGGGGGAGGCGACCTCGGCGAGCGCATCGAGCGGATGCTCCGACGCGCGCTCACGGGCGCGCCCACGGCCTTCGCCGTCGGAGCCGATACGCCGGGGCTCCCCCGCCACCTCCTGGACGAAGCGCGGGAGGCCCTCGCGTCGGCGGACGCCGTCCTCGGGCCCTGCGACGACGGAGGCTTCTACCTGCTGGGGCTGAAGCGATGCCCCGAGGGTCTCCTCGCCGGTCTTCCGTGGAGCCGGTCGGACACGCTCCAGCACGTGCGCGAGCGGCTGGAGGCGCGAGGGCTGTCGGTCGCGATCATCGCGCCTTGGTTCGATGTGGATCGGCCCGAAGATCTCGCCCGGCTCGAGGGCCTGATCCGAGAGCGGCGAATCCAGGCGCCCGCGACGGCGAGGATCTTGGGGGCCATGCCACGGATCTCCGTCATCATCCCCACCCTTGACGAAGCGGCCCGGATCGCGGATCGCCTGCGCGAGCTCGCCGCCATGCCTGAGCTCACCGAGGTGATCGTGGTGGACGGCGGCAGCCGAGACGCCACGCTCGCCATCGCTCGCGAGTTTCCAGATGTGCGAGTGATGGCCGCGCTGCGAGGCCGGGCAAGCCAGATGAACCGGGGGGCGGCCTCGGCGGCGGGCGACGTGCTCCTGTTCCTGCACGCCGACGTGTCCCTGCCGGCGGACGCCGTGCGGTGGATTGGAGAGGCTCTGTCCGACGATCGGGTGGTCGCCGGAGCCTTCCGCACCTGGACCGTGCCGGACGCCGGCGAGAGTCGTCTCGCACCGCTCCTTCACCTCGCGGACCTGCGCTCCCGCACCACGCGGCTGCCCTATGGCGACCAGGCGCTGTTTGTGCGCGTCGAAGCGTTCAGGGCCGTGGGCGGCTTCCCGGAGATCCCGCTGATGGAGGACCTGCAGCTCGCCCGGCGCCTTCGTCGCCTGGGGCGGATCCGGACCGTGCCGGCATCGGTGACGGTCTCCGGCCGGCGGTTCCTGGCACGCCCTCTCTACTACGCGTTTCTCATGAACGTCTTTCCGCTCTTGCTGCGGCTGGGCGTGCCGCCTGCGCGGCTTGCCCGGCTCTATGGAGATCCGCGATGACCCGGGTCGCCATCCTGACAGCCACGTTCTTGGCGAACGGCTGCAGGGTGGTCCGCGCTCGCGGAGGTCCCGGGCTGGAGGAGGAGTGATGCGTGACGACGACGATGGACGTGCGCTCGTCGTGAGCGACCTGCACCTGGGACTCGGGGGTGTCCACGATGACTTCCAGGCGGACGAAGAGTTCGCCGCGTTCGTCGCGTGGGGGGCGGCATCGGGAGTCAGGTCCCTCATCGTCGCCGGCGATGCGCTGGACTTTGCCGCTGGCTGGGGTCGCACCAAGGCCGGCCCCGGGGGGCGCCTCTCCGAGGGAGTAGCCGTGGACCTGGTTGGGCGGATCCTGGCCGCCCATCCTCAGGTCACCGCCGCCCTGGGCTGCTTCGCCGCAGCGCCCGGGCGCCGGGTGGTCTTCATCGTGGGCAACCACGACATGCCGTTCCTGTTCCCGAACGTGCAGGCCGCCGTCCGTCAGCGGCTCGGCCCAGGGGTGGAGTTCCACCGCCGAAAGTGGGTCGCTCATGGCTGCCGCGTCGAGCACGGGCACCACTTCGAGCCAGCAAACACCTTCGATCCTGAGCACTGCTGGGTCTGTGGGGCCGACGAGGAGCCCTGGTCAGGGGGCGAGCGACAGCTCGACCTGCCCTGGGGCACCTGGCTGGTCGCGGACTACCTGGCGCGAATGGAGCCCTTCGACCCGATCGCGGTCCGCATCCGCCCGGTCGACCGGCTTCTGCGCTGGCTGCTTCTCCATCGGCCGGTGCTGGCACTTCGAGCGATGCTCTCCTTCGTGGGCTTCGTGCTCCGAGGTCGCTTCCTCGGGTCGGCGCGCCGCCGGGAGCGGTTCCGCCAAACGATCAGCGTGCTGCGCGGAGCCTGCATGGGCTGCGACTACCTCGACGAGGCGCGCTCGCTGCTCGGAGCGGCGGGCGTGCACACCGTCGTTCTCGGCCACACCCACCAAGCCGGCCTCTGGGAGCTGGACGAAGGGCGGGTCCTGAACACCGGAACCTGGAGCACGGTGGCGGTCCCGTCGGGCGCGTCGGTGGCCCTGGTCCGGCGTCTTACCTTCGTCCTGATCCGTGCCGTCCCCGACCGGAGAGGGGAGGCCGCGCTGATGGAGTGGAGACCCGGTCTCGGTGCGGTCGTCGTACGTGGCGAAGCTCCCACGCCCGGGGCACCAGATGGGGAGGGGTAGCTACTCAGCAGAGCGGCCGCATGTCGCCCGGTAGTCGTGCTCCACCTCGACGCCGAGCAGCAGGACACCTCGCTCCGTCGTCGCCTGTCAGGTCGAGGCCATCGATGGCCGTCAGGATCTGCAGGGTCGAGGGCCTGACCTTGTAGTCAGGATCGGCGTGGGCCCACCGCACGACGCCGCCACGGTCGACGACGAAGATCGACGGAATGGCGAAGTCGTGGTGGTCGCGGCCGGATGCACCCTCGATGTCGAGGCCCAACCCCTCGAGGCGCGCGGCCTCCACGTCGTAGGGATAGCGCTCATGAACCGACCTCACGCGGCGATTCTCGCACGAGGTGAGGCATCTCGACGGGAGCTTACGGGTCTGGTCGGGCCGGTCTGGGTCCCCTACGGCTCGATCCGGCAGAGTTCATTCGGCCCGAGCAACCACCTCCTCCTCGGTCA
>CAZSAT010000181.1:0-11219 GCA_964604675.1 uncultured Enterobacterales bacterium
TACGGCGGCGGCGGCGGCGGTCGCGGCGGCGGTGGCTACGGCGGCGGCGGCGGCGGCTACGGCGGCGGTGGCGGCGGCTACGGCGGCGGTGGTGGCCCCGCGGACGATGCCGGTGGCTGGGGCAAGGACGAGCTCGGCAACAGTGGACGCCGGGATCGCCAGCCCAAGAAGAAGCGCTACGATCCCGACGACTACTAGCCCGCTGCGCTGGCGAACAAGGGTCCCTTCAGGGGCCCTTTTTTGCGTCCGCAGGGGCCGCGCTGGCGTGCTGGCGACAGTGAGCCTTCAGTCGGGGCGGGCCGCGTCCGAAGTGCCTGTTCTATGCTGTCGACGAGCACAACGACCCGCAGGAACCTCCAGATGAACGCCGAAGGAGCTGCTCCGGACCGTGCGGCTTTGACGATCCTCGCCGGGGTGTGGGCCGACGCTCGTAGCGGCTGGCTCTGCCTCGCTGTCGACGACTCACGCGCCCCGATCTGCCAGGGGGGCGTGCTCTCTGGTGAGGGCCTGGACGTGGTCGACCGCGCGCTGGTCGAAGGCAACGTGTGGTTCGAGGACGAGGCCCAGACGGGCCTGCCGGACGACTTCTCCGTGGGGCTCGCCCTCTGGGAGGCCGCCCTCCGGTGCGTGGACGAGGGGCTCGGTGAGCCGGAGGTGGTCGACAAGGTCGTCCGCCTCAACGGTCGGTCGCGTGCTTGCCGGAGGCTCCCGGTGCCCAAGGCCGTGAAGCGGCTGTTGAATGCGCGGCCGCGAACGCGGCCCGTGCGCGTGCACCTCGTCAGCCTGGGGCTCGAGCGCGCGGACGTCGAGCGCGAGCTGCAGGCCCTCTGTCTGTTGGAGCTGGTCGAGCTGCGGCACATGCGTCGGCGAGGCGACACGGACCCGACCTCGCTCGGGTCGGAGTCGTCGGGCTCGGCGCCCTCCGCGTCGTTGCGGCCTGGCGGCTCTTCCCGGGAGCCTGGGGTGGCGCGCCGGGCGGAGCTGGAGAAGGTGCTGGCGATCTCGCGCCTGCACACCGAGGCCGAGCGGCTCGAGAGCGCGGACGACTGGACGGTCCTCGGCGTTCCGTCCGGTAGCGGTCGTGAGCGGATCGAAGCCGCTGCCGAGCGCATGCGCGATCGCTACCTGCGCGAGGTGGAGCGCCCCCGAGGCGGACCCGACGGCGTGGAGCCGGCGCGCAAGCTGCTCGCCCGCGAGGAGCGTGCTGCCGCCAACCTGCTGTCGGGTCGGGATCCGATCGTCGAAGAGGCCTACCGTCGCGGTGGGGAGGCCGCTGCGACCGGCGCCTGGGCCGAGGCTGTGACCTGCTTTCGTGTGGCGCGCGAGCGTGAGCCGCAGGCCCCACGGGCGCTCGCCTGGCTGGGCTGGGCGATCTACAACGACGAGGGTCGGCCAACCGAGAAGCGCCGCGCGGAAGGCGGCGACCTCATCCGCCTCGCCGCGACCTTCCCGGCTGACGACGTGCCCGAGCTGCAGTGGTTCCTCGCGCAGCTGGACGCGCACAGCGGCGCCACCGACGAGGCCGCGGCACGCCTCGCGAAGGTGCTCCGGAACAACCCCGGGCTGCCAGGCGGGGCGCGGAAGCTCTACCTGGCGCTCCGTCGGGGGTAGCCGGCCTACAGCGCGCAGGCCGGCGCCGTGTCCCCGGTGCCGTGGATCACGTTGCCGGCCTGGACGAGCTCGCGCTCCCAGAAGCAGAGCTCGTCGGCTCGGATCAGGTAGCCGTACTGGTAGATGGTGGCGTTGTCGCCTTCCTCGAGCAGTCGGGAGGGGTCCGGGTCGTGCAGGTCGGCGTGTCGGCTCGCCACCACCTCCTGTGCGTCGGCCAGCAGGGCGCGCGCGGTGTCGAGGTCCCCGGCGTCTCCTTCGACGCTCGTGACCGCAGCGCTGTACACCTCGTGCACGAAGCGGGCGCGCAACGCCGTGATCTGGAAGCCCTGGGTGCTCTCGTGCATCCAGCGGTCGTCGCTCAGGTCCAGCTCGTCGACCGCGGTCGCCAGGGCTTCCGCCTCGGTGGCGTAGGCGTCCAGGGGCTCGAGCACGTCGGCGCGGAAGGCGTCGAGGTCGGTCTCCGCGAGCTCGTCGAAGAGCACCGCCTTGGGCTGCGACACGATGCCGAGGCCGTACCCGAGCTCCATCGTGCTGTCTCGGCCGGAGGTGTACGCGGCGAGGCGGCTCTCGATGAGGGCCTCGTGCTGCAGCTCGGCGAGCTCCTCCAGGCGCTCGGCCAGGGCCGTGCCGGGGTCCCCCCAGGGGGCGAAGTCGTGCTTCAGCCACACGGCCCAGTCGTCGTCGCGTCGGTAGCTGTGGCGCAGGGTGGAGCGGTCGTGTTGCCAGTAGCCCCACTCCCAGCCCGAGCTGAAGAGCACGTGGTCTTGCAGGCCCGGCACGCCGTGGTCGCTGGCGAAGGTGGCCAGCTGGTCGATGTCGCGCCAGCGCGAGTAGCTGTAGAGCGGCAGGTACTGGGGGACCGGGCTGTCGAAGGCCACCCAGTAGGCGGTCTCGGGGAAGTAGCCCACGGGCTCCTCGGCCAGCAGGGCGTCCTCGAGGTAGGCCCGGTGCTCGTCGAAGGTGTCGTGGTGGTAGGCGCCGCCAGCGTCGTCGAACAGGTTGTAGAACATCACCGTGTGGATCCACGGGCGGTAGCGCTCGTCCGCGAAGGTGATGAGGAAGTAGTAGATCATCTCCTCGCCGGCGTACTCGACCCGCACGTCGTCGCCGACGTGCACGACGGTGGGCACGTCGACCCCCGGCTCGAAGGTCTGGATCACCGCCATGGCCTGGTTGGCCGCCTCCAGGAAGGTCTCGGGGTCCTCTCCGGAGAACTCGCCGAACGACAGGTTCAGCACGTCGAAGTCGAGCTCGTCGGTCAGCCGCGCGATGCGCTCCTCGAGCTGGGGCACGAGGTCGCTGTCCGGGTCGTCGATGAGGTCGTAGGCCTGCTGCAGGTTGGCGCCGCTGAAGAGCTGGATGCCCAGGCCCGTGGTGATGCCGCGGAGGGCGGCGTAGTCCTGGATGGCCCGGGTGTGCGCGACCCAGTCGGCGTGCGCGCTCGGGGACGTGATGTCGTCGAGCGCGACCCACTGGAGGTGGTTGGCGCGGTTCTTCACCGCCCAGTCGATCACGCCCTTGGCGCGCTGGAGGTTGTCGTCCCCCGGGTCCCAGAAGTCGAAGTAGCCTTCGATCGGGTGGAGCGTGTGCAGGTGCAGGCCGCGACGGGCCATCTCCGGCGCCTGCAGGCCCGCGAGGCCGGTCGGGGCTGCGAGCACCTGCTCGCCTTCGGCGTAGGGGTCGAGGTCGGGCACGAACGGGTCCTGGGGGTGCAGGAACCGGAGCCCCATGCCCTCCAGGACGTCGGTCAGCCCGTACTGGGCGCCGAGCAGGTCGCCGTGGTGCACGGTCCACGAGCGGTCCTCCCCTTCGATCTCGAAGCACTCGGTGCAGTCGAGGTCCTCGACGAGCGCGATGCGGAAGCCGCGTCCGAAGCGGGCCTTGCGCTCCGGGGCCTCGGTCTCGGTGAGGCGGAGCTTGCCGTCGCTGGGGATGTGGTCCAGGTAGGCCTGAAGCGCCTCGAGGTGGGTGGAGCTGTAGACCGTGATGGCGGGTCGGGGCTGGCAGGCCAGGAAGAGCGCGAGCATGGCGGTGACTATCCGCTTGCTCCCTCTGCTCTGGTGCTTCCCTTTGCTCGGTGTCGGTCGGACTGCTGCTCGCGGGTGTCTTGCTCGCTGCGACCCGGGGGGATCGTGTCGGGCGCCTGGGGCTGCTGACCGCCGTAGCGGGCTTCGGTGCCTTGGGACTGCTGGATGGCCGAACGCTCGAGCTGTGGATGTGGCTTCGGGGGTGGTCGGGGCTCGGGATGGACGCCGCGTCGCGGGTCGTGGATGGGTCGGTGCACGCGCTGAACGGGCTCGGCTGGTGCGGGTTGGTCGGGTGGGTGGCGCGGCGTGGGTGGGTTGGGTTTCGATAGCGGTCTCGGACCCCGCATCCCGTCCCCGCTTGTGTCAGGGCGTGTCGGGCAGGCTGCTCGGGGTCGCGAGCAGGTACGGAAGGAGATCCCACGTGTCGAGTCCGGTGTCCGGCTCGCCGTACGGGAGGTCGAGCGCCAGCTCGAAGCCATGGGTGTTCGCGGCGGCACGAGGCTGTGCCGAAGTCGGTGCCGGCACCTGCAGCTACTGCGGCCGGCACTTCTCGAACATCGCGTCGCACGCGAGCTTCACCGTGGCGCCGGGCTCGACCACGACATCGCCGGCCGCCGCCAGCCCCTCCTGGTCCTCGTAGAACCGAGCCTGGATCTCGTAGGCCCCTGCGGGCACCTCGCCGGGTGCGTAGCGCTTCCCGTCGCGGACGAGCCACAGCTCGAGCGCCACCGAGTCGGCGGAGACCCGGCCCTGAGCCGGCGGCTCGGGCTGAGCCACGACCTCGGGTTCCGGTTCGGCTTCCGGCTCGGGTTCTGGCGCGACCACCGGCACCGGGGCGACGACCGCGGGCGCGACAGGTGCGGGCTCCGGCGGCTTCGGTGCTGCGGCCTCGGGCGCGTCGTGGACCGCCTCCTCGGCGGTCGTGTCCGGCTCGGGCTCGGGCGCTGGCACGTCGTCGGTGGCCAGGGCAGCTGTCGGGGCGGGCTCGTCGAGGGGCTCGGTGGCCGACACCTCCGCGACGGACGTGGTGTCGGCGGCCGGCACGATCCCGAAGCGCCAGGCGCCCAGCCCGGCCAGCACGACGCCGCCAGCGAGCCACAGGGGCCATCGCCGCGCAGCGGCTCCCGGCGCCTCGTCGATCAGCCGGTCGACCGCCACGCTCTCCGGCTCGAGGGTGTCCATCGGGTAGTAGGTGTCGGCCGCGCCGCCGGCAGGCGCGCCGTCGGGGTCCGGCAGCCCGAAGCTGGCGGGGTCGGCGCCGTCGAGGATGGCCAGCAGCGCTTGGCAGTCGGCCAGCCGGTGGGCCGCTTCCGGCCGCAGGGTGGCGGCCACCGCCGCGCGGACCTCGTCGGGCACGTCGAGCCCGTCGGGCCAGCTGTAGTCCGCGATGATGGCCTTCCCGAAGACCTCGAGCATGTCGAGCCCGGGAAACGGCGGCGCTCCCGTCACCAGCCAGAAGAGCAGGCAGCCGAGCGACCAGAGGTCGGCCCGCTCGTCCACGTTCTTGGCGTCCCGGATCTGCTCCGGCGCCATGTAGCCGGGCGTGCCCATCATCATGCCCGTTCGGGTGACGTGCAGGCTGTCGCTGCCCTCGGCGGCGAAGGCCTTGGCGATGCCGAAGTCCGTGATCTTCGGTTGCCAGCCGTGTTCGGTCGTCGCGAGCAGCACGTTGGGCGGCTTCAGGTCCCGGTGGACCATGCCCTGGGCGTGGGCGTGTCCGACCCCCTTCACCACCCCGCGGAAGAGCTGGAGCACCTCGTCGAGCGTGTGCTCGTGCTGGCCGCGCCACTGCTCCATGTCGGGGCCGGCCACGTACTCCATGACCAGGGCCGGAGCGCCGTCGACGTCGAGCACGTCGAGCACCGCGACGATGTTGGGGTGGCGCAGGCTGCCCTGGAGGCGGCCCTCCTGCACCAGCCGGGCCGCCAGGCTGGGGCTGTGCATCGTGAGGAGCTTCATGGCGAAGTCCCGTCCGGTGGTCGTGTGGCGCACGCGGTAGACCACCGCCATGCCGCCTCGGCCGATGACCTCCTCGACCCGGTAGCGTTCGACCTCTCGCCCTGCTTCCAGCACCCGGCTAGCTCCTCGCGCCGGAGCATAGCGCGCAGCCGGCTGGTACCATCGGCGTCGATGTGGTTGGCGTGGACCGGACTGGCGTGGGCGGCGGGGTGTCCCGAGCCCACCACCGTGGACCAGCTTCGAAGCGCCATCTCGCGTGGTGAGGTGGCCTTCGCCTCGATGGACGTGAGCGGCCTGCTCGTGGCCCGCGACCAGGCCACGGCGGCACTCCCTTGCCTGCAGGAGCCGATCGGCCTGTCCGATGCAGCCGCCTTCCACCGCATGAACGCGCTGGTGGCCTTCACGGCCCAGAACAAGGGCTGGGCGCTCGCGGAGTTCCACGCCGCGCGGCGGCTGGAGCCCGGCTACGTCATCCCCCGCGAGGTCGCCCCCAGCGGGCACCGGCTCGTGCGGCTCTACGAAGACGCGCTCTCGGCGGACGAGGGCGAACCGGAGGCCGTGAACCCGCCGCTGGGCGGGCACGTGGCCGTCGACGGCGTGCCGGGTGCGCCGCGTCCCGGCGACATCTCCGCGGTGCTGCAGGTCTTCGATGCGGACGACACGCTCACCGAGACGGTCTACCTGCTGCCGGGTGACGAGCTGCCGAGCTGGGGTCCGCCGCCGGTGACCCTGGCGGACCAGGTGAGGCTGCCGCTGAGCATCACGGGCGGCGCGGCCCTGCTCGCGTCGGGGGCGTTCACGGCGCTCGCGCTGCGGAACGCCGAGCTGCACGCCACCGAGATGGAGAGCCTGGAGGACCTCGCCACCTACCGGCAGCGCACCAACAGCTTCACGTGGGCGGCGCTGGGTGCGGGTGGGGCGGGCCTGGTGCTCGGCACCACGGTGGCCCTGACCTGGTAGCTCAGTCGACCCCGCCGGCCATGAGGTAGGCGGCGCCGGATTGCTCGTCGGGGTCGTCGTAGCTGTACGCGCCGATGAGGAAGTCGCCGTAGCCGTCGCCGGTGACGTCGCCGGTCTCGTCCAGGCTGTAGCCGCTGTAGCTGTAGAGCTCGCCTTCGAGCACGGCGTCGGCGTCTTGCGCGAGGTAGTAGCCGGTGACGGTGCCGAGGAAGAGGAAGGTCAGCCCGGTGCCGACCTCCCCCTCTTCGCGGCCGGTGCTGTAGTTGGACATGAGCACGTCCTGGCGCCCGTCTCCGTCCACGTCTCCGGCCGATGAGACGACGTCCCCGATCTGGCCGCCCCGGTAGGCGTAGGCGTCGGGCGGTGCGAGGGTCGCGTCAGCCCGGTCGCCGATGGTGGCGGTCCCGCTTAGGGGGCCGCGAACCACCCAGGCTCCGCGCCCCGACGAGCCGATCAGGAGGTCGTCGTAGCCATCGCCGTCGGTGTCGCCCGCTCCGTCCAGCGAGGCGCCGATGTAGCCAGAGTCGTCCGTGCCTCTTCCCCAGAGGATCGCGTCGGCGTCGACGTCGTCGAGCGCTTCCCCGGGGGAGGCGTTGCCGAGCACGAGCAGCACGTAGCCCGTGGCCTCCAGATCCTCGTTGTAGGCCTGGTTCCCGCCGATCGCGAGATCGTCGAGGCCGTCGCCGTCGGTGTCGCCGACCCCCGCCACCCCCGCGCCGAGGGCGGCGCCCTCGTAGGTGGCGCTGATCACGAGGTCGGCGTCGCCTTCGTCGAGCTCCAGCACACCGGAGGCTGGACCGAGGTGCAGGTAGGCCTCGTAGCCTTGGTTGGCGTAGTCGTAGGCATCGCCGAAGACGAGGTCGGGTTGGCCGTCGCCGTCGAAGTCGCCGGCACCGTCGGCGGAGTCCGGTGCGTAGTACGCCTGGAACAAGGCATGGGCGTCGTCCTCGAACGCTGCGCTCCCGGTCGTCAGCGGGCCCAGGAGCAACGAGGTGTAGTTGCCGGCGTAGCTCAACAGGAGGTCGGGGAAGCCATCGCTGTTCAGGTCGCCGGGGCTCGTCATCGTGCCGATCTGGCTCCCGGTACAGTAGTCACAGAACGCCACGCCGCTGGTCACGTCGATGTCGCCGGTGACAGGGCCGGTGTGCAGCCACGCGGCCGAGGCGCCGGCCACCAGCACGTCGGCGTAGCCATCGTTGTCCACATCCCCGGGCCCAGCCACGACGATGCCCACACGGTCGTAGTAGGCGTTGCCCAGGAAGCGCGCCTTGGCCTGGTCGCCGATCTCGATGTCGCCGCTGAGGGCGCACTCGCCGAGGTCGTCGGAGGCGTCGCAGTTGTTGTCGATGCCGTCGCCACAGGCCTCGAGGGCGTCGGGGTGGATCAGCGCGTCGTGGTCGTCGCAGTCCTCGCCGTCGTAGTCCTTCGTGGGGAGGAAGCCGTCGCCGTCGGCGTCGAAGTCGTCGGCGTTGTCGCAGTCCTCGTCGACGCCGTCGTACCAGGTCTCGGTGGCCGACGGGCTGACGGTTGGATCCGTGTCGTCGCAGTCGCCGTGGTCGGCGAGGAAGCCCTCGGGTTGCTCGCAGGCACGCGTGGTCGCGGCGGCGTTGCCCCAGCCGTCGCCGTCGGCGTCCTCGTACCAGGTGGTGGCGTCCACCGACTCGTCCTCGTCGGTCTCGCCGTCGCAGTCGTTGTCGACGCCGTCGCCGCACCACTCCGACGCGTTCGGGTGCACCGCGAAGTCGGTGTCGTCGCAGTCGAGCGCATCGTCGGCGTGGCCGGCGGGCTGGTCGCAGCTCACGAGGGTCTTGCCGTCGGGGTCGCCGAAGCCGTCGCCGTCGGTGTCGGGCCACCAGTGGGGGTCGTCCACGGTGCCGTTGCAGTCGGTGTCCTCGCCGTCGCAGGTCTCGCGCGCGTCGGTGTTCACCTCGGCCGAGGTGTCGTCGCAGTCGCTGGCGTCGACCACGAAGCCGATGGGCTCGGTGCACGCCAGCGTGGTGCTCGACGGGTCGCCGAAGCCGTCGCCGTCGCTGTCGGCGTACCAGGTGGCCGCGTCGTCGGCGTCGTCTTCGTCGCGCAGGCCGTCGCAGTCGTTGTCGAGGCCGTCGCAGAGCTCGGCCGCGTCGGGGTGGATGGCCGCGTCGTCGTCGTCGCAGTCGCCGTCTTCGCGTGTGCCGTTCTCCGGGAGATCGCAGACGGCTGGCCCCGCCTCGTCCCCGAAGCCGTCGCCGTCGCCATCGACGAAGTAGGGCTCGGCCTCGCCCACCTCCGGGTCGGAGTCGTCGCAGTCCGTGCCCCCGAAGGCCAGCGCCCAGAGGCCGTCGCCGTCCCGGTCGGCGATCTCGGCCTCTCTCGCGGCGTGCTCGTCCTCGGTCACCAGCAGGCATCCGACCAGCAGGGTCCACACAGGCGCCTCCCGAACCGAGGATACGCGATCGGGCGTCACATCCTGGCGCGTTGGCGCCATGGGGAACCATGCTGCCGATCCGTACGCGTTGGGTCACGACGACCACGGTCGAGCTCCTGGAGGGTGACGGGCAGCGGCACAGGGTTCGCGGGGCGTTCCTTCCGAACCTCGGTGGGCACTGGCTGGTGGCGTCGGGCCCACGGTTGCCGGAGCGTGCCCTACACGCCCTCGACCGCGCGGTGGAGCAGGTGGCGCCGGGGAGCCGCCTCGCCGTGGCGCGCCAGCTCCGGAGGCTCGACGAGCTGCAGGCGCGCCTGCCCGACGCCCTGGGCGGCCTCGACCCTGAGTTGTCGGCGTGCACCGCCCGGGCGCTCCAGCGCTGCTGCGGTCGGTCCGAGGAGGCGCTCGCGACGATCAGCTCGGGCCGGCTTCGTCGCTTCGCGGGAGCGTGGACCTGCTGGGAGCCGGCTGCGGAGTCGCTGCTGTGGCTCGGTTTCCGGCCGCTTCATGCCTGGCGGGTGCGTGGGCCGCTGGAGGTGGTGTGGGTCGCCCATGGGGCGCCGGCGGCGATGCCGCCGCCTCCCGAGCCACTGCGAGGTCGCTGGTTGTTGGTGGCCGCTCGGGAGGGCGAGGGCCGTAGAGGCCGGTCTCCGATGGGATCCCAGGCCTGCTGATGCAGCAAGCGGGGACCGGCCCGGCAGACCGTTGTGGACGCACTCAAGGAGCCCCCATGACCCGCACCATCGCCCTCGTCACCGCCGCCACCCTCGCCGCCCTCGCCACGGGCTGCGCGCCCAGCCTCGACGGCCGCTACCGCGTGCTCATCGACGACGACGGGTCCATCACCGGTGGCGACCTCGACCTCTACGACGACGGCAACGGTGGGGCCATCGGCGAGGTCAGCCTGTCGATCGATCCGGACTGTGTCGACCTCGACGGCCGCGTGACCTTGCGCTCGGCTGGCGCCGACGGCGCCTACGACCTGGACATGCAGTTCGACCTGTGGCCCTGCGGCGACAGCACCTACGAGTTCTACCCCATCGAGAACGGGTACCTCTGGACCGCCTCGAGCCAGGGCGAGGTCAGCAGCTTCGACGGCTCGGCCTTCTGGGGCTCCGGCATGGTCGACATCGACATCTACCGGTAGCTCAGGGCCCGCCCAGCAACAGGAAGCTGGTGCCGTTCGTTACGGTGTCGGCCGGGCCCGCGAAGAGCAGGTCCTCGAAGAGGTCTTCGCCGGCCACGCTCCCGCCGCTGACGCTGTAGCTCACGTCGCCGAGGGCGGCGTGGGCTTCGTCCGTGCCGATCGCGTCGAGGTCGAGCGCCCCGTCGAAGGGTCCGTACAGGATGCGGGTGGTGGTGTCGCCCGCCGCGAAGATCAGGTCCTGGTCTCCGTCGGCGTCGAGGTCCCCGGTGGTCTGGGGTGCCAGCGCCACGCCCTCGCTGACGACCACGGTCTGGAGCTTGTCCCACGTGGACAGCTGCTTGCCGATCACGTCCAGCTCCTCGCCCGCCACGAAGAGCAGCTCGTAGGCCGTGCCGCCCGAGGTGTAGACGTACAGGAACACGAGGTCGTCGTAGCCGTCGCCGTCGAAGTCTCCGGGGATCGGTGCGGCCAGGTCCGTGAGGCCGCCGATGCTGAAGTCGGCGTCGTCGATGCTCAGGTCGCCACCGTCGAGGAGGCCCTTCCGGCCATCGAGCACGACGAAGCCATCCTTGCCGTCGCTCGCGTCGCCCAGGAGCATGAGGTCGTCGATGCCGTCGGCGTGGTGGTCGAGCCAGCCGACCTGGCTGCCAGCGGCCAGATCCTCGTTCCCGTAGACACGAACGTGCTCGGCTTCTTCCCAAGGTGCGGTGTTGCCGGCCAGCGGGCCCTCCACGATCACGGTCGAGCCCCCGAGGCCGTAGCCGGTGATCAGCTCGGCGTAGCCGTCCCCGTCGAGATCGCTCCCGGCGGCTTCGTCGGCGTAGGCGGAGCTGTAGTACGCGCTGCGGCTGAGCCTCGCGTGCTCGACATCACCGACGTAGGCGTGCTCCTTGGTTGGCGCGCCGACCACGTGCAGCGTGTAGTGGCTGCCGCCCTCGGCGATGCTCCAGACGAGGAGGTCGTCGAGCCCGTCGTCGTTCAGGTCACCGGCGCACCGGCCGTACAACCCGAGGTAGTCGCCGCTCTCGTCGCCCTGCACCTCGCTCGGCACGCTCTTCGGGCTCACCGGACCCTCGTGGATGTGGATCGCGCCGGCGTTCTCGTGGTT
>CAZSAT010000182.1:0-11063 GCA_964604675.1 uncultured Enterobacterales bacterium
GCGCTGGCAGTCGGCGCGGAGCCCATCGGGTCCTCTGGTCGATCCCGATGCCGGACGACGGGTGATGGATCGTGTCGAGACCCCGCTGTGGGCCGCGCCGATCTGGATCCTGGTCGCGGGCTTGTTCGCGTCGTTGTCCTGGTGGCTTCGGCGCCGGTCGGGCCTTCGCTGAGCGCCTTGCGTGGGAGACTGCGGCATGGCCCACCTTCGCTTCACGCGCCACCTGGTGCACCGCCGCGCCTTCGTTCGTTCGGGACGCACGCTGGTGCTCGGAAACACCACCGGCAACCTCTACGTGTCCGAGGACGACGGCACGAGCCGGGAGCAGCTCTCGGCCTGGCTACCCCGCCTCCACTCGGTCCACCTGTCGTGATCGGGTGGCTCTGGGCGTGCACGGGCGCCGCCACGGTCGCCGCCGGAGACGTGGCGCCCCTCGTGGCCAGCCGGGCCGACCCGGTCGCCGTGATGACGGCTTGCGCGCCTTCGGACTTCCCGGAGGTCCGCCTGGAGCCCGTCGGTTCGGTGCCGGCGAAGCTCACCTGGGCCGGCGTGCTGCAAGGCGCGATCTGGGTAGCGGAGCAGGAGGGGCGCCTGGTCCGGCTGTCCGATGGGCACGCAGTCGACGTTCCGGACGTTCGCAAGCGGTCGCCCGAGGAAGGACTGCTCGGGGTCGCGGAGGCGTCGGATGGACGGCTCTACCTCTACCAGTCGATGGGGGAGGGGAGCACCGACCGTCGCACGACGCTCTTCCGGGTGCCGGCCTCGGAGGCGGGGGCGTGGGACCTCGACGGTCGCGAGGTGCTGCTCGAGGTCGGTCAGCCCTATGGCAACCACAACGGGGGGGCGCTGTTCTTCGGGCCGGACGGGCACCTGTTCGTAGGCATCGGGGACGGGGGGGCCGGCGGCGACCCCCAGGACAACGCGCAGAATCCGACGACCCTGCTCGGGACGCTGCTTCGGCTCGACGTGACGCCTGAGGTGGGCTTCGCCGTGCCCTCTGACAACCCCTTCGCGGGCGGTGGACCTGGAAGGGCCGAGGTGTTCGCGTGGGGCCTGCGCAACCCGTGGCGAGGAGCCGCCGACCCGGTGACCGGCCTGGTCGGGGTCGGCGACGTGGGCCAGAACGCCTACGAGGAGATCACCCTCGTTCCGCTGGGGGCCAACCTGGGCTGGCGGCTCCGTGAGGGCAACGCCGCCTTCACCGAAGGGGCCGGGGTTGCGGGACTCGACGGCCCGCTGGCCACGTATGGGCGGAGTCAAGGCACCTCGATCACGGGCGGTCCGTGGTACCGAGGCGAGCGGCTGCCCGGCCTGCGGGGCGCGCTGATCTATGGCGACTTCACCAGCGGCCGCATCTGGGGAGTCTGCACCGACGGTGTGATCCCGTCGGGTCCTCGTGAGCTGCTGGACACCGAGGCCACCATCGCGAGCTTCGGGCTGGACGCGAACGGGGAGATCCTGGTGGTGGGGTACCACGGCCAGGTGTGGCGTCTCGTCCCGAGGTGAGCCGTTACGCCCAGGCGGCGGCCTCAGCCACCGCGAGCCACCAGCCGTAGAGCTCCAGGGCGTCGGCGACACCGCGGAGTCGCATCCGGTCCGAGGCGAGCGACGACGCGGAGGCGAAGGCTTCGGGCACCGCTCGGATGCTGCGCTCCGCCTCCCGGGTGAGCGCGTCGAGGCCGTCGGGACGTCCGGACCAGATCGCCGCGGCGACGATCTCGTCGAGATCGCTCAGCGCCTCCGCGACGGCGTCGGCACCGCCGGTGCCGTCCACGCAGTCTTCGATCGCCTCCACCAAGGCGTTGGCGTCGAGCAGGCGCCAGGTCTCGGCCAGGTGCGCCCGCCCCGGGCCGTCGCGCCATTCAGCCGCGCGTTGGAGCAAGGGACCGGACTCGCCGAGGCGCGCCGCCAGGCCGGCCAACATGGCCACCTCCAACGCGTCCTCCTCGTCCTCCGGACCTTCGTCGAGGGCTTCCTCGAGCTGCTCCAGCAGCAAGGCCGCTTCGTCGCTCACTTGCCCTTTCGCGTGGGCGTGATCTGCTTGCTCTTGGGCTTGCCGGAGCCGTCTTCACGCTGCTCGCGTTCTTCGATGGGGGTCCGGTCGGGGCCCGACGACGCCTCCTCGCTGGCCGGCTCCTCGTCCACCGCTTCGGTGTCGGCTTCCTCGGTGGTGGCCTCGTCGCCCGCGTCGGCGTCGGCCGGTGCTGCGACGTCGGCGGCCTCGTCGCCCTCGGCGTCCTTGCGGCCGCCATCGTCGGCCGCGTCGCCGTCGGTGGCCGGGGTGGCGGCGGCGCCGCTCAAGCTGTCGGCCACCAGCTTCGGGTAGCTCGTGAGCTCCTGGTTCACAGCGGCGATGCGGTCGTCGGTTGCCCGGGTGGCGGACAGGTTGGACTTGGTGGTCTTGGCGACCGAGAGCACCTCGGTCACGGCCACGTCGTTGTTGCTCAGGAGGTCCTTGTCGACCTGCTCCGGGAAGGCGGCGGCCTTCTCCACGAGGGCGCGGACCTGGGCGGGCAGCTCGGCGGTCTTCGCCACAGCCGCCTCGACATCGTCCAGGCCGGCGTTCAGGGCGGCTACGGCGTCTTGCACCTCCTGGGGAGCTTCCGCCGAGGTGCTCACCTGGGGCGTCATGCCGTCCATGGTCACCTCCAGGTTGCCCTGGGCCTGGGCGACGAGCTCGTCGAGGGCCGTGCCGAAGTCGGTGTCGGACGCGAGCCCGAGGGACTCGGCCACGTCGGCCTTGCTGCCCTGGAGGTCGAGCTCGATGTCGGCCAGGGTGGCGTGGATGGTGGCGACCTCGGCGAAGACAGCGTCGAACTCGGCGATGCCGGTCTGCACGATCTCTTCGTAGGCCGAGGCGGCGTCGGTGGTGCCGCTCTTGGCGCAGCCGGCCACGAGCAGGATCAACAGCGGGAGGGTGGTACGCATCATGGCTCCGAGTCTGACACAGGGGACTACAGCGCGTCGAAGCGGCTGAACTCCATGGAGAACTGGCCGCGGCCCTGGGTCATCGAACGCAGGTTGGTGGTGTAGCCGAGCAGCTTCTGAAGGGGGGTCTCACAGGTGATGGTGGCCACGCCGTGGGCCGTGACCGTGTCCTGGATCAACGCCCCTCGAGCCTGGAGGTCGCCGAGCACGGTTCCGAAGCTCTCCTCCGGCACCACGACCTCGGTCGCCATGATCGGCCGCATGGCCACGCCGCCAGCGTGCACGATGGCCTTGCGGACGGCCTCGGCGACCGCCGCGCGCACGGCGTGGACCGAGCTGGAGGGACCGAAGAGCTCCACCTCGAGCACGGCGACGGCGACGTCCTGCAGGACCGCGCCCTCGACGGGGCCGCAGATGGCGCCATCGCGGGCGCCGGCCTGGATCGCCTCCTCCATGCCGGCGTTCACCGAGGTGCCAGCCGGCAGGATCGCGGGCGCGACGTCGAAGGTCATGCCCTCACCGCGACCGCGGGGTTCGACCTCGGCCACGGCGCGCGCCTTCAGCTCGATGCTGGCGTCGCCCTGGTCGATCACCCGGTGGAACAGGTTGTCGCAGCGACCCGGGCCCGCGATGCTCTCGCGCACCACGACGTCCGGCTTGCCCGCGCGTGCCGACACGCCGTACTCGCGCTGCAGGCGCTCGAAGACGATCTGGAGGTGCAGCTCGCCCATGCCGCGCAGCACCCGCTGACCGGTCTCGGCGTCCTCGTCCAGGCGCAGCGTGGGGTCTTCCTCGAGCACCTTGCCGAGCGCCTCGAGCAGCTTCTCCTCTTCGCGGGACGAGCCGGCCTCGATCGCGAGGCCGAGCACGGGGTTCATGGCGCGGATCGGCTCGAGCAGGAGGGGGTGGTCGGGCGACGTGAGCGTGTCGCCGGTGGTGGCCTTGCGCAGCCCGGCCAGCAGCACGATCTGGCCGGCGTAGGCGCTGTCGAGCTTGGACTTCCGCGCGGCATCGACGTCGAAGACCCTGGCCACCCGCTCCTTGTCGCCGGTACGCGGCACCAGGAGCTGGTCGCCGGGGGCGAGCCTCCCGCTGTAGATGCGCGCGAAGACGTGCCGTCGTCCGCCCATCATCTGGACCTTGAACGCCAGCGCGGCGAAGGGTCCGTCGGGGTCCATCTCGACCAGCACCTCGTCGCCGTCGCTGGTGGTGGCGGTGGACGGGGGGCGGTCGAGGGGCGCGGGGCAGAGCTTCAAGACGCCATCGAGCAGGGGCTGCACCCCCCAGTTGCGGAGGGCCGAGCCCGCGAAGCAGGGGTTGATCCGGTTCTGTGCGAGCCCAGCCTTCAAGGCCGCCCAGACCGCGTCGGGATCGGGCTCCTCCTCCATGAGGATGACCTCGGCGAGCTCCTCGTCGAGGTCGGCGACCGCCAACAAGAGGCTCTCTCGATGCTCGGCCACGCTCGCCCAGGTGTCGGCGTCGACCTCTCCCACGGCCACGTGCTCGCCCATGTCGCCGCTGAAGGTGTACCGCTCCCGGTTGACGAGGTGCACGATGCTGTCGTCGCTCAGAGGCACGCAGACCGGCACCGGCTCGCCCTCGAGCCGCTCACGGATGGCTTCCAGGCAGCGCCCGTAGTCGGCGCCTGGACGGTCCATCTTGTTCACGAAGAACATCCGGGGCAGCTCGAACTGGTTGGCCTGGCGCCACACCGTCTCGGTCTGCGGCTCCACGCCTCGCACGCCGTCCATCACGATCACGGCGGCGTCGAGCACGCGCATCGAGCGCTCCACCTCGATGGTGAAGTCCACGTGGCCGGGGGTGTCGACGATCTGGATGAGGTGGTCCTTCCACGGGCACTTGGTCACCGCGGCGGTGATCGTGATGCCGTGCTCCTGCTCCTCCTCCATCCAGTCCATGCGGGCCTCGCCGTCGTGGACCTCGCCGATCTTGTGGCTCGCGCCGGTGTAGTAGAGCACCCTCTCGGTCAGCGTGGTCTTTCCCGCGTCGATGTGGGCCGCAATGCCGATGTTGCGGACATGCGAGAGATCGACGGGGGTGGACTTGCCCTTCGCCATGGGGGCCTCCGGAAGGGCGCCGCCCTAACGCTTGCGGCTCCATCCCGCCCGGCACGGATTCGCTACATGACACCGCTCGTCGCGCGCCATAGATCCGCGACCCATGGGCGGCATCCTCCTGCTCGAAGACGGGCGCTCCTTCTCTGGTGAGGCCTTCGGGGCCATGGCCACGTCGGTGGGCGAGGTCGTCTTCAACACCTCGATGACCGGGTATCAGGAGATCCTGACGGACCCGAGCTACCGGGAACAGATCGTCACCATGACGACCGCGCACGTCGGCAACTACGGCGTGAACGAGCAGGATCCGGAGTCCACCCGCGTGCAGGTCGCGGGCTTCATCGCCCGAAGCTTCTCCCGTCGGCCGTCGAACCACCGCGCCACGGGCAACCTCGACACCTACCTGCGGCGAGCGGGTGTGCCGGGCCTGCACGGCATCGACACCCGCGCCCTGGTACGGCACATCCGCGACAAGGGCGCGATGAAGGCGGTCATCTCGACCGACGGCACCCCGGCCGACCAGCTCTGGGAGAAGCTCAACAGCTGGCCCGGCATGGACGGCCGCGCCCTGGCCACGGAGGTCAGCTGCGAGGCCCCCTACGTCTTCGCCGACCCCAGCGAGCCTGCGCTCCGCGTGAGCGTGCTCGACGGCGGCGTGAAGCAGAACATCCTCCGGCTGTTCGCTGCGGCGGGCTGCCGCGTGCACGTGTTCCCGGCCACCACCCCGGCTGAGGTGTTGCGCGACGGTGCCGAGGCCGTGTTCCTCTCCAACGGGCCGGGCGACCCGGCGCCGCTGGTCGACATGGTGGCCACGGTGAAGGGGTTGGTGGGCCAGGTCCCCGTGCTGGGCATCTGCCTCGGGCACCAGCTGCTCGGCCTGTCGTTGGGTGCCGACACCTTCAAGCTGCGCTTCGGTCACCGCGGCGGCAACCATCCGGTGCGCGACCTGGACACGGGGCGCATCGAGATCACGAGCCAGAACCACGGCTTCTGCGTGGACCCCAAGGGCCTCGAGCGTGCCGGGGCCACCCTGACCCACGTCAACCTGAACGATCAGACCCTCGAAGGGTTCCGGCACGACGACCTGCGCGTCATGGCCGTGCAGTTCCACCCCGAGGCCGCCCCCGGCCCCAAGGACAGCCAGCACCTCCTGCTGGACCGCTTCCTCGCCTTCGCGAAGAGCTGAGCACGCCCCCGAGAGGCCCCGATGCCCGCGCGCGACGATCTGAAGACCATCCTCGTGATCGGCAGCGGCCCCATCGTCATCGGGCAGGCCTGCGAGTTCGACTACTCCGGCACCCAGGCGTGCAAGGCCCTGCGAGCCCTCGGCTACCGGGTGGTGTTGATCAACTCCAACCCCGCCACGATCATGACGGACCCGGACGTGGCGGATGCCACCTACGTGGAGCCGCTCACCGCCGAGTTCTGCAAGCAGGTGATCGAGCGCGAGAAGCCCGACGCGATCCTGCCTACGGTGGGCGGACAGACCGCGCTCAACCTCGGCCTGGAGCTGGCGGACCTCGGCGTGCTCGCCGAACATGGGGTGGAGCTCATCGGTGCGAAGCCCGAGGCCATCCGGGTCGGTGAGGACCGGGCCCTCTTCAAGGCGGCGATGGAGGAGATCGGGCTCGAGTGCCCCATCGCTCGCACGGTCACCACCCTGGCGGAAGCCGAGTCCTTCCTGCCCGAGATCGGGCTTCCGGCGGTCATCCGTCCGAGCTTCACCCTGGGCGGCGCCGGGGGTGGCATCGCCTACAACGTCGACGAGTTCCGCGACATCGTGGGCCAGGGGCTCGACCTGTCTCCGGTGACGGAGGTCCTCGTCGAGGAGAGCATCCTCGGTTGGAAGGAGTTCGAGCTCGAGGTCGTCCGGGACCTGGCCGACAACGTGGTCATCATCTGCTCGATCGAGAACTTCGATCCGATGGGCGTGCACACCGGTGACTCGGTCACGGTGGCGCCGGCCCAGACCCTGTCGGACCGCGAGTACCAGCGCCTCCGCGACATGAGCATCGCCATCCTGCGCAAGGTGGGTGTGGAGACCGGAGGTTCGAACATCCAGTACGCGGTCAACCCCGCGGACGGCGCCATCCGCGTCATCGAGATGAACCCCCGGGTGTCCCGGTCGAGTGCTTTGGCGTCCAAGGCCACCGGCTTCCCCATCGCGAAGATCGCTGCTCAGCTGGCGGTGGGGCTCACCCTCGACGAGATTCCGAACGACATCACCCAGCTCACCCCGGCCTGCTTCGAGCCGGCGCTCGACTACGTGGTGGTGAAGATCCCGCGCTGGAACTTCGAGAAGTTCGCGGCCTCGGAGCGCACCCTCGGCACCTCGATGAAGGCGGTGGGAGAGGTCATGGGCATCGGGCGGAGCTTCTCCGAGGCGCTTCTGAAGGCGGTCGCGTCGCTGGAGGGGGGCTTCGGCGACGTCGGTGGTCTGGACGACCGCAAGCTCCGGGAGGCTCTGGCCATCGCCACCCCCGATCGTCTCGCTGCGGTGCTGGAGGGCCTCCGTCGGGGCCTCGATCCCACCGAGATCCAACGGCTGACGGGCATCGACCGTTGGTTCCTCGCCGAGCTCGAAGGCATCACGGCGCTCGAAGATCAGCTGCGAGGCCGCTTCCTCTCCGCTGTGTCTTCGGCCGAGCTCCTGCGGGCCAAGCGCGAGGGCCTCTCGGATGCCTGGTTGGGCAACATCCTGGGCTGCCGCGAAGCGGACGTGGCCGCGCGTCGGCGGGCGGAGGGCATCGGGCCCGTGTTCAAGCGCGTCGACACCTGTGCCGCCGAGTTCGCGAGCCACACCCCGTACCTCTACTCGACCTACGAGGAGGAGGACGAGGCCGGCGACAGCGAGATCCCCCGCGTCGTGATCCTCGGCAACGGGCCCAACCGCATCGGACAGGGCCTCGAGTTCGACTACGCCTGCGTGCACGCGAGCTACGCCGTGCGCGACGCCGGCTACACCTCGGTGATGGTCAACTGCAACCCGGAGACGGTCAGCACCGACTACGACACCAGCGACAAGCTCTACTTCGAGCCGGTGAGCTTCGAGCACGTGCAGGCCGTGCTCGACCGGGAGTCCCCCATCGGCGTGGTGCTGCAGTTCGGTGGGCAGACCCCGCTGAAGCTGTCCCACCAGATCGCTCCGGTGCTCGGGACCAGCGCCGATGCCATCGACCTCTGCGAGGACCGCGACCGCTTCAACGTCCTGCTCGGGGAGCTGGACATCCGGCAGCCCGAGGGTGCGCTGGTTCGTACCCGCTCGGAGGCGCTCGCGGCCGCCGGACGCATCGGGTTCCCGCTTCTGTGCCGCCCGTCCTACGTGCTGGGCGGGCGGGCCATGCGGGTCTGCTACGCGCTCGACGACTTCGAGGCTGCCCTGGACGAGGCGCTGTCCGCGGCCGAGGAGCACCCTGTCCTGCTCGATCGCTTCCTCGACGGCGCGGTGGAGTACGACGTGGACGCGCTCTGCGACGGCGAGCAGGTGCACATCACCGGCATCATGGAGCACATCGAGGCGGCCGGTGTGCACTCCGGTGACTCCACTGCGGTGATCCCGCCGGTCCGACTCTCACCGGTGATGGAGGAGGAGATCGTCGCTGCGGTCACCCTGCTGGCGCTCCGCTTGCACGTCGTCGGCCTGGTGAACGTGCAGCTCGCGGTGCAGCGCGAGACCCTCTACGTGATCGAGGTGAACCCCCGTGCCAGCCGCACGGTGCCGTTCGTCGCGAAGGCCACCGGGGTGCAGGTCGCGCGGGTCGCGACCCAGCTCCTGCTGGGCGAGAAGCTCGCCGACATGGATCTGAGCCCCCGTGGCGAGGGCCTCTTCTTCATCAAGGCCCCGGTCTTCCCCTGGCGTCGCTTTCCGGGCTCCGACGTGGTGCTCGGACCGGAGATGAGGTCGACCGGCGAGGTCATGGGGGTGGGCTGGAGCTTTGGCGAGGCCTACGCCAAGGCGCTCATCGGCGCGGGCATGACCCTGCCCACCGAGGGTGGCGTGTTCCTGTCGGTGCGTGACGAGGACAAGGGGCAGCTCTCCAAGGTGGCCGGGGCGCTCACGCACATGGGCTTCACCCTCTGGGCGACGGCCGGCACGCACGCGGCGCTGGCCGAGCTGGGGATTCCCGCGCGGCACGCCTTCAAGGTGCGCGAGGGCCGGCCCGACATCGTGGACCACATCGTCAACGGCAAGATCCAGCTGATGATCAACACGCCGCTGGGCAAGCGCGCATTGCACGACGAGCGCGCCATGAGGCTCGCTGGGCTGAGGCACGGGGTGCCTTGCATCACCACCATCGAAGCGGGCCGCGCGGTCATCGCAGCCATTCGCAGCCTCAAGGCCGGCGAGCTCAAGGTACTCAAGCTCCAGGAGATCGCCTGAACCTGCAGGTTGACAAGCGGCGAGAGTCGCCCACTCGTGCGCCATGTTGATCGCTGCTTCCCTGGCGCTGGCGGCGCCCGACCTGCCGGTCCTCACCGCGGAGCGCCTGCCGGGGCCGTCGCTCGAGGACTTCGTGCCGGGCGTGCGCGACGGGCATCGGAGCGACCGGGTCCGGCTCTGCTGGACGGGACTGTCCTCCGAGGCCCACGGCCTCGAGCTGATCCACGGGGCGGAGGAGCGGGTGCGGAGCGGAGGGGGGCGGCTGGTCGCCGAGGTCAGCGGTGAAGCGGGCTGCTGGACCGGGCCGTACCGAGCGCGCGGCGCGTTCGCCCTCCGCGGTCGCCACGCTGGGGCGGACCTCCCCTTCACGCTGGTGGCCGAGTCGGCTGTGCTTCGCCTGGTAGACCGGATGCCGGCGTCTCCGACCTTGGATGCCTTCACCGTGACCTCGGTCGCGGTGGCCGACGCGGGTGGCATCTGGGTGGGCACGGACGGCGGGGGGGTGGGCTACCACGACCCCGTCACCGATCGTTGGCGGAGCTTCCGAGCGGCCGATGGGCTGGTGCACGACCACGTGACCGACGTGTTGTGGCACGAGGGAGAGCTCTGGGTGGCCACGGTGGGGGGCGTCAGCCGCTTCGACGGGCATGGCTGGACGACGGTGAACGTGGGCCTGCCGGCCGCGTCGGTCTACGATCTCGCGGCGACCGAGCAAGGGCTCCTGGCGGGCACGTGGCGAGGCGGGGCGGCGGTGCTCGGCGAAGAGGGGTGGACCCCCTTGCGGCTGGAGGGGCGCTGGCCCTACCCGAGCGTGACCTGCGTGCTGGAGGATCGGGACGGGCGTCTCTGGCTGGGAACCACCGAGCGTGGTGTGTTCTTCCTCGACCCGGCAACAGGCGAGCAGCGGCGGTACCGAACCGCCGATGGACTGGCCCACACCAAGGTCTGGGACCTGCTGCAGGATCCGAACGGCCGCATCTGGGCCGCGACCGCTCGGGGGCTCAGCCGCTTCGACGCCTCGACGGGGACGTGGCGGAGCTGGCGTTCCGAGGACGGCCTCGGGCGGGACGAGGTGAGGTCGCTGGCGTGGGAGGGGGATGCCCTGTTGGTGGGCACCGACCGGGCGGTTCATCGAGTGGTCGACGACGTGGTCGAGCTGGTCTGGAGCGGCGACGCGGAAGTGCTCGGCCTCGCTGCGGCGGGTGGCTCCTGGTGGGCGGGACTCGCGCGGGAGCGTGGCCTGGTGCGCGATGGAAGCGTGGTGGCTGCTCCGGTGGTCGGCGCCTCGATGGGTGACGTGGCGTTCGTCCTGGACGACGGACCGGGGGGGATCTGGTATGGGGGTGACCACGGGTTGGCCAGGCAGGACGGCCAGGGGTCTTGGCGCGTGTGGGACGCTCGGGATGGTCTGCCGGTCGCTCGGGTCGAGAGCCTGCTCCTCGGCGAGCAGGCGACCTGGGTGGGTACGGCGGTCGGGGTGGCGCGTCAGGACGGCGAGCGTTGGACTGCATGGCACTACACGCCCGACACGGCGTGGAACGTGCAGCCGCTCACCCCCTTCTTCGAAGACGACCAGGGGCGCGTGTGGGTGGCCACGCCGGACGAGGTGCTGGTGCTCCAACCCTCGGGTGCCTTCACGCCCGCACCCGGCACCGAGGGCACGTGGCGGTACGTTCGCA
>CAZSAT010000183.1:0-10925 GCA_964604675.1 uncultured Enterobacterales bacterium
CCGCGGTCCACCACGAGCGTTGCCCCGGTCGTCAGGTCGCGGACCATGATCAAGGTCTTGTGGTCGTCGGACGCGAGCGTGTACGCGAGGTACCGTCCTGACGGGCTCACCGCAGGCTGTACCACACCGACGTCCAAGCTCTGTCCTGCCGGACCTGCCACGGTCGTCGCCGAGACCACCTTGGTCACGGTCACGGCTGCGGTAGGACCGAGCACGGAAGCAGCGTGGGCGGTCAGGCTCGCCTGGCGCACATGAATTCGGTACAGAGAGCAGCCAGCGGGGTGGTCGCGATCGCAGAAGCCCGCGAACCCTAGGCTGACGTAGATGTCTACGTCACCCAGACCGGCGGGCTCGGTGGAGATGGCTGGAATCGGGATGTCGACGTTGGGTGTCCACACGACGTTGGGCAGGTCCGGGTCCGGGTTCGGGTCGAAGGTGGTGCTCTCGCCCGACCCGGGCATCGCGTCTTGCTCGGCTCCTCGCATGCCCACCAGCCTGCCCTGCACGCCGAGGGCGGCGAGCATCTCGAGAACGGCGGGCTCGTTCACACCGATCGGGTCGCCCCCGACCCATTGGGCCGCGTCCGGGTAGCCACCAGCTTCCGCAGCGAAGAGCTGAAAGGGTTCCGTCGATCCTTGTACGCCTTGAATGGACGGAATCTTGTCGAGCGAGGCCAACGGATCCACGCACCCCACACAGCTGCAGCTGAGGTCCTGTCCGCAGCTCACTCGTAGACGACCTGCATGGTGCCGCTGACCCGTGCGGTGGTCACGTTGCTCGTGGACGTGTTCTTCACGATGAACCCGAAGCGGATGAGCATGGTGTCGTCCACGTCCCCGGTCACGTCCTTCCACGAGCCCGGGTAGTAGACGTCGTCGCCGGCATCGAAGGTGGTCAACAACGCCACGGCGACGCCTGGGCTGTCGGGGTGGTCGGCGATCTGGTACGCCGGGGAGACGGTGATGTCGCCGATGGTGCCGATGATCTCGAAGGCGCTGCGCACCTTGGACATCCCGGCGTTGCTCATCCACCCGGTGAACGGCAGGAAGCTGTTGGTGGTGGAGTCGGCGGACACGGTGGACCAGGAGAGAGGGATGCTCTTCGTCTGCACGAGGTTCTCACATGGTCCGGCTCGATCAGAGCCCCCAATGACTTGATGCGTCCGGACTCACAAGGCGTACGTGAGCGGGACGCGTTCGGCAAGAGCCAGCCCCCCCCTTTCTTGACATGCTGCTGACATCTCGAGCTAGGGAAGCGCCCACACCTGGCCCGTGACGGTGACCGCACCCGTGGGCTGCGGGGCCGAGGTCTCGACGTCCACAGTGCCCGCAGCGGTCTGGACGCGCAGGCGCCAGGCGCGGCCGATGAAGGCCTGGCCGACGACCGGGTCGCTGCCCTCTCCCAGTGCGAGTTGTTCTTCCCGAACGACCAGGCGCACGCTGCCGGTGCGCGCCTCCAGCAAGCTGACCCGCCCGAGTGCGGTCTCGGCGTGCTCTCCGTGGGCTTGGCCATCGAGGATGAGACCTCCACCCGTGAGCCGCGCAACAGCCTCGTCGCTGGGTCGGCGGTAGACCGCCTCGGGGCTGGCGAGCTGCGCCACCCGAGCACCCTGGGCCTCGGGTACGAGCACCATCACGCGGTCCGCCAGGCGCAGAGCGTCGGTGCGGTCATGGGTGACGAGCAGCGCGGCGGTGCCCGCCTCCCGAATCAGCTGGCGCAGGTTCGTGCCCAGCTCCATCCGTCGCTCGGCGTCGATGTTCGAGAAGGGCTCGTCGAGCAGCATCAGGTGGGGCCGGGGAGCGAGCGCTCGGACGAGGGCCACCCTTTGCTGCTGGCCGCCGCTGAGCTCGGAGGGCAGGCGCGCACCGAGGTCCTGCAGACCCGCCATGGCGAGCAGCTCCGGTACCCGGAGGTTGCGCTCGGACCTGGGCAAGCCGAAGCCCACGTTCTCCGCCACCGTGAGGTTGGGGAAGAGCGCATAGTCCTGGAACACCAGGCCCACGCCCCGCCGCTCGACTGGGACCTTCTCTCGGCCCTGGGCGACCACGTCGGTCCCGCCGATGGTGATGGTTCCAGCGGTCGGCGTGACGAGACCTGCGACGGCGCGGAGCAGGGTGGTCTTTCCGCAGCCGGACGCCCCGAGCACCGCGACGAACTCACCATCGGCGAGATCGAGGTCGACGCCGGCGAGCACGGGCGTGCTGCCGTACTGGTGGGTGAGACCTCGGAGGAGAAGGGGTGTCACGGGTTGCTGGTCTACCACCTGGCTACACCGCCCGGCGCCAGCGCAGGGTGGCCAGGACCACCGCGAGCGCCACGACCTCGAGGAGCAGCGCGGCGACGCCAGCGTCGTGCCACATCGCCTCGCTGTACCGGTCCCAGACGCGGAAGGCGAGGGTCTGCACACCCACCGCGCCGCCGAGCAGCAGCGTGACGGGCAGCTCCTTGAGCACGGCGAGGAAGAGCAGCAGGGACGCTGCCGCCACGCCCGGTGCCATCGCCGGCAGGCCGACCCGGCGGAGGAAGAGCGCGCGTCCCACACCCAGGGCGAGCGCGGACTCTTCCTGGCGCCGATCGATCTGCAGCACCGCGGTCTTCAAGGCCGCGAAGCCTTCGGCGAGGAAGCGCACGGCGTACCCGGCGAGGAGCAGCACACCGCTCCCGGTCAGGGCGGCGTAGACAGCGCGTCCGTCGCCGACGGTGCGGGAGGCGGCCAGGGCGACCAGCACCAGCCCGAGCGCGAGCAGCACGCCCGGCAGCGCCGAGGTCAAGAGCGTGGCCTGCTCGACCCAACCGCCCCAGCGGCGGTCACGGGCGGCGACCCAGGCCGGCGCCCAGGCGAGCGCGCCGGTGACCACGGCGCCGATGGCGGCGACGGCCACGCTCTCGGCGGTGACCGTCCAGGGGGAGGCAAAGACCAGGTCCCGGCGCAGGCCCACGCCGACCCACTGCACCAGGGTGACGACCGGCAGCACGACGCCGGCGCCGATGACCACGGCGTGGGTGGCGTAGGTGGCGGCCAGCGCGGCGGCACCCGGTTGGCGCCGGGCAGGCAGCCGCGGGTTGGCGACGGTGCCGGCCTGGCGCGCACCGTGCAGCACCCGCGCCAGGGCGAACAGCGGCACGGTCACGCCGAGCACCGCGGCACCCAGCAGGGTGGCCTGGGCCAGCTCCTGCCCCTTGACGGCTCCGTACAGGCGCCAGGTCAGCACGGGCGCGTCGAGCACGGCGACCGCACCGAAGTCGCTGATCGCGTAGAGCAGGCAGAGCAGCGCGGAGAGCGCGAGGGCCGCCCGCACCCGCGGGAACACCACGGTCCACGCGACGCGCCACGCCCCGGCACCGAGCGCTCGCGCGGCCTCCTCCTCCGCCGCCGAGGTCCGCGCGAGCGCGGCGCCGACCAGCAGGTGCACGTAGGGAACGCAGACCACCGCCAGCACGAAGACCGCCACGCCCAGACCGGTCATCCGGGGGAGGCCCAGGGGTCCCCCGACCCAGCCGCCCGGGCCCATGGACTGGGCGAAGGTGGCCGCAGCCACGTAGCTGGGGGTGGCCAGTGGCAAGAGGCTCACCACCGCGAGCACCCGCCGTCCCGGGTAGCGGAGGCGTTGCTCCGCCCAGGCCAGCCACGCCCCGGCCAGCAGCGCGAGCACGGCCACGCCCACGGCGAGGGCCACGCTGGAGCCGAGCAGCGCGACGGCGTGGCTCCGGCCGAGCAGGGTGCCGAAGGAGGCCGCGGGGGCCCCGAGTGGATCCGGCGGCGGGTCGACGAGCCCGATCGTGAGCCCGAGGAGCGGGGAGAGCACCAGCAGCGCCACGAGGGCGGCGCCGGCGCGCGCCGGGAGGCCGGAGCTCAGATCAGCCCCAGATCCTGCAGCATGGCGCGCGTGGGGGCGAGGTCGGCCAGCCACGCCTGCTCCACCTCGGCGAGCTTCAGGCTCTCCAGCGCGGGCACGTCGGGGTGGGTGGAGACGCCCGGACGCACCGGGTACTCGAAGGTCTCCTGTGCGAACCAGGCCTGAACGGGCTCGCTCAGGAGCCACGCGATGACCGCCTCGGCCTGCTCGGCGCGCTCGGTGCCCGCACGGATCCCGACCCCGGCGAGCATCAACACGTTGCCGGCGTCGCCCGCCTCCGGGAAGGACCAGTTGGCGGCCTTGTAGCCGTCGGTCTTCTTCTGGTGCAGGTAGTAGTGGTTGACCCAGCCGAGGCGGATCGCGCCCTGGTGGGCGGCTTCGACCTGCGGCGAGTTCTTCGGGAAGACCTGCGGCTCGTTCGCCTGCACCGCCTGGAGCCACGCGCGGGTGGCGTCGTCGCCCCACAGGTGGCGCAGCGCCGACACGTGGGACTCGAAGCTGCCGTTTGCCGGCGCCCAGCCCAGCTTGCCCTTCCAGCGCGGGTCGGCGAGGTCGGCGAGCCGGGTGGGCAGCTCGCTCGTGGGGAGCTCGGTGTTGTAGACGAGCACCCGTGCACGGCCGCTCGTGCCGACCCAGAGGCCGTCGGCGTCCTGGAAGCGCGGGTCGGCCTGCCCACGCACCGCTTCGGGGATCGGGCGGAGCAGGCCGCGTTGAGCGAGGGCGCCCAGGTGCCCGGAGTCCTGGGCGAAGATCAGGTCGGCGGGGCTCTGCTCGCGCTCGGTGAGCAGGAGCGTGACCAGCTCGGGGGTGTCGCCGTAGCGCACTTCGACCGCCACGCCGGTCTCGGCCTCCACGCGCTCGAACAGCGGGCCCACCAGGGATTCCCCGCGTCCCGAGTAGATGACGAGCGGCTCGGCGGTGGTGGCTTCGGGGGCCGGCGCGGGGGCTTCGACCTGGACCTGCTGGGAGCAGGCGAGCATGAGCAACACGGACACGTGACCTCCGGCCCGTCCACTTAGCTGCGCAGGGCCGCGCTCGCCTTCTCCGCGATCATCATGGTCGGGGCGTAGAGGTTGCCGTTGGTGATGCTCGGCATGACCGAAGCGTCGACCACGTGGAGCCCCTGCAGCCCGTGGACCGAGAGGTCGTCGGGATCGACCACGCTCAGGGCGTCGCGGCCCATCTTGCAGGTGCAGGAGGGATGGAGCGCGGTCTCGGCGTCTTGCGCTACCCAGGCCAGGATGTCGTCGTCGCTCGTGACCTCCGGGCCCGGGCTGATCTCGCCGTCGGAGAAGGGCTGGAACGCCGGCTGGTCGAGGATCTCCCTCACCTTGCGCACCACCGTGACCCAGGCACGGCGGTCGCGCTCGGTGGACAGGTAGTTGAACTGCAGCCGTGGATGCTCGCGCACGTCGCCGCTTCGGATGCGCACCCAACCGCGGGCCTCGGCGAGGTTCGGACCCGCGTGGATCTGGTAGCCGTGTCCGGCCACGGGGCTGGAGCCGTCGTAGCGCACGGCGAGCGGCAGGAAGTGCAGCTGGAGGTCGGGGTAGGGAGCCTCGGGGGTGGTCTTCAGGAAGCCGCCCGCCTCGAAGTGGTTGGTGGCGGCGGGGCCCGTGCGGGTCAGCAGCCACTCGAGCCCGATCCAGGGCTGGTTCCACCAACGGAGGGCGGGCGCCACGCTGACCGGCTGGGCGCAGGCATGCTGGACGTAGACCTCGAGGTGGTCCTGCAGGTTCTCCCCGACCCCCGGCAGGTCGTGCAGCACCGGAACCTCGGCCTCCCGGAGCACCTGCTCGGGTCCCACGCCGCTGACCTGGAGCAGCTGCGGGCTGCCGATCGCGCCGGCACACAGCACCACCCGACCGGCGAGGAGGCGTTCGCCGTTCAAGAGCTCGACGCCGACCGCACGGGTGCCCTCGAGGAGCACGCGGGCGGTCTGGCAGCCGGTGCGCACCGAGAGGTTCGGTCGCGCGAGCACGGGGTGCAGGTAGGCGCGGGCCGCCGAGAGCCGGGTGCCCTTCCGGATGTTCCGGTCGAAGGCCGTGTGGCCCTCCTGCGCGCCGCCGTTGTAGTCCGCCGCGCGGGGGTAGCCGGCCTGCGCCATCGCCTCGAAGAAGGCGCCGAACAGCGGGTTCGTGCACGGTCCGAGCTCCAGCTCGAGGGGTCCGGAGTGACCTCGCAGGGCGGGGTCGCCCCACAAGGCGGTCTCCGACGTGCGGAACCACGGCAGGCAGCCCTCCCACGACCAGCCCTCCATGCCCTCGGCCTGGGCCCACCCGTCGAAGTCGCCGGGGTGACCGCGCACGAAGATCATGCCGTTGATGGAGCTCGAGCCGCCCAGCACCTTGCCCCGCGCGTGGGCGATCCGGCGGCCGCCCATGAAGGGCTCGGGCTCCGAGCTGTAGCGCCAGTCGTAGCGAGGGTTTCCGAGCACGCGGGACAGCCCCGCGGGCATGTGGAGCAGGAGCTCGTACCAGGCGTCTCGCCGGCCGGCCTCCAGGACCAGCACGCGGTGGTCCGGATCCTCGGAGAGGCGCGCCGCCACGCAGCAGCCTGCGGAGCCACCTCCGACCACGATGGTGTCGACGCTCATGGCGGCGGGCTCTATCCGGCCCGGCGCGGTGGGCGCGCGGGGTGCCTGCCTGACACACTTGTGCCAGGTGACCGGCGAGGCCGCGCGCACCGTTAGCCACCGCTCGTGGGCTCGTGCTGGAGGTTCTCATGGTGTGGTGGCTCGCTTGTGCGTCGGCGCCGGGCGTCGGTGGTGACGCGGCCGGCGAGGTGGTGTTCGAAGCAGACGACACGGCCGCTGCCTCGGCCGACACGGCCTCGGATCGGGACACGGCCTCGGGCGACGACACCGGGACGTGGAGCCCCGCCTTGACCGACTTCGACCTGCGCCGCGCGGGCGGGCACGACGTGGTGGTCCAGCAGGACACCGTCTCGGCTGGCGGCTGCAGCTTCGACCTGGTGCGCTACTCGCCGACCTCGCCCATCGCCCAGGTGGTGCTGTCGCACGGCTTCCTGCGCGCTCCCGACCACATGGCGGACCTCGCCGGCCACCTGGCCAGCTGGGGCTTGGAGGTCGTGACCCCGCAGCTCTGCCACTCCAGCCTGTGGGACGCCGATCACGAGGCCAACGGGGTGGAGCTGGCGGCGCTGGCGGACGAGCTGGGCTTCACGGCGCCGGTCTTCATGGGGCACTCCGCGGGCGGCGTGGCCAGCGTGGTCGCTGCGTCGGAGGGGAGCGCTTCCGCCGTGGTCACCCTGGACCTCGTCGAGTTCGAGAGCCTGGCCGCTTCCCGTGGCGCCGGCCTGTCGGTGCCGGTGTGGGGGGCCTTCGGCGAGAGCTCGTCGTGCAACGCGGACACGTCGGGGCTGGACGCTGTGAGCGCGTCCGGCGGTCTGGCGCTGCGCGTGGTCGGCGCCGACCACTGCGACTTCGAGGGCCCCACCGACAGCCTGTGCACCCTGTTCTGCGAGGGCAGCTCGGCGTTCTCCGACTCCGAGATCAGCGAGCTGATCCGGGCCCTGGCCACCGCGGCGGTGATCGACGTGGGCGGCCTCGGCGACGCGGCCACGTGGTGGTCCGCAGGCTCGTGGTACGAGCAGCTCCGGGCCGAGGGGCGGCTGGAAGCGCTGTAGGCGCCTACTCGGAAGCGAGCGACAGCTCGATCTCGAGCAGCCTCTGCTCCCGCGTCACCGTCACGGGCACGACCTCGGGCCCGTCGCGCTCGGCCAGGTGCTCCACCAGCGGAGCCGCCTCGTGGAACGCCAGCCCGTCCACCGCCACGAGCTGGTCGCCCGGCACCAAGGGGTCCATGGCTTCGGCCGCCGCCACCAGCCCCTCGCCCTCGGCGCGCAGCACCAGCCCGGGCACCTGGGCGGCCACCGCAGCCGCCTGCCAGGCGGGGACCAGTGCGTCGACCAGCTCCTGGGTCACCCGCGCGTTCCACGCGGCCGCGGGCCCGACCACCACCACCAGCACCGCCGCCAGCCGCCCCAGGTCGCGCCCAGCGCCCGGGAGCCTGGCCCGTCCCCGCAGGAGCACCGCCAGGCCCACGAGCGCTGCCAGCCCCACCCAGGCCAGCGTCCAGGGGTTGAGCGCCTGGCTCCACGCCTCGCCGAAGGCCTGGGCCGCGAGCGCACCCTCCGCGGGCTCCCACTGCTGGGAGTGCGCCGCCTCCTCCAGCAGGGCCTGCAGGTCGAGGATCTGCACGCCGAGCGCCGCCGAGGCTCCGGCCAGGGCGGCGGCGGTGCCTCCGACCAGCCGCCCGTGGGCGTCCGCAGGCCCCTCGTCGGGCAGGAGCGCCAGGAGCCCCCCCGCCGCCACCACCGTGGCATAGACCAACAGGGTCGCCGTGCGGTCGGTGGCCAGGACCGCTTCGGCCAGCCACAACACCGCCCCGCCGCCGATGGCCACCCCCACGGGCCCTGGATCGAAGGCCCGCGACGCCAGCCGCCGGGTCCAGACCACCAGCCCCAGCGTGGCCAGCAGGAGCGCTGTGGCCAGCAGCTGCGCCGCGGACCAGGCCATCAGGGTCACCGAGGCTCCGGCCGCCACCATCGCCGGCACGTCCACCACTGCCGCGTGGGGCAGCACGCCGGCCGCGACCATCGCGCCCATGCCACAGCCGGCCATGCCCAGGACCAGCAGCAGGGCGGGGCTCAGGTGCCAGCTCACGAGCCCCTTTCCGCGACCTGCCGCGAGCGCGTGGCTGCCGACGCCGAGCCGAGCGCCGCCGATGGCCGCGAGCACCAGCAGAGGCGGCCACCAAGGCCCCAGCATCACCAGCTGCCCGAGCCCGCCCAGCCCAGCCGCCAGCACCGCCAGGCCCGTGAGCGCTCCCAGCCCGGCCCCGGCCAGCCCCCGCGGCCACCGGCGGGGCGCGTGCCCCTCGACCGAGAAGGCCTCGCGGTAGAGCTTCCGCTCCACCCGACACGCGGCGCAGCTCGCCAGGTGTTCGGCGATGTGCGGCGCGTCGGCTTGCTCCATCAGCTCCGACATGCTGGGGTGCAGCCCCGTCGGCGCGTCGAAGGTCGGCACGTGCTCCGGCAGCTTCCACGCGGGGGCTGCCGCGTCGCCACCCCAGATCGCCAGCAGGTCCTCGACGCTCCCGATCCGCTCGTCGGGATCGGAGCGCAGGGCGCCGTCGATGGCCGCCTCCCAGGCGGCGGGCAAGGGTCCGTGGTCCCGGACCGGCGTGTAGTCGCCGTTCACCGTGCGCCACATGACCTCCTGCATGGAGTCGCCCTCGAAGGCCCGCCGCCCGGTCACCAGCTCGTAGAGCATGGCTCCGAGGGAGAACACGTCGGCCCGCGCGTCGACGGCTGCGGCGTCCCGGAACTGCTCGGGCGCCATGTAGGCCGGCGTGCCCATCGCGACTCCTGTGGCGGTGGGGCCGCTGCCGGTGTCGAGGGCCTTGGCGAGCCCGAAGTCGGCGACCTTGGGCTGCAGGGTGCCGTCCACCTCGCTGAGCAACACGTTGCCGGGCTTCAGGTCCCGGTGGATGAGGCCGTGCCGGTGGGCGGCGGCCACCGCCTCGAGGATGCGCCGTGCGAGCCAGTCTGCGCGCTCGTCGTCGAGCCGCCCGCTCTGGTTCAGGAGCTCCTCGAGGGTGCAGCCGTCCACGAACTCCAGCACCAGGGCCGGGTGGCCTTCGATCTCCACCAGGTCGGTCACCCGCAGCACGCCGGGGTGGTGCAGGCCGCCCTGCAGCCGCCCCTCGAGCACGAGGCGCTCGGTGACGTGGGGCCCCCCGGTGTGCAGCACCTTCAGCGCGTGCAGGCTGCCGAGCTGGTTGTGCCGCACCCGGTACACGGTGGCCATGCCGCCCCGACCGAGCAGGGTGTCGACCGTGTAGCGGTCCACCACCGTGCCGGGCGACAGCTCCAAGCGACCTCCGAGCGCCGAGGATGGCACATCAGGCCCCGCAGGTGCGCCGGCTGGCCAGGCCGAAGAGGCCGCCGAGCGCGAGCAGGTCGGCGACCGCGGCCAGCGCGCCGATCGTGGTGGTGGTCATCGTCACGCCGAAGCCGGCGCGCCACATCTGCATCAACTGCGCGTCGCTGAAGCTCTCCGGCGCATGGGAGAGGGCCTCGCTCATGATGTAGAAGCCGTGGGCGGTGCCGGCCAGGCCGACGAGCAGGGCGACCGCTGCGGCGATGACCACGCCCCGCCGGTAGCTGCGCTGCCCGCGGGTGGCGGCCTCGGCCAGCGCGAGCACCAGGCCGACGCTGCCGGCGCCGATGGCGAGGATTCCGAAGGGGCCCGAGATCTGGATGAAAGCCAGCATGATGTTCTCCTTGTGCTCTCTCCTTGTGGCTGGGTCGCAAGAGATCACACGGCCGGAGGATCTTTTTTCACGTGGGACGCAAACCGGGCCTGGACACCGAGCTGCGCGCTGCCCGCCGGGAGGGTGCGCGCAGGGCAGGGGAGGCGGTGACCGCGAGCCACCAGGTCGACCTGGACCGGCTCTTCTCGGCCCACCGCGACCGGGTGTACCGGCTCGGCCTGGCCCTGGTGGGCGACCCGCAGCGCGCGGAGGAGCTCGTGCAGGACACCCTCGAGACCGCCTGGAAGAAGCTGCCGGAGTTCCAGGGAAACTTCGGCCCGTGGATCTTCGGCATCGCCCGGATGCGCGCGCGCAACCTGCGACGCAAGAAGGGGGAGCTCTTGAGCGACGACGGCCTGGTGGATCCGACCAGCCCCGCGGCGGGCGCGCTGCGCCTGCTGGAGCGGCACGAGCGCGAGGCGCTCCTGGCCGCCGCGGCGGCCACCTTGACCGCGGAGGAGCAGGAGGTGGTGCACCTCCGCTACGTCGAGGAGCTCCCCTTGGCGCGGATCGACGCCCTGCTCGGCCTGCCTGGAAGCGGCGCCCGCGGCGCTCTCCAGCGCTGCAAGCGCAAGCTCCGCGCCGAGCTGGAGCGTCGGCTCGAGGCGCTCGGTCGAGGTCGGAGCTTCCTCGGGTCCACGGGGGGGTGACGGTGCCGTCGAGGTGCACCTCGCTGATTCGTAATCAGCAGGTCAGGGCTTCGAGTCCCCTTCTCGGCTCCATCATTTCA
>CAZSAT010000184.1:0-10914 GCA_964604675.1 uncultured Enterobacterales bacterium
GGGCACACGGGAGTACGTGCTGCAGATCCAGGGGCAGTACAACCTGAAGATGGGGTCGAGCTGCACCGCAGTCAGCGCGCCCGACTACATCCCGTTCTACAAGGCGGGCCAGCTCTTCGGCCTGGCGGGCGGGATGCCCGGCAGCGCGCAGTACGAGAAGCTCGTGTTCCCCGACGGCCCCCCCACCAGCGGGCCCGCGAAGGGTGAGCGCTTGCTCGCCACCCAGGCCATCAACGTGCTGAACCTGGGCCACCTCTTCATCATCGCGCTCATCGTGCTGGGGAACATCGCCTTCTTCATCACCCGACGGATCGAGGACCAGGGATGACCGCGCTCACCACCATCGAGCTCGTGGGGTGCTGGATCTCGCTGGCGCTCACGATCTGCATCCTCTCGTTCCTCTACGAGGACAACCCGGTCTACAAGCTGGCGGAGCACCTCTTCCTCGGCGTGAGCATCGCGATCTCGGTGGTCGAGATCTACTACGGGGTGATGAAGCCCAACCTCATCGAGCCCTTGCTCGGCGGTGAGCTGTTGAGCCTGGTGCCGCTGGTCCTGGTCGTGATGCTCTTCTTCAAGCTCCATCGGAAGCTCAGCTACCTCGCCCGGGTGCCCATCGCCTTCATCGTGGCGGCCTACGCGGGGGTGAAGCTCACCGGCGAAGCCAACGCGAACCTGATGACCCAGGTGGCCCAGTCCATGCCGAACCTCTCCCAGCTCTGGGCCGACCACGGCATCTGGGACTGGTCGGCCGACGGCGCCGGCGTCTTCTCGGGGATTGCCTTGGTGCTCGGGCTGAGTGCGTGTCTGCTGCACTTCTACTTCTCGGCCCCCCACAAGAAGGCCATGAAGTACGTGAGCCGCTTCGGCATCCTCACGCTCATGCTCAGCTTCGGGGCGAGCTTCGGCTACACCGTGATGGGCCGCATCAGCCTGGCCATCGGTCGCGCCCAGGAGATGATGGGCCTCGACAAGGCCCCCGCGGTGGCCGAGCAGGTGCACCCCAAGACCGCCACGGTGCTCCTGACCATCGCCGTCATCGGCTTCCTCGTGGTGTGGAAGAAGCGCCAGAAGACCGCCTAGGCCTCAGCGTCCGAACACCATCCAGCTGTGCATCCGGATGGTGGCGCTGCCGGTGTAGTCCGCGCCCTCGAACCAGGCCTGGTAGGCCACCTCGGCCGGCTCGCCCGGCGTGACCAGGTGGGTGATGTCCACCACCTCGGTCTTGACCTCCTTGCCGGGGCACCAGTTCGAGCGTCCGTACCACCACGTGCCGTATTGGTTGGGCACGGTGCCATCGGAGACCTGCTCCATGCAGTCCCGCGCCCCCCCCGCTTCTTCGCTGTCGAAGTTGAAGGTCTCGCCGCCGATCGTGAACTCGTGGTCGATGTCGCAGAACTCGGCGCAGTTGCCGGGGTCGGCCATGCCGTGTCCACTCACCACCACCGCGAGGGACACCGACGTGGCATCGGCCGGCACATCGACCGTGACCGGGGGGTGGTTCTCGTTGTAGCTCTCGTTGATCGTGCCCCCGCTGTGCAGGTAGGCGACCTCGTCCGGCCGGGTGTCCTTGCCCTGATCCGAGAAGCGCAGCGACCCCTCGAGCTCGTAGGGGCCCGTGGTGTCGAAGCGGAAGGTCTGCTCGCCACCGTGGGCCACCAACGGGAGGTACGGGCTCACGTCGTACCACCACCGACCCTCGCGGTGGTAGGTCGTGATCCATCGACCGATCTCGGTGTCGCACGCGCAGGCCAGGTCGCCGTAGCCGGTGCCCTCGCTGTTGCAGGTGTAGCTGGCCTCGACCGTGGCGCCGCCCGGTTCGAAGCAGCTCCCGACCTGGGTGTCGGCGGCGATCGAGGCCTCGTAGCCTTCGCAGCTGTAGGTCACCGTCGGCTCCGCGGGCGCGGAGGTGTCTGTGGCTCCTTGCGTGTCGGCGCCGGCCGAGTCACCGACCGTGTCAGCGGCCGGCTGGCACTCCGCATCCTCCCGGCAGCTGTCCTTCCCCACCACGCCGTCGCTCGCACAGAGGCCCATCACTTCCGCCACGTAAGGCTGGCAAGTCTCCGAGCCGTAGGGGTTGCCGCCATCGAGTGGCATGTCGCACACGTAGAGGTACGCCATGTAGTCCCAGGCGGGGCAGTAGCCGTACTCCCCCTCCCCCTCGCAGCCCATGTACAGGTCCACCGTCATGGTGTCGTAGGTGGCCAGCTCGGACGCGTCGGGAAGCTGCACGGTGACGTCGAGGTTGCCGGCCACGCGCTCCCCTCTGAAGAGCGGCACCTCGGTGGCGCCCTCGGCGTCCATGGCGGCCTGGCGGTCGAACTCGAAGTTGTAGTAGCGCGCCTCGTTGGCGGCCATCTCCATGTTCGGGTCGAACCAGCCGTAGCCGGAGTTGTAGCGGTCGGGGTCGGCGTAGCTCCCGATGTACCGGTGCCGCTGGAAGCGGTCGATCCCGATGCCCCAGCCCGGGTCGGCCATCGCCTCCCCGAACCAGCCCTCGATCTTCTTCGAACGCTCGGTCGAGTAGACGATCCGGGGACGCCACCAGTCGTCCTCGCCCTCCTCGAGCTTGTCGACCAGCACCTCTTCGACGAGCCCCGCCAGGTCGGCGAGCCGCGCCGCGCGGTCCTCGTCGTTCTGCAGGGTGGAGATGAAGACGATCTGGGTGTTCTTCGGCACGAGCTGGAAGAAGGCCTTGATGTCCTTCTTCTTCTCCCAGATCGAGTAGTCGGCGCTCTGGGTCTGTGTGGGCTCGTCCTCGATCACGAGCACGTTGTCGCAGCCGGTCCACGCCTCCTTGTAGGACCAGTCCCCATCCGCGGTGGGAATGGTGAAGTCCGCGGCCGTGGCGTAGAGGGCCGAGGAGTCCGCCGCGTCCTGGAACTCCTGCTTGGCCAGTCCGAGCACCTCGCAGGGGTCTTCGCTCACCACCTGGGTGTCCTGAGCCGGCTCGGTCTGGGGGTCGCCCGGCGCACCACCACATCCCCACAGCATCCACAGCATCATTCCCTCCAGGCGATGAACGAGCGCTCTTCGCGCGTCGCGTCGCAGGCTTCGGTGTTGTCGTTGTCTTCGTCGTAGGCCCAGGTGTCGATTGCGAGGGCATGGAGCGGCTCGCCGCCGAGCTCGAGCGTACCTGTGTCTCCACCCTCGAGCTCGATGACGCTCTCGCCCGCGAGCCGGAGCAGCACGCCACGGCGCCGGCACTCCTCGCGGAGGTTCCACCCGCCATAGGCGTCGCCCGCCTCCACCGACAGCCCCGCCAGCACGTCGTGCCCCAGGCGCTCGAGCCACTTGCCGGTGTCCACGGCGTGCAGCAGCTGACCCTCGGTGGTTCGGAGCACTGCGGCCGCCCCGTCCGAGCCCTCGCCCTCTGCGTAGTCGAAGACCACGCGGCTCCCGATGGGCAGGGCACCGATCGGCGTGCTGCCCTGCTGATCGGCATCCGCGGTGGCGTAGCCGACCCACCAGGTGACGCCCGTGTCGTCGAGCACGCGGTAGCCGCGGTGGGGCTCCCAGCCCGAGCACGGATCCAGGTCGAAGGTCAGCCCCTCCAGCAGCCCGTCCGCGAGCAGCTCGCCGGCCACCTGCCAGGTGCGTGGGCCCGCGCTCGTGTCCGTGGCCTTCGGGGGCTCCGCCCCCTCGACGATCGCGTCCGAGCCCAAGCACACCGTCGCGTAGCCGACACCCACCCCGATCTCGGGCTCGGGCGCCTGCACATCGGTGCCGCGCGTGAGCTTGTTGGACCCGCCCTCGTCGCCCGTGCAGCAGAGCACGAGCGCGATCAGCATCCGCCGTCGACCTCGTACTGCACGTCGATGACCGACCCGTCTGCGGGCACCGCAGTCCCGTAGAACACCACGGCGTTGGCGTCGGAGTCGTAGAGCCACCCGTTGTCGTTGTCGTAGTCGACCTCGACGCCGTCGTCCCAGACGACCATCGTCGACACCGTGCTCGGCACCGCCGACAGCTCGAAGGTGTCGGTCAGACCGGCCGCGGCCATCGACATCATCGACAAGGCGTCGGAGAAGTCGTCGGTGCAGATGCTCGCCCAGTAGCCACCGGTGCCGTCGACCGCCTCGATGTACTCGGTGCCGGCCTCCGCCGTGATCATGCCCGAGGACCACGACAGCCACTTGGCGCAACCAAACCAGCCGGCGTCCCCGCAGAAGGCGGAGAAGCTGGCCATGTCGTCGCTGGCCTTCAGCGCATGGAGGGCGTCGATGAACTCGTCGGCGTCCTGGTCGGAGTCGTCGTCCTCGTCGGTGACGATCAGCACGAACAGCTTGGCGTCGTCGCGCAGGAAGCCGGCGTTCTCGGTGCTCACCAGAGGCTCGCTGAGGGCCGCGAGGGTGGCGTCGAAGCCCCGCTCGGATCCGGAGCCGGACGAGCCCTGGTCCACCGCGTCGAGGAAGGCTTCCCTCGCGTCGGCCGTGGACGGCGTGATGATCTTCTCGCTGCCGAGCAGGCGACCGGACTGGGCCGGGTTGTCCATGTCGGTGGTGACGACGCCCATCTGCCAGTCGAGCGACCCCAGCGACAGCCAGGGGTCGATGAAGTCCTCGAAGTTGTCCGCCACGTGGTCGAGCGCGTCCGACATGGAGCCGGAGTTGTCGACGACCCAGAGCATGTCGAGGCTTCCTTCCGACAGCTGCTGGAAGCTCTCCTCGTAGATGCCGCCGCTGGCGCCGATGCCGTCGGCCGCAACCGAGACCTGCGACTCGTCCGGGTCGTCGCTCGAGATCGTGAGCTCCCCGGCGTAGTCGGTGACATCGGGCGGCTGGAACCCGAGAAAGAAGCTGTAGCTCTCGCCTGGAGCGAGCACCAGGCTCTCGTCCAGCGTCTCCACCGGGAAGGCGCTGGTCTGGCCGAGCGTCAGGTCGATGGCCGAGATCGTCAGGTCCTCGTCGCCCACGTTGGAGATCGTGACGAGCTCCTGCTCGAGACAGTCCTTCGGCACGTACTCGAAGTCGATGGACAGGGGCTCGACCTCGATGTCGGGGGCTCCCTCGGTGGCGGTGACGTCCGGACGACCCGTGTCCCCACCGGTCGCGTCGCCGTCACGCTTCAGGTCGTACTCGTTGCACCCGATGAGCGTGAGCGAGAGCAGGACGGTCATGGCACCTCCATCAGGGCGGCAGCATGGCACGACGACGCACCGCCCTCAAAGGGCTAACCGACGACGGTCCAGCGCCGATGGTCAGCGCATCGAGGCCGACCAACCGGCGACCGCTGGCTCGGCCCTCTCAGCGGCCTCCTCCGCCAGGTGCCCGCCGACTCGAGCGTCCAGGGAACCACCGAGCACGACCCTCGCGGGCCGCAGGAGGCGCAAGACCTCCGCCTCGTAGCTGTGCTGGGCTGTCTCGGCGAGCACCTGGAGCTCGCGGAGGCGCTTCCGGCTGACCGAGGGTGACGTCGCGAGCTGCAGGTAGTCGGTGGACGCATCTTCCCAGTGTCGCTTGCTGGCCGCCACGCGCTGGATCTGCTGCTGGAGCACGCCGCAGTCGGGTGCCCAGGCGCTCGCACAGCGGCTGCGCGCCTCGCGGCCGAGGTCCTGCGCCTGGCTCAGGGTGGCCTCGCGCTGCTGGAGTTCCGCCGCGGCATCGAGCACCGCCTGGCGCGCTTCGCGGTCGGACCAGTAGTCCGACACCACCGGCGCAGGGGTGTGGGCACAAGCCAACAGGGCGAGGGTGAGCATGGACCGAGCATGGCCGGTGGGCCCGCGCCGATCGATGGCAGCGCGATGACCCACCGGCCGCTCTACACGAGGGCCGCCGCCACCACCTCGGTCAGATCGTCCACGAAGACGAACTCCAGGGCCTCCCGGGCGTCGGCGGGCAGCTCGTCGAGGTCGGCCTCGTTCGCGCGCGGCAGGATGATGGTCTTGAGCCCCAGACGTTGCGCAGCCAGCACCTTGGAGGGGATACCGCCCACGGGCAACACCCGCCCCCGGAGCGTCGCCTCACCCGTCATGGCCACATCGTTCCGGACCGGACGACCGCTCAGCATGGACGCCAGCGCCGTGGCGATGGTCACCCCGGCCGAGGGCCCGTCCTTGGGCACAGCCCCCGCGGGCACGTGCACGTGCACGTCCTGGTCGAGCAGGCCATCGGTGGGTCCACCGCCCTCCGACAGCACCCAGGTCAGCGCTGCGCGAGCCGACTCGCGCATCACGTCCCCCAGCTGCCCCGTGAGCAACAGCTGACCCTTGCCAGGGAGCGTGCTCGCCTCGACATAGAGCACGTCACCACCGACAGGGGTCCACGCAAGCCCGGTCGCCACACCCGGCCGGGAGGTGTCCTCGTGGGCCGAGGGGCGCACCTTGCGGCGACCGAGGAGCTCGGGCAGGTCGTCGACGCGCACCAACAGGGCCTCGTCGAGCTCTCCCCTGGCCTTCTTCACGGCAGCGGCCCGGTAGAGACGGCCGAGCGAGCGCTGGAGCTGGCGCACGCCCGCTTCACGGGTCCAGCCAGCGATGACCTCAGCCACCACGCCCTCCTCCAGCGCCAGCTCCTCGGGCTCCAGGCCTGCCTGGCCGGCGAGCTTGCCGAGCAGGTGGTCACGCGCGATGAGACGCTTCTCCTCCGGGGTGTAGCCAGGCACGCGCAGCACCTCCATCCGGTCCAACAAGGGCGCCGGAATGGTGGCCGTGTCGTTCGCCGTGGCCACGAACAGCACCCTGGAGAGGTCGAACGGCACCTCGAGGTAGTGATCGGTGAAGGCGTGGTTCTGCTCCGGGTCCAGGATCTCGAGCAGCGCCGCGGCCGGGTCGCCCCGGAAGCCCACACCGAGCTTGTCCACCTCGTCCAGCAGCATCACCACGTCGGGCCGCGAGGCGCGCCTCAGGCCCTCGACGATCCGGCCGGGCCGCGCGCCGATGTAGGTCCTGCGGTGGCCACGGAGCTCCGCTTCGTCGCGCACACCGCCCAGGGCCACCCGCACCAGCGGTCGGCCGGTCGCCTCGGCGATGGCGGTGCCGATGCTGGTCTTGCCCACCCCCGGTGGGCCCACGAGGAGGAGCACATCGGCGCGGCCGCTCCCGCTGAGCTGGCGCACGGCGAGGTGTTCCACCACCTGACGCTTCACCTCGTCGAGGCCGTGGTGGCTCACGGACAGCGCCTGCTCGACCGCGTCGAGGCTGGCGTCGGCCGCAGCCGGTTCGCCCCAGGGCAACTCGGCAATCCAGCCGAGCCAGTCCATGGCCACGCCCCGCTCGGGGCTCTGGGGGTTGATGCGGTCCAGCCGCCGCAGCTCGCGATCGACTGCCTCACGCACCTGGCCGGGCAAGGACAGCTCGTTGAGCTTCTCGCGCAGAGCGTCGCCACCCTCGTCGTCCCCCAGCACCCGCCCGAGCGCCGCGATGACCTCCTTCGCACGCACGACGGGGTCGAGCGTGGACAACAGATCCTGCCGCCAGCCCGGCGCCTCCGGGAGCATGCCGGCCACGGCGTCCGCGAGCACGCCCGGGTCCCGGAGGGCGCGCACCATCGTGCCCGCCTGCTGGCTGGCACCGAGACGCTCCGCGGCCGCACTCACCCGGTCCCGCAAGCGCCGCCCGAGCGCGTCCTGATCCTCGGGCCAGGGGTGCGCGAGCACCTCGAAGCGCGCCCGCAGGTGGGGCTCGGTCTGCTCGAACGCGCCCAGGCGCACGCGCCGAACGCCGTGGACGACGGCCACCAGGCCCTCGTTGGCGCGGCGGCGCTCGACCACCCGCGCGAGCGTGGCCACACCGAGCAGGTCGGCCGGTCCGGGGTCGGTGACCGCCCCATCGAGCTGGGCGCCCACGAGCAGCCAGCCCCTGGCGGCACGGAGCGCGGCGAGCGAGCTCTCGCGCCCTACCTGGAGGGGAAGCACGGCGCCGGGGAGCAAGGCCCCACGGCGCAGGCAGATCACCGGCAGCTCGTCGGGGAGGTCGTGGGGGAGGCTGAGGTCGAGTCGCAGGACGGCCATGGCAGAGGTCTCCAGCGCGGCACGAGGCCGCTGCTGCTGGTCGGGGGGCGGCGAGCTCTCGGCCACCGACCGTCGGTGCCCAAACACTTGCCTGACCGCGAAACTAAACCCCGCGATCCGGAGGTCAAGCCCTCCGCTTCATTCCGTCCCGATGGTGTAGGAGATCCGGATCTCACTTCCCGGCGGCGGCACGTAGTCGCCGTCGAAGCGCACCTGCCAGTACTCCGCGTCGTAGGTGAAGCCGTCGTCGTCGTCTTCCTCGACCTCGTACTCGTCGTCCACCACCACCGCGATGGTGCCCTCCGCTGCTGCGTACTCGAGCTGGAACACGTAGATCGGACCGGCGATGCGGCTGCCCAGATCCTCCATCACGGTCTGGTACTCGTTGTCACAGATGTTGCCGGCGAGTCCGTCCAGCTTCTCCGTCACCGTCAGGTAGCGGTGCCCGGGCCACGAACCGTCGCACCCGTTCGCAGCGAGGGGGCCGACGATACCGGAGGCCACCATGCGCCCATCGAGCCCCACGATGCCCCGGAGCTCCGAGATCACGTCGGAGACAGGGATGAGCGCATCGTCGTACTCGTAGCAGAGGGCGCCGTCGGCGTCGTCCGCAAGCGTCGCGTCGTTGCTGCAGTCGTTCTCGTCGCTGACGAAGATCAAGGCGAGCGCCGCCGAGTCCCGCCGGAAGCCCTCGTTGACCTCCAGGGCCTTCGGATCCGTCAGGGCGTGCATCGCCGCCTTCAGGCCCTGCTCCTTGTCGGAGCCGTCGATGCCCACCTGGATGCGCTCGAAGAACTCCCCAACGTAGTCCTCGTCGTCGGGGGTGAGCCAGGGCGTGTCGCCCACGAACTGGCCCTTCTCGGCGAAGCTCTTGTCCATGTCGGTGCTGACCACGGCAACCCGCCAGTCCAGATCCTCCTCGATGAGCGCGGTGATGAAGCCGTGGAAGCCGTCGGCCACCAGGAGCTGCTCGTCGGCCATGGACTGGCTGTCGTCGATGACGAACAGGATGTCGGCTTCGGCCGCGAGCTCCTGGTAGAAGAGCTCCTCGGTGGTGTTTCGGTGGATCTGCTGGTCGTTGGCGCAGCCAGCCAGGATCGAGGTCCCTGCGAACAGAAGCACGACGGGCACGCGGCTCTCCCTTGTCACCTCTGAAATCATAGCCAAGAGGTCGCCCGGTAGGATTGCACCATGCTTAAGCTTCGCCACGCGATCGCCCTGCTGCTGACCGGCGGCATGGCGTGGTGTGGCTGGAACCTCCGGGTGATCCGGGTCACGGACAACGACATGGCGCCCAGCCTTCGCGCGGGGGACTGGCTGGTGCTCGGCCCGCCTGAGCCCGACGCAGGCGACGTGGTCCGGATCGACGACCCGAACGAGGCCGGTCGCAAGCTCCTCCGCCGGGTGGTCGCGACCGAAGGGCACCCGGTGCGCTTCCGCGGCGGGCGGCTCGTGACCGGGGGGAAGGGTGTGCCCATCAAGGAGATGGGCCGCACCGCATCCACCACGGTGCTCGCGGAGGCGAACCGGTGGCTCATCCAGCACCGGGACCCCCTCCCCGCCTACACCCAGGACGAGCTGGTGGTCGGCGACGGCGAGCTGTACCTCCTGGCCGACAGCCGCGACGCCGGCGTCGACAGCCGCTGGTGGGGAGCGCTTCCGAAAGCCGCGGTCGAGCACGAGCTCTGGCTTCGGATCGGCGAAGCAGACGCCTGGCGAGGCCACGTCCTCATCGGGTCCGAAGACGGACCGTGGGCGAAGCCCGTGCCGAGGCCCTGACGCCTACAGCCACTCGAAGGTGCAAGTGTAGGCGTTGTCGCCCGCCGGCCCCGTCCACGGGAGCACGACGAGGTAGATCGGCTCGGCCCCCACCGAGAGCCCCGTGGCGGACACCTGGATGTACTCCGGGTTGTCGTACCAGGAGTAGTCGTACCAGACCCCCTCGCTGTCCATCAGGTGGACGTCGAGGTCGACATCTGCGCCGAAGCCGCACAGGATGACCCCGTCGAGGCCCTCTTCCTCGGCGGTGAGCGCAAACACGTCGATGTCGTTGTGTTCCCAGTCGCCCGGGTCGTCGGCGGTGTAGGTCTGGACGGCCTCCAGCGTGTCGAGGAAGCCCGCACCGGAAGCCACCAGGGGCTGCGCGTTGCCCAGCTCTTCCGGCAACAGGTTGGCGCTGGCGTCCATCGCCACGTCGTTGGGCTCCTCTTCCTGGATCGTCCAGCCGGCCTCGGCGGTCTTGTAGGTGTCCAGCACGAGGGTCGGGACCGTGTTCTCCTGGTCCGGCTCGAGCTTGAGCTGCGCGACGCCGCTGGAGATGATGCTGCCCGCGGTGGGCGCGTGGAGGCGGTTGAGCTCACCGGCGATGATCCAGGCCTGGTCCGCGCCCTCGGTGACGTCGTGCTCGGTGACCTCCCCGGAGTCCGAGCCCGTGACCGTGGACACGAGCTGCCGGATGTCGACCATCGTGTAGCGCCCCGACCAGGTCAGGGTCTGCACGTCGAGCTCCCAGGTGTGCACGGCGCCACCACCGATCGGGTCCCCCACGCTGCCATAGTTGTCCGGTCCGGCATCGGCGCCCGCGGTGTCCCAGGGGGGGAAGGCCGCAGCGGCCATGCTCGACGCGGTGGGGTCGGCGCCGAACCACAGGGTGTAGTCGCCGGAGTCACCGACGGGGTTGTCGTAGGCCGTGACCGCCACGTACACGTCGGAGTAGCCCTCACCGGAAGGCACCTCGAGCGTGAGCGTGCCGGCCGTGCCGCTGGTCCACTCGCTCGCGATGAGCGCGGTGGCCGCGAAGGCGTCACCCTCGGCCACGTACCCGGCGGCATCGTAGACCTCGACGAGGAAGTACAGCTCGGTCGAAGCTGGCGCCGTGTCAGCGCCACCGGAATCGCCACCGCTGTCGCTGTCGGTGTCGGTGTCGGTGTCGGTGTCCGTGTCGGTGTCGGTGTCGGTGTCGGT
>CAZSAT010000185.1:0-5394 GCA_964604675.1 uncultured Enterobacterales bacterium
GCTGTAGCTCAGCTGGGAGAGCACTAGAATGGCATTCTAGGGGTCAGGGGTTCGAATCCCCTCAGCTCCACTTCGAACCCGCCCTCGTGGCGGGTTCCGTCGTTTCTGGGGAGACCGCGTCAACAGTCCTCCGGTGCGGCCCACTGCTGCGGCGAAGCTTCCTCCAACCTGTTACCGCACGCGCTGCGGTGGCGGCGCCACCCCCATTCCAATGCCCCCTGGAGCCCGTACATGAGCTTCCTTCTCGCTCTCGGCCTCACCGCCCCCGCGGCGCTGGCCCAGGAAGCCGAAGTCGGCGACACGATCCTTGTCGAAGCCGGCCGGCCGCAGCGTCCGAACCTCGAGCTCTCGCTCGACGAGTACGAACTCAAGATTCGCGACTACACCTTCCCGTCCGGCGTGCGGATCATCTTCCAGGAGGACCACACCCAGCCGATCGTGTCCATCACGTCGGTCATCGACCGAGGTTCGTCGCACGACCCGGAAGGCCTCGAGGGGATCGCGCACCTGGTCGAACACCTCTGGTTCCGCTCCATCCACGGTGAGAACGCGCCCAAGGTGTGGGACATCCTCAAGGAGGTCGGCGCCAACCTGAACGCGTCCACCGCCAACGACTGGACCAACTACATGACGGTCGGTCCGCGCGAGGCGCTCATCCCGCTCCTGGAGCTGGAAGGACTGCGCCTGAGCGAGCCCGTCGAGGCGGTCACCGAGGAGGAGGTCAACCTCGAGCGCGAGATCGTGCGCAACGAGCTGCGCATGCGCTACGAGAACGACGGCGGCTCGGCGCTCTACTACCTCTGGGACAAGCTCTACCCGAAAGGCCACCCCTACTCCCGGCTCGGCATCGGCACGCACGACTCCCTGAACAACATCACGCTCAAGGACGTGCAGGACTTCTGCCAGAAGAACTACCGGCCCGAGAACGCGACCATCGTGGTCGTCGGCGACTTCTCGCTCGACGAGACGGGCGACTTCCTGGCGGAGGCCTTCCCGATCGAGCTGCTCGAGGACCCGGACAACCCGGTCACCGAGGAGAACCCGCTGGAGCTCATCGAGCCGCCCACCCGGGTGCAGCCCATCGCCGAGGCCCAGTGGAAGACCCAGGACCCGATTCCGCCGGTGGACCGCACCATCAGCTACCACAAGGGCGGCGTGGAGACGACCACCGCCGTGATGGCGTGGTCCATGCCCGGTGGCTACCGCTGGGACCAGCCCTTGATGGAGATGACCGCGAACTTCATGAGCTTCGCGATCAACAGCTACCTCAACGAGAACTTCGACCCCCTCACCGACGAGCTCGACGAGAACTCCTCGGCGGGCTGCTTCCTGTGGGCGTCCGAGCTCAACTCGACCGCCATGTGCTGGATCGAGGTGCCGGACGGCAAGGATCCCGAGGACATGATCGAGACGGCCGCCGATGGCCTGTACCAGATGTGGGACATCAACAACCGCTACTGGCAGGAGTACCTGTTCTCGCTGTCGCGGTACCAGTGGATGGCGTCGGTCTTCCGCTCGGTCGAGGTCGTGTCGGCCATCGGTGGCGGTCGCGCCGCGGAGACGGCGAACTTCACGCACTTCACCGGCGACCCGATGTACTACTCGCGCCAGTTCGAGTGGCTCAACCGCGTCGAAGCGTACGACGCGGCTGCGTTGGCCGAGAAGTGGCTCACCCGTGACCGCTTCGTCTCCGTGGTGCTCGAGCCCTACGAGGACGAGGACATCACGATGGACTCGACCGACGCCGTGTACAAGGGCACGTCGCGCAGCGCCGAGGTCGCCACGATGATGGACCTCGACACCCTCGATGCCGAGATGCTGGAGCGCGTGATGGTGCCGCCGGACATGGAGTCCGTGCGCAACTTCACCCTGGGCAACGGCCTCGAGGTGGTGCTGATGAACCACGGCCAGGCGCCCTTCGTGCAGGCCGGCCTGTACTTCCCGGGCGGCGACGCCCAGGAGCCCATGCCCGGGCTCAACAACTGGTCGCTCCGGAACACCGAGGACTGGCCGGCCGGCAACTGGCAGGAGCCGCAGAACTCCTTCGGCAACATGCCGCTGCGGCTCGCGGGGTCCTGGACCGGCGGCGACACCGGCGAAAACCGCTGGATGGGTGTGCAGGGATCGTCCGGCAACCTCGACGGCCTGCTGTGGCTGGTTCGTGAGCGTGTCGAGCTGATCAGGCCCGACGTCTCCAACGTGAAGAACCGGACCAAGGTCTCCAAGAAGGGACTGCGCGCCGACCGGAAGGACCCGGACTGGTGGACCGGGTACCTCCGCAACACGCGCCTGTTCCCCGGCCACCCGGCGGTGCACTACCTCGACGAGCACGACTACGACGCGATGGCCGAGTACAAGGAATCGGACATCCAGGACTGGTACGATCAGCTCTACCAGCCGTCGAACGCGGTGCTGTACGTCGTCGGTCGCATCTCCGACATGGCGGAGGCCGAGCGCCTCGTCCAGACCTACCTGGGTTCGTGGCAGCCCGACGCCTCGGGTGCCGAGACCTTCAAGGGCTACAAGCTCCCCGAGGCTCCCGAGCCGCCTGACCGCCAGGTCATCGTGCTCGACAAGGAACGCGTGAGCCAGACCTCGATGAGCCTGGCGTGCCAGGTCGGTCCGGCCACCCTGGAGAACCTCGAGGCCCGTGAGGTGCTCACCGACGTGCTCGACGAGATGGCGTGGTCCCGGCTGCGGGAGACTGCGGGTGTCACCTACGGGGCTGGCGCTGGACAGTGGGAGTACCCCGGCGGCGCCGCGGGCCTGTACTTCGGAAGCCTCGTGCAGAACGACGCGGTCGGCCTTGCGGTCGACACCTTCTTCGACGCGGTCGAGGAGGCCCAGGCCGGCGAGCTCGACCCGGATCTGGTGCAGCTCATGAAGCTGAACCGGGCCCGTAAGTACGTGCTCGGTCACCAGACCACCTACCAGATGCTCAACCGGCTCAGCGGACCGATCGAGTCGGGCTACCTGTCCTGGGACTACATCTCGGAGAAGCCGGACCGGCTCGCCAGCGTCGACATCGACGATCTTCCGGGGCTGATGGAGCGCTGTGTGGGTCACGAGGTGGTCATCGCCCGGGGACCGAAGGACGTCATCCTGCCGCAGCTCGAGGGCAAGGGCTACGAGGTCGAGGTGTTCGACTACGAGGCCGAGGCCGACAGGATCTGGCGGGAGTACGATCCCAAGGGCTACGCCAAGGCCAAGAAGAAGGAAGCCAAGTCGGACGCCAAGGCCGCCAAGAAGGCCGCCAAGAAGGGCGACGACGAAGAGGGTGACGGCGAGGCCGACGCCGCGGAGTAGACCTCGGGCTCACAGACACGAAGAGCCGGCTGCGTGCCGGCTCTTCTGCTCTTGCGCCTGGCCTGCGCCGGGCTCGAGGGCGCAACCTGCCTTAGTGGACCGGCGTGTCCCCACCACCGGTCTTGTCGGACAGGTGGGCGAAGAAGCGCGAGAGGTACATGGAGAGCCCCTCGAGGTTCGTGCGGTCGCTGGACTTGACCAGGGCCATGCGCCCCCGCTTGAGCGCCTGCTCCAGCTCGAAGATGTCCTTCTTGTGGAGGAAGCCGCGGTTGTCGCGCAGGAACTCTTCCAGCGCCATGAGCTGCTTCTCGATGCGGTGTCGAAGCTCCTTGAGCTCGGCGTTCTCCTCGGCCTGCCGCTCGTAGCTTGCAGCTTCGTCTCGGAGGTCGTCGATCTCGGTCGGGCTCAGGCTCGTTGGCGCTTCGATGACCACCTTCTCGACCATGCCCGAGCGGGTGTCCGTGGCGGAGACGTTCACGATGCCGTCGATGCCGATGGCGAACTTCACCTGGATCCGCGGCACGCCGCGGGGGGCAGGGGAGATGCCGGTGAGCTCGAACTCGCCCAGGCTCACGTTGTCGCGGGCATAGGGGCTCTCGCCCTGCAGCACGTGGATGCGCACCGTCTTCTGGTCTTCGACGACCGTGGAGACGAGCTGGGTCTTCTGGGCGGGCAGCGTGGTGTTCTTCGGGATGAGCTTGGCGAAGCGCCTGCCCTCCACTTCGATCCCGAGCGAGAAGTTGGTGACGTCGAGCAGCGTGACGGCCTTGACGTCGCCCTCGAGGATGCCCGCCTGGATGGCCGCGCCGATGGCCACCACCTCGTCGGGGTTGAAGGACTTGTTCAGCGGCCGCTCGAAGAGCTGGCGAACCATCTCCTGCACCCGCGGGATGCGGGAAGAGCCTCCGACGAGGATGACCTCGTCGATCTCCGAGGCCTCCATGCGGATGTCCTCCAGGGCCTGCCGGCACTCTTCGACGGTCTGCTCGAACAGCGGGGTGGCGAGGGCCTCGAAGGTGGCCCGACTCAGGCTGCACTGGAGGTGCTTCGGCCCCGAGTTGGACGTGAGCAGGAAGGGCAGGTGGATCTCGGTCTCGAGCGCGGTGGACAGCTCCAGCTTGGCGCGCTCGGCTGCGTCGCGGAGGCGCTGGAGCACCACCTTGTCCTCACTCGGGTCGAGGCCGTGCTCCTTGTGGAACTCCTCGAGCAGCCAGTCCACGATGCGCCGATCGATGTCGGCGCCGCCGAGCCGGTTGTTGCCCCGCGTCGTGCGCACCTCGGCCAGGTCGCGATCCACTTCGAGCACCGAGATGTCGAAGGTGCCGCCGCCGAAGTCGTACACCGCGATGGTGGAGGTCTTCCGCCGGTCGTGCACGTAGGCGAGCGCGGCCGCGGTCGGCTCGTTGATGATGCGGAGCACGTTCAACCCGGCGATGGTGCCGGCGTCCTTCGTGGCTTGACGCTGCCGATCCGTGAAGTAGGCGGGCACGGTGATGACCGCCTCGGAGATCTCCTCGCCCAGGAAGTCCTCGGCGGACTTCCGGAGCTTCTGCAGGATCATCGCCGAGATCTCCTGCGGGGTGTAGACCCGCTCGGAGATGGCCACGCCGCACTCGCCGTTCCGTGTCTCGGCGATCTCGTAGCTCACGATGTCGGCGTCGTGGGTGGCGTCGTTGTAGGACCGGCCGATGAAGCGCTTGATCGAGTGCACGGTGGCATCGGGGTTGATCAAGAGCTGGCGTTTGGCGATGTCACCGACGAAGCGTTCTCCGTTCTTCGAGAAGCCGACGACGGACGGGGTGACACGTCCACCTTCTTCGTTGATGATGATCTGAGGGTCGCGTCGATCCATGTAGGCGCAGACCGAGTTGGTCGTGCCGAGATCGATGCCGATGACCTTTCCCATCCGGTCCTTCCTGGCGGAGCAGACGTATCCCGCGGGCGTCGAGACACCGTCGGGAGTAGACCGCGCGCGGCCTTCGCTGTCAACGTGGCGTGCCCGGGGCGGGACTCGAACCCGCACGCCCACGAGGGCTGGGGCTTTTAAGGCCCCTGTGTCTACCGTTCCACCACCCGGGCGTGGCTGCT
>CAZSAT010000185.1:5494-10614 GCA_964604675.1 uncultured Enterobacterales bacterium
GCGGCCGCGTCGGCGCAGGCTGCACCGCCCGCTGACGGGGAACGAGCCGGAGAGGGGCTCGGAAAGGTCCGTGTGGAAGGCACGATCGAGATGGCCACCTTCGAGAGCGGTGTGATCCAGATCGACGCCGTGAGCATGGCCGACGGCACGCCCAAGGTCGTGGCAGTCGAGCGCTATCCCCGGGTCGGGCCGTTCCGCCTGGACGTTCGTGGCACCCACGACAGCGTGTTGCTGGTCGCCTACCACGATCTGGCGGGAGACGGGCCGAGCGCCGACGACCCACGCTTCGAGTACGCGGAGAATCCGGTCGACCTCTCGTCCGGCGAGACGGTGTCCGAGCTGGTCTTCGTGCTGAGCGAACCCGTCGATCCCGAGCGCTCGGCCCTGGCACCGGAAGGCGCCACACCGGGTCCAGACGATGCACCACGGAACGAAGGGGCGGAACATTCCGGGGAGGTCGCCGCCGACGAGGGAGCGGGGCCAGCGGAGGCCGCTTCCCAGGAGGGAGGCGGGGAGCCAACGCAGAACGCCGCCCCCGGGGAGGAGGCGGCGAGCTCGGCTTCCGAGGACGGAGGCTAGCCGGAGCGCCTACCAGGTCGTCGAACGGAGCACAGTGAGCCTGCAACGCCAGCCGGCGTGCGGGGTGCTCTAGCGGCGCAGGCGGGACTTCGCCGACGCACGGCGTTGCGCGCGACGGAGCGCCTTGCGCCGCCTCTTTTCGGCGAGGCGCTGCTTCAGCCGCCGCTTCTCGCCAGGCTTCAGGTAGAAGCTGTTCTTCTTGATGTCCTTGCGGATGCCCTCGCGCTCCACCTTGCGGCGAAAGCGGCGCAGGGCCTTCTCAAAGGGCTCGTTCTCGCGCACGTTGACGATGATCAAGGCTCTTCCTCTGGTGGCGCCGGGCGGCGCTCGATTCCGTGACCCCGCGGGATTAGCACGACCTCACGGCGACGGCCACCCCGACGCACTCAGAAGACGACGCCGACGCTGCTGCCCAGGTAGAGCATGTCGTGCAGGCCACCCTCGAGTCGGATGGTCGCCTGTTGCGCGATCGTGAAGCGCATGCCCATGTTGATGTCGACGAGCGGGAGCACGCCGGGAATCCGCGTGGTGCCGTCCGGCTCCGGGGTGCCGTCGGGGTGGTTGTACCACTCGTAGGCGTTGTACACGACGCCCGAGCTGTCCTGGTGCGCATCCCACTTCTGGAGCTCCCCGGTCAGGAAGCCGATGCCGAGTCCACCACCGATCATGATGGCGGCCTCGAAGTCCGGGTTGCCCGGGTTCAGGGGGATCCCGAAGCCGTAGTTCGCCCCCAGGGCGACCATGCCGAGGCCGCTGGGCTTCACATAGTCCCCGTCGTTCTGGTTCGGCGGGTCTTCGACGTCATCCCAGTAGCCTTCGCTCATCAGCGAGCGCATCCAGTCCACGTAGAAGATGCCGTTCGCGGTGCCCTGCGTGATGACGTACTCCAGCCCGATGGAGTACGCGCTGATGCTCGGACGCTCCGGGTGGGTGCCGTCGAAGTCCGAGCCGTTGAAGAACCAGATGTCCATGACCGAGTCCGGCACGCTCAGCCACCGCCCGCGGAAGTTGACCCCCATCAGGAAGTCCCGCGTGGCCTCCGCGCTCACGGTCGGGTCGGCGTCCGGCACGCGCTCGTCCTTGGCGTGGCTCGGGGTCGACATCAAAAGGAGCGCGCTGAGCATCGGGGCCTCCACCGGGTGGCAGAGTGTCCAACCTGGAATAGGACCTGTCAACGGAGGTCCCGGTGCTGATGGCGGCGTGGGCGAGCACACTCGGGGGCTGCGCCTACGCCGTGGGCCGTGCTCCTGTGCGCTCGGCCACCGTGCACCTCGAGCCGGTCGTGGTGCTTGCCCCCGAGATCGGGCTGCGCGAAGAGCTGGAGGCCGCCGTCGCCCGGGAGCTCGACCGCCTCGGAGCGGGTGGGGGAGCCATGCCCTTGAACGTGGCCGTGACCTCGGCGGCGGTCCGGTCGGTGGCCCTCGGGGCGGCGGTCCAGGAGGCACGGCTCACGGTCTCGTTCAGCACACCGGTGGCGGAGGTCTCGCTCTCGGGACGGCGCGCCTTCGCCCTGTCCCCCGACGATCCAGCGGCGACAGCGGCGGCTCGGGCCCAGGCCTACGCGGCCCTCGCGGACGAGCTGGTCGCCGATGGCCTCCGGCAGCTCCTCCTCGTGGGGGAGCCATGAGCCTCGCCAACCTCGCGGCGGTGCTGAAGGAGGGGCATCCTCCGATCGTCCTGGTGCTGAGCGACGAAGATCTGTTGCTGCAGCAGGCCGCCGCCATGGTCGAGCAGGCTGCCCTCGGCCCTGGCGCCGCCTCGTTCAACCGCGATCGGTTCCGCGCCGACGAAGACGGCGCCACCGAGGCCCTCACCGTGGCGCGCACGGTGCCGATGCTCGCGGCCCGCCGCTTCGTGCACCTGCAGGGCACACACGTCGCCCCCCGCCCCGTGCTCGAGGCGCTCGCCGCGTATGCGGCGTCGCCCTCGCCCAGCACCGTGCTGCTCGTCACAGGGGCCAAGTGGCCGAAGTCGTCCGCGCCGGACTGGGGGCGGCGTTCGGAAGCGGCCATCAAGAAGACCGGGAAGGTCTTCCGCTTGAAGCAGAAGGACGTCGACCCGCGCCGCTTCGCGATCGACACGGCCCGAGAGCTTGGATGCAGCCTGGGCAGCCGCGAAGCCCGGATGCTCATCGAGCGCGTCGGGAGTGACCTCGGTTGCCTCCGCCGTGAGCTGGAGAAGGTGGCGCTGTACATGGGCGGCAGCGGACCCGTGCGGGAAGAGGTCCTGATCGAGGTCTGCAGTGCCCTGGGCGAGCAGCAGGTGTGGGCCCTCACCGATGCGCTGCTGAAGGGCGACGCCGCCTCGGCACTGGCCGCGTGCCAGAGGCTGCTCGACGACTCCGACAACAGCCACAACCCCCACGTGTTGCTGTCGATGATCAGCTGGCAGGTGCGCCAGCTGCTCCAGCTTCAGAGCTGCCTTGCGGGCGGTCGGGACCCCGCGGGTGCTGGCCTTCGCGTGCCGCGGTTCAAGCTCGACAACATGACCCGCGCGCTCCGCCGGCGCCCCTTGGCCCCGGCCACCATCCTGCGACGGCTCGCCGATGCAAACCTGGCCATGAACAGCCACCGGGCCGGTGACCGACGCAGCTTCGAGGGCCTCGTCTTGCGGCTCGTGTCAGACGCTTGATGCCCCAGAGCAGCGAAGGCCCCCCGGAGGGAGCCTTCGGCCACACCAGGGCGCGCGGGCGCTCAGGCCCGCAGGCCGTTCACAGCCTTGGTGAGGCGGCTGACGCGACGGGCAGCGTTCTTCTTGTGGATGATGCCCTTGCCGGCGACACGGTCGATGATCTTCACGGCGCTCGCGAGCTCGGTGGTCGCCACGGCGTGGTCGCCAGCAACCACCGCATCGCGCACCTTCTTGATCTGGTTGCGCATGCGGGTGCGGTACCCGCGGTTGCGGAGCCTGCGCTCCTCGTTCTGGCGCTGGCGCTTGATGGCGTCCTTGTGATGAGCCACGACAATCTCCGAGGTCGAACCGATGGGGGCGCGCCGCCCACGGCGCAAGACGGCCGCATGTACCCCCGGCCAGATGGCGTGTCAAGCACGTGCGCTCCACACCCAGGTGGGCGACGCCGCCGGGTTCGTCCTTGCTGCCGCGCGAAGGTGGCGCTAGGTTGCGTGGCCCTGGCCCGTGGGCGGAAAGGAGCTTGGCAATGAAGTTGTGCGTCGTCGGTACCGGCTACGTCGGCCTGGTGGCCGGGACATGTCTCGCAGACATGGGCCATGAGGTCGTGTGCGTGGACACGGATGCTGAGAAGGTCCGCCTGCTCACCGAGGGCGTGGTGCCCATCTACGAGCCCGGGCTCGACCACCTCATCGAGCGGAACGTCGAGAACGGACGCCTGAGCTTCACGACGGACGGCGACGCGTCCATCGGAGCTGCCGACGTGACCTACATCGCCGTGGGAACACCCAGCGCGGCGGATGGAAGCTGTGACTTGTCGGCCGTCCTCGCGGTCGCTGCGCAGATCGGCGGCGCGCTGACGGGGCCGTCGACCGTGATCATCAAGTCCACCGTGCCGGTCGGAACGGCCGACCGCGTCCGGGCCATCATCGCCGAGCGCACGGAACACGCCTTCGACGTGGTCTCGAACCCGGAGTTCCTGAAGGAGGGGGCGGCCCTCGACGACTTCACCCACCCCGACCGGATCATCGTGGGTTGCAAGCACGCGGAGACCCAGGGCGTGATGAACCGCCTCTACGCGCCGCTGGTGCGGACGGGCAAGCCGATCCTGTTCATGGACAACCGGTCCGCCGAGCTCTCCAAGTACGCGGCCAACGCCTTCCTCGCGACCAAGATCAGCTTCATCAACGAGCTGGCGCTGCTGTGCGAGCAGGCCGGCGCCGACGTCGATGCTGTCCGCCGCGGCGCCGGCACCGACAGCCGCATCGGGCTCCGCTTCTTCTTCCCCGGCGTAGGCTACGGCGGTTCGTGTTTCCCGAAGGACGTGAAGGCGCTGATCGCCACGGCGCGCTCCTTCGACTTCCCGCTCCAGATCCTGGACGCGGTCGAGTCGGTCAACGGTCGTCAGAAGCAGGTGCTGGGCAAGAAGATCCTGCGCCACTTCGGCAGCGACCTCACGGGCAAGCGCATCGCCATCTGGGGGCTGTCGTTCAAGCCGGAGACCGACGACATGCGCGAGGCGCCGTCGAAGGTGCTCATCGAGCAGCTCGTCGCAGCTGGCGCCACCGTCGTGGCCCACGATCCCGAAGCGATGGAGGAGGCGGCTCACGAGCTGCCGGAGTCGGTGGTGTACGCCGAGCGCAAGATGCAGGCCCTCGAGGGCGCCGACGCCCTGGTCCTCGTGACCGAGTGGAACGCCTTCCGCAGCCCGAACTGGGACGAGGTGGAGGCAGCCATGAAGGCGGTGGCCATCTTCGATGGTCGCAACATCTACGACCCCGAGGCCCTCCGGGCGCGGGGCTTCCACTACGAGTGCATCGGCCGACCCTGAGGTCAGCCGACCGGAGCAGGTCGTGAGTCATCCCGCGGAGCGCATCCGCAACTTCGCGATCATCACGCACATCGACCATGGC
>CAZSAT010000186.1:0-7344 GCA_964604675.1 uncultured Enterobacterales bacterium
GGTGCTGATCACCGGTTTCGGTTCAGCCCCGACTAAAACTGAAGGACAGGGCGTGGTCTTTGACAATGCTTCTGAGTCCTACACCGCTCGCTACACGCATGAAACAATTGCGTTAGCGTTTGCGCTGACCGATGAGGCCGTCGAGGATAACCTCTACGACTCGCTGGGCAAGCGCTACGTGAAGGCCCTAGCCCGCTCAATGAGCAACACCAAAGAGGTCAAAGGTGCAGACGTGCTGAATAATGCATTCAGCAGCAGCTACACCGGCGGCGACGGTGTGTCGCTTATCAACACGGCTCACCCGCTGGCTGGTGGTGGCACTGCCGCCAACCGCGCCACGACAATGGCCGACCTGAACGAAACGTCTTTGGAAGATGCGCTGATCGACATCAGCACATTTACCGACGACAAAGGTCTCACGATCTCGGTTCAGGCGACTAAGCTGGTCGTTCCCCCTCAACTCGTTTTTGTGGCCGACAGGATCATGAACTCTACGTTGCGACCGGGAACTGCCGACAACGACGTGAACGCGATCCGCAACACGGGCGTCCTGCCGGGCGGCTATACGGTCAACCATTATCTGGCTGACCCGGATGCTTTCTTCCTGCTGACAACGGTGACTGACACAGGCGAAGGCCTGAAGATGTTCCAGCGCACAGCGATGGAGAACAGCATGGAGCCGGACTTTAGCACCGGAAACATCCGCTATAAGGCTCGCGAGCGTTACTCGTTTGGGTGGTCTGACTGGCGTGGTATTTACGGTAGTCAAGGCGCGTAAACTCTTTTTGAGAGTTTGGAAAAGGGGGCCGTTGGCCCCCTTTTTTTTGCGGGCTTGTCTGAGCTAAACTGCCTTTTGACATCTGGGACAATCTAGCCGCAGCGACCGACCCAGCGGACGCTTACGACGACGCGCGGCAAAATCTCTTCGTAAGAGGGACTCATGGCAAAAACAACTTTCTCTGGTCCGGTTAAATCGCTGGCCGGCTTTATCTCCGCAGGCAACGCTGCTGTTGTCAGCTTGACGGCCGACACCACGCTGACCGTCGCCGCGCACGCGGGCAAAATTCTGCTCACTAACGATGCGGACGGCAAATTTACCTTGCCTACGATTGTGGCTACCGCGCCTGACAGCGACGACGACCCCAACCAGCTAAACAATTTGGGTGCTTCATTTACGTTTGTGGTCGTAACGGCTGCAACGGACATGGACATCCTGACGGACGGCACCGACAAGTTTGTCGGCGGTACGTACACTGGGGTGACTGACGCTACAGGTAAGACGTTCATCAGCGGCGCATCGAACGATGTGCTTACCATGAACGGATCTACCAAAGGCGGTTTGGCCGGAAGCATCGTCCGAGTTACTGCGATCGCAAGCGCCAAATACGCTATCGAAGGCCTTATTCTTGGCTCTGGCACGCTCGTAACACCCTTCGCCGACGCTTAACAAAGAGGTGACTTATGGCTGACGCCGTAACCAGCCAGACCATTCAGGACGGCGAACGAAAGGCCGTCCTGAAGTTCACCAACGCCTCTGACGGCTCCGGTGAGTCTGCTGTAAAAAAAGTTGACGTTTCTGCGCTCGCGGCTAACAGCGCCGGCGATACATGCACCGGGGTCACCATCAACAAAATTTGGTGGCAGTGTACGGGCATGAGCGTAAAAATTGAGTTTGACGCGACCAGCAACGTGTTGGCTATCGGTCTGTCAGAGGACAGCACCGGTCACCACGACTACAGCGATTTTTCAGGGATACCCAATAACGCCGGCAGCGGCGTGACGGGTGACCTTGATTTTACGACTGTGGGCGCGGGCTCAGGCGACACGTACATGATCGTGCTGGAGTTGATCAAAGGCTACTGATGCCGACGACCAAGGATGTTAAGAAGCTAAAAAGCGGAAGGGTCTCCTACCGAGGAGAGACTTTCGCTGGCTTCAACAAGCCAAAACGGACCCCAGGCGAAAAGAAAAAGTTTGCGGTCTTGGCTCGGCAGGGCAATCAAGTCAAAAAAGTTACGTATGGCGACCCGGACATGAAGATTCGGACCAGCGACCCTGAACGAAACCGCAGTTTTCGCGCTCGACACAAGTGTGATACGGCAAAAGACAAGCTTACTGCGCGGTACTGGTCCTGTAAAAAATGGCCGGCATCAAACAGTTAATGGAGTGACCTGTGGCTGAGTTCAATCCGTTTAAGTTCAACCCTTTTCGCCGGATGCCGATGGGCATCACGGTCGATGAGCCGGATCGCGTCAGTCCTTACAAGGACCAAGCGGAGTATCTGTTAAACCGGCCGGCGTTTAATCGGGGCGCTCGGCCGGATGATCCCCTCCAAGCGTTTCGAGACAGGGATCTTGATCAGGCCATGAGTTCGGTCCAAATGGACTACGAGGGGCTTGAAAATCAGTATCAGAGCCTTGTCAAACAATTTGAAGATGCCAAGAAAGCTTCATATGAAGATCAGCGCGGGGCAGATGAAGAAGTCAAGAGGATTGCGAACGAGATCGCTCGCGTAGAGGCGCTGATTGGCCCCGCTATCGATCCTGATTTGCTGAAAGAGGATTTGCGGAAAGAAATTCTTGCCGGCATACCCGAGCCGACAGACATTGATCCTGATCTGCTCAAGGAGGAGCTTCGCCAAGATTTGATCGAGGCGATGCCGGATCAAGAAGCCTTGGTCGCCCAGATCATAGCTGACCTGCCTGACGACTCTGTTGAGCTGCAGACCATGATCGACGGTTTGCGCGAAGAGCTTAAAGGGCTGATTCCAGATATGCCCGACATCGAGGCATTGCGGGCTGAGCTGATGGGTCTGATTCCAGACGCCCCTGACTTGGAAGGATTGCGATCTGAATTGATGGGCCTGATTCCAGAGGCTTACGACGACACCGGCTTGCGTGAAGAGCTGAAGGGCCTGATTCCAGAGGCTCAAGATTTGAGCCCATTAGAGCAGCAAATTTCCGACGTGATGTCCAGATTGGACGCGATAGAGGCCGCGCCCGCTGAACCTGCTCCTGCTCCCGCTCCCGATCCTGCCCCTACCCCTACCCCTACTCCCGATCCCGCCCCTACTCCAGACCCTGTGGACTACACGGGAATGTCCACAAGTGACATCTTGGATTCAATTGGCGCGCCCGGAGTTGGGGACATGACATTCGATCCGTTTGATCAATACACTGGGCAAGAGCCCCTTATTCAGTCGCTTGCTGCTCAGCCGGCTGCAACCGAGCCGGCTGCAATAAGCTACGGCGGCCCGACCTCAAGCTCGGTTGACGTAACTCTTCCGGCGCAGACAACATTTACCCCTCTGCCCGAAGAAGCTGAAGCATTCTTGCCAGAGACGGTTCGCGCAACGCCGTCGCGAAGAACCACTGTCGAGCGAGATGTTGGCCGGGGCGGTCGGGGCGGTCGGGGCGGTCGGGGCGGCCGGGGCGGCCGGGGCGGACAAGGAATGTATTTTTGATGGCTAAAGCTCCCGACAATGTGGCGAACCCGGCCCTGTACGCCAAGGCGAAAGCCAAGGCCAAACGAAAATTTGACGTTTACCCGTCCGCCTACGCCAATGCTTACATGGTGAAAGAATATAAAAACATGGGCGGCAAATATAAAGGCAAGAAGATGAGTTCAGGCGGATCGGTTGAGATTCAAGCGCGCGGTTGTGGCGCGATTATGCCTGCCAAACAAAGAAAAACGCGCGTGCCTCGTGGCTAGGAAAGGCCTGGAAAAGTGGTTTTCTGAGGACTGGGTTGATATTTCGGCGCCCAAAAAAGGTGGTGGTTTTAAGGCATGCGGGCGCAGCAGTGCAAAAAAATCTGAGCGTGGCTACCCGAAATGCGTGCCGGAAGCCAAGGCTAACAAAATGTCAAAATCGCAGATTGATTCTGCGGTTAAGAGAAAGCGAGCCAAGAAGCAGGGGGTCGGAGGCAAACCGACTAACGTATCGACATTTGCAGCAACCGGAGGGTCTGTGAAGAAAAAAACAAAAGGCTACGCCAGAGGCGGAGTCATGAAGACGAAGGGTTACGCCAAGGGCGGCGCCGCCATGAAGACGAAAGGTGGCGCTAAAGGCGGCAAAAAATTTACGCCGCCTCGCAGAAAAAACACCGGGCTTTACGGTAGGTAGTGGCGTATTTGCAAAGCAACATCCCGCACTTCAAGTGCTGGGTGAGAAAGGAGTACACGCACAACCACGAGCAATTCCACGGCGAGTTTGTTCACGCGATGGCTATCGCTGTCACGACAATGCCAACGAGGTGTTTAAGCTTTCAGCTTATTTTTACTGGCGCCGAGACCTACGATGACGACGATGAAGAAAACGTCCTTGGCGGAGCAATGTGGGCGAGGATGCCAATCACTGCGTTGGTGGGCGATACGCCAATGGAAGATTGGCCGGAACCAATGCCGGTTTGGGCTGCACAGCCTTGGGATTGTTCTAGCCATAACCATGCGGTCTATGTTTTGGATCGCGCAACACCGTGTCCGTGGCTGGCAAAGATTGATGGCGAGATGTACCCGGCGCGGTATTATTTTACGGTTGATTATTCTGAAAATGAAATTGCGGATGACCCAGCTCAGCACAAGCAGTCGCACGTTTTGGAACTACTTGATGCCGGCCCTTGGACGGGAAATATTGTCGCGTTGCCAAACAATCGTGTCCGGGTTACGCATCCGGCGTGGTTTGAAACGGGTAGCGGCGCGCCTGAATTTAAGCCATCTCAGCATATTCATTATTCAAAATCCGACCTAGACTACACACTTGACGTGAATCAAGTGTTCGACAACCTCTACTCGGAGGAGGGAAAACCAGATGGCGGTAAGCGGAAGTAAAGACTTTGAGCTGGACGTAGCCGACTACGTCGAGGAGGCCTTTGAGCGGTGCGGCCTTGAGCTGAGGACAGGCTACGACCTGAAAACCGCTACGCGCAGCCTTAACCTTATGCTGGCCGAGTGGTCAAACCGTGGTCTGAATCAATGGACGGTCGCTCAAAAAACCATACCGATGGTTGCCGATACGACCGTTTACGATGTGGACAGCACTACGCCAACCGCAACCATTGATGTGCTTGACGTTTTTATTCGCGAGACGATTGGAGGCACCGCGACCGACGTGCCGCTTAGCCGAATGAGTCGCGCGGAGTACAGCCACGTAGCGACCAAAAGCACGACCGGAAAGCCTAACCAGTTCTACGTGAACAAGCTTCTGAGCCCAACGATTACGGTCTGGCCGGCCCCGGACAAGAGCAGCACCTACACGGTTTACGTCAACGCGCTAACCCGAATGGACGATGCAGACGCCGGTGCAAATACGATGCAAGTTCCGTTTCGGTTCTATCCGTGTCTTGCTGCCGGGCTCGCTTATTACATTGCGCTGAAAAAAGCCCCGGATCGCGTACAGATGCTGAAAAGCATGTACGAGGAAGAATTTGATCGCGCCCTTAGCCAAGACGAGGAGCGCGCGAGCTTCCGCGTGTCGCCTGACCTCAGAAGCTATAACATCGCCTGATGTCATTTGCATCGAACAAGCGGGCCTGGGGAATCTGTGACATCACAGGTTTCCGCTATCGCTTGCGCGACATGAAAAAAACGTGGGACGGCTTGCTGGTTGGCCCGGATCAGTGGAGCCCAAAACAACCTCAGTTGGAGCGCAAGCCAACGCCGCTCGACCCGCAGGCGTTAAAAGACCCAAGACCTGACCCTAGCTCCGATGGACGCGACGGCACGGCGTTCACGGTCTATACGAACGTGGGTGATGGACAACTTGGCACAATTTTGCAAACCTTTGAAATCACTGCTAGTGTCGGCACCGTGGAGATTACAACAACATGAGTTTCACGTTAGCGACACTGAAAAGCGCTGTTCAAGACTATTTGCAGGTCAGTGAAACGACCTTCAACAACAATCTGGACACGTTCATAAAGCAGGCCGAGGCGCGGATTTTCAAGTCGGTTCAACTGCCTGAGCAACGTAAAAATGTGCAAGGCGCTTTAACGGCGTCTAATCGTTTTTTGGCAACGCCTAGCGATTTTTATGCACCTTTTTCCTTAGCGGTGATCGACAGCAGCAAGTATTACTACCTTGATTTTAAGCACCCCAGCTTCATCAAGGAGTTCAGCCCGACGACTACGACGACGGGTCGGCCAAAGTATTACTCGCTGTTTGACAACACGGCTTTTGAGCTTTCACCTGTCCCAAACAGCGGTTACACCGTCGAGCTTCATTACCTCTATAAACCGGCATCATTGACGGCCCAGGGGGATAGTGGCACTACGGTACTATCAACGGATCATCCCGATCCTTTGCTGTACGGCACACTAGTGGAAGCAGCTCTCTTTCTCAAAGAAACGCCTGACGTAATTGCCACATTTGAAACTCGTTTTAAAGAAGGGCTGGAGCGTATGCGGAACTTGAGTTCCGGTCGCGAAACCCGAGACGAGTTCCGATATGACATGTTGCGTACAGGGATTTCTTAGTGCCTATTGACCAAAGCCTTGAAGGGAAAAAGATCGCGATTATCGGTTTGGGTGCGTCCCAAATCGACTATGTGATTTCAAAAGAAAACTCAAAACAGTGGGACGAAGTCTGGTGCATCAACAGCGCCTTGTCCGTCTTTGAGTGCGACCGCGTTTTTATGATGGACCCAGCGAGTCGATACCTCGACACGCAAGACGCGGGCAACCAAACCGATGTCATGCGTCGGTTACTGCCGACATTTGACAAGCCGATTTATTCTTGCGAGATGGACGAGCGCGTCCCTGCGATTGTCGAATACCCGCTTGCTGAAGTCGTTGAAACCACCAGATGCGCCTATCTCAACACAACCGTGTCGTATTCCATTGCCTTTGGCCTTTTTAACAAGGTTAAGCACATGGACCTGTTTGGCATGGACTTTTCCTACAAGCACAACTTACATTTTGCTGAGGCCGGCCGGGCTTGCGTTGAGTTTTGGATTTGCAAATGCATCGAAGCCGGGATTGGCATAGGCACCAGCCCTCGATCTTCGCTGCTGGACAGCAATGTCGAGATTGACGAGCGTTTGTACGGGTATCATCGGCTGGACGACCCGGTGGTAGCGATGCCTGATCCAGCCGGGCAGTGGGTGGTTTGCCACAAGTCGAGGCTCGCCGACATGGTCGAAAAACACAACCTTCAAACTGTTGAGCTGCCGTCTGCGCCAGAGCCCTACAAAGGATGAGCGACGCGAGCTTTAAGCTGGGCAACGTAATGGTTTCGACTACCGAAAATCGAGGCCACGACCCCGAGTTTTGGGCGACTCAAATCACCAATAAGATCGTGGGAATTTCGGCCGAGGCGGACCCGCATATTAGGCTTCAAGCCGAGGCTTTC
>CAZSAT010000186.1:7444-10533 GCA_964604675.1 uncultured Enterobacterales bacterium
GGCGCGGCTACCACTGCCTACGTCACCACCGGTCAGGCCAGCGGGACGAACTACACCGCCGGCGGATCTGCGCTCACGTCTGTGACGCCGACCACGTCGGGCACCACTGCGGTTTGTGACTTTGCTGACCTCACCTTTGGTACTGCAACCGTCACTGCGCGCGGATGTCTAATCTACAACGACACGCAGTCCGATAAGGCGGTGTGCGCGATAGATTTTGGCGGCGATAAGACCAGCACCGCCGGCGACTTTACGGTTGTGTTCCCTTCGCCGACTGCCACGGGCGCCATCATCAGGCTCGCCTGATATGCCGCTTCAGCAGCTCGATTTTCAGCCCGGAGTGAATCGGGAGGGCACCGATTACTCCGCAAAAGGCGGCTGGGTCAACGCCAATCTTGTGCGCTTTCGCAAAGGCGCTATTGAAAAGATTGGTGGGTGGCGCAAAGAGGGCAGTGCCTACTTTCTTGGCATCGCTCGCGCAATTCACTCGTGGATCTCTTTGGGCGGCACGCGCTACATCGGCATTGGCACGACCTCGAAATATTATGTCGAGGAAGGCGGAATCTACAATGACGTGACGCCGATCCGGGCGACCACGTCAGCGGGTGATGTTACATTCGCCGCTACAAACGGTAGCTCAACGGTCACCATTGCGGACACGGCGCATGGCGCGGTCAACGGCGACTACGTCACGTTTTCTGGAGCTGCTAGTCTAGGCGGATTGGTAACCGCTGCAGTGCTCAATCAGGAATATCAGATTGACCTTGTCACGAGCGCGAATGCTTACACGATCACGGCAAAGGATACCGATGGCGACACGGTCACCGCAAACAGCAGCGACAGCGGCAACGGCGGTAGCAGCGTGGTCGGCGTTTACCAGATCAATGTTGGCCTTGACACTTACGTTCAGGGGTCAGGTTTTGGACTGGGCACATGGGGTTCTGGCACGTTTGGCTCTGCAAGCGCAATCAGTGCGGTCAACCAGCTACGAACGTGGACGCACGATAACTATGGCGAGAACCTAATCATCAACGTGCGCGGCGCCGGCATTTACCGGTGGGTTGAGAACAGCGGTATCACGGTTCGGGCGGCGGAGCTTGCAACAACCACCGGGGCCAACCTAGTGCCTACGGTGGGCTTGCAAGTCATCACCTCAGAAACCGACCGGCACCTAGTTGTGTTAGGCGCCGATCCCATCGTGGACAACCTTCGTACCAACGTCGTTGATCCGATGTTGGTTGCGTTTTCGACGCAAGAAAATGAGCTTCAGTTTGAGCCGACCTCGACCAACACGGCTGGCTCGGTCAGGCTGTCGAGCGGATCATTTATTGTCGGGGCCGTTAAGTCCCGCCAAGAAATTCTGATATGGACTGACACGTCGCTTTACTCGATGAATTTTATCGGGCCTCCGCTGACGTTTGCCGTGAACCTCGTCAACGAAGGCGCAGGTTTGATCTCTCCGAAGGGCGCGACAAATGCGCCGAATGGCGTTTATTTTGCTTCCAAAACCGGCTTCTATTTTTACAACGGCTCGGTTCAAAAACTGCCTTGCTCTGTTCAGGAATACGTCTTTGAAGATATTGATCAGAACCAAGCATTCAAATGCTTTTTTGGCACAAACTCCGAATTTGGCGAGGTCTGGTTTTTCTACCCCTCCATAACCGATGGGACGGGGGAGATTTCCAGATACGTCATTTTCAATTATGAAGAAAACAACTGGTCAATTGGCTCGCTCGTCAGATACGGATGGCAGGACGCCGGCGTGGAAGATGTGCCTTTGGCCGGCGCTCAAGCCGACAGCCAAAATTGTCTTTTCCAGCACGAGACCGGGTTTGACGACAACGGCGCAGCCATGACTGGCGTGTTTGTTGAGTCAGCCGACCTCGATGTTTCGTCTGGGGAAAATTTCAGCTTTGTCAAAAAAATTATCCCAGACACCAAATTTGTGATTGAGCCCGGCGTGTCTACGACCCCGGCAATGAATGTGGTGTTGAAGCGAAGAGATTTCCCCGGCCAATCCCTGACAACTGACAGCACAACCCAAATCACGGAAAGTTCCACCTACAACAGTCTTAGGTCGCGCGCGCGGCAGGTAGTTTTTCGCTTTGAGTCCGATGACGACGGCGACAGCCAGCTCGGTTATAAATGGCGAGTCGGCAGCACGCGAATCGAACTCCAACCGAGTGGCCGGCGGTGAGTAAGCTGCTTGAAACGCGCTTGCCGCTCGCATCCGTTGGTGATGTTCAGTCAGATACGTTTAACCGCCTCGTGCGAGTGCTGGAAATTAACTTAGGGTCGATTGACTACACGATTTCGCCGCACTTTAACGCTACCGAAATCAGTGAGCATTCATTCGCGACAGGCGCTATTATTTTTAATTCGACAACCCAGATCCATCAGGCGTGGGACGGAGGCTCCTTCCGAGACCTCTACTCTCATCAAACTTATCCGACCGGGGTAAGTGCGACAGCCAGCGTGGGATCAGTCACGGTGACCATTTCATGAACACCTTTCTAGCACAACGAATCAGCTCCCTGATGGCAGACGAACCCGAGGAGCCTATCGCTATGCGTGCAGGCGGCGAAGTTTTTGGCGACGAAATGGTCGAAGAACTCGCGACGCCGGAATCCATGATGCAGATCGAGGCGGTTGAAGAGAACCCCGCGCCACCTGACGAGGCGCTTATTAGCGCGATCGACGGGCTGATGGCGGCACAAGGACTTGTAGAAGACCAAGGCGAGTCCGAATACCTCAAGGGCCTGACCGAGTCGGCTGTGGTTGGATCGCAAGCGCCTCTGGCTGATATGGCCATTGAACTGTCACAAGCCGGTCGCGGAGAGGACACGACTCTCGCGCATTTGTCTCCTGGGGAAGTAGTCTTGCCGACCCGGATGATGAGCGATCCCGAGTTTGAGCGAGCGGTCGGGCGCAGATTTTTGGAAGTCGATCTGGACCCGGAGGCTTATGTAGTCGGAGGCGGCATCGCCTCGCTTAACCCTATCACCGGCTTGGAAGAGTTTGGCCTCAGTGACTGGTGGAAAAAAACGACGAAGTCGGCCAAAAAAGTTGTCAAAAAAGTTGTTCGGCCC
>CAZSAT010000187.1:0-10366 GCA_964604675.1 uncultured Enterobacterales bacterium
GCGGAGCTGGTCGTGCGCTTCGCGGGTGAGCTCGTACACCCACACCGGGGTGGTGGCCGCGGCCACGCACGAGGCGTTCCGGCGTTCACCCAGCAGGAGCGACCCGGTGCCGAACAAGGCACCGTCGAACAGGCTGGCGAGGCGTTCGGCGCGCTGCCCCCCGCAGTTCCGCAGCACGTCCACGCAACCCTCGACGAGCAGGAACACGCTCTGGCCCGTCTCCGCCTCCAGGAACACCGGGCGCCCAGCGGAGACGTGGTGCGGCTGGAAGGCCGCGAGGATGGCCGACAGGGTGTCGGTGTCGGCATCGCGCAGACCGCGCATGCGCCGCAGCACGGGCAGGGCCGAGGGCGGTTGCTGCTGCCCCACCCCCGTGAGCCGCTTCCAGAGCGCCTTGAGCGCCGTCTCCTCCACGTACTTGGGCGCGCTCTCCCCACCCCGGGCCAGCCGGGCGATCTGCTTGTCCACCTGCTGCACACGCTCGGCCGTGGTCTTCAGCGCGTGCACGAGGAGCTGGTCGTAGACCGGTGCGTGCTCGTGGCGGAGCCGCTGCAGGCCCCCGCCGCGGATGGACAAGAGCCGCGTGGGCTCCGCGGCGATCACCGACGCGGTGCGGTAGCCGGCACACAGGGCGGCCGTCTCGCCCACGACCTGCCCGAGGTTCAGCTCGCCCAGCACCTCGCCCGCGATCTCCACGCGCAGCGAACCCTTGTCGATGAAGGCCAGGGAGTCGGCGCTCTCGCCGTGCAACCAGAGCCGCTCTTCGGCCTCGAGCTGCCGGGGCTCCCAGAGGTCCACGCACGCTGCAACCGCCCCCATGGGGACGCCGCGCAGGGCATCTGCCCGCGACAACCGTTCCACCAGGTTCATGCCTCCTCCCCGACCTCGCGGCGCAGCTCCGCCAGGCGCTCGTCGGCGCTGGAGAGCTCGAACCACAAGGCATGCAAGAGCGCCTCGCGCCAGATCCGCCCGGTCTGGCCCTGGAGCGCCTCGAAGCGCTCGCGCGTCATCTCGTAGACCCACACGGGGGTCTCCGCCCCCGCCACACAGCTCGCGCCGCGCCGCTCCCGGGTGAGCAGGGCACCGGTCCCGAACACCGCCCCCGGGTACAGCTCGGCCAACACCTCGCCTCGGCGTCCGCGCACGTTCCGCACCACGTCGATCTTGCCGACGGCGAGCAGGTACAGGCTGTCGCTCTGCTCGGCTTCGAGGAAGAGCGGCTCGCCCTTGTCGACGAAGCGCGGCTCGAGGGTCCGGGCGACCTCCGCGATCACGGCCTTGGGCGCGTCGGAGACCACGGGGAGCAGGTCGAGCACGGACTCCGGCGTCGGGGCGCTCCCGGCCGTGGACCCGGAGAGCTTCGCGACGAGCCGCTGGAAGGTGCCCTTCTCCTTCCGCTCCGGCGCGTTGCGCGAGCCCGAGGCGAGCCGCGCGATCTCGCGGTCCACCGCCCGCACCCGTCGGGCGCAGGCCACCATCGCCTCGCTCAGGAGCGCGTCGTACACGGCCGGGAACCGGGCGCGCGCGGTCTCCAGGCCGGCTCGGTCCACGATCCGCACGCCGACCGCTTCGCGGGCGAGCACCGACGCCGTTCGCCAGCCGCGGGTGAAGGTGGCCAGCGCCCCGACGACCGAGCCCGGCTTCACCTCGCCCACCAGCGTGGCCCCGAGGAACACCTCGAGGGTGCCCGACACCAACACGGCCAGCTCGTCGGCCCCGTCGGAGTAGGTCCACACGGTGTCGCCCCGCTCGTAGGACCGCGCCTGCCAGATCGGAGCGCTGTCCAGGAGCTCCTGTTGGGTCAGCGCTCCGAGGCAGTCACAGCCTCGCAGATCCTGCACCAGCGACATCGACCGCCTCCACCAGGCGGTATACCTCTGCGCGTGCTGACCGCTCTGCTCCTCGCCTGCGACACCCCGACCCAGACCGCCGACGAGGCCCCGACGGTCAACGCTGCCGAGCAGGCCGCGCCCCTCCCGGAGGCGCCGGTGGCGGCGCTCCAGGGAACACCGAAGCACGCCCTGCTCCTGGTGGTCGACACGCTCCGGGCAGACGTGCTCGCCGAGGCCGACACCCCGGTGCTCGACGCTCTGGCCGCTCACGGCGATCAGGCGGACCGCGCCTGGTCGGGCGGCACGTGGACCGTGCCGAGCGTGGTCACGCTGCTCACCGGCATGCCGGTGCGGGAGCACGGCTGGGACCTGCCGTCGGCCCGGATGGGCAAGTACCCGCGCCTGCCCGAGGTCCCCACCCTCCCCGTGGTGCTGCGCGAGGCGGGCTTCGCCACGGCGGGCTTCTATGCAAACCCGTACCTCTCGCAGGATCTGGGCTTCGAGCGTGGCTGGGACACGTGGCAGCGCACCGGCGACCGGGTGGTGGTGAAGCAGCTGACCAAGCACGTGGCGGGCTGGGAGGAGGGCGAACGCCACTTCCTGTACGTGCACCTGCTGGGCCCGCACAGTCCGCTCCGACCGAACGAGGCCTCGCGGCTGAAGCACGGGGTGGCGGCGAGCTGGATCGACGAGAAGATCGGCTTCGAGGTGGGGGTCTGCAAGCGGAACCGCGAGGAGGACGCGCGGCAGCAGTACGGTGCGGCCTACACCGCGGTGGTCGAGGAGACCGACGCGCTGGTGGGCCAGGTACTGGAAGCTCTCGGGGAGCACGCGCAGGACACGGTCATCCTGGTCACGAGCGATCACGGGGAGCTGTTGGGCGAGCACGGCGTGTGCGGTCACGGGCGCCATGTGTGGGAGCAGCTCACCGGGGTGCCGATGATCAGCCGCGGGGTGGACCTGCCGGCGAGCGTGGGCGGCGCGAACGTGGCGGCCCTGCTCACGGGGGCGCTGGGGGTGGAGCACACGTGGCCCACCCCAGCCGATCAGGTGCTGCCGCTGGTGAGCCAGCGGGAGGGGCAGCTGGCGCTGTCGACCGACGGCCGGCACAAGGCGGTGTGGGACGCGGAAGGCGAGCTGGCGGTGTACGACCTGCAGGCCGATCCTGCCGAGTCGAAGCCGCTCGAGGCGGCCGACACGGTGGGCGGGCTGGTCGCCGCGCGGGCCGCGTGGGAAGCCGCGCACGGCGCGAGCACCGCGGAGCTGGAGGGCGAGGTGCAGCTCGCGCCGGAGGTGGTCGAGGAGCTGCGGGCGTTGGGGTACGTGGACTGAGGCGAGCGGGCGCGCAGCACCGAAGGAGGAGGGGGTGCACCCGCTCGTCGCCCGGCGCCTGGTCGTCGAGGAAACCGGCAACTGATTAGTCCAGGGAAGCGACCCACCAGGAGTCACGATGTCCCTCCTCTTCGCTCTCCTCCTCACCGGATGCGTCACCGACGCGGACGGTGACGGCACCTCGGCGCTCACCGACTGCGACGACAACAACCCGGACGCGTACCCGGGCGCAGACGAGGTCTGTGACGGCGTCGACAACGACTGCAACGGACGCGCCGACGAGGCGGCCACCGAGGCCGACGGCGTCCTGGTGTACCGCGACGCGGACTCCGACAGCTACGGCGACGACGCGAACACCAAGTACGTCTGCGGGAGCGAGGTGGGCTGGGTCGAGCAGGGCGGCGACTGCCAGGACACCGTGTCCACCATCCACCCTGCCGCAACCGAGTACTGCGACGGGCTGGACAACGACTGCAGCGGCGTGGTCGACGACGACCCGGCGGATGGCATCGCGGGCTACCTCGACGAGGACGGGGACGGCTACGGCGTCGGAGCCGAGCTGGTCACCTGCGACGCCGGCGCAGGTCTCGCGGAGGAGGCCGACGACTGCGACGACGCCGATCCCGACACCTTCCCTGGCGCGGCGGAAGAGGACTCGGACGAGGCGTGCCTCACCGATGCCGACGACGACGGCTGGGGCCTACGCCGCGTGGAGTGCGAAGACGATGCGGTCTGCGTGGTCGTTGCCGGTCCCGACAGCGCTGTCTCCAGCGCCGACCAGGCGCTCGGCATCGCCCTCGACGGCATCGTCGAGGATCTCACCTTCGACGACCCGACGGTCTTCGTGGACGGAGACGGCAGCGCGACCATCGTCGGCACCGTGGCGAGCGCGGCGAACGCCTCGCAGGCCTTCGAGCTCGTGTTGACGTTGGCTGGCAGGACGACAACACCGCCCGAAGGCAGCCCCATCCTGGACCTGGACCCGGCCGCCTACGCCGACGCCGGGGGGACCGTCGACAGCACCACGTGGAGCTACTTCACCGTGGCGGGTGGCAGCCTGCTGGGCATCGACGCCTTTGCCGGCGGCGAGCTGACCCTCTCCCAGGGGCCCACGGCCATCCAGATCGGCGTCGGGGCGAACGGCCTCAACACCGAAGACGGTGTCTCGGGATCGCTCAGCTTCGAGGTCACGGCCAGCCCACACGGTTCGATCTGGACCGACGGGGAAGGCGCGCTGGGCTTGGCCTTCACCCTGTGTGCAATCGACTGCGAGGTCTCGTCGGGCACGGACTGCGACGACGAGGAAGGAGAGGTCTTCCCCGGCAGCCTCGAGGACGATGAGGAAGCCTGCGCGCCCGACGAAGACGGCGACGGGTTCGGGGCCAGCGAGTGGCCCTACAACGGCACGGACTGCGACGACGACGACGACGACACCTTCCCGGGTGCAGCTCCCGAGGACTCCGAAGAAGACTGCATGACCGATGCCGACGGCGACGACTTCGGTGACCTGGAGCCCGACGTGGCCGCTCCTGGCACCGACTGTGACGACGACGACGACAGCGTGTTTCCTGGCTCGCTGACCAACGAAGAGGACACCGTCTGCGCCGAAGACGCCGACGGCGACGGTTGGGGATCCGGAGACGAGCCCTTCGACGGCACGGACTGCGACGACGACGACGACGCCACCTTCCCCGGCGCCGCCAGCGAGGAGTCCGACGAGGCCTGCATGACGGACGCTGACGGCGACGGATGGGGTGCCGAGAGCCCCACCGCGGGCACACCCGGCGAAGACTGCGACGACGACAACCCCCTCATCTACCCGGGCCTGTTGGTCAACGAAGAAGACGTGGTGTGCGCTGTCGACCGCGACGGCGACGGGTGGGGCTCGGCCGAGGAGCCCTACGACGGCACAGACTGCGACGACGACGACAACGACACCTTCCCGGGCGCCGCGGACAACGACGACGAGGAGGCGTGCATGACCGACGCCGACGGCGACGACTGGGGAGACATCGCGGCGACGGTGGGCGAGCCCGGCACGGACTGCGACGACGACGACGTGAGCCTCTACCCGGGACTGCTCGAGAACGAGGAGGATACGGTCTGCGCAGAAGACGGTGACGGCGACGGCTGGGGCTCTGGCGAGGCCCCCTTCAACGGCACCGACTGCGACGACGACGACGACGACGCGTTCCCGGGCGCGGCCGAGGAAGACTCGGAGACCGTCTGCCATCGCGACGCCGACGGCGACGGCTACGGCGACGACGACCCCGACGTGGCTGTCGTGGGCACCGACTGCGACGACGACGACGAACACGCGTTTCCAGGGGCAGCGGAGATCGAAGGCCCCACGTCCTGCATGGCCGATGCCGACGACGACGGCTACGGAGACGCCGACACCCTCGAGGCGACCGCTGGCACCGACTGCGACGACGCGGACGACACCACCTTCCCAGGTGCGGCCGAGCTCGACGACCTGAGCCTCTGCATGACCGATGCGGACGACGACGGCTACGGTGACGAGGACAGCCTGGTCGGATTCCCAGGCACGGACTGCGACGATGCGGACGGCGACGTGAACCCGGACGCGCTGGAGGTCTGCGACAACCTGATCGACGAAGACTGCAGCGGGGAGCTGGACGACCTGGCCGCCTGCTACACCTACGAGAGCTGCTCGGACGTCTACGAGCTGGGCTTGGACAACGGCACCTACACGCTGGAGCCGCGCTCGCTCGGCGGCGACAGCATCGAGACCACCTGCACCGACGGCTTCACGACCGTCGACACCGACCTCCTGGTCGCCAACCAGGACTGGGTGGACATCGACGAGGAGATCTCGAACGGTGCGACGTGGAGCACGGGCAGCTCGTCGGGCTGGACCAGCACGGGCTTCTGGTTCGAGACCGTCCGGAACTTCTCGCGCAACGGCGAGAGCATGTGCGTGCGAGCGACCTTGACCCTGCCGTGGGACATGGAGTCCATCAAGGGCACCTGGAGCGTCGAGACCTGGGGCTATGACGCGAGCCACAGCACCGAGGGCGCCGACGACGACGATGGCAACACATGGGGCCAGGCCGCCAACGAGCTGGGCCTCGGCCACACCATGTTCGGCGTCAACTACGGCGGCAGCACCTTCGAGACGATCAAGGACGCCGACCTGTGGGGCTCGGAGTGGAGCAGCTACGACATCGCGAAGGTGTACCCCTTCTCGGAGGTGTCGCTGTCGTCGTCGTCGAGCGTGGTCGTGTGGGAGGTCTGCGACGACGGCAACGACAACGAGGACTACTTCTTCTACGACATCGATCTCGAGGTGTACGTGGAGCCCACCGTGTCGGCCGACACCGGCGGCTGATCCGAGCGCCGCGTCTATGCTGGCTCGATGTGGCTGACCCTTCCAGCACGCGCGCTGGCGAGCGCGTGTGGTCTGCGTCAACGTTCAGAACCACGTCCGATCCGCCAGGACCAGGAACAACGGTAGGGTGGATCATGGCCCGTCCGCTCCGAGGTCTTGTCGGCGCCGTCGCTCGGGAGCGTCGACACACCACTGCATGCTCAGCATGCTCCGGTTCGGCGCCGCCATCCTGATCGTGGTGCCGATGCCCGTGGTGCCAGCGCTGCGCGCGTCCGGGCTGCTGGGCGACATCCTGCCGCCGTCGTTGGCCTACGTGGTGCTGGCTGGGGTTCTCGCGGGCGTCGCACGCTGGAAGCCCGAGTCCAGGGTGACGGCATCATGGCCTACTTCGGTGCGCCCTTGGAAGACCCCAGGCAGCTCGGCGCGCCGTTTGTCGGCTGGTGCCGAATATCAACCCGTAGTTGATATTTCCGTCTGAAGTCTGCCGGTCCTGCGTACATTATGTCCTCATGATAAACTGTCGGGCGAGGTTCGACATGAGAACAGCCAGTCCATCCTGGGACGATCTCCACGAGACCGCGAACGGGCAGTCCGGGTACTTCACCGCCCAGCAGGCGGCCGAGGCTGGCTTTTCTACGCAGCTCCTCCACAAGCACGTGCAGAGCGGGAACCTCGAACGACCTATGCGAGGCATCTACCGCATCGCGCGCTTCCCACCCTCGGAACACGAAGATCTCGTGGTCCTGTGGCTCTGGTCGGACCAGGAGGGTGTCTTCTCCCATGAGACGGCCCTCGGCCTCCACGAACTCTCCGATGCCCTGCCCGCACGGGTCCACGTCACGCTGCCGACCTCCACCTCTCGGCGAAGGCGAGTGCCCGAGGGTGTCGTCGCCCACTTCGCGGACCTTCCGCCTGTCGATCGTCAGTGGCTTGGTCCGGTGCCTGTCACCAAGCCGCACCGGTCGGTCCTCGACGTGGCTGCCTCCCATGGCGATGCCGCCCTCGTGGCCCAGGCCATCGACCAGGGCATCCGCGGAGGCCGGTTCACCTTCGACCAGGTCGCTCCCGCTGGCCGCTACGTCGCCAACGCCCAGGGCTGGTCAATACCCCTCCGTCCCGTCCGTGCGGAGGGTTCCGGGCTCGCAGAGGATCTCGGCGATCGCTTCTACGCCCGACCGCTCAGCGGCGTTTGCACCACACCACCGCCCACAGACTGGCCCACGGTGGCCGCCGAGCTGGGGCACGAGCTGAGTGCCCACCTCCGGGTCGCCCAGTACCTGCCATCGCGCACCATGCAGCTCGAGTTCGCGTGGCCCACCGACCGGGTGCCCGACGAGCGGGACGTCACGAAGCTGCGCAAGAAGCTGGGCCGGACGTTCTCGTGGGCATAGCGAAGACGCCCGCAGCGTTCAAGGCCTCCGTCGAGGACCGGCTCAAGGCGGCGGTCGGGCCGAAGCAGGGCCGAGCTCTCCAGCGTCGCCGCGTGTTGATGGTCATGGAGCGGTTCATCGCCCGCCTCACCCATGTCTTGCCTGACTCGGCGGTGCTCAGGGGCGGCCTCGCTCTCGAGCTTCGCCTCGACAGCGCCCGCACCACCAAGGACATCGACGTCCGTCTCCTCGGCGACTCCGGTCAGCTCGAGGACCAGCTCCGAGCCATCGAGGCACACCGGCCCGAACCAGAAGATCACCTCGAGTTCGAGATCGCTCCCGACCCGGACCACCCCACGGTCACCGGGGACGGGGTGAAGTACGACGGCTTCCGCTTCAAGGTGAAGGCGAACCTCGCGGGTAGGGCCTACGTCGCCTTCGGTCTCGACGTGGCCTACGGCGACCCGATCCTCGGTGAGCCCGACCTCCTCGAGGGCTCCGACTTCTTCGAGAAGTACGGAATCGAGCGGGTCGTCGTCCGCGCCTACCCGCCCACCACGCACCTCGCCGAGAAGCTCCACGCCTACACGCTCCCGCGTGACCGCGTGAACACCCGCCTCAAGGACCTCGTCGACATGCCGCTCATCGCGGAAGCCCTGGATGGCCGCACGGCCACCGAGCTTCGGGCGGCCATCGACCAGACCTTTGCCTTCAGGGACAGCCACGCGACACCGAGCTCGCTGCCACCCCCGCCTCGGGAGTGGCTCGGCCGGTACGACAGGCTGCGGGCGGAGGAGGATCTGCCCTGGGCCGATCTCGACGTCCTCCACGCCAACGCCGCCGCCTTCGTCGACCCGGTGCTCTCGGGTGAGCACGGGACGTGGTCGGCAAGCGAGGGCCGGTGGCTGACCGGATGACCAGACGTTCCGCACCCGCTCCGCACCCACCCCCGCCGATGCCCCTCGACCCCACTCACCCCCGACCACCCGCGGCACCGAGGATCAGCTCCCCGAGCCGATCCCAAGCGATCCCGGCATCTTCGAGAATCCAGGCATCCCGAACGATGACCCGCCGCCACGTCCCTCCGCGGGAGAATAGGCCTCAAACCATGCCGGGTGACTTCTACAGCGACGTCGACCGACTCGCCCAGGCGCTCGTCGAAGGAGGCCAGGCGGGGCTCGGCCACGAGATTCGCCTTGCCGTGGAGGCGGGCTCCACGGGCTCGGAGATCCTGATGCGGCTTCGACATGTCTTCCAGGTCGCTCTCCGTGAACGTCCTCTGCCCGACGATGAGCGATCGCGCATGACGGCGCTCCTCGAAGACATCGACCGCGCTCTCTGACAGCGTCGGCCAGCACCGGACAAGGCGGTCGGCTGACGTGGGTCAGGTTCCGGCCGAGCAAGCTTCGGAGCCGCTGCCCGAAGGCCGTGGGCGAGGCGGGAGCCGCTCGGAGACGATCTCCAGCACACGCCTGGCGTCTCCCGGGTCGAACTCGGTCCCCCGGAGCTTCCGGACGCCGTACTCCGACAGGGTGTGGTGGACGGTGGCCTGGACCCCTGCCCGCGCCAGACAGCTCGTCACGCAGTGCAGCGCACAGCCGTCCAGGGCCACGATCGGCCGCCCCGATCGCGCCACCTTCACCAGCGCCTGCACGCCCCCGCCGACCCCCGCGATGCAGGACATCTCGGCGTGGCTGCGGCGATCGAGCACCAGCGCGACGTGGTTGGCGAGCTGCGCGGCGCTGGAGCAACCGGAGCAGGCATAGATCAGCGGGACATCGTTGGAGCGGGCCATGGAGCCTCCAGCTGCCTTCCGGCACCTCTGCTATCGGCCAGCTTGCCCCACCCCAGGGCCCCCGAGGTGCTGCACCTCCTCCCTCCTGCTCCCGGTCTGCGATTCGACGGTTTCGCCACGTCGAAGACGATCCGCGCAGGCTTCCCCGCCGCGCATGTGCTCGCTCACCCAGGCGCCGAGCGTTACCCGCTGGTGGTTCGACCTTGCGGCACCGGCGGCTCGGTGAGAGCCTCGGCAGGTGAAGGCCGTTCATGCCACCTGCCCCCCATGACGTCGGCGACCATCTGCGCGTCGTGCCACACGTCGGGCGTGGGCCGATCGCCATTCGGGCTCGGGCGAATCCGCCATGGCGATGACGGTGCCTCTCCTCCTACCCTTGATCGCGCTCGCCTGTCCGCGCCCCGCCGATACGGCCCACGAGGGAGCCCCCAGCGGTGACACAGGCTCCGCGGCGAGCGACGGGTCGCACGAGGACTCCGATCCGCCGCACGCCGACACGGACTCGGAGGACTCTCGCGCGGCGGAGGACTCCGACCAGCCGCGCGAGGACACCGCCTACCCGCCGGGCCGCGATCCTACCCACACCCTGGACGAGATCCAGGTCGGCCAGCTCCTCGCGGCCGACGCCGGCTGCTCTGGCTACACCGGCGTCGTCCTCCACGGCACGGACATCGCCGCCACATGC
>CAZSAT010000188.1:0-10140 GCA_964604675.1 uncultured Enterobacterales bacterium
AGCTGCGCGAAGGTCATCACGCCCATCTCGATGAAGGCCTCGCCCTGGCGACAGCCGCGCTCCTCCATGATGGCGAGGCTCTCCTTGAGCTGCTCCTCGGTGATCTGGCCGGCGCGGTACAAGAGCACCCCGAGCACACTCTCCTTCTCGAGCGGCTCGGTCCTCCAGCCGACCGGGCCCCCCTGGAACACGAAGCCGAAGCGGTGGGTGCCGTCGCCCTGCACGACGGTCAACAGGCCCGTGGACCGCGCCACGGCGATGTTCACGAGCGCATCGCGCAGGCTTCGGTCGCTGAGGCTGCCCTCGAAGTCGGGATCCCGGTCGGCGAGATCGGGCAGCGAGAAGCCCTGTCCTCGCTCTTCCTGCACCACCGGCACGCCGGCACCGCCCCCCGCAGCGGCGGCCGCACGAGCCGCACGAGCCGCCTGCTTGACGGCTTCGTCGGCCTCCGCGCGCACCCGCGACAGATCGGCTTGCGCCTCGTCGAGCGCAGCCTTGGGGATCAGCTGACCGCGTCGCACCAGGATGGTCTGGACCTGGTCCATGACGCCATCGAAGGTGTCGAGCTCCCGCTGGGCCTCCGCAGGAAACTCGAGCACGCGCAGACCGACGCTGTCTTCGTTCTTGAAGATCACCTGGCCCTCGAACGGCCCGACCCGTCCGATGAGCGGTGCGACGAGATCGATCCGGAGCTCCGGTGCAGGCTCGTCGTCGAGAGCCGTTCGGGCGATCATGAAGTTGCCGGAGCGGATCTCCTCGATCGTGTCGAAGAAGCGCACCAGATCGTCGAACTGCACTCGCGCGTAGCGGGTCGCCATCCAGGGACCTCCGCGGGCAGTCTACCGCGGCTCCGAGGCCAAGCGACCGGTCGCGACCGCGTCGGCGACCCGCACCTTGCCGCTCCCGTCAGGGAGATCGACCACATAGGTCGGCAGGGCGAGCCCGCTCACCTGCCGCGACAGCGCCCGATGGATCGCCAGGCCGCGGTGCGGTGAGACCCGGAGGTGCGCATTCCCCCGCGCCGCGTCGGTGTGGTGCAGGTAGTAGGGCTTCACGCCGAGACGGACCAGCGCACGGCTGAGCTCGGCGAGCACCGCCGCGTCGTCGTTCACGCCCCTCAAGAGCACGCTCTGGTTCAGGACCGGCAGACCCGCCTGCACGAGGGCGCGCAGCGCCCGCTCCGACCCGCTGTCCAGCTCACGCGGGTGGTTGGCATGCACCACCACCCACAGCGGCCGTCGTCGCGCCAGGCCGGACACCAGCATGGGCGTGATCCGGTCCGGCGCCGTGATGGGCGCTCGGGTGTGGATGCGCACCACGGGCACGGCTGCGTGCAGAGCATCCAGCACCCCGAGCAGGCGTTCGTCCCGAACGGCGAGCGGGTCCCCGCCCGAGAGGATGACCTCCTCCACGCCGGACGCCAGGCACCAGGCGACCGCCCTGGCGAGCTCCTCCTCGGTCGGGTCTTCGGCGCTCGAAGGGCTGTGGTCGCGCCGGAAGCAGTACCGGCACATGAGGTGGCAGCGCTTCGTCAGCAGGAGCAGGCAGCGGTCCGCGTGCTTCTGCACCACCCAGGGCACCGGGCAGAGCGCCAGCTCGCCCACAGGGTCGACCCGATCGCCCGGAGCGTCTTCGAGCTCGCCCGCGCTCGGAAGCGCCTGCAGGGCAAGCGGGTCCGTCGGACCGCCATCGATCAGCTCGAACCAGCGGCGCGGAATGCGCACGGGGAAGCGGCGAGCCGCCGCGACCCAGACCTCGGGATCCACCCAGGCATGCCGCGCCACCGCTTCCACGCGGCCCACCACGTTGGAGGGCTTGGCTCGGGCGTGATACCGACGCTGCCCAGCTTGGAGCGAATCAGACATGGCCGTCTACCAGACCTCGCAGTTCCGTAACGGGCTCAAGATCGAGCTCGACGGATCGCCGTTCGTGATGACCTACTTCCAGTTCGTGAAGCCTGGCAAGGGCACAGCCTTCACGCGGACCAAGCTGAAGAACCTGATCACCGGAGCGGTCATCGAGCGTACGTTCCGGTCGGGCGAGACCGTGGAGGCCGCGGACTGCGAAGAGATCACGATGCAATACCAGTACGAGGACTCCGGCATGTACTACTTCATGTCGATGGAGACCTACGAGACGATCGGCATCGACGGCTCCATCATGGAAGACGAGTCGCTGTACCTGATCGACTGCCTCGAGTGCAACGTGCTCATCTACAAGCAGCGGCCGGTCGGCGTGAGCCTGCCGAACTTCATCGACACCGAGATCACACACTGCGAGCCGGGCGTGAAGGGCAACACCGCCCAGGGCGCCACCAAGCCGGCCACCATCGCCAATGGCGCGGTGGTGCAGGTCCCGCTCTTCATCTCGGAAGGCGAGACCATCAAGGTCGACACGCGCACCAAGGAGTACCTCGGCCGGGTCCGGTGAACGGCACCCCCACGGTCCCGGTCCTTCGTGCCCGGGCCGCCCTGCTCTCAGCGCTGCGTGCGTGGCTCCAGCACCACGGGTTCCTGGAGATCGACGTGCCTGTGCGCGTGCGCTCCGGTGCGCTCGAGGAGCACCTCGAGGCGCTCGCCGTGGGCGAGATGTGGCTGCACACCAGCCCTGAGTTCGCCCTGAAGCGGGTACTGGCGGCGGGGCTGCCCCGCATCTACGCGATCAGCCCGTGCTTCCGAGGCGAGGAGCAGGGCCGCCTGCACGCGACCGAGTTCACCATGCTCGAGTGGTACCGCAGCGGTGTCGGGTACCGCGAGATCGCGGAGGACCTCCAGGGCCTCCTCGCCGCCGCCGCGCAGGCTGTCGGCCGCACGCTGCCCCGCGTCGAACACCTGACGGTCGCCGAAGCCTTCTCGGCGGCCGGAGGACGTCCCTCGGATCCAATCGAGGCGCAGCGGCTGTGGGTCGCGTCCGTGGAGCCCCAGCTGACGGCTCCGACCATCGTCTGGGACTTCCCGGCGGACGAAGCCGCCTTCGCCACCGTCCGAGGCGGCACCGCGGAGCGCTTCGAGCTGTACTGGAACGGGGTCGAGATCGCGAACGCCTTCACGGAGTTGACCGACGCGACGGAGCTCCGCACCCGTTGGGCGCGCAGCAACGGCGCTCGGGAGGCCGCGTCACGCCCACCCCACCCCATCGACGAGCGGCTCATGCGGTCCGTAGGGACCCATCCCCGCGCAGGAGGCATCGCGGTGGGCGTCGATCGGCTGCTCGCCGTGCTGTTGGAGCGCGACGACATCCACCGCCTGCGCGTTCAGGGCTGACCGCGATACAGCGCGCTCTCGGAGGAGAGATGGAGCTCGACGGGCGCATCGCGCTGGTGACCGGCGCAACGGGCGGGCTGGGTGCCGCCATCTGCAGGGAGCTGACGTCAGCGGGCGCTCAGGTCCTGGTCAGCTACCGGCGCTCGCCCGACGCCGCGGCCACGCTCTGCGAGGAGCTCGGTGGTGGAGCGCAGCCCATCCAGGCGGACCTGAGCACCACCGAAGGTGTCGACGCCCTCTTCGCTGCAGCGGACGCCGTCGGGGACCTCGACGTGCTCGTGAACAACGCCGGCATCACCCGCGATGGCCTGATGCCGCGGATGTCGGACGCGGACTGGTTCGAGCTGATGGACGTCAACTTGCACGCCACGTTCCGAGCGTGCCGCGAGGCGGCTCAGCGCATGATGATGCGGCGCTCGGGCAGCATCATCAACATCGCCAGCATCTCCGCCGTCCGCGGAAACGCCGGACAGGCCAACTACGCGGCGTCGAAGGCTGCGGTCGTGGCCATGAGCCGATGCCTCGCGAAGGAGCTCGCTCGCCGCAAGGTCCGGGTGAACGCCGTCGCGCCGGGCTTCTTCGACACCCCCATGACCCAGGCCATGCCCGAGCGCGCGATCGAGATCGCGGTCTCGCAGGTCCCCATGCGGCGCATGGGCCAGCCCGAGGAGCTGGCGGGCATCGTGCGCTTCCTGGCCGGCCCGCGAGCCAGCTACATCACCGGACAGCTCTTCTGCGTCGACGGCGGCCTCACCGCATAGTGAGGCACGGGGGATCCCTCACCCGAGGCGGGTCACTGCGTCCTCGACGGCACTGCGCTGGGAGGGCGACATGCGGTACTCGATCCGCATGCCCTCGTCGCCCTCGAGCTGGATCTCTTCGTCGCGCGACGACCAGATGACCACGCCCTCGAACGTGAGGGGTTCGTCGAGACCAGGTGCCGACACCAGGAAGACGCACTCGCGACCCGTGGGCAACGGCTTGGAGGTCTTGATGAACGTGAAGCCCGCATCGAGGTTCTTGCGCGACTCGCGCACGAAGATCTCGGGCTTGCGGTAGTTGATCTTGAGCTTGGCCGGCTTCCGCTTGCGGTCTCCGCCGACCTTCATCTTCTTGGTCTTCGACGGCGGTGCTGGCTCGGGCGGCGCCTCGGTGGCGTGATCCGCGACGGACTCGGGCTCGGGCTCGGGCTCCGGCGGCGGCAGGTAGCCGAGCAGGTCGTCACCGCCCTCGAGGTCATCGTCGTCGAGCGCAGCGAAGGGATCGACGTCGTCGTCGGCGAGCAGATCCCCCGCAGTGACCGGGTCCTCGACGGGCTCGAGAGCGCCCATGCTCAGCGGCTCCACCGATCGCGGCTCAGCGTCGTCGAAGGGATCGGCGTCGTCGAAGTCGTCGTCGTCTGGCGGCGCGGCGAACAGCTCGTCTTCTTCCGGCGGCAACGCAAAGACCTCGTCGTCGTCTGGCGGCAGCGCGAACACGTCGTCGCCATCGGGGTCGAGCGACGCGAGCCCGCCCGGTTCCACGCTCTCGGGCTCCGGAGCGAGCTCCAGGGACTCGGGTGCCACCGAGGCCGGCTCCGGAGCCGACGCCGGCAGCTCGATGCGCGGCATCTCCACGGCGGGCACCTCGTCCGCCGAGGCTGCAACCGCTTCGGCGGCCGGCGGCGCAGCGTCCTTCTTCGACTTCTTCTTCTTCCGGCCACGCCCGAGGAGACGACCGAGCAGACCCGCCTCGGCCGGGCTGGTGGGCTCGGTGGCGACGGGCGCCTCGGCGGCGACGGCGCGCTCAGGTTCCTCGGGGCCGCTCCCGGGCGTGGCCGCGACCTCCGCGTAGTTGCGCACCACGATCTGTTGCCGCTCTCCCGTGGCCCGCTCGGTGGCGGTCACGTGCAGCATCCCGTTGGCGTCGATCCGGAAGGTGACATCGAGCTTGGGCGTCATCCGCGGCGCGGGACGCAACCCGGTGAGCACGAACTCGCCGAGGAACTCGTTCTCCTGGGCCTGGCGGGACTCGCCCTGCCGCACCGTGATGCGCACCTTCTCCTGGTTGTCGCTGACCGTGGTGAAGGTTCGGGTGTGCGTTGCCGGGATCTTGCTGTTGCGCTCGATGATCGGGCTGAAGAACCCCCCAGCGGCGTCGATGCCCAGGTCGAAGGGCGTGACGTCGATGAGCAAGGTCTTGGCGACCTCGGGGTCATCGAGGGACTCGGCATGCACCGCAGCACCGATGGCCACGACCTCCTCGGGGTGCACCGAGCGGGACGGCTCGCGGCCGAAGAGCCCCGAGATCACCTCGCGGACCCGAGGCATGCGGGTCTGGCCGCCGACCAGGATGACGTCATCGACGTCTCCGAGCTGGAGACCGGCCGAGGACACCGCTTCGCGCGTGATGTCGACGGTGCGCATCACGAGCTCGTTCACGAGGCGCTCGAGTGTGGCGCGGGTGAGCACTTGCTCGAGGTTCTTCCCGCTCGCGATCTGGGGGACGAGCACCGTGGCACGATCGGTGAACGACAGCTCACACTTCGCGCGCTCGGCGGCATCCTTCAGCCGCTGCACCGCCGTGGGGTCACCGCGCAGGTCCACGTGGTGCTTCCGCTGGAACTCGTCGGCCAGGTACTCCACGACTGCGAAGTCGAAGTCCTCGCCGCCGAGGAAGGTGTCGCCCATCGTGGACAGGATCTCGTAGACGCCCTGGCTCATGTTGAGCACGGACACGTCGAAGGTGCCGCCTCCGAGGTCGAAGATGCAGAGGGTCTTCTCGATGTCGCGCCGGTAGCCGTAAGCGAGCGCCGCCGAGGTGGGCTCGTTCAACAGCCGGTCGACCTCCAGCCCCGCCGCCTGCGCGGCCTCCATCGTGGCCGCCCGCTGCGCGTGGTTGAAGTACGCCGGCACGGTGATGACCGCCTGACTCACGGGCTCGCCCAGGTGCTTCTCGGCGATCGAGCGCGCCACCTGCAGGATGATGGAGCTGACCTCGACGGGGGTGAGCACGACGTCGCCGAGCAGCACCTGCGTGGTGCCGTCCGGCGCGGGGTCGATGCGGTACGCCATCCGCTTCATCGCCTGGACCACGGCAGGGTCGTCGTACCGACGCCCCACCAGGCGCTTCACCGCGTAGACCGTTCGATCGGGCTGGGTGAGGATCAGGTTCTTGGCCGGCTGGCCGACGATGTAGCGGCTGTCGCCCTTCCAGGCGACGCAGGACGGCAGGACCTTGTAGCCCTTGTCGTCTTCGAGGACCTTGGGGCGCCCATCCTGAAGCACCGCGACCACCGTGTTGGTGGTTCCCAGGTCGATCCCGATGGTCTTGCCCATGAACTCCCTGTGGCCCCGTGAGCGTGCGCCCCAGCGAGAGCGAGTCTATCAGAGGTGGAGATCGGCGCAGGGTCAGCCCTCGTCGGCGAAGAGCGGCAGCTGGCTCCGGGGCACTCCATCGGATGGGGGCACCGGGTAGTCGAGGCTGAAGCAGGCGTCGCACCAGCCCGCACCCCCCTCGCCGAGGTCCCCGCGAAGGCGCTCCAGATCGAGGTAGGCGAGGCTGTCGGCGCCCACGAAGCGGCAGATGGCATCGGCGTCCTGCTCGTGGGCGACCAGCTCGGACTGCGTGGGCGTGTCGATCCCGTAGAAGCAAGACCCCACGATCGGCGGGCTGGCGATGCGGAGGTGGACCTCGCGCGCCCCAGCCTCTCGGAGCATGCGCACGATCTTCTTCGAGGTCGTGCCACGGACGAGGGAGTCGTCGACCACCACCAGCCGCCGACCGGCGATCACATCGCGCACCGGGCTCAGCTTCAGCTTCACCCCGAGATCGCGCCCGTCCTGGCTCGGTTCCAGGAAGGTGCGCCCCACGTAGTGGCTGCGGATCAGGCCCTGTTGGAACGGCAGGCCCGAGGCCTGGGCGTACCCGAGGGCCGCGGGGGTGCCACTGTCGGGAACCGGCATGACCAGGTCGGCTTCGACCGGGTGCACGTCGGCCAGGAGCCCGCCGTGGCGATGACGCATCCCGTAGACCGAGCGCCCGAAGGTCTGCGAGTTGGGTCGCGAGAAGTAGATGTGTTCGAACACGCACGCGCGGCGTGGTTGTCGTGGAAAGGGACGCAGGCTGTGCTCCCCCTGGTCGTCGATGATCACCATCTCCCCCGGCTCGACCTCCCGCTCGAAGGTGGCGCCGATGAGGTCCAGAGCACAGGTCTCCGAGACGGCCACCCAGGCGTCGCCCAGGCGCCCGAGCACCAAGGGACGAAAGCCATGCGGGTCGCGGACCACGACCAGGTGGCGGTTCGAGAGCAGCACGAGGCTCCATGCACCCTGCACCTGGCCCAGCGCATCGACGAGACGGTTGACGAAGCTCTGTTGCCTCGAGGTGGCCAGCAGGTGGAGGATGACCTCCGTGTCGCTCGAGGTGGCGAAGATCGAGCCGCGCGCCTCCAGCTCGGCCCGAAGCTCCACGGCGTTGACGAGGTTGCCGTTGTGCGCGATGGCGACCTGTCCGTGCTGGTAGCGCACCACGAAGGGCTGCACGTTGCGGAGTGCACCCCCGCCGGCCGTGCTGTACCGCACGTGCCCCACCGCGCAGTCCCCGCTCAGGCTCGCGAGCTCGGGCTCACCAAACACGTCGCCGACCAGACCGCGGCCTCGGAGCAGGCGGACCCGGTCGCCCTCCCCCACCGCGATGCCCGCTCCCTCCTGACCGCGGTGCTGCAGCCCGTGGAGTGCGAGGCAGGTGAGACGAGCGGCTTCGAGGTGGCCGAACACGCCCACCACGCCGCACTCGTCCCGGAAGCGGTCGAAAGCCACGCGGTCAGGCGCCGAACGCGGTCCCGAAGACCCGCTGGTACACCTCGCGGTAGGTGTCACCGAGATCTCCGATGTCCCGTCGGAAGACATCCTTGTCGAGCTTCCGGCCCGTGGCCGTCTCCCAGAGGCGGCAGCCGTCCGGCGTGATCTCGTCGGCGAGCAGCACCTGGCCGCTGGACGCCCTGCCGAACTCGATCTTGAAGTCGACCAGCGTCACGCCGAGGTCCGACCAGAACTTGCAGAGCACGCGGTTGACCTCGAGCGCAGCGTGGCGGAAGTACTCCAGCTCCCACTGCTCGGCCCAGTTGAAGAGCAGCGCATGGCAGTCGCTCATCGGTGGATCGTTGAGCTCGTCCGACTTGTAGAACCACTCGACCATGGGCCCGGACAACGTCAGGCCTTCTTCGAGCCCAAAGCGTCTCGACGCCGAGCCCGCCACGACGTTCCGCACCACGACCTCGACCGGGATGATGTCCACGCGACGACAGAGCTGATCGACCTCGCCGAGCCGCTTCACGAGGTGCGAGGGAATCTTGCCCTGCTCCTCCACCAGGCTCATCAGGTGCCAGTTCAAGGCGGCGTTCACCGCGCCCTTGTCCCGCACCTCGGCGTGCTTCACGCCGTTGAAGGCCGTGGCGTCGTCCTTGTAGTGGACGACCACGTGACCGGGGTCGCCGACGACCTCCCAGACCTGCTTCGACTTGCCCTCACGAATCAGGGCACCACGCTCCACGGACACAGCGACTCCGCAACTGGATGTTGCTCGGCAACTATCCGCGCGCCTTCGGGGAGCTTGCGACGATGGGGTGAAAGTAGGGGCGGAGGGAGTCGAACCCTCACGACCTCAGGTCACTCGATTTTGAATCGAGCGCGTCTGCCATTCCGCCACGCCCCCGCTTCACCCGGATCCTCAGTCGCAGGCCGCGTTCGACACGCCCGGAGAGCCGAGGTCACCAGCGCCGTAGGCCGTCGTCGATCCACACCAGCTCGCGGCGTCGTCGTTCGTGGTGTGGTCGGTGCCCGGAGCAGCCTGGGCCGACACGCCCGCGTCCCAACCGAAGCTGCTGTCGTACCAGACCTCGTCGACCACACCGCCGCTGTTCTCGAGGATGATCTCGTCGTCCGAGTTCGAGAGGTTGTACGAGGTGCCGTAGGCCAGATCGACCGCGGCTCCACCGTTGACCTTCATGTCCACGTTGCGGCCGAGCACCGCGTAGGCGCCCGCGGCGATCTCGAGGCTGCCGGCGGTCGTGCTGTCGGAGCCGTCGTCCCGCATGGTGAGGCCCGCGATCTGCACGGATCCGCCGGACGCGTTGTACACCTCGAAGTACTCCCCTTCGTCGTCACCGACGATGTCGGGGTTGGGCATGAACTCGGTGATCACGAGGTCGCCTTCAGCGAGGTCGTCGGCGCACTTGTCGGCCGGGCAGCTGTAGCTGTAGCTCCCCAGATCGGCCGCGGAGCGGGGGTTGAGCTGGTACGACGAGCTGCCGGTGTAGACCAGGCCCACCACGCTGGTGAGCAGACCGCCGGAGGTGTAGCCCGACGTGTCGGACTCGTAGAGCCGGCTGTCCACGCTGACCCCATCGACCGTGAACGGGTCGAGGCTCGTGATCGTGACGTCCTGCACCTCCACCAGCGTGCCTTCCCAGGCCTCGCCAGCAGCTTCGTCGAGCAGATCCGCCACATCGACCACGTCCGGGGCGGGCAGCGCGTTGCCGCTCGAGATCACGCTGAGCAGGCCGGCGTCGGTCGCGACGATCTCGGTGAGCGTCCAGGTCTTGCCGTCGCCGCCGTACTCCTCGTAGGTGCCGGTGACCTCGACCTCGTCGCCCTCCGCGACCGCACCGACCGCGGAGAAGCCATCGGTGTAGACCCAGAGGCCGGAGTAGGGACCGCCCTGACCGTCCAACAGGAAGAAGCCCGACGCCGTACCGTAGTCCGCGATGCCGGCAAGGACACCGGTCGCGGTGACCTCGCTGCCCACCGCGTAGGTACCGGTCTGGATCCGGTAGATCTCGGAGTCGGTGTCCGCGTCGGTGTCGGTGTCGGTGTCGGTGTCGGTGTCGGTGTCGGTG
>CAZSAT010000189.1:0-9974 GCA_964604675.1 uncultured Enterobacterales bacterium
ACGGCACCGACCCGACCGACGCAGACTCCGACGACGACGGGCTCTCCGACGGCGAAGAGGCCACTGCGGGCACCGACCCGCTCGACGACGACACCGACGACGACGGCCTGCTCGACGGCGACGAGGCCGGCCACGGCTGCGACCCCCTCGACGACGACACCGACGACGACGGCGTGAACGACGGCGACGAGGTCGCGGACTGCACCGATCCCACCGACGCAGACTCCGACGACGACGGGCTCTCCGACGGCGAAGAGGCCGCCGCGGGCACCGATCCGTGCGACAGCGACACCGACGGCGACGGACTCGTCGACGGCGACGAAGACGGCCACGGCACCGACCCCACCGACAGCGACTCCGACGACGACGGGCTCGACGACGGCGACGAGGTCGACGGGGGCACCGATCCCACGAACGCCGACACCGACGGGGACGGCCTCGACGACGGGGACGAGGCTGGACACGGCACCGACCCGCTCGACAGCGACAGCGACGACGACGGCGTGAACGACGGCGACGAGGTCGCGGCCGGGTCGGATCCAACCGCCAGCGACAGCGACGGCGACGGCCTGGACGACGGCGACGAGGCCGCCTGGGGCTGCGACCCGGCCGACCCGGACACCGACGACGACGGCGTGCTCGACGGCGACGAGGTCGCTGCGGGCACCGATCCTACCGACGCAGACTCCGACGACGACGGGCTGACCGACGGCGACGAGCCCGCCTGGGGCTGCGACCCGCTGGATGCAGACACGGACGACGACGGCGTGTTCGACGGCGACGAGATCGCAGCAGGAAGCGATCCCACCGACGCAGACTCCGACGACGACGGGCTGATCGACGGCGACGAGCCGGGCTGGGGCTGCGACCCACTCGATGCCGACACCGACGACGACGGCGTGCTCGACGGCGACGAGGTCGCAGCGGGCACCGATCCCACCGACGCGGACTCCGACGACGACGGGCTCTCCGACGGCGACGAACCCCTGTGGGACTGCGACCCACTCGATGCCGACACCGACGACGACGGTGCGCTCGACGGCGACGAGGTGCTGGCGGGCACCGACCCCACCGACGCCGACTCCGACGACGACGGCCTGGTCGACGGCGACGAGCCCGGCTGGGGCTGCGACCCCCTGAACGCCGACACCGACGACGACGGCGTGAGCGACGGCGACGAGGTTGCAGCGGGCACCGACCCAACCGACGCCGACTCCGACGACGACGGTCTCTCCGACGGCGACGAGGCCGGCTGGGGTTGTGACCCCCTCGATTCCGACACCGACGACGACGGCGTCATCGACGGTGACGAGCTCGCAGCGGGCACCGACCCCACCGACGCCGACTCCGACGACGACGGCCTGGTCGACGGCGACGAGCCCGGCTGGGGCTGCGATCCCCTGGACGCCGACACGGACGACGACGGCGTGAGCGACGGCGACGAGGTTGCAGCGGGCACCGACCCGACCGACGCGGACTCCGACGACGACGGCCTGATCGACGGCGACGAGCCCGGCTGGGGTTGCGACCCCCTCGATGCCGACACCGACGACGACGGCGTGAGCGACGGCGACGAGGTCGCGGCCGGCACCGACCCGACCGACGCCGACACCGACGACGGTGGCGTGGACGACGGCGACGAGCTCGAGGCGGGCACCGACCCGCTGGATCCCAGCGACGACGAGCTCGGGGGTGACGAGGTAGCCGGCGGAGGGCCTTGCGGCTGCGCGGCGACGAGCGCCAGTCCGGCCGGCGCGCTGCCGCTGCTGCTCCTCGTCGGCCTGGTCGGCCGGCGGCGCAGGGGACCCGCCTAGACTTTTTTGCGGGCCCCACTTGCCGCCCGCGGCGGGCGTGACCACTGGATCGGCACCCGGAGGGAAGCCTCCGTCGATACATGAACCAAGCGACACGTGTCGCATCAGGAGCCACCATGTCCATGCACCCGATCCGCCTCGCCCACACCAACGGCCGCGCCTTCGACGCCCTGTTCGACGACCTCTGGTCGCGCACCTGGCAGCGTCCGGTCGTCGCCCGCACCGAGACGCCCCGCGTGGTCCCGGCCATGGACGTGCTGGAGCACGCCGACCGCTTCGTGGTCACCGTCGACCTCCCGGGCGTGCAGCCCGAAGGCCTCGAGGTCTCCGTCGAGGAAGGGCGGCTCTTGATGAAGGGCACCCGCACGCTGGACCGCGAGGCGGAGCACGAAGGCTTCAAGCGCTTCGAGCGCCGGTCCACCGAGCTCACCCGCGCGCTCCAGCTGCCCGAGCAGGTCGACCTGGAGGGCATCCAGGCCCAGCTCGCCCACGGCGTGCTCACGGTCACGGTGCCGAAGGCGCCCGAGGTGAAGCCCGCGGTGCGTCGCATCGAGGTGACCTCCACCAGCTGACCGAGGCCCGCGGCGGGTCCACGTCACGGTCCCGCCGCGCCGCCACCGCGTCTACGCGGCCTCGCCACCAGCCCAGAACGAGGCCAGGGCGGCTGCGTAGGCGCGCGGGCGGCCGAAGGGCACGTAGTGGCGCCCGCCGGGGAGGAAGACCACGTCGGCGCCGAGGCTCCGCGCGGTCCAGCTCGCGGTGATCGGCGGGCAGAACGGGTCCGCCGCGCCCCAGAGGCAGAGCGAGCGCACCCCGCGCAGCCGGGCCGGCAAGCGCCAGAGCGCCCGCGCCGAGAACGCGAGCGCCGTCTGTCGCATGTAGGCCGACAGTCCTGGCTCCCGCGGGACGTGTGCGAACTCCGCCAGGAACGCCGACCGCTCTGCATCCTGGATGCCGCGACGGAGGTAGAGCGCGCCGGAGTGACGCTCGTAGAAGTAGCGGTGCAGCGGCGGGGTGGCGGTCAGCCGCGGCACGAGCCAGAGCAGGCCGGCTGGGGCCGACGTCAGCGTGAGGCTGGCGGCGCCCGCGCGCGCGGCGTGCTCCGCGGCGATCAGGCCTCCGAGATCCTGCCCGACCAGGTGCAGCGGCCCGGTCAGCCCCAGCGCGCCCAGAGAGGCTGCGAGCCAGCCGAGGTGCGCGGCGACGTCTGGATGGGCGAGAGCTTCCGTGCCGCCGTAGCCTGGCAGGTCGAGGGCGATCAGCGCGCGGTCGGGCAACTGCGCCGGCAACCGAGACCACAGCATCGCCCCCGTCGGGACGCCGTGCAGCAACACGGCCGGGACCCCCGAGGCCGGCCCGCTGCGCCATCCGGTGGTCCGCCGTCCGGCGGCGGTGATCGAGAAGGGGTGCACACCCCCCTGCTATCGAGCGCAGGCCAGGAGGCCCGCCCGCGCGCCTACGCCAGCCCCTCCCGGAGCACCTCCTCCACCCGCGCCTCCGAGACCTGCCGAAACGGCGCCAGCAGCGCCGCGTCGCGGGCCGTCAACGTGGCCCAGCGCCGCTCGGCCGGACCGAAGTCCTCCGGAGCCCTGACTCCGACATTCAGGCACGGGGTCCCCACACGCACGGCGATCTCGGTGAGGGCGAGCGCTACGCCAGCACCGGTGCCCCGGCCGAGCTGGAACACCGTCAACACGCGGTCGTGGCGTTCGACGAGTCCACGCCAGCGAGCCCGGTCCGTCTCGATGCCAGCCTTCGCGTAGTGCGACGCCGACCGAGGCCAGCGAGCAAAGAACGCCAGCGTTCGCAGCTCGACGACTTCGGCCACGTCACTCCGACCGGACGCCACTCGCGGGTCTGGCCAGTCCACGCCGAGGGCGCGAGGACGGACATGCCTGGCCCACCGCACTCCGTGCGTGCCGGCCCCGATCAGCAACACCGACGCCGACTCGGGCGTGCCGCCAGCGAGGGGCGCAGTGAGCGCAGTGAGCGCACCCAGGAGCATGTCTCGCCGATTCATGCTGCTATCGTCGCCCAGACAGGCACCAGAAGCTGTCCGGCTGGAGGTGGAGATGGGTGGCGTCGACCTGCTGGACCTCATGGATCCCGGTGCCAGGCTGGAGCGGGTGTGCTCCGCCACGATCGGAGCGATCTTGAAGGCGGCCCACAACAGCCTGGTTCCCTGGCGGACCGAGCTCGTGCGGCGACCCGTCGTCGTACCCTTGAACGGCGACCCCAAGGTGTCGCTCGTGAGCCTGGTCGGGGGGACCGACTTCACCTGCGACCCGGAGCACGAGTTTGAGGACGGCTCCCGCATCGACTTCCTGCTCACACGCGGCGTGCATTCCGTCGGCCTCGAGAACAAGACCATGGCGAAGGTGCACGGCGACCAACTCGATCGCTACCGGAGCCATCTCGGCGTGCCTCACGACGCGCTGCTCTTCGTGAGTCCGTTCGCGCTAGAGGAGTACTCGGACAACGACCGCAAACAGATTCGTAGGGCCTGCACGCACACCCTGTCGCTCCAAGCGATTCGCGATGCCGGGGAGGGGCTGGCCGGCGAGCTGGCGGAGCTGTGCTTCCGGCATCTCGGGCGGCTGATCGAGCATCGGAACCGTCTGAGCTTCTGGGCCCCGAAGGGGCTGCTGCCGGCGAAGCCCGAGGTGTGTGGCTGCTGGCTCCGGGACCTCTGGTGGGCGCTGGAGGGTGCGGACTCGGGCGCCCCCTACCGGATCCAGAAGCCCTGTCCCGACTACGACGATGGCTTCGAGACCGGCACGATGCGGCGGTGGTTGTGCCTGTACCGGAAGAGCGGCACCTGGCGGCTCGAGGCCTACGTCGGGCAGGTGCACAAGGGGGTGCCGTTCCCGATCGCGGAGGGGCTGCACGGCCGTACGATCGAAGCCTTGCGGCAAAGCAACAGCTTCGACGCGATCCAACAATGGTGGCGAGACGCCCTCTCGGAGTAGCGCGAAGCGTTCGCCGTGTAGGGACTATGTGTCTTCGAGCCGGTTGAACAGCTGCACGAAGCACTTCACCGCCGCGCGGGCGTGGTCCGAGCTCAGCTCGTCCTTGCGCAGCACGTGGAAGGCCTCGAAGCCGAAGTCGCGCCACGTCGCACGTCGAAAGCGCCAGTCGTCCGCGAGGAGGAGCTCTCCGCCGTCTTGACCGTCGAGGAGCTCGGCGACCAGCCCTTCGAAGTGCACGTTCCCCGTGGTGTTGTCGGAATACAGCCCCACGTCGATCTCGACCCTCTCGGGGTCGCCGTCGTCGTTGTCGGCCTGGTCGCAGAGCCAGACGGCGACGTAGGTCCGGTGCTTCAGGGGGAGCTGCCACTCCCCGCGAACGGGCCCATCCTCCGGGTAGTCGTCCTCGCTCCACGTCAAGCGAGCGCCCACCTTCGGCGCGTACCGGTCGATCAGCTGGCGAAAGCGCTTCAGGAACGCGTCGGCGTTCGCCGGCCACGCGGGCGCCACGGGTCGGTCGGCCACCACCAACGGCTCCGAGGCTGGCACGGGGTCGGGAGATGGAGGCGGGGTGGGCTCGGGCGCTGGCGGTGGTGGCTGGCGCGCGTCGGGCGGTGCCGCTTCCGCCGCACGTCCGCGGGCCTTCTGGCGAATCACGTAGCCCCCGGCTCCGAGCGCCGTCACGAGCGCGACCAGCTCTCCGGCAATGGTGCTCACCTCGGCCGCCATCGTCAGGTCCATGGGACTCCCTTCACGCGAGCGTAGCGCACCTGAAGATGTCGCCGGCGTCAGACCGCCGCAGCACGCTCCGGATCCATGGGTAGAGTGGCGCATGCCCGACCCCAAGCCCACCTTCTTCCCCGCACCGGCCGACTTCCGGGCGTGGCTCGAAGCACACCACGCCACCACCGACCACCTCCCACAGGGATGCGCACCCCGACAGTGGGTACACCGCAGCGACCACCAGCGCCGAGCTCACCGACGCCATGGTCGCCCGCTTCGAACGGACCGCAGGCGCCTGGGCGTTCTTCCAGCAGCAACCCGCCGGCTACCGGCGGCAAGCCACCCAGTGGGTGACGAGCGCGAAGCGAGAGGTGACACGAGAACGGCGGCTCGCCACGCTGATCGAGGACTCTGGAAACCACCTGCGCATCAAGCAGCTCCGCAAGTGACCCCAACCGGACTCCACCATGCCTGACCACCCACCCCTCCGCGGCGGTACCATCCTCAGCGCCGACATGTCTACCCGTCGCGCGCTCGCCGTCCTCGTGCTGGCTCTGTGGGGCTTCGAGGCAGAGGGGCACGGCCTCGCCATGGGCAGCGCCCAGGACGGTGCGGGCTTGCTCGTCGCAACCCAGGCCGACGGGCGCTATCGAGTCTGGACCGACGTCGGTCTCCATGCCGAGCCGGACGAGGCGGTGCTGGCACTCGTCGCTGGCGGGAGCTACCTCCTGAGGCCTCGGGTCGAGCTGGGTGCCCAGCTCCCCGTGGCGTCGTACCTGTCAGGGTACGGCCGGACGTTCGGGATGGGGAACGTGACGCTGTTGGTCCGTCACGTGAACGAACTGGGCCCGGTTCGGCTCGTGGCGGGTGCCACCGTGGCCGGTCCCAGGGGCTGGATGATCGATGGGGCGTTCCTCGACGGGTTCCAGCACCCCTACTCGTGGTTCCCGTACCGGGTGGCCGCCTCCGTGCCGGTGCACGCGGAGGTGGGCGAGGTGTGGGTCGGAACGCTGGATGCGGCACTACAGGCCTACCACCATGGGCGGTGGTGGTCCGGTTCCGATGTCGCCACGCTGCTCGCGCCGGGCGTTGCTCTTCGGCCCACAACGTCGGTTGTCAGCGGCGTACGGGCGCCCTGGCTGCGGGTCTACACGCGGGACGAGCCGTACGACCACCAGCTGTCGGTCGAGCCCTGGGTGCGGGTGGATGCGTGGAGACGTGCCTTCGTGAGCGCCCGGCTGAACGTTCCGCTGGCTGGCTACATCGATCACGATGCGTCGTGGTGGGGCCTGATGCTGGGCGCCGGCGTGTCCCGCTGACCCGCCACCAACTGCGCACGGCGGCGGCCTGAGGGGTTCTATACTGTGCCGAGGAGGCTCCGATGGGGGCGAGCGGCTTGATCTGGCACAGTTGCACGAAGCAGGAGCTGGCGCGGAGCTGCGCCGAAGCGGTCGACAGGCTCCGAGCCGTCAATCCACAGTTCACCTTGCGTCGCTTCGTCCATGGGACTTCGTGGCACTCGGACCCCCCAGCCTTCAGCGACGATGTGTCGTACGAGGCCTTGCTGCCGCTCGCGCTCGACGGTCGCTTCCTGGTGTTCGGCACGGGGAGCATGCAGGGCCCCGACATCGAGTTGGGCTACACCGCCAGGGCGTGGGAGCTCGAGGAGCGATGGACGCGCTACGCACCGCCTGAGGCGCGCACGCACCGCTCCCGAGCGTGGGGTGGCGTGACCTTCAACGTGCACTCGAAGACCGCACCAGCCGACCACGCGGTGCGAGCCTTCGAGATCGTGGTGGAGTCCCTCCCGCGCGTCGTGTTGGGCGACTGGTGGTCGAGGGCCGTCCGAGACTACCTCCGAGATGCTGGCTTGCAGATCGAGCAAGAGGAGGAACCACGAAGCCTCCTGGGCCATGCGGGGCTCAGCTCCGTGCAGTACTTCGGTCCCGAGCTCCTGGCCGAAGACGACTTCGGCGCTCGGCTCGCGGCCATCTCTCCACGGTTGGGCAAGGTCCGACGGTCCGGCGGTGGCCTGTGGCTCCGCGTACGCGAGCAGCCATTCGCGACGGCGAGCGCCGAGTACCGCGCCGCCTTCGAAGATCTGCGCGACCGCGTTCCAGAGCTGTTCTGCATCCGGCGCGCCGGTGCCTCACGCCCGCACGGTCCCGACGCCCTGCGAACGAGCTGGGCCGTTGCGTCCGGGCTCCTGGGCCGGGAGCTCGCGTCGGCGCGGTACCTCCAATATTCCGTATCAGGGGTGCCCACGGACCTCGGTGCCGGCCCGGTCGAGCTGCGGTTCGTGGGAGGCGCGGTGGCGCACACCTGGCCGGTCGGGAGCAGCACGGCGTTCAAGGCCGGACCGTTCGTCGAGGACGCCGCCGTGTGGTCACGTCCCGATGGTGCGGAGGAGCGCCTGGATGGCGCGCCGCTGCAGGGTGCGCCCGTGGGCGAACGGCTGCTGCGTGTCTTCGTCGAGGCCAACACAGAGGTTCCCGGTCCGCGGGCACCTTCGTGGGAGCTCCACTTCAGCGGGGGGTCCGTGCTCCGCGTCACGAACTCCAGCGCCCGAGGGCCGGCGATGCTCGAGCGGGACGCGCCGCGAGCTCCACGCAGTCCATCGGCGAAGGGCTGGGCGTGGTGGGAGGTGTCTGAAGGCGCGACGATGCCCCCGGGTGTGTAGTACGCTGAAATTCATGTTTCTCGTGTTGGCTGCTGCCGCGTTCGCGGAACCGTTCCACTGGGACACGCCTGGGGGGAGGGTGCAGGTCGATCGTTGGGCGCTGCCGGACACGCTCGGGACCGAGGCGCACCGGGTCTGCAGCTACGACGTGGTGCTGGACCGAGGGCGCATAGGGCTCGTGCCGCAGCTCGAGCCACCCGAGATCGCATCCAGCTGCCAGGCCGTGGCATCCGGTTGGGCGTTCACCTGTGCTGCGGATTGTCCGGACGACGGGTCGCTCGTGCGGCTCTCCTTCATCTTGCCTGCCGCCGTCGACAACCGATCGGCCGTCACCGTCTATCCGCTCGCCCCCGACATCCTCGGCATCGTCACACCGGCGGAGATCGACGAACTGACCACGCGCCCCACCCACTCCATCCATGGCGCGAGCTTCTCGCTCGTCCTCGGCCGCGACAAAGGGGAGCTGGTCTTCGACGGCAGCGGCGTCGAGGAGTGTGTGGTGGACGTGGTGATCGACCTGTTCGGTCGGCCGCAGGCCAACGAGGTCCACGGCTGCGACGCGCGGCTGCACGCACAGGCCCGAGACGAAGCCCTGCGCGGCAGGACGTGGCGCCGCGAACACCTGGACGGCGTGCCGCGGGTACGGAAGACGCAAGAGTCCGTGCGCTTGCGCGCCGCTCCGCCAGTCACCGCCCTCGACGAGCCCGACATCCGCCTCCGTGCCTCCTACGACGTGGGGTCGGAACACCCCTGATGGGTTCATCGCCAGTCCCGGGGACATCAACCTGACGAAGCGGGCGAGCCTGTTGACGCCAGGTGTACGCTCGCCTCGGAGGCAAGAGTGTTCCCGGCGCAACTGGGGCACGGCTGCGACCAAGGCCGTGTCGCGCGCTACCGTGACTCTGCGTCGAGTTCTTCGCGTAGGCCGGGAATGCTGTCGATCTTCGCGTTCACATCGACCATCAGGTCGTCGATGGGTGGCCCTGTGTCCCGGGCGCGTGGCGTCGAGCAGCAGGGCCGGCGCCGCTCAAGAGGGCCGCGCGCTTGGCGCCGCTCGGCCCGCGCCGACCGAGGTCGGAAGGGGTCGCAAGCCACGCTCGGGCGCTGGGAGAGGTCGGGATGCCACGTTCCGCGCTCGCGCAGCCTCACAGACGACATGGGTGACCCCGCAAGCCCCTGAAATCCTGTCGAGCCCGGAGCGGCGAGGAGCGGGAGCGTGGCTTCCCGGGGTCTCCCAGCCAGGGAGCGTGGGATGCGGTGCCTTCCGAGCGGAACCCAGGAGTTCAAGATCGACGCAGGCCCGGGCCAGGGCATCCACGATGAGGTGCTCGCACAGTGGACTTGATGGACATGAAGCTCGGCTCGCATGCCGTCAAGCGTATCTTCATGAACTGTGTCGGCGACTCGGCGGAATGCACCACGTCGCTGTGCCAGAGCCAATCGATCACCGCCCGGACGGTTCGCCGTGGCCGCCCCTCGAGCGCCACAGACCCTCCGACTACGACTACGTCTGGATGTACGTCTCCAATGTTGTTCAGGCCGTCGAGTGGGCGCACCTGATGGCCTTTGTTCGCCGGTATCGGTCTGCAGGTGTACCTGTCTGCGCCTGTTACGCGTGGAAGCCAGCCGACCTCAAGATACCCGAGCTCGCGGAGGCGGGGGTGGTCCTGACGACCGCGCCACTGTCAGCAGACGAGTTGAGGGCGTTCTTCCCCTGATCGCCCACACGAACCAACACCCTCACCCCAACGACCCCGCCCGCACCCCCTCCACAAACCGCGCCACCAACCC
>CAZSAT010000190.1:0-9935 GCA_964604675.1 uncultured Enterobacterales bacterium
CGCTCGCGGTGAACTCGTAGAGCGAGTGGTTGAAGCAGCCGGCCGCGCAGCCGTCGCCGTACAGGCCCTCGCGGAACCGCTGCACCTCGGGAGAGCGCCACAGCTCGCGGAGGGGCGTGTCGAAGACGTTCCCCACCCTGAGGCCGTCGCCGCCCCACACGCAGCAGGGGAGCAGGTCGCCTTCGTAGGTGACGCCGAACTGGTCGACGAGGCCGAGGCAGCGCACCGCGCCCAGCTCGCCGCGGTGGTAGTCCAGGCCGCGTTCGTAGTAGTGACGGCGCGCGGCGACGTCGGCCTCGCGCTCGGCCACGTAGGCGACCGCCTCCCGGTAGACGGCCAGGTCCTCGGGAGCGGTGAGGTACAGGTCCTCCGCGTCGTTGACCGGCCAGAAGTCGAAGCCCGCGCCGAGCGACCGAGCCAGCTCGTAGACCTGGGTCAGCTCCCGCACGTTGTGCCGCGTGACGGTGAAGTACACCGAGAGGCCGATGCCGCCGCGCTCCCCCAGGCGGCGGAGTCCGCGCTCGGTGCGTGTGAAGCACCCCTGGATCCCCCGCAGCGCCTCGTGGGTGGCCTTCAGACCGTCGATCGAGATGGAGAGGGAGTCGACGCCCGAGGTGGTGAGCTCCTCCCAGCGCTTCTCGATCAGGGTGCCGTTGGTCGTGATGTTCACACCGAGTCCGCGGCGCTTGCCCTCGCGGACGAGCTCCCAGAGCCGCGGGTGCATGAACGGCTCGCCGCCCGTCACGACCAGGGTCTTCGTACCGATGGCGACCGCCTCGTCCAACAACGCCACCAGGCGGTCCCAGGGCATGTTCTCCGGCCGGTCCCACAGATCGCAGAAGCTGCAGCGCAGGTTGCACCCGCGGTTCACGAGCAGGAGCATGGTCAGGGGCTTGCTCGGCTCCCGCGGCGGCAGGTGGCGCTCGATGCCTCGCCCTTCCACCGCCGGCAGCGCCAGGGCGGTCGCCGGGCGGCCGCCCGCGGCACGCGCGCCGGCGACCTCGGCGTTGTAGTCGCTGCCGCGCACGGCCTCGCCCCGGTACAAGGCCAGGTAGCGCTGGGTGACCTGCGTCCAGTCGTACCAGCGCGCGAACGCGCGCGCTGCGGCCCCCATCGCATCGCGCGCCGCGCGGTCCTCGACCAGGCGCAGCACCTCCGCCGCGAAGGTCTCGGCTGTGTCGGCCACCGCGAGCTCCACGCCCGGCGTGGTGCGGATGCCCTCCGCGCCCTTGGTCGCCGAGACCGTGGCCTTGCCCGCCGCGAAGTACTCCAACAGCTTCATCCGCGTGCCCCCGCCGGAGAACACCGGGCACACGCACAGGTCGGCCGCAGCGATGTGACCCGCCAGGTCGACCACCGGCCCCGTGAAGGTGATGGCGGGGTGGCTGTAGTAGGTGGGCGGGTTCAGCCCGGCGACCAGGATGCGCAGGTCGGGGCGGGACGCCAGCAACCTCGGCAGGAGCTCCTCGGCGAGGAAGCGCACCGCCTGGGTGTTGGGCCAGTAGTGCAAGGTGCCGTGGAAGAACAACAGCGGCGTGTCGGCGTCGATGCCGTGCGAGAAGCGCACCTCGCGGCCACGGGCGTGCTCGTAGGTCCGGGTGTCCACGCCGTGGGGGATGACGGTGATGCGCTCCGAGGCGATGCCGGCCTCGACCATGCGCACCCGGTCGTCCTCGCTCACGGCCACGACCTCGTCCACGCGCTCCAGGGCGAAGAGCTCGCAGGCGCGGATGCGTCGGACCTCGTCGTCGGAGAGGCCGCAGACATCCTGCAGCCGGTCCCACTCCACGTTGTGCTGCACGATGCTCGAGCGGCGGTCGAGCAGCCGTCCGGCCAACCAGCACGGCACGCCGTACCCGGGGAACTCGGCCTGGAAGACGTCGATCGCTTCCCGACGCCCCACCCAGAGCACCCTCGCCCACCACGCGGGATCGAACTGCGGCGTGTAGAGGAAGTGCTCCTCGCTGGGGTAGCCGATGCGCGCGCAGAGGCGCTCGGCGAGGCGCGCCCCTTGCCGCAGACCGGGCCACTCCTGCGCGGCGCGCACCCGCTGGGAGTAGCGCCGCTCGTCCACCCGACCGTCCACCCACGCCAGGTAGCGGTCGCGGTCGTCGCTCACCGCGAACACCTTCGCACCCTGGAGCGACAGGTATTCGGCGGTGCGCACGATCTTGACGGCCGCGCCGTGGTTGGCGGGGAGCAGGTCGCCGCGCGTGACCAGGCAGATGTTCACGCCGTCAGCCTACCGTCCCGCGCGCCCGGTGGCCCGACCGGTCGACCGCTTCCGTGAAGCAGGCTGCAGCCACCGGACCCCAGAGCACGACCGGGCCCGCGAACGGACCCGGCAGGTGACGACCCCGCGCGCGGCCGACGCCGCCGATGGAGGGGCCCCCTTTCAGAGGGAAAAACGCCCCGCCGAACGCCCGTAGGGCCAGAGAGGCGGGAGCCTCGGGGCCGCGCGTGGAGCACAGTTCGTGCGCTCGTTGCGGTGGGGGTTCAGCGTGCCCACCGGGCACGCGAAAGGGGGCCCACCGAGGGGCCCCCTTTCAGAGGGAAAAACGCCCCGCCGAACGCCCGTAGGGCCAGAGAGGCGGGAGCCTCGGGGCCGCGCGTGGAGCGCGGCCCCGAAGGCTAGTTCGCGCCGTAGGCCTGGCCGCCCTGATCGATGCCGTCGTAGGCGCCTTCGTCGGAGTAGCCCAGCCAGGTGGCCGTGTGCTGCTGCGTGACGGAGGGGCAGGTGGTCTCGACCGTGAGCTCGCACTCCCCGCCATCACACTCCTCGTCGACCGAGTTGTACGCGGGCACGGTGACCGACTTGCCGCCGGGACCACCGTCCTCTTCCACGTCCAGCCAGGTGCCGAAGGGGACCTGGAAGCCGCAGCTCGGGCAGTCCACGTCGTCCCACTCGTCGACCTCCTTCCACTCCTCGGAGGAGGAGTAGTCGCTGGACACGGAGCCGCCGGCGATCTTGCCGTCGACGTTCATCACGATGGACTGCGTGGACGACACGGCCGCCTCGTAGCTGTACTCGTAGTCGGCGCCGTCGAAGGTCTCCTCGTACTTGGAGTCGGTCACGCCCTCCCAGGAGAACTTCCAGCCACCGCCGTCCTGCTTCGCGCCCGGGTAGGCGGCGCCGCCGAGGAAGAGCACGCCGCTCTTCTTGTCGGACAGCACGATCTGGCCGACGACGAGCGCATCGCTCAGGTCCTGCTCGTCGACGTACTCCCAGTCGCTGTCGTCGGTCTCCTCGCGGGCCTCGGCGTCCTCGTGGTTGTGGTCGACGTTCTCGTCGCACTCGGTGGTCTCGGTGTTCGCGGCGAGCGAGAACAGCCAGATGCCCTCGATCGAGCCACCGAACATGGCGCACCCGGTGGTGTTGGCGGCGAGCAGCGCGCCGGCGGCGAGCGCAAAGGTCTTCTTCATCATGGGGGTCTCCAGGTGCGGATTGGGATGTCGGCGCAGGCCCGCTGGCGGGCTGCCCCGGCCCAACGGTTTGCAGGTATCTGACATTCAGACCGGCTTCAACTTTCCGCGACGCATCGTGACGACGCCCACCAACGCCAACAACCAACCCATCAAGCTCGCCCGTCTGGCTCCGGAGCAAGCGCACCCCGGGTCGGTCGGCTCCTCCGCCAGGTCGCAGTGCACGAGCGGGTCGAGGCCCGCCTCGCCGGAGCTGTCGAAGCTCGCGCAGGCCACGGCGACCATGGCCGCGGCGCCTTCGCTGACCAGGTACAGGGCGTCGCCCTCCGGGTCCCAGGCGACCGCCTCGCCGTCGGGAGTCGACGGAACCGGGAGCGAAGCAGGATCCTGATCCAGAGCATCCAGCAGGTCACCACCTTCGGGCACCCCGAGCACGAAGAGGTCCTCGTCGGTGCGCAGCGCCCAGCGCGAGCCCCGCGGCGAGATGTCGGCCGACGTGAGCTTCAGGTCCTCCGCGTCCCAGCCTGCGAGCGCGAGCGTGGCGACGTGCTCGAGGGTCACGGGATCGCCCTCGGTGCCGCCGACCGCGGGCGAGGCGGGGAAGACGTACACCTGGCTCGTGGTCTCGCTCTTGGTGAGCACGTAGAGCGCACCGGTGACCGGATCGACGGCGATGGACTCCGCGTCGTGGGAGCCGTCGGGGTAGCGGAACCAGAGGCCCTCCGCGGGCGAGGTCTGACCACTCGCCGCACCGTCCACCAGCTCCGGCTCCTCGACGCGCCACACCACCCCCGACGAGCGCGTGCGGTCGTTGTCCCCGATGTCACCGACGTAGAGGCACGAGCAGGCCGCGGAGTCCAGGCACGGCCCGAGGGCGAGATCCTCCCAGTCTTCGTTGGTGGCGCCCAGGAGCGACACCGAGCCCCGATCGCTGCCGTCGAGCCCGAGCGCGTAGACCACGCCGCTCCCGCCGGAGTCCTCCAGCGCCCAGAGGGTCTCGGGGAAGCGGTGGCTGGCTGCGAGCCCGGAGATCTCGTCGAGGCCCACCCGCTGGACCGATGCGAGCTCGTCCCAGCCGAGCCAGGAGGAACAGCTCCCGTCGTCGATCGCCCAGGCGAGCGCAGCGAAGTGTACGAGCACCCATCTACGGTATCCCAGGGCGACGGGTGGCCGCCGGACCCGAATGTGGCACTATGGTGCCGCCTGCGGCCCACGAGGGATGGATGACTCTGCTGTTGATGGTCAGCGCCTGCACGGGCTCGGTGCAGGGGTCCGACTCCGCCACCGGGTACGACGCCGACCGGCCCGAGCTCGTGATCAACGAGTTCATGGCGGCCAATGCCTCCACCGTGACCGACGAAGCCGGCGCCTTCCCCGACTGGCTCGAGATCTACAACGCGGGCGAGTCCGCCGTGGCGCTGGGCCAGGCCTACGTCACCGACGATCTCGATGTGCCCACCAAGGGCCCGCTCGCCGCCGACCTGAGCATCGAAGCGGGCGGCTACCTGGTGCTCTGGGCCGACGGCGACACGATGGAAGGAGCGCTCCACCTGCCCTTCCAGCTCGCTGCGAGCGGCGAGGCGCTCGGCCTGTACTGGGAAGAAGAGGGTGGCCTGTTCCCCTTGGACAGCCTCACCTACGGCGAACAGACCGAGGATGTGTCGAGCGCTCGCGTCCCGGACGCGAGCACGAACTGGACCACGACCTCCGACGCCACACCCGGCGCGTCGAACGGGGGATGACGCCCGGCACACGAAGTGGCCCCCGTACCGCGCTCGGCGTCGCGGCGATCTTCGTGCTGCTCTCGGGTGCTGCGCTGGTGCCCAACTGGGGCACGAGCCGGCAGATGGCTGTCGTGGAGGCCGGGCAGACCTTCCAGGTCACGAGCGAGGGCAGCGGCTCGTGGGCGGCCACGCTGACCGACGGCCGGCCCGCGCGCGGCGGCACGATCCGAAGCCAGCGCGTGCTCGCGATGGATCGCGCCGACCTGGTGGAGCTCACGCTCGCGCCCGGCCTGGCCACCGGCCAGCGCGTGGCAGCAGGTGAGACCCTGGGTCGCCTGCGCGCCCCCCGCGCCGAGCGGCGGCTGGCGGAAGCCCGCGCCGTGCGCGATGCCCTGCAGGCGCGGAGGGACCTGCTGGCGGCCGGAGCACGCGACGCCGACGTCGCCGTCACGCAGACCGCGCTGCGGGTAGCCCGCGCCGAACACCAGGCCTGGCAACCCGAGGTCGCGCGCTTGCGCACCCTGGTGGCCAGCGGCGCCGTCAGCCAGGCCGAGCTGCAGACGGCGGAGCTCCGGAGCGAGGTGCTCGCCGCCCAGGTGGCGCTCGCCTCGGCCGAGGTGGAGGCCGCCCGCAGCCCGGCACGACCCGAAGCGCTCCACGAGGTCGACGCCGAGATCGACGCGGTGGAGGCCGCGCTCATCGAAGCCGAGGAGCTCGCGGGCGAGCTGCTCACCTCCCCCATCGACGGCGTGTTGGAGCTGGGCGGAGCGGCCTGGCTCCTCCGCATCTACGACCTCGACACCGTGTACCTCCGCATCCCCGTGCCCGAGCACCACCGCAACCGCCTGCGGCTGGGGGCGCCGGTCCGCTTCAGCACGCGTTCGGCCGATCGCCAGCTCTTCCTCGGCGAGGTCGTCGATCTCAGCGTGGACGCGGGCTCGCTGCCCACGGGCACGCGGGTGTTCTGGGCCTCCGCCGAGATCGACAACGAAGCCATGATGCTTCGATCCGGCATGACCGGTCAGGTGGACATCCAGCTCGACGACGGCAGCGAAGGCCTGATCGGCGCGCTCTGGCACGACCTCGTGGGGGCCTGATGTCCTACGACGTGGCCTGGCAGGACGACGGCCGTTTCGAGTGCAAGTACGCCATGCCCGTCTCGATGCGCGAGCGGCTCATCGAGTCCGCAGCGCACATCCAGCCGGACCCGCACGCTCAGGATCTCGGCGACGGCACCTTCGGCTACGTCGTGCACAGCGTGTACTTCGACACCCCCGACTTCCACGACTTCTACGGTCGGCTGGACGAAGCCAAGGTGCGGGATCGGCTCCGTGCTCGGACCTACGGCAAGCCGGGGGACGGCGCGCCGGTGTTCCTCGAGAACAAGCGCAAGCTCGACGACCGCGTGGTGAAGTCGCGCGGCTACATCACCGACGCCGACAGCTGGTGCGCCACGGACGAAGCCTGGCCGTGGCGCCGCTGGATGGACAGCGGCAAGCGGAAGGACCGGAGGGTCGCTCGCGACTTCGATCGCCTCGTGGCGGGGGTACGCCGACCGGTCTCGGTGGTGCACTACGACCGCGAGGTGTGGGTCTCCACGCGTCCGGGCGAACACAAGGTCCGGCTCACCCTGGACCTGCGCATCACCGCCACCATCGCGCCCCGGGCCCAGGATCTCTACGCTCCGGGCGATGTCTACCTGATACCCGAGGACTGGATGGTCGTGGAGCTCAAATACGACGGGGACCGGCCCGGGTGGATGCGCCGCATCGCCCGTGACCTCGGGCTTCGCGCCCACCCCGTGTCCAAGTTCGGCCTGTCGGTCTCGTTCGGTCTGAAGTCCGACCACGCGAGCGCTCGGCGGTACCTCATGCCCAGGCCTCTGCGGGACCTGGGCTGGGGGCTGGAGGTCCACTGATGGAGCTCGATCTCGCCTTCGGGCAGGCCATCAACCTGGGCATCGCGGAGATCTTCCGCGGCCTCTTCCTCGCCGCGGTGCTCGGCATCTGGTCGGCGTTGCTCTACCGGGTGTCCATCCCCAACCGGCTCTTGAGCCCGGCGCTCCAGGGCAGCCTGGTGCTGCTCGCGATGATCGGCGCGATGATCATGATGGTCATCGGCAACAACGTGGCGCGGGCCTTCTCCCTCGTGGGCGCCCTGGCGATCATCCGGTTCCGGACGCGCCTGCGTTCGCCCTGGGACATCAGCTTCGTGTTCCTCTCGCTCGCCGTGGGCATCGCCTGCGGGGTGCTGGCCTACCGGGTGGCACTCGTGGGCGCGACGATGATCACGCTCGTGGTGTTGGGGCTCTACGCGATGAACCTCGCGGGGGTCAAGGGCGACGTGCACCTCCTGCGCGTCGATCTCGCGGCCTGGCAGGGCACCGAGAAGGAGCTCTTCGCGGCGATGGACCCGCACGTCCGGCAACGCTGGATGACCGAAGCCCGCTCGCTCCGGTTCGGCGAGACCTTGAGCTACCGCTACCGCGTGGTCATGCGCGCCGACGGCAGCGTGGAGGGCCTGCTCAGAGCGCTCGCCGACCTGGAGGGGGTCGAGCGGGTGGTCTTCGATGCCGATGACGAGGGTACCGGGCAGTCGGATTGACCGCGCGGCGTGTGCGAGCCACTGCTACACTTTCGTCCCAACGGCGTACAGGAAGTCGCCGCCAGCCCACAGGTCGTCCATGTCTCCTCGTCTCCTCGTGCTCTCGTCCTTGCTCGTCGCCGCGGGGTGCGGCGAGCCGAAGCTCGACTGGGAAGGCGGTCTGGACACGGGCGCGGTCGGCGACACCGGTCCGACCGGCGGTGACGGTGGCGGCGGTGGAGATGGCGGCGACAGTGGCGGCGACAGTGGCGGCGACGGCGGCGATGGTGGTGGTCCGGTCGACGACGACGGCGACGGCTTCACGAGCGACGAGGACTGCGACGACAGCGACCCCGAGGTGAACCCCGACGGGGAGGAAGGCACCGCCGAGGGCGACGCCAACGGGAAGGACGACGACTGCAACGGCTACGTCGACGATGCCTCGGTCTGCGAAGACGAGACGGGAGACTGGACGACCATCCAGGAAGGCATCGACGAAGCCCCCGATGGCGCCACGCTGTTGGTGTGCCCCGGCCTCTACGAAGAGGACCTGAGCGTGCTCGGTCGCGAGATCGCCGTCGTGGCCATCGAGGGCCCCGACGTCACCCGCATCCGGGGAAGCGGCACCACCAGCACCATCACCGTGCAAGGCGCCTTCGACGGAGCGAGCTTCGAGGGCTTCGCGATCTCGGGGGGCGTGTCCGTGGCGGGTGGCGGCATCACCTGCTCCCAGTCCGATCTCGGGCTCTACGACAACGTCGTCACCGGAAGCACCGCCACCTACGGCGGCGGCTTCTACGCCACCAGCTGCACCCTCGACGTCGACGGCAACACCTTCAGCGAGAACGAGGCCACCGACCGCGGCGGCGGCGTGTACCTCGACAGCAGCTCGGGCGCGCTGTCCGCGAACACCATCTCCCACAACGTCGCGGTGGACGGCGGCGGCGGCTTCGTGCGCAACGGCTCGGTGTCGCTTCTGGAGAACACCTTCGATCAGAACTACGCGTCGAACCCCGACGAAGAGACCTGGTCGGGCCGCGGCGGCGGCGGCGGCGGCCTCTTCACGTGGGCGAACGTCACCATCGAAGGGAACACCTTCTCGAGCAACGAAGCGTTCGGCGGCGCGGGCGTGTACCTCTATGGAGGCAGCGGTGTGTTCGAAGACAACCTGGTCCAGGGCAACACCTGCTGGGAAGACGGCGCCGGGCTGTACACGAACCAGTCCAGCTACGACCTCATCGGCAACGAGTTCCGCGAGAACGTCGCCACCGACGACGCGGGCGGCGCCCGGGTGTACGTGGGCCGGATGCTGGTCCAGGACAACAGCTTCTACGGCAACCAGGCCAGCGACGACGCGGGAGGCCTGAAGCTCTCGCACTCCGAGAACGAGATCTACGACAACTACTTCGAGGGCAACTCCACCGGCGACGCGGGCGGCGGCATGGAGCTCGACAACGAGACCTCGACCGCCAGCGGCAACGTCTTCGTCGGCAACAGCGCCACCCGCGGAGCTGGGCTGCACGCCTGGTACAACGAAGGCACCATGACCATCAGCGACAGCGAGTTCTACGAGAACTACGCGAGCGACTGCGGTGGTGGCATGCAGGTGGACAACATGGCGCACCGTCTGACCATCCGGAACATGTGGTTCGAGAACAACAGCTCCGGCAACGACGGTGCCGCCCTCTGCGTGGACGAGGTCATCCAGACCGAGGACGACAAGAGCACCTGGAGCGAGGAGAGCTACGTCACGATCCAGAACATGGTCGCGTTCGACAACGACGCGGCGGACCAGGGCGGGGCGATCTACAGCAAGACCGGCCACCTGTTCGTCCTGAACAGCACCTTCGCCCACAACGAAGGCAGCGTAGGCGGCATCCTGTTGAAGCGGTCGACGCTGGAGCTGAGCAGCAGCATCGTGGCGAACAACGGCGGCTACGGCATCGCGCTCTTCGAGGACGAGGGCCTGGAGTCGACCGCCACCGGCACGTACAACGACGTCACCGGGCACAGCGACGACTTCTACGGCACCGACTCCTGGGACGGTGCCAACGGCAACATCGACGAAGACCCGGACTTCGTGGACGCCCTGGCCGGCGACCTCACGCTGGCGGCCGGCAGTCCTGGCATCGACGCCGGGGATCCCGCGCTGACCGATCCGGACGGCAGCCGTGCGGACATGGGCGCGTACGGCGGGCCGTACGG
>CAZSAT010000191.1:0-9797 GCA_964604675.1 uncultured Enterobacterales bacterium
TCAACCCGAAGGGCAACGGGAGCTGAGGACCCTGATCGTCGCGGCGCACCATGGGCGGCAGGCTACCACCTCGACGTCACCCGCCAGCACCGGGACCACGCCGCCGTGCCCGGTGTCGACGAGCAGCGCCCCGTCGTGCCGGAGGCCGATGGCGACCCCTTCGGCGCGCGCGGCGCGCACGGGCCGGCCGAGCGTGAACGACGCCGCCCGCCAGGCGTCCAGGAGCCCGTCGCGGTCACGCTGCAGCTGCACCACGCGGGCCTCGATGGCTCCGACCAGCTCGGCCACCAGCTCGGCACGACCGAGGGCGCCGAGGTGGGTGTGCAGTGTGCGGGCGCGAGGGAGGTCCGCCGGGAAGTCGGTGGGCCCGGTGTTGACGCCCAGACCCAGCACGACGAAGTGGAGCTGGTCCACCTCGGCGCGGACCTCCGCCAGGAGCCCCGCGTACTTTCCACCCTCGTGGTCGACCAGGTCGTTGGGCCACTTCAGCCCCAAGGGGGCGCCGCGCGCTGTGACCACCTCCGCCACACCGACCGCCGCCGCCAGGCACACCAGCGCAGCCGACGCCGGCGGCAGCGCCGGTCGGAGCACGAGCGACAGGGCGACGCTCTGTTCCGGAGGGCTGTGCCAGGCACGCTGCAAGCGTCCGCGGCCTGCGCTCTGGCTTCCGGCCACGACCAGCGTGCCGTCGCCGGCGCCCTCGGACGCGAGACGAAACGCCTCCGCATTCGTGGACGCACAGCGATCGAAGAACACCACGTCCCGCCGGCACCACCACGACAGGCTCGCAGCACCGTAGCCAGCCTGCGGGTCGTTCAGCGTGTATCCGCCGGGCTTCGCCACGATGTCGAGCCCCTCTGCCCGAAGCGCGCCGATCGCCTTGTGCACCGCCGCGCGGCTCACCCCGAGCGACGACGCCAACACGGGGCCGGACTTCGGACCGCGCACCAGCGCCTCGAGCACGCGGACCTTCACGCCCGTGTGACCTCGAGGGACACGTCCACCCAACGCGCCTGGTGGATGAGGCCGCCCACACTGACCTGATCGAGGCCGATCCCGCCGAGCCCGGCGATCCGCGCAGCGGTCATGTTGCCGCTGGCCTCGGTGAGCGCCCGCCCATCCACGATTCGGCAGGCTTCCGCCAGAGTGGCGTCGTCCATGTTGTCGAGCAGGAAGGCGTCCACGCCGCAGGCCAGCCCTTCGGCCAGCTGGTCGAGGGTCTCGACCTCGAGCTGGATCCTGAGCAGGTGGTGCGCGTGGGCGCGGGCGCCGGCGACCGCAGCGGTCACCCCACCCGCCGCCTCGACGTGGTTGTCCTTGATCAGCACGCCGTCGAAGAGCCCGAAGCGGTGGTTGTGCGCGCCGCCGTGGCGCACCGCCGCCTTCTCCAGGGCGCGGTGCAGTGGCGTGCTCTTGCGCGTGTCGACCACGCGCAGGCCCTCCGGAGCCGCCGCCACCACCGTGGCCGTGTGGGTGGCGATGCCCGAGAGCCGCATCAGGAAGTTCAAGGCCACGCGCTCTGCCGTGAGCACGTCGCGGAGGCGCCCAGCGACCTCGGCCACGACCGATCCGGCCTGGACGCGGCTTCCGTCCTCCTCGATGGCCGACCAGTCGACGCCGACCGCCGCGAAGGTGGCCGAAGCGGCAGCACCTCCGGACAACACCAGATCCTGCTTCGCGATCAGCGTCCCCGCGCCACGCACCTCGGCGCCAACGCAGCTCTCGGTCGTGACGTCCCCGGCACCCGCCAGGTCCTCGGCCAGCGCGTGCGCGACGAGCGCGTCGAGGGTCATGCCAGCGCCGCCAGCGAAGCGTCGAGCTTGGCGAGCCGCTCCTGGCTCTCCACGAGCTTGGCGCGGAACTTGGCGACCACCGCCTCGGGTGCGCGGTCGACGAAGCCGGGGTTGCCCAGGCGCTTCTCGAGGTCCGCGACGTCCTTCCGGGCCTTGGTGAGCTCCCCATCGAGCCGCTTCCGCTCGGCGTCGAGGTCGACCAGGCCCTCCAGCGGCACGAAGATCGTTCCGCCCGAGATCGGCGCGGTGACCGACGCCCCGGGGCGCTCCACGACGGAGGTGACCTCGGTCACCGCGCACAGATGCGCGAGGGCCGCCTCGTGGCGCGCGAGGGGTCCCGCGGCCTCGCCGTTGACCATCAAGGGAATGGGGGTGCGTGGGCTCAGCTCCAACCCGGCCTTCGCCCGCCGCACGGCCACGATGGCCTCCTGGAGGACGGCGACCTCGGTGAGGATGTCGGCATCGACCGGGAAGTCCGCTGGGCGCGGGTAGCGCGCCTTCATCACCGTCTGCGAGTCCGCCCGCACCGAGGGCGGCAACAGGTGCCAGAGCTCCTCGGAGAGGAAGGGCATGATCGGGTGCATCAGCCGCGCGACGGCGGAGAAGCAGGACACCAGCGTGTGCTGAGCGGCCTGGCGGGCGGGGCCGCCTCCGTAGATCGCGGCCTTCGACAGCTCCAGGTACCAGTCGCAGAGCTCGCCCCAGGTGAAGGCCTGGAGCTCCTGCGCCGCCTGGTCGAAGCGGAACTCGTCGAGCGCAGAGCGGATGCGCTCGGTCGCCTTTCCGAGCCGGACGAGGATCCAGCGGTCGTAGGTTCCGAGCGCGACCTGCGCGTCGGGATCGTAGCCGTCGAGGTTCATGTGGGCGAAGCGGAAGGCCTGCCAGAGCTTGTTCACGAAGCGGCTCGACACCTCCACGAGGTGGTCGCCCCAGTGGATGTCTCCCCCCTGGGTGGCGTGGAAGGCCAGGGTGTAGCGGAACGCGTCGCAGCCGTACTTCTCGATGGTGACGAGCGGATCGATCACGTTGCCCTTGGTCTTGGACATCTTGTCGCCCTGCTCATCCCGGACGAGACCGTGGATGCAGACCTTGTCGAAGGGCACGGTGCCCATGTGGTGGAGGCCGGAGAACATCATCCTGGCGACCCAGAAGAAGATGATGTCGAAGCCCGTGACGAGCACACTGGTCGGGTACCAGCGCGCAAGGTCCGGGGTCTTGTCGGGCCAGCCCAGGGTGGAGAACGGCCAGAGCGCGGAGGAAAACCACGTGTCGAGCACGTCCTCGTCCTGCGTGAGGTCCGTGGACCCGCACGTGGCGCAGGCTTCCGGATCCTCGCGGGTCACCGTCACGTGCTCGTGCGGGCAGTACCAGGCGGGGATCTGGTGGCCCCACCAGAGCTGGCGGCTGATGCACCAGTCGCGGATGTCGCGCATCCAGGCGAAGTAGGTGTTCTCCCAGCCCCTCGGCACGAAGTCGGTGGTGCCGTGCTCGACGGCGGCGATGGCCGGCGCCGCGAGCGGCTTCATCTTCACGAACCACTGGGTCGAGACCATCGGCTCGACGATGGCACCCGAGCGCTGGGACCGACCCACCGCCATGGTGTGCTCCTTGGTGCCGCGGTCGAGGCCGAGCTCGGCCATCGCCTCCTTCACCGCTTTTCGGGCGACGAATCGATCCTGGCCGGCGAAGCGCCCGCCGAGCTCGTTCACCCGAGCGCGCTTGTCGAAGATGGTGAGGAAGGGCAGGTCGTGCCGCTTGCCGACCTCGAAGTCGTTGGGGTCGTGCGCCGGGGTCACCTTCACGGCGCCGGTTCCGAACTCGGGGTCGACGAGGATCGCGTCGGCGATGATCGGGAACTCGCGGTCCAGGAGCGGGTGCCTCACCGTCTTGCCGATCAGGTCCTTGTAGCGCGGGTCCTCGGGGTGCACAGCCACGGCGGTGTCGCCGAGCATGGTCTCGGGACGGGTGGTCGCCACCACGATCTCGCCGGAGCCGTCGGACAGCGGGTAGGCGAAGCTCCAGAGCTGGCCGGCGAAGCCCTCCTCGTGCTCGACCTCGAGATCGCTGAGCACGGTCTCGCCGACCGGGTCCCAGTTGATGAGGCGGGTGCCCCGGTAGATGAGCCCCTCCTCCACCATCTTGACGAACACCTCCCGCACCGCCCGGGACAAGCCCCGGTCCATGGTGAAGCGCTCCCGTGACCAGTCACACGACACGCCGAGCCTGCGCAGCTGGTGGGTGATGGTGGAGCCGGACTCCTCCTTCCAGGCCCAGACCTTCTCGAGAAAGGCCTCTCGCCCGAGGTCGCGACGCTCGATGCCTTGTTCGCGGAGCTGGCGCTCCACCACCCACTGGGTGGCGATGCCCGCATGATCGGTTCCCGGGATCCACACGGTGTTGTCGCCGTCCATGCGGTGGTACCGGATCAGGATGTCCTGGAGCGTGTTGTCCAGGGCGTGCCCCATGTGCAGCCGGCCCGTGACGTTGGGCGGCGGAATCACGATGCAGAAGGGCTTGCCTGGTGCATCCGGGTCGCCCACGAAGAAGCCGCTGTCCTCCCACCAGGCGTAGTAGCGCTCGGCGGCAGCGTGGGAGTCGTAGGTCTTTTCGAGGTCCATGACGGCGTCCGTCGTTGCGAGGTGCGGGGAGGCTGCCCCCCTAACCGCGCAACGGGGGTCTACCCGTCGCTGGAGAGCTGCTCGGTCGTGATGCGCGCGACGAGCTCGGGCAGCTGCTCGCGCACCCGCTCGTCGACCGCGGAGACCACGAGCTCGCGGAAAGAGTCCGACGAGGCCAGCGCAGTGCGCAAGACCCCCTCGACGACCTCCGGGAGCACCTCCAGGATGGCGCGTTCCAGCGCCGGCATCACGACCTCGGGGTCGACGGTGACCGGCTCCACGTCGCGGTAGTCCCGCGGCAGGAAGGTGGCCAGGCGTTCTTCCGCCAAGGGAGGCGGCCGAAGGGGAGCCGCCGACACGAACGGTTGTGCGTCGAGCGCGGCGAGATCGCCCGGCTGCAGACTCACGGGTCCATCCTGGCTGGGTGGGAAGGGCCCGATGGCGTCCTCCAACAACACCCGGAGCGCCATGGCGCTGAAGGGACGGCGCACGGGCCCGTCGACGCCGCACTCCCGTGCGAGGTCGTGGTTGAACACCTCGAAGCCGCCGGTGAGCAGGTAGATCAGAGCTGCGGGGTGGCGCTCCCGGAGGGTGCGAGCCAGCTCGTAGCCATTGCCCGACGGAAGCCCGACCGCAGAGAGCACCACGTCGACCACACTCTTGGCGGCGCTGGCCTGCGCGTCCACCGCGTTCTTGGCATGGATCACCGCGCACGAGGTGCCGCGAAAGGCCTCATCGGCCTTTCGGTGGGTCATCGGGTTCGGGTCTACGACCAGGACGGTCTTCGACGACATCGGTGTCCGCGGAACCCGAGTTGGGTACCACCCGGGCGAGTTTCGTGTCAATCCGACAGCCGGAAACCGGCGTCGGAGGGGTCAGGTTCCCTGAACGACCTCGACGTGGATCGTGCGCGTGATGACCGTCGCGGCGACCCCGCTGGCCGTGATCTGCTCGCTCTCGTTCTGGAATCCGACGTAGAGGTTGATGACCTCCACCGGGATGGCCTCGTCCAGGTTGGACCACACCGAATCATCGATGGAGAAGCCGTCCAGGCCTGTCGTGTTGCAGGTGACGGAGCCATAGGCGTAGCCCTCGCGCTCCATGCGGAGCTGCACCCAGCTCTCGGCGTGACCCTCCTCGGTCCAGCTGACCTGGACCTCCTCCCCGAAGGTGAGCCCCGCGTCGCCGAGGCCCTCCCCGGCCGAGGCATCGGTGAGCGAGCCCGCCGACGGTGTGGTGATGCCCGAGAGCGATCCCGCATCCCCGAGCGCCACGCCGTACTCGAAGAGCTCCTCGGCGTACTGGCAGCTGTGCTGGTTGCCCAGGAGCTCGGCCTCCCAGTAGCCGTCACCCACAGCGTCGAGGGTGCCGGAGTCCCAGTCGGTGTTCCAGGTGGGTGCGGTGACCCCCGCGAGCTCGGCCCCCTGGGAGCCCGCGTCCTGCGGGAACATCGAGAGGTCGGCTTCGCAGGCACCGACCTCCGGCAGGGTGAGCAGCTGCAGGCCGTCCGGTGCGTACTCGAGGGACACGTTCGCGCCGTAGACACCCTCGTAGGTGTCATTCAAGTCGCCCTTCGTGTGGCATTGCCACGTGAACACGTTCGCGATCAGGCGAGCAGCCGTGTCGCCCGAGGTCGTCGGTGCACCGCGGTCGCCGGTGTCCTCGTTCCCCCACTTCAGGGAGCCCTGGCAGGCAACGAGCGTCAGCACGGTGAACGACATGGGGTCTCCGGGTCTGTCCAGGCACGAGGGTAGCAGCCAGACCCGGCCTCGACGACCTCAAGCTCTGACGGTCTCGTCCGATTCAGAGACGTGCCTTCCGCGCGCGCAAAGCCTCGCTTCGGTCTCCTCGCGACCACCGTCGTGCTGGCGCTGGTGACGTGGGCCGCTGGCCGGGCCGGTGAAGCCCTCAGCATGGGCGAGCTCGGCGCCCAGGCGGTGCGCCCGGCCGCAGGCATCGCGCTCGCTGCCATGTTGCTCTTCGGTCGTCGCGCTGTGCCGGGCCTGTTCCTGGGGGCCACGCTCTACGGCGTCGAGTCCGCCGGGCCGATCTGGAGCGCCCCGCTGGGAGCGGCGCTCCTCGTGGCCCAGGGAGCGCTCGGTGGAGCGCTGGCACGTCTGGCCGGCGGGGCCCACCCGCTGTCCTCGTCGGGGGCGTACCTCCGCTTCCTCGGCGCCGCCCTCGTCGCAGCCCTGTTCGGGGCAGCGTCGGGCCCCGTCGTGGCAGCCCTGTGCGGCAGCACCAGCTGGGTGGACGTCGGCGAGCTCGCCGGCTCCTGGTGGCTGGGGGAGGCGCTGGGCATCCTGCTCTTCGCGCCGCTCATGCTCGCCTGGCAAGAGCGACTGACCCGCCCTGCTTCGAGGGCCTGGTGGCTCGGACAGGCAGCGCTCCAGGTGGGGGTCCTGTTCGGCGGCTGGGTCGTGCTCGCCGGCGACGGCGCCCTGACCGTGCACCCCACCCTCCCCTTCCTCTGCTTGCCTGCCCTCCTCGTGCTCGCCTACCGCGTGGGGGCCGTCGGAGCGGCGACCGCCGCGCTCCTGCTCAGCGTCCCGGCCACCACGGCCACCGCCCTGGGCGTGGGCCCGTTCCACGCGATCAGCGACAGCGGTCCTCTGGTCCTCCAGGCCTTCCTCGCCGTGCTCACCACGAGCGCCATGCTCATGGCCACCGCACGCGCCGAGCGCGACTCCACCGCCCAGCAGCTTCGCGCGGTGGCCGAGAGCCTGGAGAAGCGGGTGGCGGAACGGACGGCGGAGCTCGAGGGGAAGAACACGGCGCTGGAAGCCTCGACCAACGCGCTCAGGCTCGAGGTCTTCGAGAAGAACGAAGCCACGCGCCAGCTCCGACAGAGCCGGGACGAGAACGCGCGCGCGAAGCGGCAGGCCGAAGACGCGAACAAGGCTCGCGGCGTGCTGTTGGCGACCATGAGCCACGAGATCCGCACGCCGATGAACGGTGTGATCGGCATGACGGGCCTGATGCTCGCCACCGAGCTCTCCGCCCAGCAGCGCGAGTACGCCGAGACGGTGCAACACAGCGCGGAGGCACTGCTCCGCGTGGTCAACGACATCCTGGACTTCTCCAAGATCGACGCCGGCCAGCTCGAGCTGGAGGAGCGCGACTTCGACCTGGAGCATGTGCTGGAGGAGGTGCTCGCGCTGATGGCCGTGCGCGCCGTGCCCAAGAACCTCGAGCTGGTGGGCAGCATCGCGCCCAACACCCCGCGCCACCTTCGAGGCGATGCTCAACGCCTCCGACAGGTGCTCGTCAACCTGATCTCGAACGGGATCAAGTTCACCGAGGTCGGGCAGGTGGTGGTTCGCGTGCGCATGATGGCCGGCGACCACGAGGGCGGCTTGCTCCACTTCGAGGTCGTGGACTCCGGCATCGGCATCCCGAAGGCTCGCGTGGATCGGCTGTTCCAACCCTTCGTGCAGGCGGACGCGTCCACCACGCGCCGCTACGGCGGCACCGGCCTCGGCCTCTCCATCTCTCGGACGCTCGTCGAGCTCATGGGGGGGCGCTTCCAGGTCGACAGCACCCCCGGTCGCGGGAGCTCGTTCTCCTTCACCGCGGCGTTCCAGTGGGGCCGCGTTCCCCGGCCCGCACCGGAGGTCGAGGACGCGCAGCGCCGCCTCGACGGCGCCAGGGTGCTGGTGGTGGACGACAACGAGGCCAGCCGCAGCGTGCTCGGCGAGCTCTTGACGGGACTGAACGCGTCGGTCGAGCTGGCCGAGGACGGGCACAGCGGACTCGACCTCGCGGCCGCCTGCCGGCATGACGGCGAGCCGGTGCGCGTCGCGCTCATCGACATGGACATGCCGGACGTCGACGGGCTCGAGCTGGCCAAGCGGATCAGGACCTCGTCCCACGGCAGCGATCTGCGCATCCTGCTGATGCGGACCGTGGGCACCGCGCTGACCGGCGGCGCCGAGAGCCGCCGCTACGTCGACGGCACCCTGCTCAAGCCCATCCGGCGCAACGCGCTGGCGCGCGCCCTGAGCGATCAGCTCGACCGTCGACCTCGTATTCGCCGCGGTGAGCTGCCGGCCTTCCCCGAGCTCGAGGCCGTGGTCGCACTTCCCACGCCCGCCGGCGTGCTGGACGGCGTGCAGGTCCTCGTGGCCGACGACAACGCCATCAACCGGAAGGTCGCGGCGAGCATCCTCCGAGGCCACGGTGCCGAGGTCCGCCTGGCCGAGAACGGAGAGGAGGCGGTCCTGATGGTCGAGTCGGGGTCCTTCGACCTCGTGCTGATGGACTGCCGCATGCCGGTGATGGACGGCTTCGAGGCCACCCAGGCCATCCGCCGGCTGCCACAGGGCATGAGCCTCCCCATCGTGGCGATCACCGCGAGCGCGATGTCGGAAGACCGCGAGCTCTGCGCCCGCGCAGGCATGGACGACTTCCTCGCGAAGCCGTACCGGCAGGAAGACCTGGTCGACCGGGTGCTGCGCTGGACCAGCGAGGAGCCCGCGACCGACGTGCGGTCGGTCGCGCAGGTCGACTCCGGCATGCTCGGCATGCTCCGCGAGCTGGGCGCAGACGACGACCCCATGCTCCTGAGCGAGATGTCGGAGCTCTTCAGCGAGGCCGCACGGCGTGACCTGGCCCGCATCCGGCGCGCGCTCGCCGACGGCGACAGCGACACCCTGGTCGACGGGGCGCACCACCTGATGGGGAGCGCCGGCGCGGTCGGGGCACGGCAGGTGGCCGAGCTGGCGGACGCCATCTGCCGAGCGGGTCGAGCGGGCGATCCCGACGAAGCCGCTGACCACGTGGGCCCGCTCGAGCACGCGGTCGAACAGGCCGAGGCCACCTTCCTCGCGCTCCAGGGCTGACGTAGGAACCGGACGGGCGTTTGCGAGCGGCGAATCTCGCGCTATTTTCCGGGCTTGTCACGAGGTCGAGATGCTCTTCTCGCTGGTCCTGGCGTGCACGAGCGGCGGCCACGGCCCCATGCCGATGGTCGAGGTCGACGGCGCCTTCTTCGACGCCCCGTGGCCCAGCGACACCCGGCTGTCGTCCGACGGCGGTCCCGACCTCGCGGACTTCCCCGGCGTCGAGGACTTCCCCCTGCTGGAGGACTACACGGGCGGCGCGACGGCGTGGCTCGATGGCTTCGGCGCCAACACCCCCATCTACTTCCGCTTCGAGGGGGACGTGGACGAGAGCACGCTCCCCGTGGCGGCCGGAAGCGTCGAAGACGGGAGCAGCCTCTTCCTCGTCGACATCGACAGGAGCTCACCGCACCGGGGCGAGCGTGTGCCCGTCACCTGGCGGTTCCACAGCGAAGGCAGCCGCTTCGTCGACGAGCGCGTGCTCGCCGTGGCGCCCGTCTTCGGGTTTCCCCTGCGTGCCGGCACCACCTATGCGGCTGTCGTCA
>CAZSAT010000192.1:0-9638 GCA_964604675.1 uncultured Enterobacterales bacterium
TGTCGGTGTCGGTGTCGGTGTCGGTGTCGGTGTCGGTGTCGGTGTCGGTGTCCGACTCTTCGACCGCGGTGTCCTTGGGGGCTTCGTCCTTGTCGCCACAGGCGAGCAGGGCGAGCGGGACCAGCAACAACACCTTCATCAGCTACTCCGGGACCGAGGTGATGTAGGGCTTCATCCAGTCCACCTCGCCGCGCACGCCGGCCAGGTAGGTGCCCTGCACTTCCAGGCTGATGGGACCCGCCGACCCGCGCCCGATGGTGCGGTGGTCGATCTCGCGGACCGGGGTGATCTCGGCAGCGGTGCCCGACATGAAGATCTCGTCGGCCACGTACAGCGCGTCGCGGCCGAAGGTCTGCTCGATCACCTCGATCCCCATCTTGGACAGCACCTCGATGGCCGTGGCGCGGGTGATGCCGCCCAGGATGTTGGTCACCGGCGGGGTCACACAGCGACCGTTCTTGATCACGAACAGGTTCTCGCCGGTGCCCTCGGCCACCAGGCCCGTGTGGTCGAGCATGATGGCTTCGTCGAAGCCGTTGTCGTTGGCTTCGTAGCGGGCCAGGATGCTGTTCACGTACTGCCCGACCACCTTGGCCCTCTGCAGGGAGGAGTTCGGGTGATGCCGGGTGAAGGAAGAGGTTCCGGCGCGGATCCCCCTCCGGAGCCCTTCCTCGCCCAGGTAGGCGCCCCAGCTCCACACCGCGATGGCGGTGTGCACCGTGTTGTCGCGGGCCCCCAAGCCCATCTTGCCGTGCCCGAAGAACACCAGCGGACGCAGGTACGCGTTCGACATGTTGTTGGCCGCGAGGGTGCGCAGGCTGGCGTCGCGGAGCTGCTCCAGGGTCCACGGCACCTTCATGCGGCACATGGTCGCGCTGTCGAGCAGCCTCTGCAGGTGTTCGTCGAGCCGGAACACCCCGCCACGCCCGTCGGGCTGGGTGTAGCTGCGAATCCCCTCGAACACACCCATGCCGTAGTGCAGGGTGTGGGACAGCACGTGCACGTTGGCATCGGCGTAGGGGACGAGCTCGCCGTCCATCCAGATGAAGTCGCTCTCGACGGACATCAGTTCTCCAGTGGCCGGGCGTCGCTGTCGAGCAGCACGACCGGGTGCCCGAGGGCCTCGAGGGGTTCTTGGATGCTGGCCACGTCGCCCACCACCACGATGGCGAGGGGCTGGTTCACGACGTGCTCGGTGAAGGCCGCCTGGGCAGCCTCGAGCGTGACCCCACCGATGCGCTCGGGGAAGCGCTCGGTCCAGTCGCTGGGCAGCTCGTAGAGCCGCTCGTCCCAGGTGCGGTCGAGCAGGTACGCGGGCTGGTCGAAGCGACGCGGGTAGCCCTGGATGGCCGAGGACTGCTGGTAGGCCAGCTCCTCGGCCGAGAGCGGCGCGTCACCCCCCACCGCCGCCAGCTCGCGCAGCGCCTCCGCAAGCGCTTCCGCGGTGACCTCGCTCTTCACGCTGGTGGAGAAGCCCCACAAGCTGTTGCCGTGGCTGTTGCTCAGGCTCGAGCGGGCGCCGTAGGTCCAGCCCTTGTCCTCCCGCAGGTTCATGTTCAGGCGGCTCGTGAACTGGCCGCCGAACACCAGGTTGGCGACCTGGAGCGCATCGAAGTCGGCGGCGGTGCGCCCCGGCACGAAGGTGCTCCCCCGCACGACCGACTGCGCCGACCCCGGAAGGTCCACCAGGTAGATCGTGGTGGCCTCGGGCTGCTGCATCGTGGGGCTGGCGTCCGGGTTCGCCCCCTCCCCTCCCCAGGACCCGAACCGAGCATCGAGCAAGGGCACGATCTGCTCGAGGGTCGTGTCGCCCGACACCAGGAAGGTGGCGTTGCCAGCGTGCACGTGGTCGCGGTGCCACGCGGCCATCGCGTCGGTGGTGATGGCCTGGTAGTCGGCTTCTTGCGACAGGCGGCCGTGGTACGCGTCGCCGTACATCAGCGCGCCACCCACCCGGCGAGCCAGGGCCCCCGGCTCGCGCAGGTTCCGTTGGTACGACTGCAGGCGGCTCTTCTGCTCCACCTCCCAGAGCGCCTCGGGAAAGGTGGGCTCGAGCACGACCGCGGCCATCAGGTCCAGGCCAGGCTCCAGGTTGCGGGTGACGTGGGTGGTCGACACCGCGCTGCTGTCCCACCCCGCCGACTGGCCGAGGCTCATGCCGAGCCGCCGGCGCTCCTGCTCGATCGCGGTTACGTCGAGCTCGCCCGCACCCTCGTTCAGCATGTCCATGGTCACGCTCGCCAGGCGCGCCAGCCCCTCGGGGTCATGGGAGCTGCCGAGATCGAGCGCCAGCCGCACGGTCACCAGCGGCAGCTCGTGGTCCTCGACGAGCAACACGTCCACGCCGTTGGCCAGGCTGGCCACCTGCACGTCGGGCAGCTCGAAGGTGCGCGGCGCGAGGGCCGCCGGCATCATCGTCCGGTCCAGCTCAGCCAGCACCGGTGCGGCCACGGGGGCCTTGGGGGCGCACGCCCACAGAGCGAGCCACATCATTCCTCCTCCTCGGGAGGCGACATCACGAGCACGAAGCGATCCTGGTTGCCGAGGGTGGCCCGGGCCACGGCGTTCACGCCGTCGACGGTGAGCCCGAGGAAGCGGTCCAGGTCCCACTGCGCGCTGTCGGGCTCGCCGAGGTGGTGGTTGTAGCCGTTCAAGGTGTTCGCCTTCGACGCGACCGTGCGCAGGTTGCCCAGGAAGCGCTTCTCGAAGCTCACCCGAGCCACCTCCAGCTCCGCCTCGGTCACCCCGCGCTCCAGGGCTTCCGCGAGCAGCCGGTCGACCTCGGCCACCACTTCGTCGGCGGTGTGCCCATCCGCCACGGTGCCGCTGATCACGTACTTGGACTCGAGCATCTGGCTGTGCTGGGCGGCGCTGATGGAGCGCGCGATCTGCTGGTCGAGCACCAGCTCCTGGTAGAGCGGCGCGTCCTTGCCGGACCCGAACGCCGACGAGAAGGCATCGAGCTCGGCATCGCCGGACGCGTAGAGCGCGGGCGACTGCCACACCATCCAGAAGCGGGTCTCGGTGGCCTTGTCGTCCACCCGGTAGAGCCGGGTCTCGCCTTCGATCGACCAGTCCGGCGCTTCGGCGTGGCTGGGCTCCGGCCCGGCCGGGATGGGCCCGAAGTAGCGCTCCACGAGCGCCTTGGTCTGCTCGACATCGAAGTCGCCCGCCACCACCAGGGTGGCGTTGTTCGGCACGTACCAGGTGGCGAAGAAGTCCTTCACGTCGTCGAGGGTGGCGGCCTCGAGGTCCTCGTGCTTGCCGATGGTGATGACCTGGTAGGGGTGCCCTTCCGGGTACAGCTCCTGGTGGAGGATCATGCGCGAGAGGCCGAAGGGCTGGTTGTCGTAGCGCTGGCGGCGTTCGTTGCGCACCACGTCGATCTGGTTGTCCAGCTTCTCCTGGGTGAGCGCGGGCGCCAGCCAGCCCATGCGGTCGGCTTCCAGCCACAGCGCCCGCGGCAGGTGCTCGGACGGCACCCCCTCGAAGTAGTTGGTGCGGTCCAGGCTGGTGGTGCCGTTGATGGTGCCGCCCACCTCCTGCAGAGGCTCGAAGTACTCGGCATCGTGGTGCAACGAACCCTGGAACATCAGGTGCTCGAACAGGTGCGCGAAGCCGCTCCGACCCACCCGTTCGTCCTTCGAGCCCACGTGGTACCAGAGGTTGACCTGCACGATCGGCAGGTCGTGGTCCTCGTGCAGGATGACCTCGAGCCCGTTGTCGAGCTCGTAGCGCTCGTAGGGGATGGCGAGGCTGCCGGCGTGGGCCGCCACGCTGAGCCAGAACATCAGACCTCCGCTGGCAGCCTTCGTAACGCGGCGGGTCTCCCGGATCGTCGGCCCGATCAGCTACGCTCTCCCGCATGCTCACCCTCCTCGTGGCCTGCACCCCTCCCGAAGCGCTCGACACCAGCGCGCCGAGCGACACCTCCGAGGTCGCCGACACCGCACAGGGCGCCGACACCGCCGCGGTCGATCCCGGACCGGACTGCAGCGGCGGCTCGGGCTGGGAGGAGGGCCATGCCTTCCTGGAGCAGAACGGCGGACCGGCCTACGCCTTCGTGCCCGAGGGCGGCGCCGACTGCGCGCCGGTGGTGTTCTGGGGCCATGGAGGCGGCAACGCAGGGGGCGCAAACGGCGAGATCTGGACCGATCCGTTGCGCACCGGGCTCGTGAAGCTCGCCGACGAACACGGCTTCGTGTTGATCGTGCCCGGCGTGTCGGCCAAGGGCGACGGCAGCCACGAGTGGAGCAAGGACTTCACCCGGCTCAACCGCCTCGAGGGCTTCCTGGAGCAGGCCGAGACCGGCGCGGACATCGACCGCACCCGCATCTGGTTCATCGGCCAGTCCGCCGGGGGCCACATGAGCGCCTACCTGGGGCTCTACGTCACCGACCCCTGGGACAGCGTGGCCGTCATCAGCGCCGGCATCGGCGGCTACTTCGACTACCCCGACCCGGCTCCAGCGCGGAAGCTGCCCATCTTCGTGGCCCACGATCCAGACGATCAGGTCGTGCCCTACAGCTACTCGGAGCAGCTCGTGAGCGACCTCGAAGCCAACGGGCACCGGTACGAGTTCCAGGACACCTGGACGATGGGGGACAACGGCCACGGCTGGGCGGAGGGGCTCTCGGACGCGATCCTGGACTGGATGATGGCCTTGTGATCTGGCTGTGGGCGTGCGGCGGCAGCTTGCGCAACGCGCCGCTTGCCGACGACACCCGGGCACCGTCCGAACAACGCCCCGACGACGTCGAGCGGGACACCGCCGCCGAAGGGGTGCACGGTCCAGGGGACGACACCGCACCGCGTCCGGAGCTGCTCTGCGAGCTCGCGCTCAGCTGCAGCAGCGACATCCCCGACGAGCCCGAGGTGCCCTGCTGGTTCACGGTCACCGACGGCTACGGCGACCTCGAGTACGACGGATGGGCGGGCGTCGAGCTGCGAGGACGCTCCAGCCTGAACGCGCCCAAGCACCAGTACGGTGTGGAGCTCTGGGCCGACGAGGCCGGCTTCGAGAAGGCTCCGGCGAACCTGGGCGGCATGGGCCAGGAGAGCGACTGGGTGCTCAACGGCGCCTACTACGACCGCTCGCTCTTCCGGAACGTGCTCGCCTTCGACCTCTTCGCCGACATGGGCCACTACGCTCCGGAGGTCCGCTACTGCGAGCTGACCCTCGACGACGAGCCCCTCGGGATCTACCACCTGGTCGAGCGCGTGAAGCGCGACGACGACCGCCTGGACCTGGCCGACGAGACCGGCACGGGCGAGCACTTCGTGCTCTACCTGGACGACGAAGGGGGCTTCGCCAACGCCCAGGGCTACGGCTACTGGTCCTTCATCTCGCCCCATGCGGCCTCCCTGCCCCCGGGCACCTCCGACGCGGTGCAGAGCTGGCTCGAGGCCTGGCAGGCCAACTACCAGAGCGGCGGCGCCGGCCTGGCCTGGCTCGACCTCGACAGCACCGTCGACCTGGTGCTGCTGGAAGAGCTCGCGAAGAACAACGACGCCTACTACCTGTCGCTCTACCTGTGGCGCGACGGGGGCGCGATGCACTGGGTGCCCTGGGACCTCGACCTCTCCATGGGCCAGCCCAGCTACAACGACAACGAGAACCCCGAGACCTGGATCGCCTACCGGCCCAGCTTCATCGCAGCGCTCGGCACCAGCCAGGAGTTCCGCACCGCGATGCGGCTGCGCTGGGACGAGCTGCGGGCCGGACCCCTCGCCGACGACGCCGTGCAGGCGCACATCGACGACTACCTCGCGGTCATGGAGCCCGGGCTGGCGAGCAACTGGGCCATCTGGGACATCACCACCATCCAGTTCTCCGGGTACCTCTACGAGGTGGGGAGCTACGAGGAGGAGGTGGAGCGCGTGCGCACCTTCCTGGAGGCCCGGATGGCCTGGATGGACGGCGCCATCGAGACCTGGTGATACGCCGGTGGCATGAACGAGCTGCTCCTCGCCTCAGCCACCGAGCTCGCCCGCCGCATCCGGGATCGCGAGGTCAGCTCGCGCGAGGTGGTCGAGGCGCACATCGCCCGCATCGAGGCCGTCAACCCCACCCTGAACGCGCTGGTCGCCGACCGCTTCGAGCAGGCGCTCGTCGAAGCGGACACCCCACGGGAGGGCCCGCTCGCCGGCGTGCCCTGCACCATCAAGGAGTGCTTCGCGCTCGAGGGCATGCCACAGACGTCTGGCTTGCCGTCGCGTCGCGGCCACCGGCCAACGCATGACGCCACCGGCGTGGCCCGCCTGCGGGCCGCGGGCGCCATCCCGCTCGGCGTGACCAACCTCTCCGAGCTCTGCATGTGGATGGAGAGCGACAACCGGGTCTACGGCCGCACCAACAACCCCTACGACCCGAGCCGCATGGTCGGGGGCTCCAGCGGAGGGGAAGGCGCCATCGTCGGTGCGGGCGCGTCCCCCTTCGGACTGGGCAGCGACATCGGCGGCTCGATCCGCATGCCGGCCTTCTTCTGCGGGGTCTTCGGCCACAAGCCCACGGGCGGGCGCGTGCCGGGCACCGGACAACACCCCATCGCGCACGGCGCGGCGCTCCGCATGCTGGCCACCGGCCCCCTCGCCCGCCGGGCCGAGGACCTGCCCCTGCTGCTGCGCCTGCTGGAAGGACCGGATGGTCATGACACCGCCTGCACGCCCTTCGAGCACCGCGACCCGACCACGATCGACGTGCCGAAGCTCCGGGTCCTGGACGTCGCGGAAGACGGCTGGGCGCCTGTGAGCCGTGAGCTCCGCGACCGCCAACAGCAGGTGGCGCGCCACCTCGAGGGGCTGGGGTGCCAGGTCGAGCCGCGCCGCTTCGAGCGGCTGAAGCACGGCTTCGATCTCTGGGGTGCCGCGCTGGATGCCGCGGGCGGCCCGAGCTTCCGCGAGCTGATGGGCGACGGCGAGCCGATCCCGCGCGCCGCCGAGCTGGCCAGGTGGCTCTTCCGCAGCTCCGACCACACGCTCCCCGCGCTGCTCTTGGCCTGCGTCGAGCACCTACCGCGCCTGACGCCGAAGAAGGCCGCGCGCATGCTGGCCTGGGCCACGGAGCTCGAGGCGGAGATCGACGGGGCGCTCGGCACCGACGGGGTGATGCTCTTCCCCTCCCACTCGCGCACCGCGTACAAGCACCTCGCGCCGATGGCCACGCCCTTCCGCTTCACCTACACCGCCACCATCAACGTGCTGGGCCTGCCCGCCACCCAGGTTCCGCTCGGGCTGGGCGAAGGGGGCCTGCCCACGGGCCTCCAGGTCGTGGCCGGACGCGGCCAGGACCACCTCTGCCTGGCGGTCGCGCTGGAGCTCGAGCGTGCGTTTGGGGGCTGGATGCCGCCCGCGCCTGCTTAGTTCGAGATCGCGGTGACCACCTCGTCCATCGCCATCGACAGCTCGTCGTACATGCGCTGGTCGATCGTCGCCCAGCTCGCCTCGTCGAGCGCGTCCCCTTCCCCTGCCACGCCGTCGGCATAGGCGTACAGGGTCTCGGTGATCTCGCCGTCGGCGTCCTCCAGCCGGATCAGCTTGTGGCTGCTGTTCCGGATGGCGCGGTGGACCAGGGTGTAGGGCGCCGGGCCGTTCGGCTTGAAGCGCTCCGCGAACAGGTGCCGGGCCTCGGCGGGCTCGTGGCTCGGGTCCGCGACCACCTCGGCGAAGCTCTGGCCGTCCACGCGGGCGATGTCCCCCACGCGCATGCCCAGCTCCGCAGGCGTGTACCCGGAGAGGTCCACCAGCGTGGGGAAGAGATCGACCACGTTCACCGGCACGTCGCTCACCGTGCCGGCTTCGCCGACGTCGGCACCCGCCACGATCAGGGGAACGCGGATGCCACCGTCGTACACCGTGCCCTTGGACCGGTCACTCCGGGCGGTGCCCCTCATGGCCGCACCGGTGGTCCCGTTGTCGCCGATCACGAACAGGGTGGTGTTGTCGCGGGCGCCTTCGCCGAGCGCCTCGAGCAACCGGTCCAGCTCGGTGTCGGTGGCCTCGAGCATGGCGTCGTAGAGCTCGGCGTCGGTGCTGGACGACGACAGCGACGCGCTGTGCAGGTCGGACGGCGGCTCGTGGAACGGGGTGTGAGGCGCGTTGAAGGCCACCCAGAGCAGGAAGGGCTCCTCGAGCTCGTCGAGGGCTGTGATGGCGTCGTCCACCGTGGCGGTGGTCATGTACTCCGAGGAGTAGCCCAGCGTGCCGCTGTCGTTGCGCTCCCAGTAGTCGTAGTCGGTGGTGACCCGCGGCTGGGTGAGGCTCTCGTTGGGGTTTCCGAGCGTGCCCAGGTGACGCGCGAAGCCCAGGTCCATGGGGTGGTTCGCGGTGTCGGCGTCGAAGGGATCGAGGTGCCACTTGCCCACGGCGGCCGTGTCGTACACGGTGCCCAGGACCGACGGCAGCGTCACGCTGTCGGTGGCCAGCCCCACCGTGTCGACCGTGCTCTTGATGGCCGTGCCGATGCCCGTCCGCGTGGGGTACTGCCCCGTCAAGAGCGACGCGCGGGTGGGTGAGCACTGGGGCATGGCCCAGGCGCTCCGAAACCGGATCCCTTCGTCGGCCAGGCGATCGAGCGTGGGCGTGTAGGCCGGGTCCTCGTACTCGCCGTACGAGCTCAGCTTGTCGACCCCCACATCGTCGAGCACGACCACGATGAAGTTGCTCGGAAGCGCCTCGGCGGTGTCCGCGCTGTCGGCGCTGCGCAGGGTGACGTGCGAGGGCGTGCCCCGCTGGTCCAGCTCCAGCGAGCCGACCACGCACGCCAGGAAGAAGATGCCGAACACAGGTGCCTCACCCCATCTTGTCAAGACGATATCAAGAGGCCCGACAGGCGAGCAACCTCGATCGCGTCCAAGACGGCGTTCAGACCTTGCTATTCGGAGTCGGCGGCTTCCTCGACCGGCGCCGCGGCCTCGTCGACCGCACCCTCGACGGCCTCGTCCGCCTCCTCCACCGCGTCGTCCACGGCCTCGGTGGCGGCTTCGACCGCGGCGGCCGCCGCGGCTTCCACCTGCTCGGTCTCGACGCGCGCCTTGAGCCCGGCGAGCCCCACGGTGTAGTCCAGCGTGATCGCCTTCTCCATCGCGCCGGAGAAGAGCGACATGAAGAAGCCCAGCTCGCCGGTCATCGTCCACGCCACGGTGCTCACGCCGTCAGCTTCCGCCACGGTGAGCGTGGACGGCCAGTTGGCATCGCTCTTGCCGAAGAAGAGATCGTAGGCAAACGAGCTGTCGCTGATCGCGGTGGCGGCCATGGAGCCGGTCTTGCACTTGGGACCTTCCCAGGACACGGCGTGCCCCACGGTGCCGGCCTCGCCTTCGTAGGTCCACACGCACTCGGGGAAGACCACCTGGTTCCAGGCGCTCCACTCCTTCCAGGTGCCGAAGTCCCCGAGCGTGGCCATCACAGCGCTCGCCGGGGCGTTGATGGTCTGCTCGACGACGATCTCGACCTGGCCGGCCATCGCCGCGCCCAACAACAGGATCATGCTTTCCTCGGTGGCTTTCGAATCACGAGCAGCCGTATCTCGGTCATGTCCTCCATGGCGTAGCGCAGCCCCTCACGACCCAGGCCGGAGTCCTTCACGCCGCCGTAGGGCATGTGGTCCACGCGCCAGCTGGGGATGTCGCCGATGACCA
>CAZSAT010000193.1:0-9627 GCA_964604675.1 uncultured Enterobacterales bacterium
GGATGACCGGCTGCTGCGAGAGCCCGTTGGCCTCGATGGCGGTGCCGATGCCCGTGCAGCCCCAGGCCAGCTCCTCGGCGATGAGGATGCCGTCGACCGAACCGAGCGCCAGGCCGCCCTGGTCCTCTTCGATGTGGGTGTTCATCAGGCCGATCTCGTGGGCCTGGCGAAGCACCTCGTACGGGTACTCCCCGGACGTGTCGTGGGTCGGGCTGGCCGGCCGGATGACGTCGCGCGCGAACTCGTGCGCGAGCCCCTGCAGGGCCTCCTGTTCTTCGGAGAGGCCATAGGAGAGCGACATCAGGGCTCCTTCGTCGGGTGGTTCACGAGCTCGAGCACCGCGGTGCCCAGCTCCTCGTAGTCCACTTTGGTGTTGTAGACCTGTCCGGAGATCCGGGTCCAGAGACGATCGCCGAACGGATGCACCGGCGCCTCGACACGGTGGTCGCGCCAGAGGCGGTCGTGCAGCCGGTCGGCGACCTCGACCGTTGCGGGCAGATCGGTCGGGAGGGGCAGCGTGAGCATCTGCCCGACCAGCTCGTCCGGCTGGGGACGGCTCACGCCCCAGGCACCACAGAGGTGGTGGCCCGCTTCCAGCACCAGCTCGCGGCCGTACGCCCGGACGCGCTCCAGGCCGAGCTCCTCGAGGTAGGCGAGCCCCGCGGGCGCGGCCAGCCACGGCGAGAAGTCGCGCGTGCCCGGCCAGTGGAACGCCGCGGGGCCTTCGACGACATGCGAGATGACGTGGGAGCGGAGGGTCTCCCAGCGCTCCGGCCTCGCGTACAGCAGGGCGGCGCTCTTGGGCGCGAGCGCCCACTTGTGCAGGTTGCCCGTCCACCAGTCGGCACCCAAGGCCGCGAGGTCGAGATCGAGCTGGCCCGGCGCGTGGGCGCCATCGACGAGCACCGGCACGCCTCGGTCCCGCGCGAGGGCCACCAGCCGTTCGATGGGGAGCACCAGGCCGGTAGGCGACGTGATCTGGTCCACCACGAGCAGGGCGTCGCTCGCGCGCAGGGCGGCATCCAGCGCCTCGACCACCTCGTCGGCCCCGCCGCTCGGAAACGGGATCGGCACCTCGAACAAGCTAGCGCCCACTCGCGAGCAGACGAACTGCAGCGCGTTGCGCACCGCGCCGTAGACGTGGGTCGTGGTCACCACCCGGTCGCCGCGCTCCAGGGGCAGCGAGCGGACCACCGCGTTCACGCCGCTGGTCGCGTTGTCCACGAAGCAGAGGTGCTCGGCTGGCGCCCCGACGAAGGTTGCGAGGGTGGCGATGGCGGCGTCCAGGGCGGGCGGCAGCTCGTGCAGCATGAAGCGCAGCGGCTGCGCTTCCATGCGCTCACGCCACCTGCGCGCTTCGTCTTGCACCACCCGGGGCGTGGCCCCGAAGCTGCCGTGGTTGCAGAACGCCATGTCGGCTTCGAGCAGGAAGTCGCCACGACGGGCGGAGCCCAGGGACACCACTCAGGCGGTCCCCGCCAGGGGCTTGCCGATCAGGGCGTTCACCACCACCCCCGCCGCCACCATGCCGAACACGCTGGGCAGGAAGCTCACGGTGCCCTGCACGATGTTGCGCTCTTCGCAGTCGTGCATGCCGTTCTCGCCGTTCGGGCAGACGCAGCGGAAGGCCTCGGCCACGAAGGCGTCGAGATCGTTGGGCGGCTCTTCACTCCACACCGCGGTGACCCCGCCAGTCACCCCGCGGCGACGGAGCTCCTTGCGGACGACGCGGGCGAGCGGGTCGGTGTGGGTGCGCCACAGGTCGCTGACCTTGACGCGGGTGGGGTCCAGCCGGCTGCCCGCTCCCATGGAGCTGACCACCGGGAGGCCCCGCTCGGTGCAGGCCTGGAGCAGGTGGAGCTTCGCGGTGACGTTGTCGATGGCATCGACCACCCAGTCCCACGGGCCGGCCAGGATCTCCTCGGCGTTGTCGGCGCCGTAGAAGGCCTCCCAGGCGAGCACCTCACCCTTCGGATGGATCGCCTGGCAGCGCTCCTCCATCAGGAGGGACTTCTGCTGCCCCACCGTCTTGCGGAAGGCGTGCAGCTGGCGGTTCAGGTTGGTGATGCAGACCTGGTCGAAGTCGACCAGCCCCAGCGTACCGACGCTCGAGCGCGCGAGCGCTTCCGCCGCGAAGGACCCGACGCCGCCGAGGCCGACAACGAGAACCCGAGCCTCGCGCAGAGCGGTGAAGCCGGCACGGCCCACGAGCAGCTCGGTGCGGTGGAAGGGATGCATGCGCCGACCTATCGCGCCAACCCAGGCGAGTCAGCCGCCGCGGCTCACTGCTCGAACACGGTGAAGGTGCCCCAGATCCGGAGCTCGCCGCCGCTGGAGTCGAAGGTCTTGTCGAAGCTCGCGGTCATCGTGCCGTCGCCAGCCACGGAACCGGTGAACGGGATGGTGTCGCTGCCCTTGTCCACGCTCAGGTCGCCGCTGACGTTGCTCCCGTTCTTGGTTCCGGCCAGGTCGAACACCACGTCGTAGTCCCCGAGGTCGGAGAGATCGGCCACGCACGAACCGCTGCCGGTCAGAGAATCGCCCGGCCGTTCCTGCACGGCCATGGCGCCGGGACAGGGGCCCTCCCCCTCGAAGCCCCAGGACGAGGAGTAGAACCACACGTTCGCGTCGAGGCTGCCGTCCCAGGTGGTGAGCGTGTCGCCGCCGCCGTCGCCGCCGTCGCCGCCGTCGCCGCCGTCGCCGCCGTCGCCACCGCCGGCTTCTTCGATCGCGATGCCGACCTCCGCGGTGAGCTCCGCGCCCTCGACCGTGGCCGACACCACCAGGTCGAGGTCGCCGAGCGGCAGGTCGTCCACCCGTTCATGGTCGCCCTCCTCCTCCCAGGACTCACCGTCCACGGTCCACGTGGCTTGCTGGATGTCCACCGGAATGCCGTCCGCGGTCTCCGCCTCGACCTCGAGCTCCACATCCTCACCTTCCTCGAACACGTCGCCCTCCTCGGGCGACACGATCAAGAGGTAGGGCTTGTCGACATCGGAGGCGCTGCTGCCGCCGTCACAGGCCATGAGCCAGAGAAGCATCCTGAACCTCCAACCCGCGGAAGCGTAGCACCGCTGGAGCGGCTGCGGCTTGCGCCACGCTTACCCCTCCAGCCGCGCCGTGAGCGTGAGCAGCAGCGCCCTCGCCAGCAGCGTGTCGTCGAGCCCTGATGACGGTCCCGGCAGCACGCCGAGATCGATGGGCTCGAGCGCCACGCGCCCCGTGGGCGGCACCGGTGGTGTCGGGAAGCGCGTGGTGGCCAACGGCGTGCCCACGACCCCCAGCGGGTCCACACCCTGGTCCACCCAGGCCAGGTGGAACCAGGGGGTGGCACGGCTGACCTCGGTGTCCATGCGCTCGTGCGTGAAGTGCTCGGCGAGCCACGCCTCGAGGTCCTCGAGCTGCACCCCCAACCCGACGACGGCGCGCATGCGGTCGCGCAAGGCCGGCGAGGCCTTGGCCGTCTCCAGCAGAGCGGCGACCTCCGCGCCCGCGACGACCACGACCAGGCGGTCGGACAGCTCGGGGACCAACGCCTCGAGCTCGTCTGCCGTAGCAACCAGGGCCCGCTCCTCACCGAGCGCTTCACCGAGGGGAGCGACCAGCCCGGGACGACCCAGCACGGCGAACCGCGTGTGCTCGTGGCGCCGCCTCAGCGCAGAGACCACGGCCTCGTTCCAGGCGGCGACGTCCTCCCAGGTGACCTGCGGCCCCAGAGAACACGCCGGGGCGAACTCCGGGCCAAGGGCCTCCGGGTCGTCGAACAGGCAGGGGTCGCCAGCGTCCCAGGCAACGGCCAGGCGCTGCTCGGCGGCGGCGCGGCCCAGCTGCTCCAGGAGCGCGCGCTCGCCGGGCCGCGCCGGGATCGGTACCTCGTAGCCCGCCGGATCGGCGATCTTGGCCTCCAGGTCACGACCCCCGGCGTGGTACCAGACCACCGTGCGGGCCCGCGCCAGCCAGTCGGCCATGCCGCCACCCGCAGCCTCGACCTCGCCACGCACGAGGGTCGACAGAGCGACCTTGAAGTGCAGCTCCCAGTCCAACGCGAGCGGCCTGGGAAGGGTCCACCAGGCCGCGGCGCTGCCGAGCGCCACCACCGCGCCCCACAGCGCCAGGTCGATCCCCGTCAAGCAGGCTCCACCGTGGGCCCGTCCGGCACCGGTTCACGGTTCCACGGGAGCCGGACGCCGGCACGCAGGCTCGGCAGCTCCGCGCCGCGGCAGACCGCCAGGTAGAGCGCCGTGTACACGCTGAGGAACTCCCAGAAGGGCTTGTCGTCCCAGGAGAACTCGACGAAGCTCCAGGCGATGTAGCCGAGCATCGTGGCCGGCATGGTCCACGCGAAGATCTCGACGGCGGTGCCCTTCGTGCGGACGACGAGATCCCGCGCCATCTGGAAGACCGACCAGAGCAGCCACCCGGCGACGGCCAGGCCGATGACGCCGTAGTGGGCCACCAGGCCCCAGAAGATGCCGTGGGGGTAGCGATGGATCGAGGTGTAGAGCTTCCAGGAGTAGTCCGCGAGCATCTCCGGGTAGCCACCCGGACCGATGCCCCGGCCCCACGTGTCTCCGAACATCTGGATGCTGGCGAACCAGTTGAGCTCGCGGACGTCGGAACCCCAGGTGTTGGTGACGTTCATCGCGATGCGCGTGAAGGCCTTCGACGTGGAGCTGCCACCATCGATGACGACGTAGAAGAAGAACAGTGCGGCGGCCACGGCCGCAAAGCGGATCATCCAGCGCCGGAACAGGGGATGAGCGAGGGCCACCAGGGCGCCGCCGATGACGAGGGAGTACGCCCCGCCTCGCGACCCGCTCCGCAGCTGCGAGATGAAGATGTAGAGGCCCGCCGCGATGAGCAGCCACCGCAGCGCGCGCTTCCGGGTCACGACCGCGAAGCCGAAGCAGGTGTGCACCGAGAACATCAGGTTCATGGCGAACCAGTTCGGCTGCTGGCCCAGGCCGGTCTCGCGTCCACCGCCTGCCGCGATCTCCCACGACGAGCCGCTCGAGCCGACCCCCGTGAGATCCGTGAACATCGAGAGCACCCCGACCATCACGCTCGCCCCGATCCAGGCGTAGAAGACCTTCTGGTAGTCCTCGACCGAGCGAACGAAGGTGAGGATGAGGGTGCAGTTGACCAGGATGATGCCGCTGGCGATGAACTCCTGGAGGCCCTGCCCGAGCTGGGTGCACCAGAACAGGCCGAGCGCCTGCCAGCCCATGAAGGCCAGGAAGGGACCGCGCCAGGGCCACGTGTGCAGGACCGACTGGCGCCGCACCATGGCGTGGTACACGAGCGCCACGAGGCAGAGGGCGAGCACGGGTTCGAAGAGGCCGAGGTTGATGCTCCCGATGCGCATCCAGCTCATGCTCGCCGTGCCGATGATGCGCGCGGCCAGCAAGCCAGCGACCGCGCCGAGCGGCCACTTCAATGCGACGACGACGACGGCGACGGCGAGCACGGTGAGGACCGGGAGGCGAAAGTCCAGCAACATCAGCCCACCGAGGGCGAGCTGGACGGCCACGATCACCGCGAACATCCGGCCGCCGCCGAAGGTCTGGAGCACACTTCGCGTCGGGGGCACCACGGGGCTGCAGGCTATCCGGTCCATCGCCGGTCGGCTCGCGGGGAAGGACTTCGCGGGCTCGACGCGACGCGGGGTCCACGACTTGACACGTCAGGGGTCCGGTGTAATGGTGGAGCGGCTTCGGGTTCCATTCGAGGCCACCTGTCGGTTTGGTGCACCTCATCGATGGGTTTTTCAAGAGAACAAGAGAGGAGACGTCTCATGTCCAAGTTCGTGATGCTGCTCGCTGCCGTTGCCACCCTCGCCGCGCTGACCATCGGTTGCGGTGACAAGGATGGCGGCGACACCGGTGCTGTCGAGGCTCACCAGGTCCTCTGAGACCGGTAGCGATTCTGAAGGCCTCGGGGTTCGCCCCGGGGCCTTCTTCGTTCCTTGGAGAAGGTTCTTGGCGGCCGACGCGATAGGTCCACTGCGTGCACCGCTCAGCCGACGACATCGCCGCTCGCTACCAGGGCCTGGCGCCCCACTGGGACACCTGGACCGACGGGCCCGCGGATCGCTGGCGCAAGATCACCACGCAGAGCGTGCTCGACCGGGCCGAGGTCGACCGCGGCGACGTCCTGCTCGACCTCGGCTGTGGCACGGGGCACATCGTCGCCACGCTGACGCCCCACGTCGGCCAGTCGATCGGCCTCGACCTCAGCCAGGGCATGCTCGACCAGGCGAAGCGGAAAGCGCCTGGCGCGCGCTTCCTGCGAGCCGACCTCCGAGAGGCGCCGGAGGTGGTGGGCCTGACCACCGTCACCCTCGCCTTCACGGCCCGCTACCTCGAGAGCCGGGAGCGTCAGGACCTCTACGGCCGGCTCCACCGCGAGCTGGCAGACGACGGCATGGTGATCGTCGGCGACGTCATCTGGAGCCTCGACCCCGACGTGGTCGACGGTGCCGAGCACTGGCGCGACGACGACTGGTATCCGCCCCTTCCGCTGCAGCTGGCGCAGGACGAGCTCCGACGAGCCGGTTTCCGCGTGCGCGCCACGGTGCTCCACCCGGCCCACGCCGTGGTGCAGGCGCTCAAGACGGGCTGAGGTGCTCTCTCGCTGGTCCCGCCGCTTCCCGGCCTCGGTCTGGCTTGCGCTCGTCCTCTACGCCGTGCTCGCGGCCACCACGGTCACGGGAGTCGGCGTGGTCGGCGAGGTGGCCATCGGATGGGGGGTGCCCGGCACGCCGGAGGTCGTGCTCGGCTGGGAGCCGCTACGGTTCGCCGAAGGCCACCGCCTCGGCCCCCTGGTGGCCTCCCAGGTCCGGCCGCTGGAGCGCCTGTCGTTCGCCGGAATCGACCTGCCCCTCGCCATCAACACCTACACGGGCGGCCCTCCGGACTGGCCGGCGCGCGTGCTGTGGGCGCTCACCGGCTCGGCGGGAGCGGTCGTGGCCCTGCACGTGGTCCTCGGGGGCCTGCTCCTCGTGCTGGTCCACAGGTTCCTCCGGTTCCACGGCACCGACGTGGCCGCGGCCGTGGCCGTCCTCGCCCTGGCCACGGACTGGCACTTCCTGTTCTATCGAAAGGTGCTGGGGGGGACCGAGATCCTCCTCCTCGCTGCAGGGTTGCTCTTGATCTGGGCCACGTGGAGCTTGCGCTGGCGGAGCGGCCGCCACGGACTGATGGCGATGGCGGTGGCGGTGGGCCTGGGGCTGATGGCGAAGATCACCTTCGTCGCCACGCTGGCCGCCTTCGCCGCCGCGGTCCTGGTCACCCACCGCGATCGGCCCGATCGCCGCCCGCCACCACCGACGCGGGCGATCTGGATGGTGGGCGTCGTCGCCGCCCTGTCGGCTCCCCTCTGGCTGACCTGGCTCCATCACGGGCTGGCGGTGGACGTCGAGGTGCGCTCCCACGACTACCTGGGCCTGCAGTGGGAGCGCTTCACCAGCGGCCTCACGCGCGCGGACGGCGGCCTGGCACGCGAAGGCGCAAGGAACCTGAGCTGGTTCTTCTTCGACCCGCTGGCCTGGTTCGGGCCGTCCTACGGCGCCGACCACGTCTTCCGACTGAGCCCTTGGCGCCTCGTGGGCCTGCTCGTCATGCTCGCCGGCACCGCACTGGAGTGGAAGAACCGCGGAAACTCGCCCGCTGCCGCGCTCCTACGCTTCGTGTCGATCTACGGCCCGCTGCAGGTGGCCGCCCTGTTCCTGGCCAACCGTGACCTGCACCACCTCGCCCAGGCCACGCCGACCCTCGCCATCTGGTTCGGTCTCGCCGTCGACCGCCTGGGCCTGGTGGTGACCCGACCGAAGTCTCCGGGTCGGGCGGTGCTGGCCCTCGCGCTCACCGTGCCCTGGATGGTGGCCGGGATCGGCGCGCTCCGGGCCACCGATGCCGTGCTCGCGACCACCGACTCGCCCAGCTTTCGCGAGAGCGACCAGGCAGCCCTCGTGGCGCTGCTCCGCGAACACGGCGTCGAGCACGTCTGGAGCACCGACTACGAGCTGTACGGCATGTTGGAGGTCCGGGCCCCCGAGATCCGGCACACGAGCGCCTGGGCGGACATCTCACGTCGTTTCGGACGGCGAGGCGAAGCCTTGGAGGCCCTGCTGCGCGCGGCAACGGGGGCGCACTACCTCGTCGTCCAGGCGTCCCAGCCGATGACCTACAACCTCCGCCCCACCCCTGGCGGCGTGCAGAAGGCCGCCGGAGTCGCGGGCGTCACGGTGACCGAGCTGGCCACCCTCTCGAGTGGCGAGCAGACCTGGGCGTGGCTCTACGAGGTCGGCGGCTGACCGAGGAAGGTTATCGCCGGGCCATGAAGATCCTGGTGACCGGCGGTGCCCGGAGCGGCAAGACGGGCCACGCGCTCCAGCTGGCGGAAGCGCTCGCCGCCGACCGTGTGTACGTGGCCACGGCCGAGGCCCTGGACGAGGAGATGCGCGACCGCATCCGGCGCCACCAGGACGAACGCGACCCCAGCTGGGTGACGGTCGAGGCCCCCCTCGACCCGGCCACGGCCCTGTCGGCACCAGGTCGCGTGGTGCTGCTGGACTGCCTCACCCTCTGGGTCAACAACCTGATGTGCGCCGAGCTGTCCGACGCCGAGGTGCGAGCACGCTTCGGCGACCTGGTCGAAGCGCTTCTGGCCGCCCCCAACCCCGTGGTGCTCATCACCAACGAGGTGGGCATGGGGATCGTGCCGATGAACGCCATGGCGCGCCGCTTTCGCGACCTGCAGGGTTGGCTGAACCAGGACGTGGCGCGGGTCTGCGACGCGGCCTGGCTGATGGCGTCGGGGCTCCCGCTACAGCTGAAGTAGGCTGGGCCGTAGAGGTGTCCATGCACAGCGTCCTGATGATTCTCTGCCTGGCGGGTTGCAAGCCCGGCGGCGACACCGGCGAGCCCAACACCGAGGACAGCGGAGACCCCGCGCCCACGGACGACACCGACGAGCTCCCGGTCGACACCCAGCCGCCCGACACCCAGCCGCCCGACACCCAGCCGCCCGACACCCAGCCGCCCGACACGCAGCCGCCCGACACGCAGCCGCCCGACACGTCGACAGGCGACTCCGGCGGTTCGAGCGTGTGCCCGACGATCGACGTGAGCAGCGAATCCTTGAGCTTCGAGGCGCTCATCGGCAGCAGCGCCAGCCAGGATCTCACAGTGAGCTCGGCGTGCGCGTCCGGCGACGAGCTCGTGGTCGGATCGCTGACGTGGGGGACCGACGGCGGCTGCTTCACGGTGGCCTCGGACCTCGACGACGCCGCGGAGCTTCGCCTGGCCCCGGGCGACGAAGCCACGGTGACGATCACCTTCACACCGAGCATCGTGGGGGCGTGCTCCAGCGAGCTGTTGGTGGCTTCGAACGACCCGGTGACGCCCGAGCTCCTGGTGCAGCTGGACGGAACCGGCACGCAGGAGGCCGACACGGGCGCCCCGGATCCGGGCGGCGACACCGGCGTGGGCGACCCGGGCGGCGACACCGGCGTGCCCGATCCGGGCGGTGACACAGGCGGTGGAGACCCGGGCGGCGACACCGGCGTGCCCGATCCGGGCGGCGACACCGGCGTGGGCGACCCGGGCGGCGACACCGGCGTGCCCG
>CAZSAT010000194.1:0-9591 GCA_964604675.1 uncultured Enterobacterales bacterium
CACCGACACCGACGGCGACACCGACGGCGACACCGACACCGACACCGACACCGACACCGACACCGACGGCGACACGGGGAACGCTGCGGCGGACACCACGAGCGCGATCCTGGCCGCGGCCGAGGCCCTGCGCGCGTCGCTGGACGAGGAGCAGCTCGCAGACCTGGCCCAGGAGCTCGGCGACGGAGAGGCGCTGAAGGCCTGGTCCAACCTGCCGCCAGGCGTGCGACCGCGCATCGGGCTCGGCTACCTCGACATGGACGAAGGGCAGCAGGCGCTGGCGGAGGCCCTGCTCACCGCGTCGACCAGCGAGCACGGCTACACCATGGCCGACGGCGTGCGCGTGATCGACGGCCTGCGGGAAGCGGGCGGCGACCGGAGCGTGGACGACGACGGCTGGTACTTCACGATCTGGGACACGCCCTCGACCGAGGACCCCTGGTCCTGGCGCTACGACGGCCACCACTACGTGATGATCTTCACCGTGGCCGGCGACGACCTGTCGTACACCCCCTCCTTCGTGGGCACCGAGCCGATGACCTGGCAGGACGGCAAGCTGGCCGGCCTCACCCCCCTCGAGCAGGTCACCGACACCGCCCACGCAGCCTTCGCGGCCCTGACGAAGGAGCAGGCCGCCGAAGCGCTCCTGCCCGACGAGCTGGCCGTGTTCTCACAGGGTGCTGGCGAAGACGAGCTCCCCGAGGTCTACGTGGGCATCCCGGTGGGTGACCTCGACGACGAGCAGCAGGAGCTGGTGCTCGACGCGATCGCCTCGTGGGTGCTGCTCGGCCCGGAGCCCCACGCCAGCCTCTGGCTCAGCGAGATCGAAGCTTCGCTCGACGAAGTGGCCTTCGCGTGGGGCAAGGACCCCACGCTGCCCGAAGGCGATGCGTACTTCCGCCTGTCGTCACCCCTGGTCTGGATCGAGTACGAGAACCCCGACCCGGACCACGTTCACTCGATCCTGCGCGACCCCCGCAACGACTACGGCCGCGACCTGCTCGCGGAACACAAGGCGGAAGCCCACCCATGATCCTCGCCCTGCTCGCCTGCCAGCCCACGCTCATCGACCTGAGCGAAGACACCTCGGCACCCACCGACGACACGGCCGCCAGCTCCGACGACACCGGGCCGACGACCAGCGACAGCGGTGGCAACGCCTCCAGCGGACCCTGGGGCTGGACGGGCTACCGCGCCTACGACATCGGCGAGCGCTGCGACGGCGAGCTCGACGAGGAGGGGCTCGAGCTCCAGGAGAACACCGCGCACCTGGCCGCTGCGTGCCCCGACTGCGAGCGCTTCTTCCAGCTGAGCGTGAGCCCCGAGGAGATCTGCGGGCTGGGCGTGGCGAGCCCCACCTGGCGCGGCCTGAGCTACCCCGAGGCCGGGCGGGTGGGCATCTACGCGATCAACGAAGGCGACGGCGGGTGGGCCGCGTCCCACTACGCCGACGCCGACGACGGCGACCGGGTGGACTACGCCTGGGACGGCGACCTCGGCCAGACCACCTACACCGCCGAGGGCTGGTTCGAGCTGGTGCCGCTCGAGGACGGCTGAGCCATCCTCGACACCCGCATCGGCTCCCCGTTCCAGCGGGCCTTCTACTGGTTCGCCTGGAGCCTGACCGGACCGGTGTGGTGGCTGCTGTTCCGCTGGCGTCCGCGCTTTGCCGAGCTGCCTCGAGACCGTCCCTTCCTGCTGCTCGGCAACCACACCTCGTTCTTCGACCCGGTGTGGGCCGCCTTCTGGATCGGACGCCGGGCCAACTTCATGGCGTCGAGCGCCCTGTTCCGCATCCCGGTCGCGGGCAGGATCCTGAGCTGGTGCGGGGCCTTTCCCAAGGCGAAGTTCTTCAAGGACCGCCCGAGCATGAAGCTCCTGGACGACCGCTACAACGCCGGCGAGGTGGTGGTGATGTTCCCCGAGGGCACCCGCACCTGGGACGGCCGGCCGGGCACGGTGCTGCCGGGCATCGGGCGGCTGGTGAAGCGTCTCGACGCCAAGGTGGTGGTGGCCCGGATCACCAACGGCCACCTGTTCCAGCCACGCTGGGCGCGGTACCCGCGGTGGCTGCGGGTGCACGTGGAGCACGCCGAGCTCGAGCTGGACACGGGCCAGTCGGCCGAGGCGATCACCGACGCCATCGCCAAGGCCATCCGCATCGACCACACCATCCTCGCGCCGCCGGGAACGGTGGGCTTCCGGCTCGCGCATGGCCTGCCGACCTACCTCTGGGCGTGCCCCGCCTGCTTCGAGCTGGAGGGGCTGGCCATCGACCCCAGCGACGACGACCGCGTGGTGTGCGGTGGCTGCGGCGCGGGCTGGACGGTGGACGTGAGCGCGCGGCTGAACGGCCACCTGAGCTGGCGCGTGGACCAGGCCTTCGACCGCGTGGCGGCGCGCTTCGGCAGCCCGCCGGCCGCCTGCCGGGACACGCTGGACCGCTCCGGGGTGGCCCTGAGCGCGCCGGACGCGGTGCTGCTGCGGCTGGAGCGTGGGTTCGAGGCCGTGGAGCTCGCACGGGGTCAGGTGACCCTCGGACCCTCGGGCCTGCGGGTGGCCGACCAGGCCTTCGCCCTCGACGCGATGCAGGCGGTGAGCGTGGAGGTGGCCAACGCGCTCACCTTCCGCGACGCCGACGGCCAGCTCCACCAGCTCGACGTGCAGGGGGAGAGCCCGCTGAAGTGGGGCCACTTCCTGCGGGGGTGGGTGCGCACGTAGACTGCGCCATGCTCTTGTTCCTCGCCTGCACGCCCGCCGAAGTCGAGGTCGTGGACTCCGCGCCGACCGCTACCGACGACACCTCGGTGACGACCGACACCGATCCGGCGCCGAACGACACCGACCCCGGCTCGGGCACCGACACGCCGCTCTCCCTCGCCCTGCACGACGAGATCGAGAGCATCGTGTACGCCAGCTTCGGCCTCGCGGGGGACGCCTCGGTGCGCGTGGAGTACCGCTTCGACGACGACACCTGGCTCAGCACCCCGAGCCACGACCTGGGCGCAGGCGACCACGAGCTCCCGGTGTTCGGGGTGCCCTACGCGACCGCCACCGAGGTGCGCCTGGTGGTCGGCGACACCGCCGGCGAGGCCCAGTCCATCACCACGGGTGAGCTGCCCCAGTGGTTCCCGCAGCCCACCCTGCTCGCCAACGTGCCCGAAGGCCAGCAGGAGACCGGCAACTACCTGCTCGGCTCCATCAACGGCAACGCGGGCGGCTGGACCAGCGGCGAGTACTGGATGTTCATCCTGGACCGCGAGGCGCGGCCGGTGTGGGTGATGCGCGGCTCCGACGACGACTACACGATCTACCTGCACGTCTCCAACGACGGCGAGATCCTGTGGGACATCGCCACCTACTGGTCGGACTGGGACGGCGGCGCGGGGTCCGAGCTGCACCGCATGGATCTGGAGGGCACCATCTCCCAGAGCTGGTCGCTGCCCGGCCTGCACCACTGCTTCGTGGAGCTGCCCGACGGCTCGATCGTGTGGGGTGCGGCGGAGGGCAGCACCACGGAGATCGTGAAGCGCGCCTACCCCGACGGCACGGTGGAGACCGTGTGGGATTGCCGTCCGTTCTACGCACAGATCGGCGAGACCGACTGGTGCCACACGAACTCGATCTTCCACGTGCCCAGCCGCGACACCCTGCTCTTGAGCTTCCCCACGCGGAACACCTTCGTGCTCGAGGTCGACATGAAGACCGGCGAGGAGCTGCGCTGGTGGGGCCACGTGGAGGACGCCTGGGCCTTCGACCCACCCGAGAGCGCCTTCGAGTACCAGCACGGGGCCACCTTCACGGACTCGGGCACCCTGATGGTCAGCTCCCAGGTGAGCCCCGCGTCGAACGAGGGGGTGGTGCGCGAGTACGCGCTGAACGAGACCGACCAGGTGCTCGAGCAGGTGTGGACCTTCGGCGCCGGCGACGGCATCACGGCGCGCAACGCCGGCGAAGCCCACCGGCTGCCCAACGGCAACACCCTGCACAACACCGGCACCACCCCCCGCGTGCGCGAGATCACGCCCCAGGACGAGGTGGTGTGGGACGTCACCTTCCAGGACGACCGGCTGATCGGGCGGACCGTGCTGATCGAAGACCTCTACGACCTGGCCGAGGTCGGGGTGGAGCCCAAGTAGCGGGCAACCGCCTCGTCATCGGTCGCCCGCGGCGCGACGGGCAGCATGCCCGGCATGCTCTTCCTGCTCGGCTGCGCGCTGCACGCCATCCGCACCCCCGAGGCCTCCTACCCCCAGACCGACGGCGAGCTGCTGGTGGCCGGGCTCGAGGCCCCGGTGACCGTGTACCGCGACGCCTACGGCGTGCCGCACATCCGAGCCGAGAGCGAACGGGACCTCTGGTTCACCGTGGGCTTCGTGCACGCCCAGGACCGGCTCTTCCAGATGGACCTGGTGCGCCGGCTGGGCTCCGGACGCATGGCGGCCTGGTTCGGGTCGATGGCCACCGACTTCGACGCGTTCATGCAGTCGCTGGAGCTCGACGCCAAGGTCGCCGAGCGCCTCCCCGACGCGGACCCGGAGCTCGTGGCGGTAGGAGACGCCTACACCGCAGGCATCAACGCGGGCGCGGCGAGCCTGCCCGCGCTCCCCGCGGAGTACCGGGTGCTCGGGGTGGACTGGGAGCCGTGGAAGCGCACCGACGCCCTGGCCACCAGCATCATCAACTCCTGGATCCTGTCGGAGAACGCCCCCAAGGAGCTCATCACACTCTTGCTGGCCGACCGCCTCGACGCCGACACCGCCACGGCGCTCTGGCGCTGGGACCCCGACTCCCCCCCGGTCGACCCCTACTGGGACGAGCTGCGCACCTGGGACATCGGCGGGCTCGACACCCCGTTCCAGGGGCTGGTCGAGTTCCTGTGGGGGGTGCACGATCCCTCCGCCTCGAACAACTGGGCGGTGGCGGGCGAGCGAAGCGCCGACGGCTCCCCCATCCTCGCGAACGACCCCCACCTGCTCCAGATGGTGCCCAGCGTGTGGCACATCTACGAGGGCCGCGGCGGCGACGTGCACACGGCGGGCGCCACCCTGGCCGGCACGCCCTTTCCTGCCAGCGGGCACAACGAGCAGGTGGCCTGGGGCGTGACCAACGTGATGGCCGACTACGTGGACCTCGCCGTGGTCGAGCGCGTGGGCGACACCGGCTACGTGCTGGCGGGCGAGGAGAAGACCCTGCGCTTCGTGGAGGTCGAGGTGGAGGTCGCTGGCGAGAAGCAGCCGGCACGGCGGACGATCGCCTGGACCGAGCTCGGGCCGGTCATCACGAGGCTCGAGGGCACCCACCTGGTGGCGTTGCGCTGGAACCTCTTCGAGACCCGCGACGACACGGCCCAGATGTGGTTCGAGATCCAGAAGTCCGAGACCGTGCACGACGTGATGGAGGCAGCCGAGCGCCCCTCGATCCTGTCGCAGAATCTCGTGTCGGCCGACACATCTGGACACATCGGCTGGCAGATCTTCGGGTCGCTCCCCAAGCGGGTCGGATTCAGCGGACGGGTGCCGTACCCGGCCAGCGATCCGGCGTATGGCTGGGACGGCTTCCTCACCGACCTGCCCGGTCAGCTCGACCCGGACGTGGGCTACGTGCGCACCGCGAACGCGCAGCCAGACGGCGAGAGCGACCCCTACCGCCTCTCCACCGCCTTCATGCCCGCCTGGCGCCACGACCGCATCGCGGAGGTGCTCAGCGCAAGCAACCAGCACACCCCCGGGTCGATGGCCGCCCTGCAGCAGGACGTGCACGACGCCCACGCCGCCCACGAGGTGCCGCGCTTCCTGGGCTACGTCAGCGCTCCGTTGACCGGCGAGGCCGAACGCTGCCGGGCCACCCTGGCCGCCTGGGACTTCCAGGCCACCGTGGAGAGCGAAGGCATGGCGGTGTGGGCGGTGTTCCAGGAGGAGCTGCTGCGTATCGCGGTGCTCGACGAGCTGGGGGAGCTCGGCCACCGCTTGTACACCGCCGCGGCCATCTCGGGGCGGAGCGTGCTCGATGGCGACGTGGAGCGCTTCCTCGACGACCCGGCCACCGACGTGGAGACCGCGTTGGCCAACACGTGCCGGCAACTCCCCGCGGGCACGACCTGGGGTGGCATCCATCCCCTGCGCATCCGGCACCCGTTCTCGGACGAGTCGAAGCTGCTCGAGAGCTGGTCGATGCCCGAGGTGCCCTGGCCGGGCAGCCACCAGACGGTGAACCAGGCGGGCTACAGCTTCTTCGAGGACCACTTCGAGACCACGTGGATGGCGTCGCTGCGCGTCATCACGCCGCTGTCGGACGTGGGCGCCGCCACCTTCAGCTACCCCGGTGGCCAGTCGGGTCAGCCCGCGCACCCGCACAGCCAGGACCTGTTCGCGCCCTTCGTGGCCGGAGAGCAGCTGCCCCTGTGGTTCCACGACGACGACGTGATCGCGAACGCGGTCGAGACCCTGCGGCTGGTGCCAGCGCAATAGGAGGGGGCATGGCCCGCCCCGACCTCGTGCTCTACGACACCACCGACGACGGTGTCACCACTCTCACCATGAACAACCCGGACCGGCTCAACGGCTGGACCGAGTCGATGATGCGCGCCCTCGCAGCCGCCATGGCGCGCGCGGCCGAGGACCCGGCCACGAAGGCGGTGGTCCTGACCGGCAACGGTCGCTACTACTGCGCGGGCGTGAACCTGGGCGCCACCATGAAGCTCGAGCATCCGAAGAAGCTCCGGGCCTTCATCGTGGAGCACAACCAGGACCTGTTCGACCGCTTCATCGACTTCCCGAAGCCGATCCTCATCGCCGCCAACGGTCCGGCCATCGGCGCGTGTGTGACCTCGGCCACGCTCTGCGACGGCATCGTGGCCGCCGAGGGCGCCACCTTCAGCACCCCCTTCACCGCCCTCGGCGTCTCGCCCGAGGGGTGTTCGAGCGTGCACCTGCCCAGGCTGATCGGGGAGGAGAGCGCGCACCGGATGCTCGGGCCGGAGGGGTGGAAGCCCACCGCGGCCGAGGCGCTGGAGGTGGGGCTGGTCGATGCGGCCGTGCCGGCCGATCAGCTCCTGCCGGCCGCCCACGCGATGGCGCGGGCCTGGATCGCCGAGGGCCGCACGCGGAGCTTCCGAGCGGGGGCGACCGCGGAAGAGCTCCGTGAGGTCAACGCCAGGGAGTCGGTCGCGCTTGCTGAGTCCTTCCTGGGGGTGCCCTTCCTGCGTGGGCAGTTCCGCTTCTTGTGGAAGAAGAAGAAGTGGGGGCCGGCGCTGACGTTCCTCGCGCTGTGGTGGACGCGGCCGGTGTGGCGCTTGGCATTGTAGCGCCCCAGAGCTACGCTTTCGTGGACCCCAGGATGGGCTGAACCACCAGGAAGCACGATGTTTCTCGTTCCATGGATCGCCTGCGTCGGCACGTCCACCTGGGGCGACACCGCGGTTGCGACGACCGAGGGGGCCTCGCTGCGTCGCCCCTCGCCCCCCAACGCATGGTGGCCCGAGGTGGAGGTCGACACCGACGTGGTCGTGATCGGCGCTGGGCCCGCCGGACTGCTCGCGGCGGGGGATCTCGCCGAGGCGGGGCTCGACGTGGTCGTGCTGGAGGGCTCCGACGCGGTGGGCGGGTCGGCCCGCTGGTGGGAGCAACCCCCACACCTGCTCTTCGCCGGCACGCCGCTGCAGGCGGCCGCGGGCATCGACGACGGCCCGGAGACGCTGCTCGCCGACTGGGCCGAGCTGGCGGACGGCAGCGCGGAGGACCCGTGGGTGCAGCGCTTCGCTACGGATCAGCAGGCGCTCTACGCCGCGCTCGTCGACGAGCTCGGCTGGAGCTTCAGCGGTCCGCGGCGGGACGACGACTTCGGCGGGCTCGCGCGGCTGCACGATCTCGACGGCGAGAGCGAGGAGCTGATCGCGGACCTGGTCGCGCGGGTCCCCGAGATCGTCGTGGATGCCTGGGTGCAGGACCTGGCGTGGGACGAGGGCGCGGTGGCGATCGAGGTGGCCGACGGCGAGCGCTGGCGCGCCCGGGCGGTGCTCGTCGCCACGGGCGGCTTCCTCCGGGACCGGGGCTGGCTGAAGGCTGCGGGGGTCGACCCGGACGTGGTGCGCTGGTCTACCGCGCCGACGAGCCTCGCCGGCGGACACTCGGTGCTGGATGGGCTCGGTGCCGACATGGGCGAGCTGGTGGTGGGGGCGTACAGCCACGGGGTGGCCGATCCGTGGTGCGGTACCGAGGAGCTGGTGATCGGCCCGACGGCAGCCATGATCTGGGTGGGCCCCGACGGGCAGCGGTACGCAGACGAGAGCCATGCGAACAGCCTGGAGGCCGGGCGCGCGCTCCTGGAGCTCGAGGACTCCGAGGCCTGGGCGATCGTGGGCAACAGCGGCGACGGCCTCACCATGTCCGACCCCTACACGCTGCCCCACGAGGTGCACGACGGTGACGCGGTCGGTCTGCTCGACACCAGCGGTGAACACCTGTGCGCTGACGACCCCTGGATGCTGGCCGACGCGATCGGCGTGGACGCCGACGGGCTCTGGGCGTCGATCGAGGCCTTCAACGCGGCGGTCGACGCCGGCGGCGGCGACGCCTTCCGCGACGAATCGGGCCTGGTGGGGCCCATCGAGCACAGCCTCTACTGCGGCTTCCGGCTGCGACCCGCGCTCGCCAAGAGCTTCGGCGGGGTGGTGACCGACCTGGGAGGCCGGGTGCTGGCCGATGGTGAGCCGCTCCCGGGGCTCTACGCCGCCGGCGAGCTGACCGGGATGGCGGGTGGCGGGCTGGGAGGCCACGGCTTCAACGGCAGCCTGACCGCGGTGCTGGTGTCGGCGCGTGTGGCGGCCGAGGGCATCGCGTCGGATCTCGCGCGCTGAGGGGGCCTTCGGGGCCCGGACCCGGACCCGGACCTACAGCAACACCCAGGACCACGCCACCGCGCCCGCGAGCAACAGGCCCCCCTCCCAACGCTCGATCCGGAACCCGGTCCACATCAAGGGCAGCAGCAGCAGAGTGGCGCCCAGCATGACCCAGTTGTCCAGCTCGAGGGTTGCGGCGTTCACCGGAACGGGCAGCACGAGGGCCGTGGCGGCCAGGATGCCCAGGATGTTGAAGATGTTGGACCCGACCACGTTCCCCACGGCGATGCCGGCCTGCCCACGCCAGGCGGCCAGCACGCTCGTGATCAGCTCCGGCAGGCTCGTGCCCAGAGCCACGACGGTCAACCCGATCACCCGCTCCGACACCCCGAAGCCCACGGCGAGGCTGGTGGCACCGTCCACGAGCAGGCTGGCGCCGAGACCCAACAACGCCACACCGCCCACCACGCCGGCGATCGACCGAGCCCAGCTCGCGGTGGTGGATCCCGAACGCGCTTCGGCCACCCCCTCGAGCGTCTCACGCTCGGCTGCGGGCACCGCGTTCCGGGCCATCTGCACCGTCCAGGCCAGGAACGCGATCAGCCCTGCGAGCAGGTAGGCACCCTCGAGGCGGTCGAGGCTCCCGTCGCGCGCGAGCAGGTGCATGGTCCAGGCGGCGACGGCCATGACGGGCCACTCGAGGCGGACCGTGGTCCACGTGGTGGTGAGCGGTCGAACGAGCGCCGCGAGAC
>CAZSAT010000195.1:0-9457 GCA_964604675.1 uncultured Enterobacterales bacterium
GTGCACCTGCTGGTGGGCCTCCGTTGGCTCTGGATCCGGCTCCTGAGGACTCTGGGGGCTCGGTGCTGATCGGGCGGCGGGCCGCCGTGCCGCGGTCCCGGTCCGGCCCACCCGCGCAGGTATGCTCGCGCCGACCCCCGCGAGGCGCCCATGACCTCCCCCCTCCGAAGCGCCCTGGCGAGCCTGGTGGTCCTGGCGCTCGGCGCGGTCGTGCTGTTCTCGGCCGGTGTCTCGGCCGATCTCCTGCGCTTCCAGGATCCCGGTGCCGCGCTCGCCGCCCTCACCGCTCCGGAGGTGGTGGCTGCCTTGCTCGACGGGGCGGGCGAGGTGGCCGCCGCGGTGCTGGCCATCGCCATCACGGTGGTCGCCATCGTCGTGGAGCTGGCCTCCAACCGGTACACCCACCGCACGAGCGAGCTCTTCCTGGGGGAGCGCGTGAACCTCGGCGTGATGGCCTTCCTGGTGCTCACGGTGCTCCAGTGCCTGTGGACGGGTGCCGCGCCGCTTGGCCCGGTGAGCGCCGCCCTGTCCCTCGGCATGCTCAGCGTGTCGCTGCTCTTGTTGTTGCCCTACTTCGCCTACGTGTTCGCCTTCCTCGACCCGCTGCACATCGTGCAGCGCATCCGCCAGAACACCCTCGAAGGCATCCGCCGCGCACCGCGCGATCTCGACGGGGCCCGTCGCTCGGCCCTGCGCGGCGCCGAGCAGATCGCGAGCGTGGCGCTCGCCGCGCTGGAGCGCTCGGATCAGGAGGTCGGGGTCTCGTGCGTGGACGCGCTCGGCGCGCTGCTCCGGGACTACCGGGCCGACAGCGCCGGCCGGCCCGACGCGTGGTACCGCGCCGACGACCTGGCGCAGGATCCCGACTTCTGCTCGATGACGCCCGAGGTGTTGGCGCTGGTCGGGGCGCGCCGGACGTGGCTGGAGCTGAAGGTGCTGCGGCAGCACCAGACCATCTTCACGCGGTCCCTCGGGAGCATGCGGGACATCGCCTACCGGGTCAGCATCGACACGCGGCTGCTCGCGGAGTCCGCCCTCACCGAGCGCGACGAGCCGACCGTCGAGCTCTGCCTGCAGTTCTTCAACACCTACCTGCGCGAGGCGCTGGAGCGGCAGGATGCCCGCACCGCCGAGAACCTGCTCTACCAGTACCGCTTGCTCGCCCTGGCGGTCCTGGGGCGCGGCTCGGCGCCACGCGCCCTCGAGATCGCGCGCTACTTCAAGTACTACGGCCTCACCGCCCAGGGACGCGGCGTGTCGGGCGTGTTGGAGACGGCCGCCCACGATCTGTCCACCCTCACCGAGGCCGCCTGGGCGAGCGCGCATCCGACGCGCCACGAGCTGCTGGAGGTGCTCCTGCGGGTCGATCGGGAGGGCCCGGGTGCCGGCGAGCCCGGTCTCCGGGGCGTGCGCAAGGCCCAGGTGCGCCTGGCGACGTGGTTCCTGCACACCGACGATCAGCGCCACGCGCTGACGATCTTCCGCGACATGCAGGACGAGGCGCCCGAGCTGCTCGCGCTGGTTCGGGACGAGCTGCTCGCGGTCACCCGCCGGGAGCACTGGGAGGTCAGCGACCGCGGCGCCCGCATGGACTGGCTCCCGCCCGAGCGCCGGGCCTGCCTGGACACCTTCTTCTCGTGGTTCGGGGATCGCCTGCCGGTGCACCGGGCCGGGCGTGGTCCCCTCTGGCTCGACACCCTGGCCGAGACCACCGCACAGGTCGCCGAGTGAGCGCTCTGCTGTTCTGCGTGGCCTGGGCGGCCAGCACGCGCCCCCTGGACGACCCCGCGATCGCCGAGGCCCTCGCGGGGGTCGGCTGGGCGGAGGCCGAGCGGGTCCTGCAGCGCACGGTGGTCGCCGAGCTGGACGGGCAGGAGGCGCGCGACGGCTGGGAGCTGGTGGAGGCGCTCGAGCGTTCCGTCGCGGAGGGACCGCGCGCCTGGCGGGCCCGGGAGGAGCGGTACCTGGCCGCGCTGGCGGCCCTCGACGCCCAGGGCGCGAGCTACGAGTGGGGACGGCTCGACGAGCTCGGGGCCCCCGGCCGCGAGGGACGGTCCCACCGCGGGCTCCTGATGCTGTGGTCGGCCCTGGCCTTCACGCCGATCCTCGTCGGCCTCGCGGGGGTCGCGGCCGGACGGCGCTTCGCCCAGCGCGGTCGCCGTCAGCGCAGGCGCGGAGCGCGTCGGCTCGCCAACCCCTACGTCACCGGCCGGCCCCTGCGGAGCGAGGAGCTGGTCTTCGGGCGGGATGCGCTGCTCGACGAGCTCGTGGAGCGGGTCCGTGGGCGGCGCTCCGGACTGCTGCAGGGCGAGCGGCGCATCGGCAAGACCACGCTCCTGTTGCAGCTGCAGACCCGGCTCGAGCGTGGCGGCGCGGTGGCCCTGTTCGTGGATCTCGCCGGCACCAGCGGCGACGAGGCCGCGCGGGCCGTGCAGCGTGCGCTGATGTCGGCCGCGCGCCGTCTGAGCCTCGAGGCCGCGGGGGCTCGAGCGGCCGCCGAGGCCCTGGCGGCGCGCGGCGATCTGGTGCTCTTGATCGACGAGCTCGACGCGCTCCAGCTGGCCGACGAGGACGCCCGCGCCGAGCTCCGCGAGCTGATGCTCGTGCCGGGGGCGCCTGCCACCGCGCTGGCGGCGGGGGTGGCGCCCGACTTCGAGAGCGACGAGGAGGCCCGGCGGTGGGGCGAGCTCCTGCCGCGCATCCCGGTGGGACCGCTGGACAGCGAGCACTGCCGCTCGCTCCTCACGGGCCCCGTCGCGGGCAAGCTCAGCTGGTCCGAGGGCGCTCTGGTGGCGGTCCTGGAGCGCGCGGAGGGGCGCCCGATGCGGGTGCAGCTCTACGGGCTGCACGTCACCGACCGCGCCAACCTCCGCCGGCGGGGCAAGGTCACGGTGAGCGACGTCTCGGCGGTCGACGCCGAGGTCGACCGCGCCTGGCGCGCCATCCTCGACCACGGGTTGGGCAACGAGCTCGCGCTCGTCGACCTCGACGCGGCCCGCCTCATGCTCGGCCGCCTCGGTCGCGAGATCGCCGACCTGGAAGACCGTCTGGAGCGCAGCGGATGACCCTGCTGCTCGGCGTGGCGATGGCCTCGGGGGTGGCCTTCGGGCCGGACCACTGGGTTGCCTGGGCGCCGGAACAGGGCCTCGCGGTGTACCCCGCGGGCCAACCGGAGCGCAGGCTGCGACGCCTCGACTGGCCGAGCGACGTGGGGGCCGTGGTGCCCTGGCAGGACGACTTCCTGGTGGTGCTCACCCCCGCGAGCGGGGTGCAGTGGCTCCTGCGTGTCACACCCGATGGCGAACAGACCCACGTGACGGGGACCGGCAGCTGGATCGTGGATCTCGCCCCGTGGAACGGCGCCTTGCTGGCGCTGGCCGCCGAGGGAAGGGTCTACCGCCTGGCCAGCCTGCCCGAGGGGAACGAGCGACCCGTGTGGGAGAGCCTCGCCCGGGTGGGTGGCGGGGACCCGCGCGCCGTCGGCGCGATCGGCGACGCGCTCTACGTGGGCCACCGGAGCGGCCTGGCCGTGGTGGCGCCCGGCGGGCGGGCGCTGGTCGCGGTGGCCGAGGCGCCGGTCACGGCCGCGGCGCCGCTGCCCGGGCGCCGACTCGTCAGCGCGGGCATGCAAGAGGGGCGCCTGGGCCTGTCCTGGTGGAGCTCGCTGAGCGCGGATCACGACGCGCCGGTGGTGCTCGGCACCCGGTGGCTGGACACCGAGCTCTTGGGCGTGGTGGGGGACGGTGCCCGTGCGTGGGTCGTCACGGCCTCGGAGGTTGAGGACCCCGGGTTGCCGGCGGTGACCGTGGGACCCGCCCCGGGCGGCCCGTGGATCGCGGCTGCTCAGGCGCCGGAGGGGGACGTGCTGCTCGTCGGCGACGACCTCTCGCTCCGGTCGGCCGAGCTCCCACCACCCGCCCCCGAGTCCGGTGCCGGGCAGGACGTCGCGTTGTTGGCGGAGCTCGCCAGGGGCCTGTCGCGGGAGCTGCCGGTGGGCTCGGTGCACGACCTCCCCATGGAGCTGGAGGCTTGGCGCCGCCAGCGGATCGCGTTGTCGCGCGAGTGGCCCTTCGATCCCCTGGGCACCCTCGCGGCCCGACGCCACCTCGCCGCCATGGAGGCACCGGACCCGGACTACGCGGCCGAGGTTCGGCGCGTCACCTCCGATCGCCTGATCGCCCAGCTCCTCGTCGTGCTGTCGATCTTCGCGGCGGCCTTCGGCCTGACCGCCACCCTGAGGACGCGGGCTCTGCGCGCGGAGCGTCGGTACGGGGCGTACGGGATCGGCGCCAACCCGTTCCGGGCGGACAGCCCCAACGATCCGGAGCGTGCGCCCTTCGCCACGAACAAGCTCGTGGACGACATCCTCGCCACCCTCGACCTGAACTGCGTGGTGGTCGAGGGGGCTGCCTACAGCGGAAAGTCGGCTCTGTTGCGGCACATCGCGTGGCGCGCGGAGCAGGAGGGGCTCGGCGGTCGCCCGGTGCGGGTGGTCCGGGTGGGGCTGGAGGAGGTGTCGGAGCGGGACTTCTGGACGCGCGTGGGGCGCGCCATCGCCGAGGCCGTGCCCGAGGCCGAGGTGGCCGCGGAGCTCGCGGCCGAGCCGGAGCTCGATCGGGACGCGGTGGAGTACCTGCTCGACGAGCTGGCCGAAGAGCACCCCCGCCTGCTGCTCTGCCTCGACGACCTGGATCGCCTGGGCACCTACCGGCACGAGTCCCAGCGCTTTCGCGGCCTGGTGCAGATCGTGCCGAGCCACCGGATGGCCATCCTCGGCACGGGGGTGTCGATCCGAGCGGGCTTCTCCGACCACGAGGACGAGAGCCCGTGGTTCAACCTGTTCCAGGTGCGCGCGCTGAGGCCCATGACGGTGCACGAGCTCGCCACGTACCTGGAGAACCGCCTGTCGCCGACCTTCTCGGCGGCCCCCGGCGTGGCGCCGCGGCTGCACGAGCTGACCCGAGGGCGGGCGCTGCAGGTGTGGCACCTCGCCTACGCCGGCGTGGAGCGCGCGCTCGCGGACGGTCGGGTGAGGGTGGAGGTCCGCGACGTGGACGAGGCGGCCGAGGAGCTGCGCTCGCGCGCGGGGGTGTTCGGCGCCCAGGACCAGGTGCTCGCCGAGGATCGGGAAGAGGCCTGGGAGGCCGTGGTGGCGCAGGTCGCCGCGGCGCGCCGGCGACGGGACGAGCTGCGGGACCTGCTGGGCACCCGCTGAAGGAGATCGCGGCCCGCCTTTCGCTACGATGGCGGCGTGTACTGCACGGGCAACACCCTCGACGACGACCGGGACGTCTACGGACGCGAGCAGCTGCACGCCGAGCTGCAGGGGGGACGGGATCGGCGCGTGTTGCTGGTCGGGCTCCGACGCACGGGCAAGACCGCCACGCTGCTCTGGCTGGAGCGCCAGGCCCTCGCGGACCCCGACGCGCCGGTGCCGGTGCGCATCGCGCCCGAGGGGGTGGAGAGCCCGGACCGCTTGCGCAACGGCTTCGCCAACGCGCTGTCGCGGCGCAGGAAGCTCCTGCCCGCACTGCCCGGCGGCTACCTGGCCCTGCGCAAGCTCGACCTGGACGAGCTCCTGGTCATCGCCGAAGAGGCGGCGGAGGACGCGGGTCGGGGCCTGTTGCTCCTGTTGGACGAGGTCGACGCCATCGCGCGCCTCGTGCAGGACCACCCCTGGGTGGCCTCCACCCTGCGCGAGGGCTTCCCGCGAGGCGAGCGCTCCCGCGTGATCGCCACCGGCAGCCGGCGAGCCCTGCGGCTGCTCCGGGCACCCGGGGGTGCGGGGGAGCCGCTGCTCGCGGGCTTCTCGCTGCGCACCCTGCCGCCCCGCCTCGGGGCCAGCGCTGCCAGCTCCCTGGCTCGGCTGGATCAGCGTGGAGGCACGGGCGCCGTGCCCTGGTCGGAGGCCCAGATCGCCGAGCTGCTGACCCGCACGGGCGGCCACCCGTACCTCACCCAGGCGGCCTGCAAGGTGGGCCTCGATCTGCGCTGCGACCCGGCGCACGCGGTCGCCACCGTCCTGGACAGCCACGAGGCCACGGCGGCCTTCGCCCAGGACATGGAACGCATCGCGCCCGCCGAGCGCGAGGTGCTCGACCAGGTGCTCGCGGGGAACACGCCGCGGCCGGAGCTCGACCCCTTTCGGCGCGGGCTGGCCGAGCTCGGCGTGCTGGACCGCGACGGTGTGTTGACCGTGCCGGTGCTGGGAGACTTCCTGCGCACGCGGGGCTGGGGCTCGTTCCCCGTGCGCCTCTCCGACGACGAGGTGGCGCCGGGATCCGGCGCGGCCGCCGCCCCCTCGAAGCCCGCACCGTCCACGGGGATGGCTCCCGTGGGTTCGCCCAGCTACCGCACGGTCCGAACCCTGGGCTCCGGGTCGTTCGGTGACGTGGTCCTGGTCGAGGCCACGTCTGCTCGAGGGGTGCGCCGGCTCGTGGCGATCAAGCTCCTGAAGACCGAGCTCGAGGCCAACGAGGTGGTGGTCAGGCGCCTTCGGGACGAGGCGCGCATGCTGGCCCGGCTGCGGCACCGCGCCATCGTGCGGGCCGAGGACCTGGTCCGCGTGGACGGCCGGCTGGGCGTGGTCATGGAGTACGTGCCCGGCGTGGACCTCGCCGATGTGTTGCCGGAGAGCCGGCGGCAGCCGGTCCCGCCCCGGGCCGTGTGCGAGATCCTCGGCGAGATCGGGGACGCGCTGCACGTGGCCTACCACCGCGTGCCGGAGGGCGAAGCGCGCCCCTTCCGCGTGCTGCACCGCGACATCAAGCCGCACAACCTGCGGCTCACCGGCGACGGCGAGCTCAAGGTGCTGGACTTCGGCGTGTCGGGTGCCCACTTTGAGGGGCGGGAGCACCGCACCCTGGGCGCCGCCGGCGGCACCCCGATGTACATGGCCCCTGAGCGTCACCGTGGGCGGCACGACCACCCGGGGTCCGACGTGTTCGCGCTCGGGCTGGTGGGCGCCGGTCTGGCCTTCGGGGCCTGGCACACGCACATCTGGGCGCCCTACGAGGCCGCGCACCAGGTCGAGGTGGAGATCGTGCGGCGGGACATCCAGGCTTCGGGCGGGGTGGCCTTCGCGCAGCTCTTGGCGGAGATGCTGGCCTACGACCCGGACACGCGCCCGGAGGCGGGCGATGTCGCGTCCCGTGCGCTGGCGCTGGCCGGCGAGCTTCCCGGCGCCGGGCTGCGCACCTGGGCGCGTTCCATCGTGACCCAGCGTGAGGTCCAGGAGCGGTCGACGATCGATCTCGACGACGCACCGGAGCTCTGAGCCCTCGGCCACCGGAGGCCGTGCTCGCCTAACGGTTGGAGCTGGCGCGCCTCGGCGAGAGGTACAGCGCCGACCCGTCCCGACGCCCGACCTCGGTCGGTGTGCCGTCGTCACTCAGCGTGACGCGCAGCTCCTGCTCGCCGCCGTCCTGGACCAGGAAGACCAGCTGGTCGCCGTCCCAGCGCGCGTTGGGCCAGGTGGCCGCCTTGCGGTGCACACGCCAGTCGCCCAGCACCTCGTTGAGCAGGCCGAGCTGGAGGTGGGTGTAGGCGCCCGCGACACGGAGCGCGTCCTCGCGCCCGTCGACGGTGACGAAGCGAGCGAAGCCGGTGGGGCCCACCAGGACCTCGTCACCGAGCACCACCACGGGGAGGTAGCGTCCGGTGGACGGCTCGTACACGCCGATGGCGTCGAGGCCGGTGTGCGCGTCCAGGACCTTGGTCTGCACGCTGGCTTCGCCGGCGCGCGCGGCACCCCAGGCGGCGGCCAGGTCTCGGGGGGTCTGCACGGCAGGGGTCTCCTGGGCGACGGGTTCGTCGGAGTGGGCTGAGCCGGCGCAGGCCAGCCAGAGGGCGATCACGGGGTGGTCGGGGCCGGCGCGTGGGTGCTGTTCTGGCCGGTCACCGCGCCGAGGTTGTGGCGGCCGTGGATGGTGGTGGTGAAGTCGGCGGCCAGCGCCGCGTCGCGGGACGCGAGCAGGGTGCCCACCTGCCCGTCGGGCCGGTCGGCGTCGGCGTAGTAGGTGGCGTAGACCTCGGCGAACCACTCCATCGAGGAGCGCATCGCGTAGGTCGAGACCTTCTTCTGGTAGAGCGTGGTCGGGCACGCCTGCCAGAACGGGCCCCAGTCGCTGTAGGGCACGTGGTGGGTGTCGGTGCCGATGGCGCTCGGCGTCTCCCAGGCCTGCACACGGCTCAGGATGTAGACCGCCAGGGGCTCGGTCTTCACCGTGGCCCAGTCCGCACCCTCCACCGCGTCGACCGCCGCCTCGAGGTGCCCCTCGGTCCACTCCGACACGCCCGACATGGCGTCGAGCACCGCTTCCTTCACCGTGGCGTCCGCGATGTTCAGCGCGTGCACCGGCATGAAGACGGTCTTGAAGAGCCGCTTGACGGGCCCTGCGCCGTCCCACTCCTTCCAGCCGTAGTTCGCGACCCAGCCCGGAGGCTGGTCGATGCCGTTCTCGCCCACGTCGTGGCCGATCTCGTGGCGCATCGTGGCGTCGAACACGTTCAGGCCGCGCATCGGGTCGTCGGGGTCGGTGAAGTTGCCGACCTCCTGGTCGCCGATCTGGTCGGTGCCCCAGGACATCGTGATCTCGCCGCCACCTGCCGCCCCGCCCGCGCCTCCGAAGCTGCCGGTCCGGATGATGTGGGTGTTGGTGGCGACATCGGCCGGCGGGAGCATGTCGCACACCAGCCAGGTGCGCTTGATGCTGGCGTGGTCCCAGGCGAAGGTGCCGGTCTTGATCGTGAGGCTCTGGCCCGGGTGGATGAGGTTGGGGTCGTCGCCGATGGTGTCCTTGTTGTCGCCGTAGTCGTAGATCTCCTGCCAGCGCGAGCCGTCGCCGAGGAAGCGGCTCGCGAGGCCCCAGAGGGTGTCGCCGCGGCGGACCTCGTAGGCGAAGGTGTCGTCGCCCTCGCGCAGGTCGACGTTGAAGCGCTTCATGAAGAGCGTGTACATGTGCTGCACGTTCGATTCCGCCAAGAACCAGTGCCAGTACTTGGCCGAGGAGGCCTGATCGGTGCTGGGCCCCGCGGGGAGCGCTTGGAGGTGGTCGGCCCAGGTGCCGTCGGTGACCATGCGCTGCCGCTCCTCGGCGTCGTCGCTGGCTCCCTGCACGTGGGTGCGCAGCTGCGTGACGCGCGCCTCGCCGCCAACATCGGTGATCCACTGGAGGAAGCCGGCCACGGTCAAGGCCTCCTCGAGCGCGAAGGGATCCTGGGAGAGCGGCGGGAAGAGCACCACCGGGTCGCCGGGGAGCGCGCGCACGATCGCGAGGGCCGGCGCGCAGTGGACCACCTCCAGCGCCGCATCGGAGGTCTTGCCGGCGATGAGGCGGCCCCAGCCGGCTGCGCTCAGGCCGCCGGCGTCGCGGATCCACTGCACGGCCTCGTCGAGCCCGGCGGCTTCTTCGCCGCGCGTGCCCACGTCCCAGTACAGCATCACCGTGACCGCGCC
>CAZSAT010000196.1:0-9436 GCA_964604675.1 uncultured Enterobacterales bacterium
AGCGCCCCAGCCAGCGGGAAAACTGGACATACACCTTCTTTGTCGACGCCGAAGATTCGGAAGGTGAGCGTCTCCGTGAGGTCCGGTTGCTCTGGCGGCCGCCAGCAGGTGGCCGCAGCGCGCATGCCGCGCAGTGGGAGCAGAGCGCGGCGAGCTTCGCGGGGTGGCCGCATGTGATCCCGCGGATCTTCCACACGCAGCCGGGTTCGTCGTCGGCGTGCTCGGCGAGGTGACGGAGGACCTCGTCGTCGCGCTGCTCGACCGGGGACAGGGTGGCGGTCACGACGTCGCTCCGATCTGCGCGAGGATCCGCGCGGTCGTGTCGTCGTCGAGGCGGCGGAGGCCGAGCGCGCCGCGGTACGGGATCGGCTCGGCCAGGGCGCGCGGGTTCGCGAGGAACATGTGCCACTGCCCCATCTCGGACCAGGGCGTGCATTCGCACAGACGTTTCCTCGGGTCGTGCACGTTCACGAGGTCGACGACGCCGATAATCGCTCCGAGCGGACGCATGTGGCTTCCGTCTTCATCAACCGCGATGGGCGCATACAGCGGAGGCGGGCAGATCGTGGCATCCATGTCGTACGCGAGGCCAGCGTGGATCGCGATGGGTCCGCGGTAGTCCCCGGCGATGTTCCGCACTCGGTTCTCGACGGTCTTCCCGCCGTGGATGATGGCCCACGCCCACGGCTGGCGAACGGTGAGGATCCTCATGACCGCACCCCCGGTGCTTCGACCGGGCCAGGGCAGGCGGACACCTGGATCGCGGTGCTCGTCGCCCGGGTCCCGCAGCGTGCGCACACGGGGTTGGTCGAGAACGTGTCCTCGGTCCACCGCCAGTCGTGCAAGAGCACACCCTCTGCCTCCCGGATGATGCCTTCGATCCGCGTGTCCACGTCGAACCCGTGCTGTGCGGTTCTGTGCGCCCGCTGCACGCCCGATTCCCCCGCCGCCTTCTCCGCATCCCCGGCCGCCGCGATGAGCTGGTACGCGAGCGCACGCGCCGTCTCCGGCAGCATGTGGGTCCGGTGACCGTCCGGGGTGGGGAACGTGAGCAGTTCCACCTCCCCGTCATCCGTCCAATCCGCCTCAGCGATCTCGACCGTCTTCGACTCCCGGAGGATCACAGCCCCAGCCCCTCACGGATCTGGCGGTCATCGTCCGGTCCCGGCGTCTCGCCGATCAGGACTAGGTACGCGATGAGGTTGGCGATGCGCTGCTGCTCCACCAACGCGAGCGTCGCGTGCACCTGGGCCGCCGCGATCACGTCGCTCTTGGACTCGCCCGTCTCCGAGGTCCACTCCTGCGACGGTCGTTGATCCGCGATGCCGAGCAAACGGAGAGCTTCATCGGCACCTGTGGCGCGGACGTGCGCGTAGCGCAGCTTCACCTTCGTGACGTCCGCGTCGGGGTAGAACGTCACGCCGTTCTGCCAACCCCCCTTCGTCTTCTCCGCGATCGGGTACTCGGTGAGGTCACCGCGCGTCACCTCGATGCGCGCGATGGTCCCGTTTTCGATGACGTCGGTCATGACTGCTCCCATCCGAGGGCGGCGCGCACCTCAGCACGCCGCGCGTTCTTCTCCTCGACCGCGGCCTGCGTGACCGGGTTCGTGTACGTCTTGTCGTCGTGCTTGAGCACCGCCGCCGGCAGGGCGAGCGCGGTGAGCTGATTCGCCAACCGGAGTTGCGCGGTGAGGTCGTCGATCGCGTCGACCTGCGTGCGCCTCCCTGACGCGCTCAAAACGGGGTCTCCGAATCGGAGGAGCCGGGAGTGATCCACGGCTCGTCAGCGGGCGCTTGACGCTGCCCAGACCCACCCCCACCGGAACGGGTCACCTGCGCCGTCGCGTAGCGGAGCGAGGGGCCGATCTCGTCGACCTCCAGCTCGATCGCCGTGCGGTTCTGGCCCTCGCGGTCCTGGTAGGCCCGCTGCTTGAGCCGGCCCTGCGCGATCACCCGGGTGCCCTTCGTGATCGACTGCCCGACGTGCTCCGCCGGGTCACCCCAGACCGAGCAGCGGAGGAACAGGGCATCCCCGTCCTTCCACTCGTTCGACTGCCGGTCGAATGCCCGTGGGGTCGACGCGATGGTGAAGTTCGCGACGGGCTTGCCGTTCTGCGCATACCGCAGCTCCGGATCCGCGACCGCGTTCCCGACGACGGTGATGATGGTTTCATTGGCCATGCTGTGCCTCCTCAGGCGATGAATTCGTTGGCTTGGTACTTCGACAGGACCCGGGAGAACTGCCCCTGCCAGATGAGCGTCAGTTCCCCGGTCTGCCCCTGACGGTTCTTCGCGACGATGACCTTCAACTCGTCACGGCCCGGGGCCCGGAACCGGTGCAGCAGCAACACGACATCCGCGTCCTGCTCGATGGCTCCGGACTCGCGCAGGTCGGTCAGCTGCGGTTCCGCGGCCTTCCCCTTCCGGCCGGCGTTCGCACGGTTCAGCTGCGACAGGGCGATCACCGGGACAAGCCACTGCTGCGCGGCGAGCTTCAACGCCCGCGAGAACCCCGCCACCGCCTGCTGCCGGTTCTCGACCCGCTCGTGCGTGTTCAGTAGCTGCAGGTAGTCGACGATCACGACCGGGTTGCGCCGGTAGATGCGGTGCACGGACCGGACGGCGGCTTTCAGCTGCGGGATGGTGGACACGTGCGACGAGTCGACGATGACGATCGGCAGCTTCTCGAAGTGTGCGGCGGCCACCTCAGCCGCTTCGGTCTCCGTGTTCGACAGCCGGTGCTTGTTCAACGACCCGATGAACACCTGGCTGTGCGCGGCGATCATGCGGCCCGCGATCTCCTCACGCGCCATCTCGAGCGACACGAACAGGACCGGCCGGTGCTCCGCGAACGCGAGGGCGATCTGCACCGCCATCATCGATTTCCCGTCGCCGGGTCTCGCGGCGGCGACGTACATGCCCCCGTCGCGGAACCCGAAGATCAGCTGGTTCAGGTCATGCCACGGTGTCGGCGTGTACGACGGTTTCTCCGCCAGTCCGGCGACGTAGTCCCGGATCCACGACCCGATCGGCTGGACACCCTTCACGACCCCCGCGTCGACGTCGTCGAACGCCGCCCTCGCGAGCTCCACCATGTCCTCAGTGGGGAGGCCCTGGTCGTTCGCGAGCGCGATCGCTTTCGCTGCCCCGTCCCGCACGCGGCGCCGTTTCGCTTCGTCGAGGACGATGCCCGCGTGATACCCGGCAGCGGACGCTGTGGCCACCGCGTCGGTGAGGGAGTAGATCAGCGTCGCGTCGACATGCCCCACGAGCTCCCCTGCGGCTGCCAGAGCCGCTTCCACGGCGACAGCGTCCGTAGGGTCCCCTGCGTCGTGCAGTCGCCGCACAGCGGCGTACACGGCCTGGTGTGCCGGGGTTGAGAAGTCCGAGGGTTGCAGGATCTCCGCGACCTCGTCGCACGCGGCCGGGTCGAGCATGACCGCACCGAGAACAGAACGCTCCGCCTCCACGCTCACGACGTCACCGCCCGTCGCTCCGCAGCGAGACGCTGCTCCGTCACATTCCCCGCGTACGACACCGACACCGGAGGCGCGAACTGCTCAGCGAGCGCGATGATGTCCGCCGGCATGATCGGGTCCCGGCTGTGCTGGTAGTGCTGATCCAGCGCCCACGCCGCAGCCTTGACCGGAACGTCGGCGAGCAGACGAGCCCACGACGTCGCCATGTCCGCCCGCTCCTCCGGATTGTTCCGGCGCATCCGCACGTCGAGACGACCCGCCTCCGTGAACAGCGCGTTCACCTCGAACGGAGTCATGCGGTCACCGCCCGCTGCTGACGAGCCGCGAGGATGTCGTGCACCTGCGCACCCTGCTCGTACGACGACACCGAACCAGGACGGGAGCCCTGCTCCTCCTGCCGGAACTCGGCCTGCTTCCGCAGCCAGTTCGTGAACCCGGCATTCCAGTTCTTCAGCCGGCGGTGCTTCCGTACCGCGTGCTCACGGAACCGCTGGTACTCGGCGCGCACGTCGAGGTGCAGCGCAGCGGCCTTATCGATGTGACTCTGGTTCGGTCTCCACTCGTCCGGGATGAGCGTCCCGTCGACGGATTCATCCGGCGACAGAAGAACCTGGTCTTCTTCCAGATGGTGTTCTGTGGACTGGTGTTCTCTTGTGTTCGGTTCTCCGCCGTCGGCTGAACCGCTTGCGGCTGAACCGCTTGCGGAGAATCGACCGGTGTCCGATTTTCGGGAAGCGGTCGGATCGGTCAGCCGGTACTCGACCTCACCGAACTGCCCGCGCGATCCGCGGCCCTGCTCGACCTCGAGATACCCCGCCTCCCGCAGCTCGTCGACCGCGGCTCGGATCGCGTGACGCCCCTCGGTGCCCTCTTTCGCGAGGCCCTCGATGGTGAGCCGCCAGCCCACCCGGTGCGACAGGATCTCCGTCAGCAGTCCCCGCGCCCGACGCGAGAGCTTCTTGTCTCTCGCCCAGTCGTTCGGGACCTGCGTGAACTGGCCCTCGAAGGCCAGCCCAGCTCGCAGAATGCCCATCAGCTGTTCCCTTCCACTTCCACGGCGCGGCCGTCCACGGTCAGCAACCACCACCCACCGGACAGCCGGCGCACACGCACCCGCTCCGGCCTGTACTCATCGGTCCGCGCCGTTCCCGGGATCAGATACCCGAGCTCGAACGCGACGTCCCTGTTCTTCTCTGCCCAGTGGTGACACCCGGTAGGCGAAGTCGCGTGACCGCAGAGGGTCAGCGCGTTCGCCGGGCTGTTCACCATCGGGTCCTTCGACCCGCCCATGCCGCGCGGGCGACGGTGGTGCAGCGACCACCCGAACCCGCGCTCGTGCCACTGCAAGGGCCGGAGGCAGCGGAAGCACCTCTCCCTGTCCCGGTCGAAGAACACGAGCCGCACCGTCGCCGGGGTGAACTCCCCCACGGCCATCAGGACCACCACCCCGGGGCGGTGCCCCAGTGGATGCCAGCTTCGCGGGCGATCTCGTCCGGTGTCGGGGTCTGCCCGAGCCCCTTGGCCAGGTCTCCGCGGGCGCACCGCAGCATGACGATCCCGTCCTCGGTGGTGACGGTGAGCTTGTGTGTCTTCCGCTCGTGCGCGCCCATCAGGCACCTCCGCCGTACGTCTCGGCTGTGCGCATCTGCCGTGCGTCGACCGCATCCGACCGGGTCTTGTCGATGTCCTTGTCCACCGTGCGGAGGTGTTCCTTCACACCCCGCCATGCGGCTTCGGCTTCGTGCATCCGGTTCCGGTGTGGTTGCGCATCGGCATCAGCGATGACCGTCGCAGCCGACACCGAACGGCCAGCCTCGACCTCGGCCCGCTTCCGCTCCTTGAGCGTCGTCTCGTACTTCGATCGGGCTGTCCCGACCGTCGTCGCCGCGGCTGCGTGTGCTCGCCCGAGGACACCGCGGGTGATGATCAGCCGCTCCATGTGCGACTCACCGGCTGCGTCCTTCAACGCGTCGAACAGGTCCGCGTGCAACGCGTTGCCCGGGTCGAACGGGGCGATACCGAGGCGGGCGATGAACCTCTCCAGCGGGGTCATGCGACACGCCCCCGACCCGCGGCGACCGCGATCTCCAGCTGCCGTTCCGGGGACACTAGACCCGACACCCGCACCGGCCACACCACCCCGCCGAACGTGTCCATCCGACGGTGCAGCCGCACCTCGTACGAGGCGAGGTAGCGGGAGAACCCTGCAGCCCACCCGTTCACGACCAGGCCTCCCCGTCACTCGATCGCGGGACAGGTCTGGTAGCCGCCTCCACGGGATCTGCAGCGTGGCTGAGTACGTCACGGCGAGGAGAGCTCTCCCAGTCGGTGGGGTACTGGCTCACCTCCGGACGAGACCACGTGATCGAAAGCTGCTTGTGGATGCGGCGGTCGAAGTACAGTTCGTCCGGCAGACGAAACGCCACGCCGATGACCTGCCCCGGGTAGCGGTTCAGCATCACGAGCGGAGCACGCTCGGCAGGAGTGACCACCACTGCACGCCACGGCCACCGAAGATTCCCAAGACCCTTGATCCGGACAGTCATGACGTCGCCGCCTTATCGACCCGGACCCGCTCCGACGTCCGCAGCTCGTAGACAACCTCAGCCCCACCATCGGTACGCGCCGTCACGTACACGCAACCCGGCGACCCGTGGTGCCGAACCGCGACAACGGTGGAAACCCCGCCAGAGAGGCGCACAACGTCGCCCAGGCGCACATGCCGTGCCTCCACCATCCCCGGGATCAGCCCGCCGAGCACCCGCCAGTCCAGGTGAGCGGCCGCCCACTCCGCCCCAGCACGGAACCCATCCGCGGAACAGATCCGGGTGACCTCGTTCTCCGGGCCGAAGTTCGCCGGCTCCCACGAGTACGCCGTGACCGCGTCATCCAGCGACGCCGTGAACCCGCTCATGCCGGGACCTCCGCCGTCGGCCAGTCCGCCACCGGCTCACCCGAAGCCACCGGCTCAGCGGGCGCCCACGCATCCGGGTCCGGCCCACCAAGCTCCGCACGCCGCGCAGCCATCGCGTCCGCGTACGCCTTGACCCCGTCGATCCTGAGGCCCTTCGCGTGAGCGTCGATCTTGTCGAGCTCGGACGCGTCGGGAGCCTTCGCGATCGCCGCCACCGCCGCCGCGACTTTGTCCGCCGCGGTCTCCCGCGACACCTCGTTGCCCGCACGGTCCGCCACGGTCGTCGCATGCGTCCGCTCTCCCGCACCCGACCCGATGCCCAGGTCGGCCCACAGCTTCTCCACCGTGAACCCCGGGTACTGGCGGGGACCCTCGAGCATCACCCGGATCGACTTCAGCTTCGTGATCAGGAACTGGCCCCGCTCCCGCAGCTCCACCACCCCGGCCGCGTCGAACACCAGCGACTTGTGCGCCTGAACCTTCCAGTCCTTCGCCCCGGTCGGCTGCCCGTTCTCCATCACCGCAACCGGATCCAGGCGGGCAGTCAGCACCACCGGGCCCTGGTGCAGACGGAGCGTGTTCATCACGTCGTTCCACTGGTCCGCCGCGAGGTTCCACAGATCCATCGAGATCGTGAAGTCCCCGTTCGGGTTCCGCCGGCCCTTCGCCCGCTTGTTCGCGATCGCCTGCACGTTGTCCTGGATCAGCGTCCACAGTCGCGACATCGAGTCCACGACGATCAACGTCTGCAGATCACCCACAGCGGGTTCCTCCACCGCCGCCTTGATCGCGGCGAGGATCCCCGGGTACGTTCCGTCGTTGACGACGATGTCGAACTCGACACCCGGGATCAGCGAGTACTCGTCCGGGTCGTCCTCACCGATCCCGATGTACAGCGTCCGACCCACCAGGGGCGACGCTGATGCGGAGAGCGCCGCGAACGTCTTTCCCGCACCTTCTCGTCCTGCGAGCAGCAGGATCGGCCACGACGGTCTCCCCGTCGGCCTCCTCGTAGTCAGCACCATCTCAGTCCTCCTCGAACTCGTACGCGCACCAGGGGCACAGCCCCTCCTTGTCGATGACCACCCGGCGTTCACACCGCGGGCACTCGGCCGGGATCTTCGGATCCCCGACCAACAGGGGCCAGAACACCGACCCCGACTCCTTACGCAACTCCGCCAGCAACTCCCCCTGGCTGAGCTCCCCGATCGCAAGCTGCAACGTGAGGACGTCCTGCACGCCCCGCCAGTACCCCGACCGGTGCCCCTGCTTGGCCGACACCCCCAGCCGGTGCTGCCGCACATCCCAGAACGCCGACTCCGCAGCCTCCTGCTTCGAGCCCAGGGCGACACGGATCTGCGCCATGTCGAAGCCCGACAACGACGCGCTGCGGCCGGTCATCAGTCCTCGTCCTCCATGTCGCCGAAGTCGAGCGCGCCCTCACCCGTGCGGGCCTTGTACTCCGCCGCCTGCAGCTTCCCCGCAGCCGCCGCCCGCTCCTCGTCGAACAACGGCTCGATGTGCACCGCCGCGACGATCGGGTACTTCTCGTCCGCGATCTCGTCGTGGATCACCTTCGGGATCTCGTACGTGACGATCGCGGTGATCCGCTCCCCCGCCTTCGCCGCCTCGATGAGCCGCAGCTCGTTGCCGAACATCCCGTTCCGCTCGGCCTTCGGCGCACCGTTCTTGAACGCCGTCGGCTTGATCTCCGTAGTCATGTCCTGATTCCTCTCTCCTGACGCACGAGGTGTGCGCTCGTGCCCTGCCCGGTCTCGAAACCGGCGCCGTCCCTACACGGCCACAGGGCCACCCGTCAGTCAGTGACGCGGCGGATCTGATCCGCCTGCTCCCGCTTCTCCCGGATCTCGTACAGGCCCGGCCCGATGCCGTTCGCCCCGTGCTCATCGGTGTGGATGAGCTGCGCCGACTCCCCGGCGGGGACCGCGACGATCGCGAGGCACTGCCCGTCGGTGACGCGGGCGTACAGCACCCCCGGGGAGTCGAAGCCGCGGTGCAGGAAGTGGGAGTTGCCGGTCGCCTCACCGAACACGACCTGCACGCCCTCGTCGGGGACGGGCAGCAGCTTCACCATCGACCGGTCAGTCGGGACGATGATCAGGTCACCCTGCGCCTGCGGGCCGGTCAGGACCGGCACCTCCGCATCCGCGATCAGGTGATCCGGGACCGTCACGCCCACCTTCGTGAGCGCCTCTTCGTACGTCATCTGCATGATCTGGTTTCCTTCTCTCTTTCTCAGGTGCGTCGAGCCAGGTCGGCGTAGACGCTGGGGTGCACGTCGTACTGCCAGGCAGCAGCGGCGAGCGGGTCAGTGATCGACGCGGGAACCGTCTCCCCGTACAGGCGCAGAGCACCGTTCCGGTCAGGGCTCCCGTTCGTCATGACGAGCAGGTTCACCGGCTCGTCGTAGAACTCGGCGGGTAGCGCGTACAGCGCCAGCTCGTGCGGCTCGTTCGCCGGGTCCGGGCACGTCGCGATCGGCGTCGACCCGAGATGCTGAACCACTCGCGGCCACCCGATCCGTTCGAGCGCGGCACGCCGCTGCTCCGAGTTGTCGAGCTTCAACGCCCGGTCGATGTGCTCCGGGGTGACGTCGTCCTCGATCACCCACGCGGGGACACGGATCCCGTGCCACGCGTGCACCGCCCACCCGTCCCGGTACAACAGCGCCGGCCCGTCCTCACGGTGCAAGCGCCGCGACGTCGTCGAGAACGCGAAACGACTCGACTCCAGCTCCTGGTTCACCTCGACGGGACGCTCCGTGCACACGACTACCCCGTCGTACGGGAACCACCACCCCGTCGACCGGGAGATCGTCGCCCACAGCCCGAGCTGTTCCGAACGCTTCGGGTCGTAAGTCACCAGCGACTGCTGCTCCGGGAACAGGTAGTACGCGATCCAGTACGCCTCGTGCTGACCCCACCAGGCCTCACGGTTGGCGGCGTCTCGCGCACGACCGAGGAGCGAGTCCCTGAGCGAGTCCCCGAGCGAGACCCTGAGCGAGACCCTGAGCGAGTCCC
>CAZSAT010000197.1:0-667 GCA_964604675.1 uncultured Enterobacterales bacterium
GCGCGACGGGCACGAGGATCCATGCGTGACAGTCAGTCGTTGTTCGACCAGCTGCTGGCATTCAGTGATGGGACAGTCACCGCAGAAGATGTTCACCGCATGCTGGGCACGGCCAGCGATGAGATGCTGGTGTCGATGTTTGAAGCCATCACTCAGCATCGTCCCGGCGATGTGCTGAACATCCTGGAGACGGCGCTGACATCAGGCGTTCAGGCGGGCGAACTGCTTGATCAGTGTGTCGGCTACGTACGTGACCAGATGGTGACATTGAGTGCTGGTGCCAAAGCCAGCCTGTGCAGCGTCGGCACCGCACGCAGGGAAGCTGTGGCTCAGCAGGCTCAGACACTGGGCATGCCAAACATCATGGCCGCGTTTCAGATTCTTTCCGAAGCGAAAGGGCGAATGATGCGCAGCACGTTCTCCCGTGTGCCCGGAAAGCCCGCCGACACGCTCATCAGCATCGCGAAGTCCTTCGCCTGCTTCATGCCCTGCATCACAGGGAGTGCGGTGGTGACGTTGCCGCGGGAGTCCTTCGGGAAGGTCTTGGGGATGTTCTCGCCGATGGCCTTGATGGCGAGCTCCTTGCCGTCCTTGAAGCCCAGGAAGCACCAATCTTCGCCGTAGACCTTGCCGTGGGACTCGGCGACCTCTCGAAGAATGGGGAGCA
>CAZSAT010000197.1:677-7898 GCA_964604675.1 uncultured Enterobacterales bacterium
GGCCCAGTCGGTGCCGTACTCCATGCCGTGCTTCCCGGCGATCTCCTCGGTCGTGGGGAGGATCAGCGGGGGCGCGAACTCCCACAGCGTGACCATCACCACCTTGACGTCTTTCCGGAAGAGGTGGTGGAGGTGCGCACGGAAGAAGGGGTCCAGCTCCGGTCGACTCGCGGGGTCGAAGTCCGCGGACAGGAGCACCGTGGAGCCCGCTGGGAGCGCCTCGACCTCGTCGTAGAGGGCCTGCACGCGCTCGTCGACCTCAAAGCCGAAGGTGATGTTCGCCAGCATCGGCAGCAGGATGGCGAAGCCCATGCCGAGGAAGACCCAGCGCCGGTCCATGTCCTGGAACTTGATGAGGAGGTCCAGCATCCGTCAGTCCCCCAGGTGGCTGCGTTCGAGCCCGAGGATGACCCTCAGCCCCGTGGCCACCGCACCGAGGGCTGCGCCGATGAAGATGGCGCGTCGCGCGGCGATGTTCGGCACGTCCATGATCCAGTTCATCAACCGGGGCAGGTAGTCGCCGATGAACGGCAGGCTCTCACCGATGGGCACTCTGGCGAGCATCACGAGGATGGCCGCGGCGAGGAGAACCGTGGCATCGAGGTTGCGCGCTCGGAAGGCGCGGAAGGCCGCGGAGGCGATGTAGAAGGCCAGGAGCGCGAACATCGTCGCGTTCAGCGGCACGAACACGTAGTCGAAGATCCACTGGTACACGGTGCCCGGGGTCTGCCGGTCCTGGCCGCCTGCGAAGCCGGCGACCAGGGTGCCGGCCAGCGCGAGCAGCATGATCAGCTTGTAGCCCCAGTCGGGCTCCTTGCGCAGCACCTTGGGCAGGTTGACCTGGATCAGGTTGATCAGGCCCAGCACGAAGGCGGCGGCGGCGAGGATGAGGCCCCAGACGAGGAACTCCGCCGTCCACACCCGGTAGAGGTGGTGGGGGATGAAGAACTCGCCGATCATGAACATGCCGACGAGGAAGGTGACCACCAACGGGACGGTGCGCTTCACGTCACTCCCCGATGGTGAAGAGGTCGATCATGATCGGATTCCCGATCGACGCCAGCGCGGTGCCGAGCAGCACGCAGGCGACGCAGAAGACCTTCACGTAGTCGCTCGCCTTCAGCGAGCTGACCAGGCGCGGGTCGCGTGAGAGGTAGGCGCTCACGGCGAAGAGCTCCTCGCCGATGAGCGTGTAGTCGCAGGCCGCGACGAAGAAGGGCAGCTGGGTGGCCTCCGCCGTGCCGGCGATCTGGATGGAGCGGTTGATGTAGCCGGTCTCGGCCAGGATCAGGCTCTCGGCGAAGAAGCGGCCCAGGTAGATGTTGGTGGCCGGCTTCTCCCGCAGCATGATGCCGTTGGTCCCGGCGCAGAAGGCGAACTGCTCGCTCGAGATGAAGCGGGTGTTGCCAGGGTGGTAGGCGTCGGGGTGGCCGGCCTGGTAGAAGCCCGCCTTCACCACCTCGTCGGCGACCTCGCGCACGATCGGGATGCAGCAGCTCACGATGATCTCGGACTGGTACTCGGCCACGGTCTTGGCGACCTGCCCGAGGATGAGCATCGAGGCGATGGTCTGGATGTCCTGGAGCTCGTCGATGCCCGGCACGTAGAGCACCGGCTTGCCCATCTCGGTGGCCCGGCCGATGCCCTCCTCGATGGCGTCGATGCCCGGGATGCGGCGGATGAAGATCTCGGAGCCCTTCCGCGCCTGGTCCGTGAACCAGTAGATCAGGCCGCCGACCGACGCGATGAGCAGCAGGAGCAGCAGGTGACCGGGGCTGGTGTTGAGCCAGCTCGCTACTGGGGAAGCCGTCACCTCCGGCGAGAGGTTGGCGCTCCGGTCGAAGAGCTCCGCGACGTAGCGCGCCTGGTTGGCGGCGGCCGCGTCGTCGTCGTCGTCGGCAAGGGGCGGCAGCGCGGAGTCTGCGTCCAGGGTGGCGACCCGGTAGGTGTAGCTCTCGCGGGGCGGGTCCTTCCGCGGGTCGGTGGTGACCTTGTCGTTGTAGCTCTCGGAGCCCGCCGGCAGGATCGACGAGAGCTCGTAGGTCCCCTGTGCATCCTTTCGGAGCACGGCGAAGCCCGTGCCGCCAGGGTCGGTCCAGGAGAGCTGGAGGTTCAAGCCGTCGGAGTGCGGTGGGGACGTGACCGTGAAGTCGCCCGGTGGGGCAGCCAGCGCGGCCGTGAGGAAGAGGTTGGCGAGGATCATCGCTCGATGACCTCCACGTTGGCGCGGGGGAGCATGGCGCGTTCACCGTCCTCGAACTGCACCTCCATCACCCGGGCCTTGGAGCCGCTGGCGAGGACCACCGGCTCCACGGGCAGGCTGGCGATGGTGCCGAGGCGGCCGAAGAAGGGTGCTCGGATGCCGCGGACCGGGTCGCCCACGGTGACACCCGTCGGCTCGGGCGCCTCCCACACCTCGTCCGGCGCCTCCACGTCGTCGTGGGTCACCACGACCTCCGGGCGGATGACCCCTGCGCGGATCTGGGTGGCGCCGTTGATGCTGGCGGCTCGTCCGGCGTGCTTCTGGAGGAGCTCGAAGGTGGCCGGGGCCATCTGGATCTCGCCGAAGCCCTCGGTCACGACCAGGGTGAGCCCGAGCTTCTCGCCGCCCGTGATGGCCACCCCGACCTCGTAGCCCAGGAGCTCCTTGATCTCGTCGTAGTCGAAGCCGCCGGTGACCAACCCGACCACGCCGACCTCCAGGGCGCGACGGAAGGTGGCCAGGGTCACGTAGGCACCGCCGACGACGATCCGACCCGCGTGCTCGTCCAGGATGTGGGCCGGCGTGAGCACATCGGTCGGGCGCTGCACCGCCATGGCGAGCTCGGCCTTGACCTCTCCGCCAAGGCCGAAGATGCCCTGCACCAGGGTGGCCTCGGCCTGCACGACGCAGCCTTCGCTCTCGTGCACCTCGACCACGCGTCCGTTGATGTAGGCGTCGATCTCCACCGGCACGGGATGGGCCTGGTAGATGACCTGGCCGGTGACGGTCGACACCGACTCGATGGTGCCCGCCACCACGGCCCGCGCGTCGCTCTTGAAGAAGCCGAAGAACCCGCCGGTCTCCGCCACCACCTCATCGAGCTCGACAGCGTCGCCTGGACCCTTCCGCATGAACTCGGTGAGCCTGCCCGCGTCGACGCCGAGCTGGTTGGCCACGTTCACCGGGAACACCTTTCCGGGCAGCTGCGTGCGTGCGACCACGGTGTCGGCGGTGACGAGCTGGCCGACCTCGACCTCCACGGTGCCCTCGAGGGGGAGGCGGCGGTCCTTCTGCACGATGGTCTGGTCGGTGACCTTCAGACCTGGGGAGAAGATGGCCGCCATCAGGGCACCTCCCCATCGACGCCGTGGTCGTATTCGCCCAGGGCGGCGACCCACCGCTCGACAAGGGGCACGCGTTCGTCGGGCGCCATGGGGACGACGATGGGGCGGCCTCGGGTGTCGACGACGAGCCCCGCGACACCGCCTCGCACCGTGCGCTGCAGGGGTCGGCCGGGACCCGCCCCCACGTCGAGCTCCTTCTGGAGCGGCGTGAGCGTGAGCGTGAGCGCTTCGTCGCGGGTGAGCGGGTGGAGCTTGAGCTCCCCGGCCGAGAGCGTCCAGTCGATGCCCGGGCCCTCCACCTTCAGAGCCGGCTGGCCCTGGGTCATTTCGCCGGCAGGAGCGATGCACGTGCCCAGGTAGATGATGCAGTCGCGATCGAAGACCTCGAGGGCGGCTTCCTTGTCGACCGTGGAGAGCACGCCGAGGTGCGGCATCATGAAGATGCTGTCGACCGCCAGCTCCGTCACACCCTCGGGCGCGAAGGCGTCGATCATCATGCGCATGGACTGCACGCGTCGCGGTGCGTGGGAGAGCACGCCGCCCGAGCCGACGACCAGGTCGAGGCTCATCATCTGAACCAGGCTGTCGTCGCCGACCTGGCGGAAGGCATCGGCGATGGTGCGCTGCTTCTGCACGCCCTTGAGGCCGACGGCGAACTCACGGTGCTGCACGAAGGCGAGCCGGAGGGCCTCGCGCGCGATGGCCTGCTCGATCTTGAGCTCCTCCAGGGTCTGGGGGATGGTGGTCGGCCGGATCATCTTGTTGCCGATGCGGTTGCGCAGGCCCTTCTCGTCGATGTCGAAGGGAACCCAGCGCAAGATGGCGTCGAGCCCAGCCTCCGCGAGCACGTTCGACACGGAGTAGCTCATGCCGAGGTTGGCGCTCACCGTGCGGTTGAAGTGTCCGTCGAAGACGCTGAAGACGTCGGTCGTGGCGCCTCCGATGTCGACACCGAGGACGTTGATCCCGCGCGTGCTGGCGATGGTCTGCATGATGAAGCCGACCGCGCCGGGGGTGGGCACGATGGGGACGTCGGCCCAGTCCATGAGCCTGTCGTACCCCGGAGCCTGCGCCATCACGTGCTCCATGAACAGGTCATGGATCTTGTCGCGGGCCGGGCCGAGGTTCTCGCGCTCCATCTGCGGTCGCACGTTGTCGACCACCTTCAGATCGCAGATGCCGTGCAGGAGCTCTTCGACGGTGTCGCGCACGTCCACGTTGCCGCCGTAGATGATGGGCAGGTTGAAGCCGCCTCCGAGCCGGGTGCGCGGACGGGCGGCCTTGATCCGCTCGGCCAGGGCCACCACGTGCTTCTTCGTACCGCCGTCGATGCCGCCGGCCAGCAGGATCATGTCGGGGCGGAGCTGGCGGATGCGCTCGATCTGTTCGTGGGCGGGGCGCTTGTCGTTCGTCGCGAAGGTGTCCATCACGATGGCCCCCGCGCCCAGGGCGGCGCGCATCGCGCTCTCGGCGGTCATCGAGCGGACGACCCCGCCGACCACCAGCTGCAAGCCGCCGCCCGCGGAGCTGGTCGAGATGTACATGTCGACGCCCTGGCCACCGACGTCGGGTGTCTCGATGCCGGTGCCGTCGTCGCGGACGAGCTTCCGCCCGCTCAGCTCGGCGATCTCCGAGGCGGCGTTGAGCACACCGCGCGTCACGTCCTCGAAGGGCGCTTCCACGGTGGTCGGGGCTTCGCCGCGCCAGGTCTGGCGCCACCCGTCGGCGGTCTTCTCCAGCAGGATGGCCTTGGTGGTCGTCGAGCCACAGTCCGTGGCGAGGACGCTCTTGAGCTCAGCCACGCCGGGCCTCCTGGTCGAGCGTTTCGATGCGGTCGAGCAGCACGTCGAGTCCCTGCCGGTCCTCGAGCAGCTCGGCGAGGGCTTCCCAGTCGGCTGGCGTCAGGAACGCCGCGATCGAGGGGGTGAGGAGGTGCATGAACTGGCTCCCCACGTAGGACAGCGGGCGCAAGGATTCGAGTGCCATCAGCGCCGGAAGCGCGACGCCGAACCTTACGACGAAGCGGGCGATGCGGTCCACGGCGGCGGCCTGGGCCGCGCTCGGCTGGGGCGAGGGCACGGGCTCCGGCTAACGCGCGGGCCCGAGGTGTTGCTCCAGCAGCGGACCGATCGCCTGGGGCGCGGCGCGGAGCACCACGCTGCGTCGCCGGCGCAGCAGCGGGTGCCGTCCGGCGCCGAGGAGCTGGATGCCGTCACCTGCCCGGCGCCAACCGGCGAGCTGCACCCAGCGCAGGCGGCGTGCGCGCACGAGCCCCTGCAGCCGCACGCCGTCGGCGTCGATCGCGTAGCGGGTGGGCAGGAGCACCTCCCCCGTCGCCATCAGGAGCACGGCAGCGCCCAGTGCCGCCAGCCAGCGATCCACCAGCGCCACCGCCGCGACCGTGGCGGCGAGCAGCACCACGGCACCCAGGGCCCGCGCTGGTTGACGTCGAGCGGGCCAGTCCCTCCACTGCGCCGCGCTCACTGGTAGTAGTAGGACCAGCCCCAGTACTCGAGCCACTGGAACAGGTCGACGCGTCCCTTCTCGGTGAAGTACGGGATGCCGTAGTAGCTGGCGTACCAGGTGCCGTCGTAGGTGTACCAGAGCACGCCGTCGCCGTCGCCCCAGTAGTTGTCGGCGAGGCCGGACTCGAAGCCGAGGCCGAAGTCCATGTCGGTGGACGGGTCGAGGTCGAAGCGGGCACAGTCGCCGACCTTTTCCTTGGTGTCGGCCCACGTGATGTCGAAGGCGTAGTCGCAGGCGGCGCAACCCGACGCAGGGCTGGCGCTGGTGGTCGAGAAGCGCAGCTCACACAACAGGTCGTCGCTGGCGCTTCCATACAGCCCGAGCCAGCTGTAGCCGTCGAAGCTCGACGTGGTCATGTAGGCGGCGCCGCTCCACCACCAGGTCAGGTAGGCCGTGTCCTGGTTGCCGCCGTCGCCGCCGTCGCCGCCTGGCGTGCCGCCGTCGCCGTCGCCGCCTGGCGAGCCGCCGTCGCCCCCGTCGCCGCCGTCACCGCCGTCACCGCCGTCACCGCCGTCACCGCTCTGGGCATCTCCGGTGTCGTCGGTCGAGGTGTCCCGGTCTCCCACGACGATGCCCCCGCCCGTGTCCGTACTCGGCGTACGTTCGGGCAGGTTGTAGAGGTCACAGCCGACGAGCAGCCACCACATGGGGGCTCCTACAGGTAGTAGTAGTAGCTGCCCCAGTACTCGAACCAGTAGAAGTTGTAGTAGGTGCCGCCGCTCGGGTAGTACGTGGCGTAGCCTGGGTAGCTGTAGGTCCAGGTGCCGTAGTCGTCCAGGTACATGAAGTCGCCGGTACCGTAGACGCCACCCCAGTAGTTGTACGTGGTCTCTGCGTAGCCAACGCCCGTCTCCCAGCCCGCGAGGCCGGAGAGATCGATGTCGCTGCAGTTCGAGCCGTCGTACTCGGTGGGCTCGGCGTAGGTGACCTCGAAGGCGAACTCGCACGACGAGCAGCTGTTGGTGGCGCTCACCGAGGTCCACTCGGCCAGCCAGATGCACCGGGTCTTGCTGTTCAGCCAGCCGTAGGCCTGGAAGGCCGCGTAGCCGGTCAGGCTTCGCCCGGGATCGACCTCGGCCGCACCGAAGTGGTAGAGCCCCGCGAGCGCGGTGTCGGTCGAGCCACCGGGGCCGCCACCGTCGCCGCCACCGTCGCCGCCGTCGCCCCCGCCCGGACCGCCGCCGTCGCCGCCTGGAGCTCCGCCGGTGTCGGGGCCGCCGCCTGGGCCGCCGCCATCACCACCGTCGCCGCCGTCTCCGCCGTCGCCGCCGGGCCCGCCGCCGTCTCCGCCGTCTCCGCCGTCGCCGCCGTCTCCGCCGTCTCCGCCGTCTCCGCCGTCTCCGCCGTCTCCGCCGTCTCCGCCGTCTC
>CAZSAT010000197.1:7998-8977 GCA_964604675.1 uncultured Enterobacterales bacterium
CGCCATCCGCGTCGTCGTCGACGTGCGCGGTGTCCGACGTCACGCCGGTGTCGTAATCGCTGCCCTTCTCGAGCAGATCGCAGCCGGCGGTGATCACAGCCAGGGTCAGGGCCATCGGGAGCGTGCGCACGGGTCCTCCGAAGTGTCTGGAGGACCCTACCCCTTGTGGCTGGACCGCGCCAAGGTGCGCGCTACTCGACGAGTGCGCTGCCCTGGTAGTAGATGCCCGCGATGCCGGTGTCCTGCGTGCCACCGGGTCCGCCGCCGTCGCCGCCGGGTCCGCCGCCGTCACCACCGGGTCCGCCGCCGTCGCCTCCGTCGCCGCCCGGACCGCCGCCGTCGCCGCCGGGGCCGCCGCCGTCGCCGCCGGGACCACCCGTGTCGCCACCGCCGCCACCGCCGTCACCGCCGGGAGACGCGGTGTCGGTGCCGCCGCCGCCGGCCTTGATCGGGCCGGGGCCGGGGCCGGCGTCCAGGTAGTAGTAGTAGCTCCCCCAGTACTCGAACCAGTAGAAGTTGTAGCCGTAGGTGCCGGGCGAGCTCGTGTACGAGGCGTAGCCCGCGTAGCTGTAGGTCCAGCTGCCGTAAGCGTCCCGGTACATGAAGTCACCGGTGCCGTAGGTGCCGCCCCAGTAGTTGTTGGTGGTGTCCGCGTACCCGATGCCGGACTCCCAGCCGTCCAGCCCGCTCACGTCGAGGTCGTCGCAGCTGAGACCGTCGAGCTCCTGGAGCGCGTCGAAGCTGACGTCGAAGGCGAACTCACACGTTGCGCAGTCGCTGGCGGCCGTGGCCGTCGCGATCGGCAGGCCCCAGATGCAACGGTACTCGGCGTTCGTGAAGCCGTAGGCGATGAGGTACGCCGCGCCCGTGGCGCTGGTGAACGCGGAGCCGCCGTCGCCGCCGTCGCCGCCATCGCCGCCATCGCCGCCATCACCGCCATCACCGCCATCACCGCCATCACCGCCATCACCGCCATCAC
>CAZSAT010000198.1:0-8946 GCA_964604675.1 uncultured Enterobacterales bacterium
TGCGGCCCGGGGTTCATGCGGCGTTCGGCGGGAGCGGCGTGGCGGCCGGGGGTGGTGTGACGCTGGCCGCTCGTCTGTAGCTAACTCATCCCGGTGGAGCCCCGGTTTGCTCCATTCTCCGACGGAGCGGGTTTGGAGATGCGCTTGTCGCTCCCAGAACCGGACCCGGGTCAACCAGGGGGATGTTCCAGCAGGCGAACGTTCAGCATCTCATTTCCCTTGAACCAAGCCCCGCGGCTGTGGGAGGGTGAGATGAAGAGGACATCTCGACACCTGGGGGAGGAAGATGCACAGTCTTGCACGGAACACGATGGCTCTCGTGATCACGGCGCTGGTGGCGCTCTTTGCTGGAGCCCCGGCGGCCGCTGTCGACTGCGACAGCGACAACGACGGCTACGACCGCTTCGAATTGCCGGGTTGCCCGACCTTGTCTGGCGTCGACTGCAACGATGCGCTCGCCATCGTGAATCCGGCGATGGCCGAGAACCTCGACCTCCTCTACGACGATGACTGCGATGGCTACACCTACATCTACCAGCACCTGAACGCTCCCATGCGGTCGGGGGCGTGGTGGACCTCGGCCAACGTGGACTGGACGTCCAACGACTATGCTTGGTTCCGCCCCTCTCTCGGCACGGCCTACATCCAGCTCAAAGACGACGTCGACTGGGACAACGGCGAGCTTCACGTGGGCCTGGCTGCCAGCTTCATGACCACGGGACTGAGTTGCACCGTGGGCGTCGGTGTGGACGGCGGCGGCATCACCGGCATCGGCTCCTTCTCCAGCGATGGCCAGCACGACTTCACCTACGCTGGCACGCCCCCTTACACCATCACCGACTTGGAGATTCTCTGCCCCAGCGCGTCACACCCCGGCGTTCGCGTCGACTACATGAGCCTCACCAACGCCGAGTATTACTGGCCGCCTCCGGGCGACGCGGACGTGATCTACGACGGCACAGCCTTCCCCGGCGGCGGCTACACCAGTTCCGTCGTTCGCAACCATCAGGTAGAAGGTGAACTGCTCGCGGCCGCGAACACTGGCGGCGTGGCGTGGAGCTACAACGGCGGCCAGACGTGGTGGTCCATCAACGGAGAACAGGAAGGGAGTCGGCTCGAGTTCCACGACCAGCTCGCCGTCTACGATGTCTTCGCGTCGGACACGGGCACCTACTGGGCCATCACGGGCCGCTCTGGCGCCGGGGCGCTGTACCACACGTCAGACGGCGGCGACAGCTGGACCGATGTCGACAGCACGGTGATGGTTGATCCCAGAGACCACGCCTGTTCCACCCAGAAGGCGTTCGGGGGCGGTCAGCTCTTCGCCCACGTCGAGATCCTCGAAGAATACCTGTTCTACGTCGACCACACGGCCGGCAGCGAAGGCGTGCGTGCGATCGATCCCGACAGCCTGAACCTGTGCGAGTCGGCGGGCGACGGCCTGCTCGACGGCCTCCCTGCCAACGAGCAGGTCGCGGCCCTCGACACCGTGGTGATCGGCGACGACGACTACCTTGTGGTCGGCTTCAAGAGCGTGGTCGACAACGGCGACGCCCTGTACATCTGTCCCATCGACGACACCTGCAACAGCGGCGTCACGAGCGGCTGCGTTCCCGTGGGTGGAACGGGTTGGGACGTCCGCGACTTGGAGACGAGCTTCATCGACAGCACCCGGAGCCTGGTCTACGTCGCGGACTCCGGACGCCGCACCACGGCGGACGGGACGGGAGACTGCGGAACGCACGTGGAGGGCACGGTGCACGCGGTGGCACTCAACGCGGGCACCCCGGTCACCAGCAACACGTGGGACACCGACGCGGCAGTCGACCCCACGCCGGACTGCAAGAGCAACCCCAGCACCGACTGCCCTGCGTGGATGGTGAACACGGACTTCTCCTCGATCCTTGCGGCGGGCTACGGCAGCGGAGAGATCCGCACCAAGAACATCGACGACCTCGGCGAGACAGAGCTCTCCGGTCTCGCGCTCGACGACGACACCGGCACCTTGCTCGTGTTCATCCGCCGCAGCGTCGGGCAGAACTACGAGACCCAGCCGCTCTTCCGTGCGGATGTCAGCACACCGCCGGTGGACGACGCTACTCTGGCGTGGGTGCCCCTGCAGGACTACTACACCAGCGACGCGCTCCGGGAGGAGGACCCGTTGGGCACGCCGGGCAACGCCCAGGAGCGCGCTCTCGTCGTTGACCCCGAAGGAGCCTGGCCGGGCTCGTTGCACCCTTACGACGACCTGGAGATCTTCTTCCCCGTGAATGGCGTGGATGGTGTGTTCGCGGCACTGGACGCCGGCGTCACGCCCGACGTGATCGTCAACGGTGGCCTGGGCCTGATGCGGCTGCCCCACGCCTCCGGTGGAGCGCCGGGCTGGGACTCGGTGTACGGCGACACCAGCATCGACCTGGACGAGATCCCTTGGTCCTGGTCGATGGAACCGAGCGGCGACTTTCAGGGCACTGTCGTCTCCGAGCTCGCCTTCTGCGACACGTGCGCCCCCAATGGCGTGGATGCCGACGGCATGGCATGGGGCGCGAGCTGGGACCTCAGCATGCAGGGGCTCTATGGAGCGCCGGTGGGTGCGTCCGATCGGGAGCCAGGCGACTGGGACTGCCACTGGGACACCTGGTCCGCCGGCGGGCGGCACGTGGACCTGGTCGAGGACCCAGCGGGTGGGGCGACGGTCTGGGCGATCCTGCAGGTTCAAGACGAAGAGAGCGCGCCCACGAGCCAGGCGGTGATGAAGGCCGAGGTCGGAGCAACGGACAGCCACGAGGACGTGCGCTTCTGCTGGGAGACCACGAGTACGTACGTGGGCGACCCGGTGGCGTTCTACACGGATCCTCTCTCGGGTGATGCGGAATGGCGTTGCGATCGCGAGCCGGAGTACTTCGACACCGGCGGCGTGGACAGCACTTGGGCTGCATGCGATCCGGGCGCAAGCAATCCTGGTCAGCTCCTGACACCACTGAGTGGAAGCGACTACGGCAACCCCTATGGCCTAAGCGTGCTCGACGACGACCCCGACGTCGCCTCCGTGGCTTTCCGTCCCTTCCTGGACGGGGCGACTTACACCACCCGCGGTGGCCTGGCCCTGTTCTACGACGCCGGCGGCGACATGCTCCTCCGCGAGCTCGCCTTCCCCGGCCTCAGTGCCTGCGGTTCGCTGAGCGAAGACGAGGTGTTCCACGGTGGCCCGATGGTGGAGATCGACCAGGAGCGCTCCTGGTGGAACGACGCCACCGACCACGACCTCACCCTCTACGTGGCGATCACGGCTGGAACGGTGAATGTAGACGACGACTGCGCCTTGTTGAAGGTGGAGGTCACCCCGTCGGGCGAGACCTGGACCGCGATCCCGATCGGGTCGAACTTCCATCCGGCCAACGAGTGCTCGGAGCTGGTGGCCGGCAACATCCAGGGCCTTACGCTTGCTCCGTGGGCCGACGACACGGTCTTCCTGTACGGCAACACCAGCACCGACGGCTACTTCTGCGAGCTGGACGTGTACGACCCCGCCAACCCCACGGCGACCCAATGGGCGTGGCCCCACGATCAGCTTCGGCCGATCCGAAGCGCAGCGCCGCACCCTCACCTCGTCGACACCATCGTCGTGGGCCTCGGAGGCAAGACGAGCGAGGACTGCGCCGCCACGGCGTGTGACGACCTCACCCTCTACCAGGCCAGTCGCCGGTACATCCCCACGGCTGGAATCTACCGCACCCAATGGAACGCGTACCCCGGCGCGTACCTCTGGAACCCGAACATCACCGGCGTCGACTTCGATGTGGACGACAGCGGCGGGGTACATTCCGTGCGCTCCTTCTGGCTGGCAACCTCGGGCAGCGGAGCCCACGAAGGCATGGTCGATTGGACCCTCTCTCCCTGATCCTGCTGCTGGCCTGCTCGGACGGAGACAAGGACTCCCCCGACTCCGGCGGTGACACCGAGGTCGACACGGTCTCCGTCGTAGACACCCACGACACCGGTCCACCGGACACCAACCCGCCCGAGACGGACCCGCCAGACACCGACCCGCCCGACACCGGACCGACCACGGACGAGGACGGCGACGGCTTCGGTCCGGAGACCGACTGCGACGACAACCACCCCTGGACGTACCCCGGCGCCGACGAATGGTGTGACCTCACCGACCATGACTGCGACGGGGAGGCGCTCGAGGAAGGGGTCTGCGACAAGGCCCAGGAGATGCTCGGACTCGCGGCGCTGACCGCGTCGGGGCCGGAAGGGTACCTGGATGTCTTCGGCAGCTACGGCTTCGCCGGAGACCTGGACGCAGATGGGGTGGACGACCTCTTCACGCTGTGCAGTGCCTGCGAGCTCCCCGATGGCGGACGCGGCTACGTGTACGGCTTTGTCCCGGGCGGCCAAGGTTGGCAGTGGTCCTTGGAAGGTCACGAGCTGGACGTGTTGGAGTTCACGGACCAGGGTTTCGAGCTCGGCGGCCCTGCCCGCCATCTCGACTTCAACGGCGACGGCTTCGAGGACTGGGTGAGGACGTCCTCGGGCGGCACAACCGTCGACCACGGCGGCACGGCCGAGAAGTATCTGGGGGTCGCCTACCTCTTGGAGGGCCCCAGCGACACATGGGAAGATGGACTGGGCTTGCAGGACGTGGCCAGCCGGACCTTCTACCATGATGGCCTCTGGGCTCAACAGAGCCACGCGCCCGGCGACCTCGACGGTGACGGCTACGACGACTTGGTGTTCGCCACGGTCATCGAGCCCGTTCCCCTGCCCAAGGACGCCAGCATCACCCCCCACCTCGGCATCGTCTTCGGCGAACCGACGCCCACCGAGCCGGTGGAGACCTGGGGCGAGGAAGAGTTCGCCACTCTGATCTACGGCGACGACTGGCTGGGCGACGAGATGTCGTCGGGTGACTTCGACGGCGACGGTCACGCCGACCTGCTGGTCAACGACTACCATGACGCGACGTACGTGATCTCCGGACCGGACCTTCGCGGCGCCGATGGCGCCCAGATCGAGGACGTTGCCCACCAGGTCTGGGCTGCAGACGCGAACTGCGTGGCAGGCTTGGGAGACTGGAACGCAGATGGCTACGACGACTGGGTAGCCGGAGAGCCCTCGGACTCCGACTACGCCGAGCAGGGTGGCGGGCTGTATTTTGTCGCGGGCTCCGCTGAGAGCACCGAGGTGGACTCTTGGAACGCCGGCGCCAACGGCATCCTCCATGGAGAAGCCAACGTGTACCCGCTCGCCAGCTACGGCTCTCAACTCGGTCACGAGTGCGACGCCGGAGATCTCGACGGAGATAGCAGGCGGGAGCTCGAGATCGAAGGCTACTCCGCGTACTACACCACCCGCTTCCTGCTGAACACCGACGAGCTTCCTGAAGGCGTAGCGGCCTTCGAGCCCAGCATGTCGCTGGTCAAGGAGGAGGAGGACATGTACCTGCTCCTCCCGTCGGGAGTCAGTTTCGGCGACTGGGACGGCGACGGCATCAACGACCTTCACTTGAACGGCTACAACCACGCGCTGGTCGACGGCCCCGGCGGTTTCGCCATCATCCCCGGCTGGGACATCCCTTGGGGCGAAGAGCCCTATTGGTAGGCGGCGGGCGAAGAGTTGGCCGCCTGGACTGACGATTCCCGCAGGCCCGGGAGCTTCGTGGGCGATCGGCACGTCGGAGCAGAGGTCGGTCGTGGGGGATCGGTTTTCCAACGTTGGAAAACGATGGCTCGATGTGGACGACAGCAGCGGGGTACATTCCGTGCGCTCCTTCTGGCTGGCAACCTCGGGCAGCGGAGCCCACGAAGGCATGGTCGATTGGACCCTCTCTCCCTGATCCTGCTGCTGGCCTGCTTCGAGCTCGGAGCGACCGGCGGCTTTGCGCAGGTGCTGGGCGCGGGCCACGGGGCGGCGGATCTCGATCTGGCGTGGCTGCGAGGCGCGGTCGGCGTGGTGGGCGACGTGGGCCTGGTGCGGGGCGCTGGGGACTACCGGCTGTACCCGGACCGCCACAGCGCGGTGCTGTATCACGGCTTCGTGGGTGCAGCGTGGAGCCCGGAGCGCCCGGGGTCACCCCGCGTTGCGGTCGGACCGGAGGCGTACGTGCCGGTGGCCTGGGGCCTTCGAGCGGAGGCCAGCCTGGGGCTGGCGCTCGAGGAGCGGTGGTCCCTGCGGCCCGGGGTTCATGCGGCGTTCGGCGGGAGCGGCGTGGCGGCCGGGGGTGGCGTGACGCTGGCCGCTCGTCTCTAGCACGCTGCTGAAGAACGCGGTCCGCCGTCCATGTCGATCTCGATCTCGGCCCTCCATCGGGCGTTCACCAGGCGGACCGGAACCTGGAGACTGGCGAACCGAACCGAACCCCACGGTGAGTGAGCTGCGCGGCGCTCAGCTGGGACTGCCAGCGAGCAGGTCACCGTCTCGGCTGGAGTCGCGGGTATTGATGGTTACAACGGCATGATCGCGCTTGCGGATCTGATCCTGACTTTTTTCTTGACGTGGAGAGAGAGAGAGAGAGTAGCTCGTACATGGTCCAGGGGGGGACGTTCGGTTTCTCCTTCGGCCGCCATGAACGTAAGGAGAAACTCATGCCCGAAGCTGCATACGCCCAGGACGCCGACCGCCTGCTCATCTCGTCGGACGACGCCGGACAGGCCGTGACCAACGTGGTGACGCCGAGGAAGCGTTGGGGAGGCCTCGGCAAGGGGCTGAAGGAGCTGCTCGACGGTGTGGAGCTTCACAGCATCGACCCGGGCGGTCAGGTGACGATGCAGCTCCAGTGGTCGCTGGACGGTGAGACCTGGAACACGGGGAGCACCTTCGGCGCTGCGCGGACCGCGGTGGGGCAGTACAGCGCCGCGGTGACGCAGGCGAGCGAGATGCAGTACTGGGTCCGGACGGTGGCGACGATCCAGCATGCGCCCACGCCGACGGCTCGGAAGACGGCCGTGATCTCGGTCTGGAGCCACTACAAGTACACCTGATCGAAGCGCTCACAGGAGCTACGATGAAGTCCGTGATGGACCAGCTCTTCGAAGACGCCGTCTCGGACCTCGAGGACTGGGACGCGATCCGCGACGTGACGCCGCCGTCTGACAGCGGCTCGTACGACCGCGGCGAGGACAACCTGGCCGACCCGTCGGCCTGGGCGCTTCCCAGCGGGCAGGCCTTCGTGGGCTTTCACGACAACGCGCAGGGCGTGTTCGATCGCGGCCCGTGGGTGAGCGGGCTGGCGTCCGGTGCGACGACGCTCGGGTCGGCGACGTCGCTGTACGACGAGGCCTTCCTGCAAGGGCAGTTCGTTCATGGGATCGGCGGCGGGACCGCCGATGAGCCCTTCGCGCTGACGGCGTGGCCGGCGAGGAGCGCGACGACAGAGGACTACGACCGTCAGGGGATCTACGCGGCTCTCGGCTGCCCCGACGAGCTGGATGGCGGCATCGGGACGAGCGCTCTGCTCTTTTCGTGGAGCACGCTCGGCGACGTGGCGCAGGTCGAAGAGAACGATGTGGTCAGCGCGGTGATGTCGGCAGATGTCGTCGCCAACTACATCGCGCCGGAACCGACTGGCAACGAAGCCGTGGATGCTGCTGCGGAGGAGGCGGCGCTCGACGAGGGCTACCTGCTGACGCCGAACGTGATTCTCGGCACGATCTCGGAGGGCGACACGGTGGTGTTCGTGGGTACTGGAGCAGGCGGTCCCGACGCGACGATCAGCGGACGCTTCGCGGTGACCGGCGACGACGGTGCGGGGAGCTACTACCTGCGGAGGCTGTCCGGGGAGGGCGGCGAGCTGGCGGACGCGGTGACGGCTGGGCAGGCCGACCCTCGTCAGCTGACGGACACCGGCTACGCGGCGGCGTACAGCTACTTCGCCTCCCCGGACCAGCCAACCATAGCGGCGAGCTCGAACGGCACGCTGATCGCGGTCTGGATCGAGAGCGGCGGCCCCTACACGCCGCTGGAGGCGGTCAACGCTCACGGGGAGACGCCGACGGTCTCCCTGGTCCTCCGCCGGGGCACGACCTCGTCGCTGCTGCGGGCCGGAGGCCTGGCGTGATGTTGCGGGGAGCTGGAGCCTCGTTGTTCTCGGCCGCGATCGCGTTGTCGATGGTCCTGGTCGCCTGCGCCAGGCCCTCATTCGACTCGGACAAGGACGCCGAACCGAGACGAGACTCCGAGAGCGTGGACACCGCGGATCCGCCAGCTGATGACACAGAGGAGTCTGACCCGCGGGACTGCTGGGGACCGCCGGATCGCGACACCGGTCCTCTGCCCTGGGACACAGGAGGAGCAGGCGATACGGACACAGGGCCGGCGCCGGTGGCCGCGGAGCCGACGCACGCAGCCTCGGACCTGGTGATCACCGAGTTCGACGAAGCGTTCGTAGGTGCGCTAGCGAAGCACGGCAATCACGTCGTCGTCGCCAGAAACACGAACCTGTACATCTTGGACTACCGCGAGGGGAGCGTCGAAGCGTCGTTGACGGTGAAGGAGTATGAGCGTGCAATGCACGGTGGATCACCATCCGCGGACGTGGACGGTGACGGGTTCGTCGATGTATTGACCGGCGCGAGCGACGCTGCCTGGGTCATCTGGGGTCCCGTCAGTGGCTCGATGACCCCGGAGTCCGGTGACGTGCTGCAGGTCCCAGAGACTGATGAGAGCGGGAGCATGTACTACGCGACGTTCGGGGTCGTCACGGCCGGGTCCAGCGTCGTCCAGTGGGGCGTCCGAGCGAGCGGAACCAGTGGCTACGTCGACGGACGGGTCTACCTGTTCGAGGGCGGGAGCCGGGCCAGCTCGCCGCTGGACATCGCCGACGCCGAAGCGCAGATCCTGCCGGCGCACGGCGACGATGTCGAGGATGTGTTCAATGCCGGTGACTTCGGGGAGCGATCCGCACGAGTTGATGTCGAGCCTCGCCGTGTCGAGATCGATGGA
>CAZSAT010000199.1:0-8889 GCA_964604675.1 uncultured Enterobacterales bacterium
TCGGTGTCGGTGTCGGTGTCGGTGTCGGTGTCCGAATCGGTGTCGGTGTCGGTGTCGGCGTCGGTGTCGGCGTCGGTGTCGGCGTCGGCCTCCCCGCTGTCCGAGCCGGGGGCGTCCGGCTCGGTGCGGTCGGCGGCTGTGTCGTCGCTGGCGCCGCCGCAGTCTGGCCCGTCGGAGCAGCCGTCGTCGTCGCAGTCCCAGAGACCGTCGGCGTCGTCGTCGGCGCCGTTGGTGCAGTCGCCGGGCTCGGTGCCTTCCAGCCGGGGGTTGCACCCCAGCGCGAACCACATCCAGATGCTCATCCGTCCTCCCCGCCTACCAGGCGCCGTAGGGCCCACCGTAGGCGCCCAGATCGTTCTGTGTCCCGTCCACGTCGTCGTAGCCCGACGAGGGATTGCCAGCGTCGACGCAGGGCGAGAAGCCGGCGTTCAGGCTGAAGTCCCCGCCCTCCGGATCGGTCAGCCAGGGGTCGGTCTCGAGGTTGTTGCTGCCGAAGGAGCCTTCGCCGTCGAGCTGGCTGCCGGTGTTGCCCCAGGCATCGCAGTAGTCCACGCTCGCGCTGTTCAGCGCGTAGACGCCGTCGGCGTCGTTCTCGGAGACGATGTTGTTGACGAAGGTGGTCGACGAGCCGCGCAGGTAGACCGTCGGGTACCCGGTCCAGCTGTTCGTGTTGCCCCACCAGGTGTTGTTGTAGACCCAGGCCGAGTAGCCGTCGAAGCCTGCGTTCACGAGCCCGGCGCTGTAGTTGCCGGTGTTGTCGTGGAAGAGGCAGTTCGAGATCTCCGCGTCGGAGTAGTAGGCGCTCACCAGCAGGCCGCCGCTGCCGTAGCCGGGCACGGTGTTGTCCCGGAAGACCGCATGGCGGAGCGACAGCACGCTGTCGTCGATCGTGTAGATGCCGTGCATCACGGCGTTGTCCTCGAACACGAGGTCTTCCACGTCCAGCTCCGAGGCGGTGACGTAGATGCCGTAGGTGGGGTACTCGGCGCCGTTGGCCTCGGACTCGGTGATGACGATGTCGCTCAGGGTGACCGTGGAGTCCTGCACCCAGACCGCCGCCGCCTCGCCGGAGCTCGCGCCGCCGGAGAGGGTGACGCCCGTCAGGGTGACCTCCGCGTCGTAGATCGCGACCGCCGTCGACGAGGAGGAGTCGATGAAGGTCACGTCGACGCCGTCCAGGCCTTCGATGGTGAGATCGACGTCGTCGATCTCGATGTCGTCGTAGGAGCCCGCGCAGAGGGTGAGCAGATCGCCGTCAGCGGCGCCGTCCACCGCGTCCTGCAGGTCGTCGTAGGGAGCGACGCCGTCGTCGCAGACCACGTAGTCGGTGTCGGTGTCGGTGTCGGTGTCGGTGTCGGTGTCGGTGTCGGTGTCCGTATCGGTGTCGGTGTCGGTGTCCGAGTCCGAGTCGGTGTCCGTGTCCGTGTCCGTGTCCGTGTCGGAATCCGTGTCTGCGTCGGCCTCGGTGCCCGTGTCCGAGGCCTCACCCTCGGAGGCGCAGTCAGGCCCGTCCGCGCAGCCTTCGTCGTCACAGTCCCAGAGTCCGTCCATGTCGTCGTCCGCACCGTTGGTGCAGTCTCCGGGTTCGCTGCCTTCCTGACGCGGAGCGCAGGCGACGAGGAACAGGATCGCGAGGCTCATGCTTTCCTCCTACCACGCGCCACCCGGGCCACCGTAGGCGCCGACGTCGTTGCGCGTGCCGTCGAGCTCATTGTAGCCGAGCGAGCGGTCTCCGGCGTCGATGCACGGCGAGAATCCAGGATCCAGGCGGAAGTCCGCTTGGTGGGATCCTTGAGCCACGGGTCGGCCAGGAGGCCTGGTCAGTCCACTGGCCACGTCGGACCGGTGTTGGGGTCTTCGACCAGCTCGACTTCGTCGGGTCCCGGAGGTTCTCCTGACTCCAGCAGCTCCCGGACCGCACGCAGCAGGGTGCCGCCGGAGAAGGGCTTGGCCACCAACACGCCCCGGCGCAGGGCGAGGTGGAAGATCTCCGGAGAGCCGGTGACGAAGATGACCCTGGACGGAGGACTGGATCGTGCTCCGCGATGGCTTCCTGGAGCTGGAAGCCGTCGAGGTCCGGCATCCGGTAGTCCAGAACGGCGACGTCGAAACGCTCACCGGCCGCGACCCGTTCAGCAGCCTCCCGGGACGATGCCAGGCAACAGACCTCGTGGGCATGCAGGAGGGCCCCCATCGCACGCAGCACATGCGGGTCGTCGTCCACGACGATCACTCGGGCCACCTCGATCTCCTGCCACCAGCACCCATCATCGCACTGCAGGCTCGCGCTGTTGGCCCTCAGATCGCGTTCACGCACACCGACGTGAACACGGCTGGGTCGTCTCCCCAGGTCACGCAGTCGGCGTACTCGCCCTCGTCGTCGTAGACGTAGATCAGGTAGGTGAGTCCGGCCATGTTCTCGGGCGTGCAGGCGAACCCGGTCGTGCTGCCGGAAACGACCTCGCTCAGCGACTCCACGGTGTAGAGCTCGGTGTAGAGGTTGGTCTCCCAACCGTAGCGGTCCGAGGACCAGATGGGGATCGGGTGTTGCTCGTCGCGCGGCTGGTCCGACGCCGTGTCACAGATCCACATGTCCGCTGCGCTGGCGTGGCCGACCGTGTAGATGTCGTACCACCACACCGCGTCGATGGGGTCGCAGTTCTGGCCGGCGCGGGTCACGTACACGGGCCCCGTGTAGTAGGGCTCGTCTTCAGCTTCATCGGTGTCGTCGGGCCGTCGGCCGGTCTCCCATGGCTCACCACCGCCAGGCCAGCTGTCGCGGGCGGCGGGAGGTGGCGCTCCTCGATGAGGGGCTGCCCGGCTGGTGGGAGTCACACCACAGAGCTCGTTTGGCCCGGGGTCTCCCGAGACGTCCGAGCTCTCTCCGCTGTCCGAGAGCTCGGTGGGCTGGCTGAGGCAGGCGTCGCCTTCGCAGTCAGATCCTGCGCATCCAGTTCCGAGCGGGAGAATCGCTGAGAGAACGTCCACGGCCGGATGATACCGTGCCCCATGGTCGTGGGGTTCCTTCTCGTGCAGCTCGTCGCTTGCGAAGGCGAGGTGAAGAGCGAGGAGACGGCCATCGACTCCGGGGATGTTCCGGCCGAGGTCGAGCTCGACGAGGTCCAGACCTTCGCCGTGGCCTGGTCGTCCGGCGAGCTCGAGGCTCCGAGAGAGCTCGGGTCGATCATGGTGATGTACTCCGAGCTCCCGGACGCTCTCGTCCAGGTGACACAGCGGGACGACGGTCTGCTCGACCTCCGCTTCGGGGTCGCCCAGTTCGGCGCTCCATCGGAGCAGGACCCTTGCGTCGCCACGACCGACGTGGAGGGAGCCTCCTTCGACAACCCGACCTTCGAAGGCTCGTCGTCGACGCTCACCGTGACCATGCCGGTGCTGGGCGAGCTGAAGGCGTCGACCGAGGTGGTGCTCGAAGAGGTCGGATTCTCGGGCACCTTCACCGACGAGGGCTTCGTGGAGGGGCGTGTCACCTACCGGCTGGACGTGGCCCCGTACGGTCTGTCGCTCCACGGCGGCACCGCTGGCTCGATCTGTGAGATCTCGGCTGCGTTCGGTGAGCCGTGCGTGCCTTGTGATGCGGGCGGTCCGACGTGTCTGGAGGTCGTGTGGAGCGGGCTCGTTGGGACCAGCGTGGACGGCGCGAGCGTGGAGGCGAGCGATGGCGAGTGCCCCTGATCGGATCGGGCGGAGTCCTGCGCCGTGGGGTGGCCCGTGATGCTCCTGCTCTCCGCCCTGCTCCTCTCCGCGAACGCCGCGGTCACCGACCCCACGGCCTACCGCCCGGTTGCGGTGCAGCTCGGGCTCGGTCAGCGCTACGGATTGGCTGGGATCGGAGGCTGCTGGCGCTTCCACCCGCGGCTCGCCGCCGCGGTCGGTCTCGGCTCGGTGGGTGTGGGCGCTTCCGGACGCGTCTATGCTCTCGGTCCCCTGTACGGTCAGGTGGGCTTCGGGCCCTTGATGGTCGGCGACGGCATCGCGCTCTACGGGCCCGACGTGGGGTTGGGAGTAGACCTCCGTCGCAGCCGCTTCTCGTTCACCACCGGGCTCGGCGTCGGGGTGCTCGGACCGGCCTACCTCGACATGCCTCAGCCCAGCCTCGACCTGGGGTTCGGCGTCAACCTCGGTCCCGTGCAGGAGTCCCCGTGATGTCGATCCTCTGGGCTGCCCTTGCGTGCGCCGACCCCGACGCCCCGCTTCGCTGTGAGGAGCTCGTCACTGCGCTGTGTGCAAACACGGCCGAGCACTGCTTGCTGGCGCCGAGTGCCGAGCGCTGCGAGGACGAGGTGTACGCGACGATGTCCTGCGAGGACGCTGTACAGGTCTCGTCCGACTTCGACACCTGCCTCTCCATCATCGAGGAGAGCGAGGAGTGCATCGTGCTCGACGACCTCCCGGCGGAGTGCGAGGACGCCGTGCTGGCCGTGGAATAGGGCGCGAGAAGCGTCGCTTCGTCGCGGTAGTCTCGGCTTCAGGAGTCCAGATGATCGCTCTCGTCGCCTTGCTCGCCGCCCAGGCTCACGCCGAGTCCGTGGAGATCTACCTGGCCCTGGAGCCCGAGGGCGTCGCCGAGAGCTGGACCGTCGATCACGCCGATGTCGGCGCGCTCGTCCACGAGACGATCGAGCGAGGACCCCGCGAGCACTTGGAGGTCACCGTCGACCTGACGGAGCGGCTCGAGCACGATGGGCAAGTCGACCAGGTGGTCTTCGAAGCCACCATCGAGCGCGTGCAGACCGACCGACGGGGCCGGGAGGTGCGGGAGGTGCTCTCTCGGCCTCGGGTGACGACGCTCTCGGACACCGAGGCGGTGGTGAAGCAGGGCGCCCGCGATCGACGCGGTGAGATGGTGTCGGGGCTCGAGCTGCGCATCGTGCCTCGTCTGGACGACGACGTCCCCACGCTGCCCTGAGCTCGGTGCACTGACGCAAAGGAGACCACATGCTCTTCGCTCTGGTTGGCCTGGGCTGCTACCCCAGCGAGGCCGACTTCAACTCCGAGCTCCTCCGCATCACCTGTCGCATCTACCTCGAGTGCGCGAGCGAAGACGACGCCTACAGCCTTGACGTCAGCACGCAGGAGGAGTGTGAAGCGCTCATCGGCTCGTACTCCGTCGATCCCGACGACTACTACGAAGGATGTACCTACGACAAGAAGGCCGCCGACCAGTGCCTGGACATCTACGATGAGACCACCTGCGGCGACTATCAGTGGGACTTCGAAGCTTGCGAGTCGGTCTACACGTGCTGACCCCGACCCTGGGTGAGCCCGCGCTTCGGCCCTGTGAATCCGTTCCAGAGGCCCAACGCACGGCGTAGAGTGGGACATGGGTCCGTTCCTCGCCCACACCCGCGCGATCGCCGTGGGCTGGCGTCAGCCGGTCGCCTGGATCGCGCTGGCGGGCTGGGCGGTGCTGCTCGCGTGGGCGACCACCATGTGGGCGACGCTGGATTCGCCGTTTCCGGAGCACCTCGCCGCCCCCATTGCCGCCCAGATGGGCGCGATCCTCGCGGCGTGCATTGGTCTCTCCGATCGCGGTGTCTGGGCGGACTTCGTCGTCAAGCTGCCTGCCCTGCCCATCTCGACCTGGAAGCGGCGCTGTGCGACGTGCGCGGCCGTGCTCGCGGCGGTGGTGCCGGCCTTCCTGGTGCTGACGCTGGTCTCGCCGGTCACGGGCGCGGCGGCGCTCTTCGAGGTCGTGCTCGTCGGTCTCGGCGCAGCCGTCGGCACCCGGTGGATCGGTGGCGACGCGGAGGGCGTCGCTGGGATGCTCGTGGCCCTCGTCCTCGGAGCCGTGGCGGCTCAGGTGTGGCTCCTCTCACCGCTGTCTGCCGGGCTGCTGTCGTGCTTGGCGTTGACGCTGGCCGTGACCCTGCCCGTTTGGCGACCCACGTGGAGCTCCCCGCTGGTCCATCGCGATGGACTCCCGAGCGTTCGGGTCGGCCGATCCGGACGTGTCCGTCTCCTTCTGGACGGCGCCTGGGGGCTGGGCCTGGCCTGTGCCTTGTCAGCGCTCGCCCTGCTGCTGGTGTCGTTGCTTCCGAGCTGGCGAATCGACGACGTGCCCAGCGGACTGCTGCTGACGGGGGCGGGCGCCTGCGTCGCCGGGGCGGCCATGTGGCCGCTGGGCGCACCTGCCCTGTCGGACGCCGAGCGTGGCCGAAGCGCCTGGACCTGGCTGCCCGTCGACCAGCGGTGGGTGGCGCTGGCCCTCTACGTCCATGGCTTCCTGGTCGCCACGGCCGCCAGCCTCGTCGTCGTGTCGATCATCGGTGTCACGGGCTGGCAGGACGTCCTCCCCGGCGTCGCGGCCTCGGCCTGGGCGGCTGCGGGCTACGCGGCCGTCCTCGTGGGACGCATCCAGGTCGGCGCCGGCCTGCTGCTTGCGGCGATGGCGGGCGGGGTCGCCGGTGTCTTTCTATTAGGCGACCCTCCGGTCTGGCTCACGCCGAGCCTCTTCGCGGCCCTGGCCGTCGCCGGGGTCGGCGCGGGTTGGGCCTCGACCGTGTTCCGGATGCCGCGATGAGCTTCCGACCATGCTGATCTGGCTCCTGCTCGTGGGATGTCCGTGCTGCACCAGTTGCTCGGGGTGCGCCGGGTGGGGCGATCCCTGCAAGGACGACACGGGCATCGTGCTCACGGACGAGCAGAACTATGCGGTCGACGTGAGCATGGAGCTGGAGCTGCTCACTGCGGCGCCGTGGACGGACCTCGAGCTGTGCTGGGACGAGCTCAGCACCGACCTGTACGGCGAAGAGCTGCAGCCGCTCGACGAGGTGGTGCAGGTGCAGGTGGTGCGCTTCAGCCGCCTCACCTCGCAGGAGGTGCTCGACAAGCTGGCGGGCTGCGGGCTCCGGCAGGCGGACGTGAGCGGCTACGTGGACGCGGACATCGAGGTCCCTTCGGAGGGGTGTCTCCAGCTGAGCGAGCTGGACTACCTCGGCACGGCACTGGACCCGGCCGAGGAGATGGACCCCGAGGCGAGCTACCTCCTCGTGTTCTCGTCCGAGGGTGAGCTTGCCTGGATGGCGTTGCTCGAGCTCGACGAGGACAGTGACGTGACGAGGGTCTCCGTCGACCCGGACGTTGGGGAGGTGCTCACCGACGCGGACATGGCCACGGCCGAGCGCATTCCGTTCGTGCCCGGTTGTAGCAGCTGGGTGGACTGGACCGGGCTGGAGGAGTCGTCGACGCCCTGCGAGCTGAAGCTGTCGGACGTCGAGCGCCTGCGGCTGGGTCGCTTCGACGTCGGTCGAGAAGAGCTCGAACAGGCCTTCCCCGCCGTCGACGAGCTGGCGCTGGAGATCTGGGAGGCGGACGTCGACGGTCTGCCCGGACTCGACCTGATGGACCTCCCGCCGAGCGACCTGGGCAACGACTTCCAGTTCCTGGACCCGGGCTACACCTGGGTGCTCGCCCTGGACTGCGTCGACTGCTCCGCGGTCCTGGCCCCGGTGTTCCTGGGTGTGTTCGACCAGAACGAGGGGGAGGCTTCGGAGGATGAACCGACATCGGGAGCGAGTGATGGGGATGAGCAAAGCACATCGGGGCGCGATGCCTGTGACTGACGGGATGGCTCGAGCGGCGTCGCTGTCCCGCGTGGTGGGCGCGTGAAGCTCCTCGCGCCTCTCTTGGTGGCCACAGCGCTCGCGGGATCGGCCATGGAGACCCGTGGGGTCACCGACCGCGAGCTGAAGCAGCTCCTCCGAGACCACTGGGTGTGGCTCCAGGAGCAGGAGCCGCGGGTCGCCATGGCCGCGGGGGACCGCAACTCCGTCTGGAGGTTCGGGCTCCGGAGCCCGAGCGCCCTGGGCGAGCGGCGCTCGGAAGCTACCGCACTCCTGGAGCGGGCCGAGGCGATGTCCACGGCCGGGCTCGACGTCGAGGATCTGGAGCACCATGGGCTACTCGTGCGGCACCTGCAAGGGGTGGTCGACGAGGTCGCCTGCGGGTTCGAGCAGTGGCGGGTGGTGCCCCAGGCCAACCCGTTGATGCGGGCCAACAGCCTAGCGACCATCCGGGAGCTGCACATCGTGTGGTCGGAGCGCGCCGTCGCCCAACTGAAGCACGTCCCCAGGGATGTCGACGAGAGCCTGAAGAACCCTGCGGCTGGGGCTGGCGAAGGGCCTCGTCTCCGACCAGGAGTCGATCGAGCTGGTGATCGAGCAGCTCGACGAAGAGCTGGCGCAGGACGTGTCGGCGTGGACGATGACCACCGTCGCCCGCGACCCCCACCCCGCCTGGAGCGCGCTCCAGATCGCTGACTTCACCCGCGACATGGACCTGGCCGCGGAAGAGCACGCCCGTCCCGCGCTGCAGCGCTACCGCGACTTCCTCGCCGACGAGCTGCTCCCGGCCGCGCGGGAGTCGGGCAGCCCGGGGCTGGCCGGCCTGACGCTGGGCGAGCGCTGCTACTCGGAGCGGCTGGCCTGGTACACCTCGCTCGAGCTCGACCCTGGGGACCTGGAGGCGCAGGGTCGGTCCGCTCTGGCGGACCTCGGCGAGGAGCTGGTGGCGCTCGCAGGACCGCGGCTGGGCACGACGGACGTGCCGTCGACGCTGGAGCGCCTGAGTACCGACGACGCCCTCTACTTCACGAGCGAAGAGGGTGTGGAGGCGGCGGCGAAGGCCGCCGTGAAGCGTGCCTGGAAGGCGCTGCCCGCGTGGGTGGGCAAGCGGCCCAAGGTGCGCGTCACGGTGGAGCCGTTGCCGGCGTTCTATGCCGAGCGGGCCTCGGCGGGCCTGTACGTGGGCCCGGGCAGGGACGGCGACGTGGGCCGCTACATGGTGAACACGTCGCGTCCGGCGACCCGCCCGATCTTCGAGGCGGAGCCCCTGGCCTTCCACGAGGCCGTGCCCGGCCACCACCTCCAG
>CAZSAT010000200.1:0-8888 GCA_964604675.1 uncultured Enterobacterales bacterium
TCCGACGAGCCTCGAGCCAGGATGCGGCGTGACCAACTCTCGATCATCGCGCCCAAGACCGGGGACGCGCCCATCTACTCCGACGATCGGGCGGACACCGCCTATATCATCTACGAATACGCCGGTGAGGGTGATCCGCCGCAGGATGCCGGGCTGCAGTCCATCTTCCTCCCCTTTTACGGGATCAAGGACACATCGTCGCTTTGGGCGTGTGGAGTGGGTGAGGACAACGTCGGGAGTTGCTGGGGATGGGACCGCTGGGGATGGACGGACATTCCTGAGAAGTACAGATTCACCTCGATGGGCCTGAACGAGTACTCTTCAGTGGGTGTCACCACGACCGGTGGCCTCGTGTGCTGGCCCGAGGACCAATGCTACGGTGAGATGCAGTCCCCTGATCGGACCGACTTCGCCGAGGTCAACTTCAACGGCAGCAGGGTCGTCAGAATGACCGACGGTAGCTTCAACTTCGTATCGGATGATCTGTCTCCGTTCGCGGAGGAGGCTAGCGAATTCGAGCGCTGGGACTCGAGGGGGGGCTGGCTCTATGGCGTCACTGAAACTGGGGACGTCCAGGTCTGCGGCACCGACTGTGCGAGGCTCCACTCCACCGACGGCCTCGACGACTTCTGCGTGACAGGAGACTGGTGGTGTGGCATCCGATCCGGCGACGGAAGCATCGTTTGCGAGCGCCTGTCCACAAAACCGAACTGGCCTGAGCCGCCGGAGGGCAGCTACGAGCAGATGGCTTGCGCCTACCGCTACGCCTGCGCCATCGAGGCCGGCGGCGACGACATCGCCTGCTGGGGTGAGGACTACGACGAGATGTGGGGTTCTGTGCTGGCCGTTCCCGAGTAGCCGCGCTCCAACCCCTCGCGCCTCTACGGGGTCTTGACCTGCACCTCGAACTGCCCGGCCTGCTCGTCCATGCTGACCATGTCGTAGCGCTCGGTGGCGCCGCCGTTCAGGACCACCATCTGCCAGCTGGACTCGTCGCCCGTGAGCCGCCCCTCCGCGCTGCGGAAGACGGTCTTGATCTGCACGGGGAGGTCCTTGCCGGAGAGGTTCTCGAGCTCGATCGTGATCCGCAGGCGCCCGTCGGCCTCGCGGTCGGTCTGGATGTGGCGCAGCGCCACGAGCTCCCAGGCGGCCTTGTCGACCGCGAGCACCGCCTCGGAGGGCTCCATGTCCGGGTAGGTCTGGAGCGGCGCCGGGCCCTGCCAGGCGCAGCCCGTGAAGAGCGCCGCGGCGAGCAGCGTCACTGGTACATCACGCCCCATGAGCCCTCCTTCTTCATCTCGTAGCTGTTCGACCAGCCCACGATGCCGGTCTCGGCGTCGGTGAGCTGGAAGCGGATGACCACGTAGTCGGCCTGGGTCTGGCCGTCGGAGCTCGAAAGGCTGCGGACCTCGCCGGTGAGGAAGTAGTCGGCGCCCGCGATGGCGGTGAGCTTCGAGGCGTCGGCCTGGCCCGAGCGCTTCAGCTCGCGCTCGGCGAGGATCTGCTCGGTGATCTCGCGGTTCAGGACCGCGAGCTTGCCCGCCGCGTTCTGCACGAGCAGGTCGGTGATCAGCGTGGTGAAGATGTCCTGGTCGATCAGGAAGCGGCTTCGGTTGTTCACCGGCTCGTCTGGCTGCTCCACGGACTCTGCCAAGGCATCGTCATGCCCGAGCAGACTGGCCGCGGTCGCCCGCGCACGCCCCTGGGGGATGTGGTCTTCTCTGCGGTCGTGAAGGCCTACGAGGGCAAGAGCGGTCGCCGAGTGACCTCGGCGCTCCGCGTCCACTTCGAGCGCGGGCTGACGACGAAGGTGGTCAGCTACAACACGCTCTCGGACTACCTGTCTAAGCCGGAGCTCACGCCGCTTCTCCGTGTGCTGCTGCAGGAGAGCGCGGCGCCCTTGAAGGGGGTCGAGCACTGCTTCGCCATTGATTCAACCGGCTTCGGCACGCGCAGCTACGACCGCTGGTACGACGAGAAGTGGGGACGCCAGAAGAGCAGGCGGCGCTTCGTCAAGGTGCACGCGGCCTGCGGCGTGAAGACCCACGTCTGCACTGACCTGATCGTCAGCCAGGCCGGGGACGCCACACAGCTCGAGCCTCTGCTCGACGGGACCACCCAGCGCTTCGTTGCCCTGTAGGTCCGGTCTACCCCCGCACGGTCTTGCCGTGCGACCGAGGAGGTTCCGGCACTACGCCGATGACCTGGCGGCCTTCCAGGTCCAGGGGACCAGGGTGTCGAGGAGTCCTGGCTCGCGGTTGGCGCGCATGACCGAGAGCCGCGGCAGCACGTCCGCGAGGTAGGCGAACGGGTCGATGCCCAGCCGTTGGCAGGTTCGGACGACTGTGTAGACCTGCCCGAGGCGGCGGCCACCCTCGTCGCTGCCGGCAAACAGGTAGTTCTTGCGGCCCCGGCCGATCACGCCCAGCTCCCTCTCGGCGAGGTTGTTCGACAGCGGGATGCGCCCGTCGTCCAGGAAGCGCAGGAGCGCCGTCCGGTGGTTCCGGTAGTACTGGGTGGCCTTGTAGAGCTCCTCGTCTGGAAGGAACTCCTTTCGAGCCTCGACCATCCACTGCTCGAAGCGCTCGACCAGGACACGGCTCTCTCGTCGTCGTCGGGTCAGCCGGACCTCGGCCGTGTCGTCGGCTTCGTCGGCCTCCGTCTCGACATCGAAGACGGCGCCGATCCAGGCCAGCGCCTCCTCGGCGCGTGTCGGCGCACCTGGTTGGGCTTCTTCGAACTTGTCTCGCAGGTGGTACCAGCAGCCGCACTCGACGATGTGGCCGTCCCTGTAGAGCAGGTCCATGTTCGAGGCGGCGTCGGCCACCAGCCAGCCTCGGTAGGCTCTCTTCGTGCCGACGCGGAGGAACTTCTCGAAGTGCTTGCCGTGCTTGGACGGGCTGAAGTGGAAGGCGGTCAGCTCCTCGTTGCAGAAGACCGCGATCTGCCCGCGGTGCTTGCCCTTCTTGCCGGGTTCGAGCACCTTCAGGCCGGTGCCGTCGGTGTGGAGGAGGCCGCTGGCGAACAGCCGCTTCACGATGCGGTCGACGATGGGCTCGACCAGGCGGGCGACGTGCTTCATGACGTCGCAGAGCGTTGAGGAGGCCATGGTCACACCCTGGTGCCGGAGGTCCTCAGCGATGCGGGCGAGGGGCAGGTGGAGGCCGCACTTCTGGTAGGCGACGTGAGACAAGAAAGACGCCGTCATGCTCCCGCCGGGGAGCGCTGTCGGGGGCAGCGGTGCAGTCGTCAGGGTGCGGCAGCCGCGGCAGCGCACGGACTGGCGCACAGTCCTGCGAACCCGGACATGGGCGCGGACGTAGTCGAGCTTCTCGGAGACCTCGGGAGGGAGCTCGGCGAGGTTGGTGGAGCCGCACGATGGGCAGTCCCGGACTGGAATCTCCTCGGTGTCTCGCTCGAGGTGCGCGGGGGGCGGGCCTCGCCTGGGCTTCCGCTTCGGCCTCTTCGTCTCCTTGCGCCGCTTCGGCGGCGTGATCGAGGAGGGCCGGTCGTTCCTCGGCTCGGGTGTGCCCGCGCCGGCGTTGGAGCTCGCGTCAGGCGCCGCGCTGGACGGCGCCGGTTGCCGCGCGAGGAGCTCGGCGACCTGGCGCTGGAGGCCCTCGACCAGCCGAGTGAGCTGGCGCACGTCGGCCTGCAGGGCCTCGTTCTGGGCGGTCAGGCTCTCGACGGTCCTGTGCGCCGAAGCGAGGGCCTCGACGAGGGCGACGGTCGTGGGATCCGAGCCGGACACGGCTGCATCGGATCAGCTCCGGCTCGGACGTTCAACCAGAGCGGCCGTCGATGATCCTCCCGCCTGGATCCACGAGGTGTCGACTACACCGCCCGCCGGTGACGCAAGCGGTGCGTCACCCGGTTCAGGTCGATGCCCTCCAGGATGAGCGCGAGGTCTCCGGCATCGAGCCGCACCCGCGCCTGGCCCTCGTCGAAGGCGGGAAGCTGAAAGGTCCCCTTGGCAAGCCGCTTGTAGAAGATGCAGTACCCGGTGCGGTCATAGACCAGGGTCTTCAGCAGGGTTCTCCGCCTGTTCAGGAAGCAGAAGACATGGCCCGAGAGTGGGTCTTCTTGTAGGCGCTGTCGCACGATCCCGGACAAGCCCCGGAAGGACTTCCGCATGTCCACCGGCTCCGTCGCCAGCCAGATCCGTACAGAGGGCGGCAGGGTCAGCACGACGCGACGGTGCGCAGCAGCCGCTGCAGGGTGTCGGCGCGGAAGTCGTCATCGACCTCCACGCGGAGGTCGCCGATCACCACCGTGTAGGTAGCCTCCGACCGCGCCGTCTCGAGCGTCCCGCCCACCTCGACTTCCACGAGCCGAGGACCCGACCGCCTCGTCCAACCCTTGCAGGCCGACAGCGAGTACCAGCTGATCCCGCGGGCTGCGCACCAGCTCGACATCCGCTCGCCGGACGCCTCCCACTCGGCGAGCAGCGCGCGGGCCTCTACCCGATCTCGGACCTTGCGAACCATCGCCTCGGACATCTCGAACCTCCTCAGTTCGAGGTAGCCGGGCCCTACGCGCGAGACGACGGGGGGTCACCCGGACCTACAGCTTGGGTCTCCTTCTTGGCGAAGTTTGCAAGCAACGTGCCTGGGCAGCATGCCGGCGACACCGGGCTCCCCTGCCTGCAGCTCTCGCAATCCAGCGAGGGGAGCTTCGCACGAATGCGAATCGGCCACTGTCGACCTTGGTTGCCACAGGCGGCACCGCCCGCTCCAGGGCGTTGAACGGCTCGCGGATGTTCCTGGGCTCCTGGCACGCCTGCAGGGCCCTCGTCGCCGCGGTCGACAGCTGGAGGGGTCGAAAGCTTGAGGGGGAAGGTCGACCGCTGGCGAGCGGAGTGGCGGGTGGCGACAGAGGCCCCGCCATACCCCGCTGATGGAGCTATGGGATGGGGTGCTGCCGCGGTGGGCGCAGAGGGCTGGAGCCATGCCTGGCTCCTGCCCTCTGCGAACTTCCGTTTCGCGGGTCAGCACCCGGCACCGCGACCGTACTTCCAAGGCGCTGGAGTCAGAAGGCCGAGTCCACGAGGAGCGTCACGCCGTAGCCCTTGTCGGCATCGCTCACCAGGGTCAGGTCGGCCTCCGCCCCGACACGAACATTGGACAGGACGTAGGAGTTGACCCCGAGAGCGGACGCCAGCGCGGTCGGCCCCCCGTTGGCAGCCTGCGTCCAGTCGAGCCTGACCAGAGGCAGGAAGACGGGGGAGGCGTGGGCTCCGTGCACCGTGTACAACAGCTCGAGGTCGCCGGCGAGGTTCCAGCCGTTGTCCCCTACAGACGAGCCGTCGCCCGCAGCGATGAAGAGCCCGTCGATGATCAGGTCGCCAAGCTCGGCGTTGAAGTCGCCACCAGCGCGCATGACCGCGTAGTCAGCGATCCCGCCGGTCGCGTCTTCCACCGAGGTTCCCCCGCCAGCCAGGAGCCCCCCGAATGCGACCCCAGGCGCCAGCTCGAACGCGAGTCTTCCGAAGCCCAGGGAAGGGGACTCGCCCTCGAGACTGCCGGTCGGCGCGGCGCCGCCGACGACGTAGAACAGGGGGCCGACACGACCGTAGATCCCCACGTTCTGCGACGCCTTGCGCAGGCGAAGCCCGGTGCCGTAGTCCGCGTCGAGCGGAGCCTTGTGGGCAACCGTGAGGCGGTGGCCGCCTTCCGCCATGGAGTTGTAGGGGTCGACCGAGAACAGCGGCGTGTAGCCCCCGAACAGGTTGATGGCGCGCGAGGGGTTCCAGGTGAGGCGCCCGCTCGCTGCGGGCACGAACGCATCCTCGTCCTCGGTCTCCAGCTCGATGTGGTACGCGACCTGCTCCCCGACGTTGCCGTTCGCGAGCAGCTCCACCTCGTGGAGCGGACGGGTCTTGACGACGTCGCCGTCGTACTGCGCCAGGTAGGACTTCACCCGGAAGGCCAGCGGCGACGTGGGCTCCAGCGTGAGCTGATCGCTGATCTTCTGGTGCTGCTGGGCCTCGGGCACGATGGAGCCGTCCCCTTCTCGGAACCTGTAGCCGGCCTCCTTGAAGTCGCGGCCCACCTCGTTGAGGTAGGGCGCCGCGCTGTGACAGGTCGAGCACTCCACGTTCCAGGCACGGGCGAAGCTGGGGACCGCGTTGGCGACGCCGAGCTGGGACATCGAGGAGGTCAGCGGCTCCGGAGGGAACAGGTCGGGGTCGCCGCCGTCGCGGACGGGACAGCGCGGCGCCTCGAGGAACTCCGCCATGTGTGAAAGCAGGATGGTGAAGCCACTCCCCGCGACGAGGACGAGCCCGGTCTTGCGCACGAACTGAGGGACGCTCATGGAGACACCTCTTCTGACTTGGTGGGGGACAGAGAGCGGATCCAGACGACGAGGGCGTCGATCTCTTCCGCAGATAGGACGGACTTGAAGGCGGGCATGGACGCGCTCAGGCCAGCGGCGGATCCGCCGTCTGTGATGGCCTGCTTCAGCTGTTCGTCGGTGCGCGTGGCCATGTGTGCAGCGTCGGTGAGGTCCGCCGGCGGCGGCTTGAGCGAGCGAGCCGCGATGCCGGAGCCGTCTCCACTCGAACCGTGACAGGCGGAGCAGCTCTTGATGAAGAGAGCACGCGCCGCTGCCGAGTCCGCCGCGACAGGGTCGGCAGCGTCTGCAGACATCCCCGTAAGCAGGGCGAACATGCAGGTGACTCCGCGCACTTGGGCTGAGAATGGACGAGGCTTGGACATGGTGTGACCTCCGCCTAGCTAGCACCACTGCAAGCATCGTGCCCGATCGTCCTGGCTCCCTCCGGCTCGGTTGCGCAAGTGCGTCTGCGCGGTTCGGCAGGTCGTCTGCCGGTCGTTCCGACGCTTCGTAGGGTGCCTTCACTCGTTCGTTAGTGTCCATTCAACCGATCGGGTGGGCCAAATGGCGCAGGCGGAGGAGGGATAGCGCTCATGAACCGACCTCACGCGGCGATTCTCGCACCAGGTGAGGCATCTCGACGGGAGCTTACGGGTCTGGTCGGGCCGGTCTGGGTCCCCCACGGCTCGATCGGGCAGCGTTCATAAGGGCGAGACGGGGACTGGGACGAGATCGAGGAGGCGGCACCCGACGTCCTCTTCTGGCTTCGACTACGAGGCGCTCTCCGAGGCCTTCCTGAGGCGGCCGTAAGCAGCAGTCGCGGCGCCCTTGCGAGGCATGCGGCGCCCTGGATACTCTGCGTTCAGCTCACGGGAGGCGCGATGCGCGGCTTCGGAAAAGCCGTCCAGGGCCTGATCAAGATCCTCCTGGCGCTGGGCATCCCCAAGTGGGCCATCGCCGGCGCGGGCGGGCTGCTCCTGTTGTGGGCGGTCCCGATGCTCGTGGACAGCATGGAGAAAGACCGCGGGCGCCGGGTGCTCCACCTCGCCCGGCTGGAGGACGAGTCCGTGCGCCAGAAGGCCGACGCGGAGGCCTTGGCGACCGCCGGCGAGGACCTGCAGCAGCTTCTGCTCGTGACCCGCGAGGCGATCCGCGGCGGTCGGAGGGCGCTCGCGGAGGAGGGCCTCGTCAAGCTCCGGGCCGCCGGGCTGAAGCGGCAGGAGCTCTTCCGGCTCGAGGACCAGCTCTACGGTGCGCTCCCCAAGCACCCCGTCGCCGTGGAGATCCGAGCGCAGAAGCTCCTCGACGCCGGCCGCTCGGAGGACGCCGAGCGCCTGCTCACCCGCGCGCTCGAGCGCTGGCCCGACGAGGAGGCCCTCGCCGAGATGCTCGCCGCCAGCGACGAGGCGGGTCTCACCACCTGATCTCGGACTTCGAGCAGGATGCGCTCCGGGCTCTCGACCAGCTCCCCAATCCGGATAAGGGCGATGCCCAGCTCTGTACTGGTCCAGCGTGAACCTGACTCTCGGGTGGACTGGTAACGGACTCGGCTGACCACGGGCAGGGGGTCGTAGGGGGGCGGCTCAGCATTCCGCGACCTGCTGGAACTGGCGGGCGGCCTCGCGCACCTGCCCCGCGGCCCCCCCGTCCAGCAGCCCGCGCAGCAGCTCCCGCAAGCGCTCCGCCACCAACGAGGCGCCCGGCGCCGCCGCCCGGGCCACGAGATCACCGAGAACCTCGGGGGCGAGCGGCGGGCTGGGCAGCGTCGTCCCGTCCGTCACGCCGTCCTCATCGCTTCAGCGGCCGCCTCCTGCCCCATGCGCGCGACGAGTCCGGGCCTGTCGATGGTCGCCCGCTTGAACCTGAGGTGCTCGATCATCTCCAGGGCAGCGCCGATGTCCTCCGCCTCGGCCAGCGCATCGATCTCTGCGAGCCGCTCCCCGTGGCGCTCCGTGTCGCGGCGACTGAGACCTGGTGGTCGTCAGTGTCGGCGAGCGCATCCAGGACGGCGGGATCGCTCACGCCCGCGACGACGCGCGCGCGCTCCTTCGTGGTGATGGCTCCGCACCAGCGGTCGAGGCGCTCGGGGGGATCGGCGGGCACCGTGGCGGCGGGGTTGGCGGCGGTGGTCATCGGGCTTCTCCGTGTCGGGCCTCCCGAGGTCCATCCCCGAGAGCCGAACCACGTTTCGCTCCACCGATCCGGACGTTGCAAGCCCGATGTCGAGAATCTCGGATGTGGACGCCGGGTGGCCGCCGACTTCACCGACCAGACGACGCGTAGGTCGGTGGCACCCTCTCGCTGAAGGGGATCGCGACCGGCCCCGGCTCCCGGTGCAGCCTGACCAGGGCGGCCGAGGCCGACGTGGCGAAGGCCGTCGCGCGACGAAGGCCGGTGCGGTCGATCGCGCGGTCACGCGACTGCTTGTTGATGAGGTCCGCGACCTCCGGCCAGCTCACGATCATCAGCGCCTCGACGCACTCCAGCAGGTCGCCGTAGGGATAGCGCTCATGAACCGACCTCACGCGGCGATTCTCGCACGAGGTGAGGCA
>CAZSAT010000201.1:0-8851 GCA_964604675.1 uncultured Enterobacterales bacterium
CACGGACACGGACACGGACACGGACACCGGCACCGCGAGCCTGTGGGACCAACTCGGGGGTGCCGACGCGATCAACGCCGTGCTCGACGGCTTCCTCACCAACGTCGCGGCCGACACCGAGATCAACTGGATGTTCGCCAACGCCGATCTCGACAACCTCAAGCAGATGCTCTACGACCAGATCTGCGAGGCCACTGGCGGCGGCTGCACGTACACGGGCCAGTCGATGCTCGATGCCCACGCCGGCATGGCGATCACCGACGCCCAGTTCAATGCGCTCGTCGGCGACCTGGTCGCCTCCCTGGACAGCCTCGGCGTCGACTACTCCGCGGGCACCGCGGCGGAAACGCTCCTGACCGTGCTCGCCGGGATGCAGGGCGACATCGTCGAGGACCCGAAGGGCAGCAGCGTCTACTTCAACCAGCTCGGCGGCTACGGCGCAGTGACCGCGGTCATCGACGAGTTCCTCACGCAGGTCGGCGGTGATTCCGCGATCAACGGCTTCTTCGCGACGACCGACCTCGACAACCTGAACCAGATGCTGGTCGATCAGGTCTGCGAGGCCACGGGTGGCTACTGCACCTACAGCGGCGGCACCATGCTCGATGTGCACGCGGGCATGTGCATCAGCGACGCAGACTTCGACGCGCTGGTGGGCGACCTGCTCACGGCGCTCGACAACCTCGGCGTGCCCTACTCCAAGGCCCTCGACGGCAGCGGCGCGGCCGACGACCTGCTCGTGGTGCTCTCCGGCATGCGCGGCGACATCGTCGAGAACTGCAAGTAGCAGGCGGGCCTCCGCCGCAGGACCTGGGCTTCGTCTGCGTCGCCGGCGTGGACGAGGCGCCCGGCGCCGTGTGGGCATGACCCCGCAGCTGGTGATGAGGCGGCCGGGTCCTCACGTGCCCGTCCGCTGGAGCTGACGCGCTGCTGGAGTCGCGTGAACGTGGGTCTTACACCGGCGGCTCCTCACGTGCCGGCAGCCGCAGGCTGAGGCGTTCGCTCCCCACGGCTCGGCGGGCCGACGGTGGCAGGTGCACGATCGGCTCCAGGGCGGACAGGGCGCCGGCGCACGTGGTGCAGCCCTGGACGTGGTCGCGCAGGGCCCGAGCCCCCCGGACAGGTGCCTCCGCGGTGGAGCGCGCGAGGGCTTCGGCCTGGCTGCAGACCGCCAGCTCCACGGCTTCCACGACCTCTTCGAGCGCGGTGTCGTCGTAGGGCAGACCGGAACGCCGCATGTCGGAGTAGGGCCGGTAGATCGCGCCGGTGGCGAAGTCGAAGATCAGGCCGACGGGGATCGGCGGCACCCAGAGGCCGAGGAAGACGTCGAGGAACACGAAGCCCCACATCAGCTCGTTGCCGCGCGGGTTCCGATCCGGTGAGCGCTTGATCATCGTGGCCCAGCAGCCCGTGCCCAGGCTGAGGGTGCTGGCGGTCAGGGCGAGGACCAGGGTTCGGCGGGTGGGCATGGGGGGCTCCTGGACCCACGGTACACCGGCTGGTGGGGACCGCTGGGCGGGGTGACCGGCCTAGGGTTGGTGCACCACCACGCGACCGTCGACCAGCGGATGCACGTCGACCACCTGCTCCGCGCCGTCGGGCCAGTGCACGGTCACCCGCTCGACCCGGCGGTCCCCGAGGCCGATGTGGGCCCTCGGGGTGACGGCGCCTCCCCAGCCGGGCTTGGCGGTGACCTCGCGGGTGAAGGTGCCGCTGTCGGTGTGCACCACCACCCTCGCGCCGATGCCCCAGGTGTTGGCCCCCGAGCCGACCAGGTCGACCACGAGCGCCCGCGCCTCGGTGCACTGCGCCCGGTACAGCCGCGAGGGGCTGCCGAGGTTCGAGACCACGAGGTCGAGGAAGCCGTCGTCGTCGAGCCGGCCGGCGGCGACCCCGCGACCGGCGCTCCGGTCGTCGAGCCCGAGGGACGGCGCCGCATCGACGAGGCGGCCCTCTTCCCACACGAGGAGCTGGTCGGCCTGCTCGGCGAGCCCGGCCTCCGGCGCGCCGCCGCTGAGCGGTCCCGACGAGAAGAAGAGGTCGAGGGTGCCGTCGTTCTCGTGGTCGAACCAGGCGGCTCCGAAGCTCATGTGGTCGTCGCTCTCGAGCGCGAGCCCGCCCACGGCAGCGGTCACGTCGACGAAGGTGCCGTCGCCCTGGTTCCACAAGAGCTGGTTGGCGCCGGTGTTCGTGAGGAACAGGTCCTGCAGGCCGTCGGCGTCGTAGTCGCCGGCGCTCACGCCCATCGGGTTGTGGTTGTTGGTGCACGCACAGGTGCCGCTCAGGTCGGTGAAGCGCCAGCCGTCGCCGTCGGCGCCGTCGTTGCGCGAGAGCCGGCTCGGCTCGTGCGTGGCCTGGTCGGCGTTGGCCGTGTAGAGGTCCACGTCGCCGTCGAGGTCCAGGTCGGTCCACACCGAGGACCAGCCCACGCCCGTGCGCCCCGGCAGCCAGTCGGACACGTCGGTGAACACCCCCGTCCCGTCGTTCTGGAGCAGCTTGTCGAGCTTCTCCTCGCCGGGGTTGGTGCCGCCGCCGTCGTGGTTGACGAAGAGGTCCAGGTCGCCGTCGCCGTCGAAGTCCCCGAACACGGCGTCGAGCTTCTGGGGCGCGACCGGGAAGCTGTCCATGCCGCTCGAGGTGCTGGCGTCGGTGAAGCCGCCGTGGCCGTCGTTCAGGAAGAGCCTCATCGGTGGGCTGTAGCCCCCGGCCCACAGGTCCAGATCGCGGTCGCCGTCGACGTCACCGATGGCGAGTCCGGAGAGGCTCTGCGCGTCGCCGTCGAGCACCACCTCGTCGGAGAAGGAGCCGCCCAGGTTGTGCTGCACGAGCAGGCCCCGGCTGCGGTGGGCGAGCACGAGGTCGTCCAGGCCGTCGTCGTCGAGGTCCACGAGGGCGACCGCTCCGGCCTCCTTGCGGTCGGGGTCTTCGTCGGTGGTGTCGGCGAGTCCCCACGCCTCGGCCACGTCCTGGAAGCCGGGTTCGCCGGGCTCGGTGCACCAGGGGTCGGGCGGGGGTGCCGTGTCCTGGGTGGGGTCGGTGTCGGCGGTGGTGTCGGTGTCGGTGGCCTGCGGTGCGGGGGCGGTGTCGACGGTGGTCGAGGTGCAGGCCAACAGAAGCAGCACTACAGGAAGCGCTCGACGGCGCGCTGGAACTCGAGGCGGTCCATCAGGTCTTCGAGGTAGTCCTGGCGCCCGCTCTCCCAGATGAGCACGGGGGACTGCTCGTAGCGGTCGATCCAGTCCTCGTAGAGGCCGTTGAGCTTCTTGATGTAGGAGACCGGGATCGCCTGCTCGCTGGGCCGGCCGCGCCGCTTTATCCGGCGGCGGATGTTCTTCACGTCGCAGCGCAGGTAGACGAGCAGGTCGGGCGGCTGGAGCGCGGTGCGCATGGAGCGGTAGAGGTCCATGTAGGTCTCGTAGTCCCGCTTCTTCATCTGCCGGCGCTGGTAGAGGTTGGTCGCGAAGATCTCCGCGTCCTCGTAGATCGTGCGGTCCTGGATGACCGTGCCCTCGTTGTCGTTCAGGTCGAGGTGCAGGCGGAACTTGTGGGTGAGGAACCACAGCTGGCTGTGGAAGCCCCAGCTGCGCATGTCCTTGTAGAAGTCGTCCAGGTAGGGGTTGGTGGTGTAGGGCTCGTAGACCGGCTGGAAGCCGTAGCGGCTGGAGAAGAACTCCACGAGCGAGGTCTTGCCGACCCCCATGTTGCCGGCGATGCCGATGAACTTCTTCACGGGGTGTCCCTTACAGGGCGGGGGGCTGGCTGCCAACCGGGTGGGGTGAAGGAGTCGGCTGTCAGGTCTCTGCGCTCCTGGGCTCTCCGTCGTGAACCCCCACGCGGAGGTGACCATGGGCAGCGGTTGACATCGAGACGCCGGTCGCGGCTCCAGCCGCGGCTGGCTCGTCTGGCGAAGGGACGGCAGGAACCGAGGAGGTTGTCATGGGCGCCTGGTAGACGAGCGGGGCCCGGCTGCGGCCGGGCTCCCGTGCGCTGGTCGTGCGGGCGTCCTCCCGCGGACCCGGGCGCCCGGTCATGCCGGATCATGACTTGCCGAGTCTGGACTCGGCAAGTCGAGTTGCGGTGAGTCTCGGCACACCGAGCCTCTCCGTCGCGAACGCTACAGGAGTACCCTCCAGCGGGAGGCGCGACGTGCTCCTGGTCCACCTGGCCCTCGCGCTCGCGAGCGCGCCCGAGGAAGCCCCGGTCCTTCCGGACCCTGGCCTGGGGAAGGCCCTGGCGCTCAGCACCGCCGTGGGCTTCGGAGCGGGGCAGTTCTACGCGCGGCAGCCGCGCCGGGCCATCCCGCCGCTCGTGCTGCAGGCCGCGGGGCTGGGCGTGGCCGCGTGGGGGGCCGCGGAGGCCAGGACCGACGAGCACGCGGGCGGGCAGCTGGTGTCGCTCGGGCTGAGCGTGCTCGTGGTCGGTCGGGGGTTGGACGTGCTGATGACGCCCTCCTCGGTTCGGCGGACCGTCGACGGGGACCTGTTCGTGCCCCGTGTGCAGCTGTTCTGGTCGCCGTAGCGGAGCCGTCAGAAGCAGCTCACGTACAGATCGTCCACGTCGTGGGCGTTGGTGCTCCCGCCCGTCGCACCTGTGAAGCCCAGGAGGAAGCTCTCCGGGTAGCTCTCGAGGGCGTACTCGATGGTGAGGGTGCCGTCGACGTACACCTCGATCGCGCCGGCGTCGAACCAGACCTCGACGAGGAGCTCACCCGCGTCCTCCATCTCCGGCACGGTGGAGCTGGAGGCGAGCGCGTTGGCGTAGTCGTCCTGGAGCAGGGCGACGTGGTTCTCGCTCTCGTCCCACGCGGCGTTCTCGTAGGTGTCGAGCTCCACCGCCCAGCTCGTGCCGTCGAAGCCGCCCGAGAAGCCGAGGTAGCCGCCGTCGTTGCCGAGGTAGCTCGTGTCGTCGTGGTCCACGAAGGCGAAGGTGAGGCCGTCGGCCCCGGAACCGGAGTGCAGCTCGGCGGTGAAGCTGGCGTACCAGCTGTCGGAACGGAGCCGCTCCCCGTACCAGAGAGATCCCTTGCTGTTGTGCGCGATCTCCGTCAGGGCCGGTACTGATCACCGCCTTATGGCGCCCACCACACCACAGTCGTTCGTCTGTCGGCACGTCGCGTAGAAGACCTCGAACGCATCGCTTTCATAGAACGACGTGCTGTCCGCACATGACAGTTGTTCGAGCTCAGCAACGAGCCGATCAGCGGCCGATGCATCACATCCGACGTAGCACGAGTCGGAGCTACACGAGTCGTGAACTGCGCTGTACAGCGGATCGTGGTGCCTGAAGAAGCCGGAGTCCGCCTCTAGGTTGCACCGTGCCAACGCCATCCTGATGGCGTGCTCCACCTCACACTCCGGAGTCACGTCGGGCACACAGCCCATCACGAAGGCCAGCGCAGCCAGAAGCGCCATACGAAGCCCGCTCGCGTCAAGGACTCTCACGGTCGATCGTACCGCCTGTGTAGATGTCAGGGTCATCGATGTCTCGGCGTTCGTCGTCATCATCATCGCCGCCGCGTCCACCTGTCGTGGCGCGGTGGGCGACCGTGGACGCTCGGCACACGCGGATGCCTGGTGGAGCGACGCGTCCGCGGTGCTCTACCGCAGGGACGGGTAGCGCTCGCTCAGAGCGCCCACGAGTAGGGGCGCAGCACCCCGTCTTCGTCGCCCCACTGTTCGGTGAGGTCCCACAGCACCACCCACCCTTCGCCGGCGAAGAGCCAGCGCTCCACACCGACGTCCAGCGCGTCCCAGCGCGTCAGCTGCTCACAGTCCACGCAGCCGGCCACCCACAACATGCCCACAGCATGACACCCGCCGCGCCGCTCAGCGCTCCGTGGGGGACCCAGACGGCCCGCGGGCACCGCGCCCGGGTAGACTGCCACCCGGAGTCCCTGTGTTCGACGAGCCGAGCGACACCCACCCCGAGGTCCGCCGGCGCATGACTGCGGCCTATCGCGCCATGACCCCCGCGGAGAAGTGGCGGAAGGTGGCCTCCCTCACGCGCACGGTGCACGGTCTGGCCCTCGCGCGGCTGGCGCTGCTGCACCCCGGCGAAGACGAGCGCCAGCTCCGTATCCGGCTCGCGGCGGAGCTCTACGGACCGGAGCTCGTCGCGCGCGCGGTCTCCCGAGCCCGCTGATGCTCGGGGAGGAGCTCCTCGTCGTCCGCGAGCTCGGCGATGTCCTCGACGGGCTGATGACGCCTTCCTCGGTTCGGCGGACCGTCGACGGGGACCTGTTCGTCCCGAGTGTGCAGCTGTTCTGGGCGCCGTGGGAGGCCCCAACCCATCAGCCGCCCGGCTTCCGAGCCACCACGAACGCCGTGGTCGCCTTCGCCCCGACCTCGTGCCGCTCGATGTCCACGAAGCCCGCACGCGCCATGTCGTCGAGCAGCGTGGCCGCGGGGAAGACCGCCACGAAGGGCGCTCGTCCGAGCCACCGCATCACCGTGATGATGGCGCCGTAGGGCACCCACGTGCCGCCGAGGCAGGCGGTGGAGGAGACGAAGTACCCGCCGGGCTTCAGCAGCTTGAAGATGCGGTCCAGCGCGCCTCGCCGATCCTCCACGAGGTGGAGCAGGCTGTACGCGCACAGCCCGTCCAGGCTCTCGGGCGACCACGGCACGCTGTCGTCGAAGGGGCCGACGTGGAAGTCGACGTTGTCGACGCCGGCGGCCTTGCCGCGGGCGATGCGCACCATCTCGCTGGAGAGGTCCAGCCCGTGCACGTGCTGCGCTGTGTCGGCCAGCCGGAGCGCGAGGGAGCCGGTGCCGCAGCCGATGTCGGCGACCACGTGGTCGGGATGCATCAAGCCGCGGGTGATCGCGATCTTGCGCTCGAAGGCTTCGGGGAGCTCGACCGGCTTGGCGGCGTACTCCTCGGCGAGCTGGTTCCAGAAGGTGGCGTCCATGGTGGCTCCGTGTTCGGTTTGCTCACCCTACGGACGGCTCCTCCAGGCCACCTGGTGCGATTTCGGGACGCTTGGGTGCGGCGGTGCACCGGCTGCCGTCGAGGTCCCGAGGTGCGCGGGCTCGAAGCGCGGCAGGTGCTGTGGAGGTCGCTTGGGTGGGGCGCGATCGGGTGGACGTCCTGGAACGGATCCCCCGTGGTCAGGCGCTCGGCGTCAGCGCCCCGACGCGCCTCCGTAGCGCACCGTCGTGGACACGCCTTCCACGACACGCCCGCCGACCTCGGCGTAGGGCGCCACGAAGTAGTTCAGCGGTCCGCCGCCCTGACCCAGCTCCAGGTCGCGGCCGATCGACACCTCCACCCGGTCGGCCGGCAGCGCTCCGAACCAGCGCTCCCGGCTCTCGGGGTGCTTCCAGGCCTCCGACGCGTCGATGGCGAGCCAGCCCTCGCCCTCGATCCAGACGTCGGCCCAGCAGTGGTAGCCGCCGACCTCGGCCGCAGCGTCCGGGCCGAGCGGGTAGCCGATGTGGAAGCGGGTGGGCAGGCCCTCGGCCCGAGCCAGCGAGGTGAACAGCGCGTGGAAGTCGGTGCAGTTGCCGTAGCGTGCGCTGCAGGCCCATGCCGTGGAGCCCGTCCCCCAGCCGCTTCCCACCTTCTTGTACTCCATGTGGCTCAGCACGAAGTCGAAGAGGGTCCGGGCCCGGGCCAGCGGCGTGCCGTCGTCCGACGGGAGATCCGCCCGCACGGCGTCCACGAGGGGACCGTCCACGGGCACGCGCGCGTTCGCCACCAGGAAGCGCTCCTTCTCTCCGGCGGCCAGGGCTCCGGAGGGTCCGGTGACCTCGTGACGCCGGACCTCGGCCGACACCCGGAAGGTGACGGGCTCCGCGGGTGCCTGGTCGACCCGGCCGCGCCAGACGACGTTGCCGTACACCGGGTCCACGACGCGGCCGCCCGGGATGCTGGCCGTGACCTCCAGCGAGACCACCTCCTGGTGTGGCCCGGTCGCCGGGAGGGGCAGCCACAGCTCCAGCGGACCTTCGCCCGCCTCGACGCCGTCGACGCTGCCCTCGAGGACCAACACCACGTCTCGCGACGAGGCGCCGACGTCGGCCGTGGCGTCACCGCAGCCCGTCGCGACGAGCAGCAGCGCCGCCAGCGTCACGGGACCTCGACGGGCTCGTCGTCCACGAAGGTGTACCGCGCCTTCTTCACCCACCCCTCGCCCTCGGCCTCGGGGTGCTTGTGGATCTTCGTCTCCGTGACCACGAGCGCATCGCCCTGCAGGTCGAGCCAGAAGTCCAGGTCGTAGAGCTTGTCGTCGGGGCCGCCGTGAGGGTGGAAGTCGGTGCAGGCGAAGTAGCCCTTGCCCTCGATCTTGCGCACGGGGTCGTGGATCTTCACGAACACGAGGGAGAGGTCCTCGCCGGTGACCTCGTCGTGGATCGGGAACATGCCGCCGCCCTGTGCGGTGACGGAGGCGATGTGGGCGTTCATGGCCGCCTTGATGTCGGCACCGGAGACGGAGCGGACGTCTTCGTCGGCGTGCTCGGCGCCCCCGTGTTCGGCGCCGGCGTGTTCGGCACCGGCGTGCTCGGCGCCGGCGTGCTCGGCGCCGGCGTGCTCCTTGCCGCCAGCCACCGCCTCGCTCACGGGCGTCTCCACGGGGGTGTCGCCACAGGCGACCAGCAAGGCGAGTGCGGTGAGCACGGGTGTCATCAGCTCCTCCTGGGATCTTTCAGTCGAGCGCCAGCACGACGGTGCTGAGCACCGGTATATCGCCGCCGGTGAGCTCCGTCCCGTCGTCGGACACGGTCACCGTGCCACCGTCGATCCAGGCGTAGTCGACGTAGTTGGAGACGTAGAGCACGGCCTCCTCGCCGGGTGCGAGGCCCCAGGAGTTGGTGGCCCGGAGGCTGAAGCCCGGATCGCTGTGGGCGTC
>CAZSAT010000202.1:0-8703 GCA_964604675.1 uncultured Enterobacterales bacterium
CAGCGCCTTGTAGGCGTTGTTGTTGTCGAAGTAGTACTCGCCGATCTGCACGTAGCTGTCGGGCACGTAGCCGGACTGCGGGTAGGTCTTGACGAGGCGGGTGAACTCCTTCACGGCGGCCGCGCGCTCACCGGTGTCCTGGAGGGCGGACGCCAGGTAGAAGGTGGCTTCGTCCGCCCGCTGGAAGGTCGGGTAGTTCTGCAGGATCTGCTGGTAGAGCTTGATCGAGCGGCTCTGCCACTTGTAGCTCTCGGCGTTGTCCGGCTTCATGCCTTCCGGGTTGCAGCCTTCCGTGTTGAAGCAGGCATCGTATTCCTTCTCGAAGGTGAGCATCTCCGAGAGGTAGATGTCCCGGCCCTCCTCGAAGTACAGATCCGCCAACCGGAGCATCATCTCGGCCTTGGTCTCACCCTTCATGGTGCCGCGGCTCAAGAGCTCCTTCGCGAAGTCGATCTCTTCGTGACGCTTCTGCCGCGCGAGCTTCCGGTATTCCTCCGAGAGCTGCTCTCTAGAGAACTCGGAGGCCTTGAGCACCCGGCGCTCTTCCTTGGCTTCGCGGTCGCCTTCTTCCTCCTGCGCGTGGGCGTCGCTGCAGAGCAGCGGCGCGCTGGCCAGGACCAGCGCGAGGGGGAGGGCCATGCGTGCAAACATGCCGGACTTCATAAGAGAACTCCCAACCCCCCGGAGCGCCGGGGGGAACGGACGAGGTTCGAGGCTACTTACAGCTGCCCTGCTCGGTGTAGTGGTAGTAGCCGAGCTCGTCCTTCCAGAACTCGCCGTTGAACGGCCAGTAGATGAAATCGACGCTGGTGGCGAAGTCGATCTGGTTGGCGTCGAGCGCATCAGCCAGATCGGGGTTCGACATCTTGTAGGCGTAGTCGGCGCGCTGCGCGGACACGACCTCGAAGCGGATGATCTCCGACTGCGTGAGCAGGTCCTCGAGGTAGCTGGCCAGATCGGCCATCTCGGCGAGCAGGACCTGGCCCGCACGGCGGCGGTACTCCTGGCGCTCGGAGGCGATGATGCCCTTCATGTGCTCACCGACCGTGGACGCCCACGCCGCCTTCTGGCTGTCGATGAGCGACTCCTCCGAGTCCATCAGCTCGAGGTGGCGCTGGAGCCCAGCGAGGTCGGTGTTGTCGAGGAAGCTTCTGAGGATGGCCTTGTCGAGGTGGGTGTCGCGCCGGTTCTCGACGTAGTAGGCCTCGTAGGCCTGGTCGGCGAGCTTCTTGCCCTCCGAGCTGCGGAAACGCTCGGTGAAGTCCTTCAGCTCGGCGTGGATCGGACGCATCTCGTCCTCGAAGCCGAGCAGCTCGCGCCCGACCTCGTCGTACTCGCAGAGGTTGAAGAAGATGAGCGCGCGGAGCACGGTGGCTTCGGGCAGGAACTCGTCGGGGGCGTAGAAGGGGGACCGGATCGTGAGGATCTGCCCCAGAGCCATGTTGAGGTCGTTCTGCAGGAAGTTGGCGTACGCCGCCTCCCAGAGGGACTTCGGCCAGTACGGAGAGTCGTGTGGCACGAGGTCGTAGTACTTGGCCGACTCGTCGAAGCGCTGGATGCTGTAGTAGATCCGCGCCACGTTCATCAGCGAGAGGTGGGTGAGCGAGTCCACCTCTTCGAGCTCGCGCTCGGAGTAGATGTCGACACCTTCTGCGTCGCGGATGACGTCACGGAACGCCTTGACCGCGCTCTTGAGCCGGCCCTGCTTGTTGTAGATGACGCCGTCGAAGTACTTCGACTTCAGGTAGAGGTCCGACTTGGTCGAGATCTGGCTGAAGTACTTGTGCGCCTCGGAGAGCTGCTCGTGGTCGAAGAGGCGAACCCCCATCAGGTAGTAGAGGTGGTTCTTCGCCTTGCGCGGGTACTGGTCGGGCGGGATCTTCGGCACGATGCGCGCGAGGTCGGTGTCGTCGCCCGTGTAGCGGGCGATGGCGACGAGCTTGGGCAGCGCGTACTTGAAGTACGGGTTGCGGGGCCCCTTGCGCAGCACCTGGATGAAGTAGTGCTGGGCCGAGTGGTACATCTCGAGGTCGTAGAGGCAGCGGGCCAGGTAGTACTGGAGCTTGGCTTCCTGATCGGGGAAGGTGCCGTCGGCGAGGACCTCCCAGAGGATCTTGGAGGCGCTCAGGGGCTTCTTCGCCCGGTAGAGCTCGATGGCGTCTTCGATGACCGCCGGGCTGGTGGCCTCTTCTGCGTCGCCGTCGTTGAGGTCGTCGCCGCCGTAGGCCCCTGAGCGGCGGTCGAGGTTGCCGCCGAGGGCTTCGTCGCTCTCGAAGTCGTCGGTCTTCCGGTCAGGCTTGCTGATGCTCGTGTTGCCGACCTCGATGGGAGCGGGGGCGGCCGACGCCTTCATGGAGTTGGCTGCGGCCAGGACGTCGCCGGGAGCACCCTTCGACGTGAGGCAAGCGACATCGGAGTCCGAGAACTGGTCTCCCGAGCCCTCCATGGTCTGCACGACGATGCTCGACGGAACGCCGACGTTGACCATGTTCATGATCTCGTCACAGGACAACGCGAAGGCATCCTTGGGCGTTGCGAGGCAGGCCAGCCCGAGCAGGGCCGGGGTGAGCGCGCGCTTCATCATCAGTCCATGCCCGGGAAGAAGATCGAGATGCTGCCGGAGAGGATGAAGTTGTTCTTCATCTCCAGCGTGGTGCTGTTGACGGTCTCGATGTAGACCAGCGAGCGGCCGTCGATCCGGAGCGCGAAGCTCTCGTTGAGGATGATCCGAGCGCCGCCGCCGAAGTTGGTGGTCGGCTGGATCTGGTTGGCCGTGTTGGTGGCCTTCTCGTCGTTCTGGTCGGCGCCCAGGGCGTTCAGGTCGTCCTGGGTGTGCGTGGCGCCCATGCCGAACGAACCGAAGATGTCGAAGTTGATGATCCGGTTGCCGTTGAGCGCGACCTTTCCGTAGATCGGCGAGAACTGGAAGTTGCCGTTGTAGAAGAGCGTGAGCTTCGAGATGTCCGGGGAGACGTGGTTCTCGCTGACGAGCTGGCAGGTGAGCGGCTTCCAGTCCGGGTCGTTGCAGGCCTCGCCCGTGTCTTCGTCCGGGGCGAGGTTCGGCGAGAAGCCCACCATGCCCTCCACCGCGAAGATCTCGGTGATGTGGTACGCGAGCCCGACACCGCCGAGGTACCGACGGAGGAACGGATCGTTGGTCACGGCGCCCAACGTGGGCGTGGCCTCCCAGCGACCGAGCTTCAGGAAGTTCTTCCGCTCCAAGGTCTTGATGAGGCGCTTGTGCTCGTCTTCCGTGATCTCGACGATCTCTTCACTGCTCACGCCCACCCGGTCGTCGATGTCGCCTTCGCGCACCGCGTCGCGTTCCGACGCCACGGACTCTTCTTCCCCGAGGAGCTCCTCGAGGAAGTCGTCGACCTCCTCGTCGGTCTCTTCGTCGGACTGGACCAGGGCGTCGCCTTCGGGCTGGTCGGCCAGGGCGGCCGGCGCAAACCAGACGGCCGAGGCGAGTCCGAGGACCGCCGTCTTGGTCAGATGCTTCAACGTCATGGGCGCCATCCCTAGAACTGCGTCATGCGCGGCTTCATCTTCGGCACGAAGATGGAGATGCCGGCGGAGGCGATGAAGGTGTTGTAGAGCCGTGACTCCTCGACAGCGACGTCGGGGTCGTATTGCGGCTTCTTGTCGATGTAGAGGTAGCTGCGCGCGTCGATCTTGAGCGCCAGCGTCTGAGTCAGGAAGATGTCCATCCCGATGGCGACGTTGGCGGGCACCACCACCTGGTTGCTCGACGTGCCCTGCAGGACCACGCCGTCCTCCGCGGTGGAGTCCTCGATGGCGTAGTCCTTGGACAGCGAGAGCATGCCCAGCCCACCCGAGAGGTAGAGGTCGAAGTTCAGCACCGTCTCGCCGACCAGGTTGATCTTGCCGTAGACCGGCGCCCAGTTCGCGGAGAAGGTGGCTCCCAGCGTCATCTTGTCGATGGGCTGCTGGAACTGCACGTTCGACTCGCCGCTCGCGGCGATGTTGACCAGGGTCTTGGCGAGGCCCTTCAGGTCGTCCTCGCCGAGATCCGGCGAGTACAGCAGCTGTGCGCCGGCGCCCAGGGTCTCCGAGAAGTGGTACCCTAGGAGGACGCCACCCACGTAGCGCTTGACCATCGGGTTGTTCGGCACGTAGCCGAGCACCGGGGCCAGCTCGAAGCGCTTCTCCTTCAGGAAGAAGCGGTTCTGGACGACGTTCTTCTCCTTGAAGTCACCCTGGAACTCCGCCAAGGCTTCCTGGCCGGGGCCGGCCTGGGCTTCGGGGGAGAACCCGAACAGGCCTGTGAGCATTGCCGCCGCCGTGAACGTCAGGCGGGCAATGCTGGAATGGAGCTTCATCAGCAGCTTCTCCAGGGGGCAGGACACAGCGCGGCCAGATCGGCCTCCAGCCGCAAGTCGGCGCAACATAGCACGCCTGCCTGACGGCGGAGGCGGGGGGGTGTAGCCCGCTCGTCAGGTACGTGTCAAGCGATGGACTGCGCCCCGATCGGGCGCTGATGAACCAACGCTCAGGCCGGGCAGATCCCGCAGATTGGCTCGCCTTCGTCGTCGAGCTCCAGGGTCCTGGCAGGCTCGCGCAAGGTGAGGCGCTGTTCCCGCCAGCCCATGCCACCTCGGCGGTCGCGCACGACCACCCAGAGGCTCACCTCGTCCTCGGACGTCGATGCCTGCCAGGTGATTCCGTAGGGATGCAGGGAGAAGGGGATGTCCGGCGTCCCGGCGGTCATGTACCACGTGAAGTACGGCTCTTCGGTCCGGTCTTCGCTCACCTGGTCGCTGTTGACGTAGACGTAGTCTTCGATGGACTCTGCCGTCAGGTTCGCTTCGAGGTCGTAGCAGGCGCAGCGCTCGACCTCGAGCACCGTATCGTCGAGGAGCTCCTGCCCATCCAGGCTCAGGCTGGCGATGTCCGGGTTCTGGTTCGGCGTCTCTCCCAGCGAGATCGGGACCCGCTTGAAGCCGATCTCCGCGTCGAGGGTGTCGTCGAAGTCCCGGTCGGTGGGTGCCACCGTGGCGGTCACGGTGAGCATGAGGTTCATGCCTTCGGCGCGCTGCTCCTCCGTGAGGGTGTCGAGCAGGTCGTCGGGCACGGTGTAGGTGGGAGCGAAGCCCGGCTCGACACCGAGCAGCCCCGCTTCGACCAGGCGCTCGTAGAGGTCCGCCAGCTCGTCGTCGGACGGCGGGTTGTCGGGATCGAGGTCCTCGAACTCCTCGAACAGGTCCTCGTCGAGCTCGCAGCCATAGGTGCCGGCGTCGACGGCCAGGCAGCCGAACCAGACGACGCTCTCGATGGCCAGGTCGGGGTGAACCACCAGCGCTTCGAAGGTGACCACGTCGCCGGGGCCGGGCTCCGCGGGCTCGGCTCGCACCGCCAGGATGCGCAAGCGGTCGATCTCGTAGCCTTGCGCGAGCTGCTGGCCGCCGCATGCGGCGAGCAGAAGGGGCAGGACGTAGAGGCGCTTCATTTAGAAGGTCCAGTCCAGCTCGAAGCCGGGCGAGGGGATGAAGGGCAGGCTCCGGATGTAGCGCGACTCGGTGTAGTCGTAGTTGTAGAGCACGAACTCGGGGTTGTCACCGCGGTAGGCGTTCAGGAAGTCCACGTAGGTGAGCAGGCTGCCGCGCTTGAACACGAAGCGCTTGTCGATCCGCAGGTCGAGCGCGACGTAGGGCGGCAGGCGCTGTGCGTTGTACTCGTTGGACTGGAAGGGTGTGTAGAAGTCCTGGTCGATGTCGTAGACCCCGCCAGCGTAGTCGGTGTAGGGGTTGCCCGTCGTGTATTGGAAGCGCCCGGAGACGCCGACGTCCCAGGGCAGATCGTAGCCAGCCACCGCCACGAAGATGTGGGTCTGGTCGGCCTCGAAGAGGTACCAGCCCTCGCCTGCCGCCGCGTCCCAGGGGCTCTCGTCCGGATCCAGATCGCGCTCCGGGTAGTCGAAACGTTCCGACTTCGAGAGCGTGTAGCTCACCCAGCCGAAGAAGTTCCCCACGTGCTCCTTCCGCGCCATGATCTCCATGCCGTACACGCGCCCGATGCCCTCGTTCACCCAGCTGGCGTCGGTGGTGAAGTCCATGAGGTCGGGGTTGAGGACCAACAGGTCGCCCATGCGCTTGTAGAAGCCCTCGATGTCGACGCTGCCCCAGCCGTCTCCGAGCTCCTGGTCCCAGCCGATCGCGCTCGACCAGGCGCGCTCGAAGCCGATGCCGACGCTGCCCTCGATGTTGTAGCCCTCGTGTGGCTGCGGTGGCTGCGTGTAGATGCCCGTGGCCGCCTTCAGGTAGCCACCAGGGAGCACGCGCAGCCTCATGTTGAAGCGCGGGTCGTAGCCCCAGGCGGAGTACTGGTCGACCACGGTGACGTGGCTCGCGCGGAAGCCGGGAGAGAGGAGCAGGCGGTCCTTGTCCCCGAAGGGACGCAGCTTGGCCTTCACATACGGGTCCGGGCCCCACGCCCAGGCCTCGCCGCTGTAGCCCCACTCCTCGCGCTCGGCGAGCGGGTCGTATTCACCCACGAAGCTGTCCGGATTGAACGGGAAGGTGACGTCAAAGGTGCCGTAGCCCCAGATGAAGTCGATCCCCGGGACGAGCTGGAAGGTCTCGTTGGGCTCCCAGGGCGCTTCGGCACGAAGCTCGGGCAGGTACTGGTCGAGCCGGACGGTGAGGTCGCCGCCGAAGCCGAGGAAGCTGTAGTCGTAGCCCACGCTCGGGATGACCTTCAAGGACCACGTCGGCGTGAGCTGGGTCTCGATCTTCACCAACGCGCGGTGGGTGCCGAAGTCGGTGGCGATGTCGCCCTGGAAGTCTTGATCCGTTCCCTGGGCGACGTCCGCCGGGGTCTGGACGAGCAGCGAGTCGGCGAACCCGAAGACCAGCGCGGTGACCTTGGTCCTCTCGAACCCGCTGTAGTGGTAGCGCACCTGGTAGTCCGCCCACTTCGGCGCCACGTAGTAGCCGTTGAACAGCTCGGTGAAGGGCTTGAGCACGAGGTCGATGTAGGAGCGCCTGGCGGCCACGCCGACGTGGTGGTGCCCTTCATCGCCCAGCCGCCCCTCGAACAGTCCGCCACTGTCGAGCAGATCGGTGGACCACGTGGCGCGGGGCCGCTCGGGGGCCTCTTCCTTGATGGAGACGTCGATGACGCCGCCCATCGTGCGTCCGTACTGAGGGCCGTAGCCTCCGGGCAGGTAGTCGACCGACGCGATCAGGTCGGGGTTGATGACCGAGACGTAGCCGCCAAGGTGGTAGATGAAGGGGATGCGGATCCCCTCCACGTAGACGCCGGTGTCCTCGGGGTTCGAGCCCCGGATGATCAGGAGTCCGGTGCCGAAGGGCGAGCGGGCGGCACCCGGCAGGCTCTGCACCACACGAACGGGGTCGCCGAAGCTGCCCGGAACGCGTCGGATCTCCTCGACCGTGACGGTTCGGCGGGTGATCTCCTCTTTCTCACGGCGGTACACGCCCACCGCGGAGTCTGGCGTGTAGCTCTCGTTGCGGATCCAGGCCGCGAGCTCGGTGACCTCACCGTCCACGATGACGACCGAGACCTCCTTGGCGATCCAGCCAGGACGGCTGATGCGCACCTGGTGGCTTCCCGGGGACAGGCCGCGGAGCTCGAAGCGCCCGTGCTCGTCGGTGATGGTGGACCAGGCGCCGTCGTCGACGCCGACCGCCATGTCGCTCAGCAGCCGCCTGGTGCCCATCTCCTGGACCACGCCGTCGAAGTTCACGGGCGCTTGGACCGCCTCGGGCTCCGGCTCGACCTCCTTGCCTTCCATCGAGAAGCCGTAGGCGAACTCGATCTCCACCGGCACGGGGCCGAGCTCGTCCGCCGCCGGTGTGAAGCGCATCTGCTTCACGGCAGCAACAGCGGCCTCGTCGAAGCCATGGCCGGCGGCGCCGATGACCTCGGCGTCCATCACCGCGCCGGTCTCGTCGATGACGATGAGGAGCAGCACCTCGCCTTCGATGCGCGCCGCCTCGGCGTCGGGCGGGTACGGCGCCTCGACGAACTCCACGAGCTCTGGAAACGCGATCAGGGGCAGCGGGGCTTGGGCCTCCGCGGGCGGATCGGCGGGCTGGGCGACCGCGGGGGCGCCCGAGAGAGCGAGGAGCAGGCACATCATTCGAGCATGTCGATGGTGCACTTCATCGGGATGCCCGAGACGGCCACAGGCTGTCCGTCGCGCTTTCCTGGCCGCCACCGGCTCTTCATCCAGGCGCGCACGCAGGCCTCGTCGATGCCATGGCCGATGGTCTTGCCGATGCGGACGGCCGTTGGGGCGCCCGAGACGTCCACGTCGATGTAGGCGGTCCAGCTGCCCTCGATCTCGGCGTCCTGGGCCTCGATGGGCACCTCGATGGGCGGAGGAGCCCCTCGCAGCTTCGGCTGCGACGTGACCGCAGTGTAGGGCACCACGGCGAACTCGTTGGCTTCGTCGATCGCCATCAAGTCGTCGCCGGCCTTGGCCCCGGTCGTGGTGCCTGCCCGCACGGTGAGGCCCGTGCCTGCGCCGGCCGAAAAGCTCGACGCCGACAGGCCTTGCACCACCCGTCTCACCTTGCGTTCCTCCGGCACGGGCTCCGGAGGGACCTCAGGCTCGGGCACCGTCTCTTCGAAGTCGACGGGCTCGGGTTCGGGGACGCTTGCGGCAGACTGGACTGCGGCGATAGAAAACAATAAGGCCAGAATCCAAAAAATTGC
>CAZSAT010000203.1:0-8642 GCA_964604675.1 uncultured Enterobacterales bacterium
CGGGTGCCCACACCGCGAGCCCCCAGATCAGCAGGGCAGGCGGAACGGCCGGCCGCTTCCCCAGCACGCCGAGGAGTCCGAGGGCCACGCCGAGCGAGAGCAAGGCGGGTGTCCACGACCAGGTGGTGAGCAGGAAGGGGAAGCGGTCGACCACGCCGAGGGACGGGGTGGCGGCTTCGAGGAGCGCCTGGAAGCGCGAGCCGTGGCCGGCGACCGCGTCGAGCTGGCTGGCGCGCGCCGCGATCTCGGTCAGCCGGGGCATGGCGAGGGGAGCGGCGACGAGCGCGGCCAGACCCACCGGACGCCAGCGCGGCGCGCCCAGGAGCACGATCCAGGCAGGCACCACCACCAGAAAGGTCGCCGCTTCGGGCCGTAGATGCAGCACGGCTCCACTGGCCAGCGCCGCGAGGATGGCGCCGGACGTGGAGCCTTCCTTGGCGAACCGCGTGATTCCGAGCAGGGCGGCGAGCTGGAGGGCCACCACGGGCACCTGGCTGACCTCGGTGCACGCCAGCCGGAGCGGTAGCGGGAGGACCGCGTAGGCGAGGGCGCCGAGCACGGCCGGCGTGCGCCCCGCGAGCTGGTCCAGCAGGGCGAACAGCAACACGGGGGAGAGCACCGCGAGCGCGCCGTGGGTCCACAACACGTTGTCGACGCTGCGGCCGAGCCAGCTGGTGAGGGGGTGGTGGAGCGCGTTCAAGCCCACGCCGTAGAGGCTGTTGTCGGCCACACCCCACGCCAGCCGGAGCTTCTCGAAGCCCGCCAACGCCCCGTTGGCGAGTCCGCACGGCCCAGCGAGCACCACCATGGCGAAGGTGAGGAGGCCCAGACGGCGCATCCAGCGCCGTGCGCCGGGTTCCGCGGCGGCGAGCTGGCGGGCCGTTCCGGCCGCGAGCGCTCCGAGGGTCAGCCAGCCCCACGTGCCCCCGGGCATCTCGCTGGGCCTCATCGGTCCGTCCGGCGCACCGTTGCAGACGTCGGTGGTCTTTCCTCGCTGGTTCGCGAACGAACCCGGTCCGAGCTGCCCCCCCCCGCCGGGAGGGGCCAGGGCGGGGAGCGTGGCCGTGGCGAGGCGTTCGCAGAGCGCCTCGACGGCGGGGTGGTGGGGATCCTCCAGCTCCGGGCTCGCTCGACCGAGCAGCTCCCAGCGCGGGAACAGCTGCAGGCCGTCGCGGCTGCAGACACCCTGGCCCGTGGCGACCACCTCGACGCGGAGCTCGGTGCCCTCGCTCAGCTCGAGCGTGATCGCGTGGTACTCGGGGTGCTCGTCGACGGCGGTGACCGTCGCGCCAGGGAGCGCGTCGCCGACCTGGGCCAACGGAGCAGCGAGCGCGGTGGCGAGGAGGGTGAGGGTCACCCCAAGGCCCTATCCGAAGCTGGTGAAGACCTGGCGCAGCGTTGCGGTGACGATGACGTCGAGCGAGATCTCGTGGTCGGTGCAGGCCATCACGACGGCCTGGGCGGTGGCGAACTGCCCGTCAGGGAAGGCGAGCACGAGCTCGAGGGCGCTGCCCGCCGAGGGGTGCGGCGGCGCCACGGAGAGCACGTAGGAACCGTGCTGGAGCTGGTCGTTCCAGTCGTCGCGCACGGTCTGGCGCTCGGCCCAGGTGATCATCGCGCTCATCGCGTCGACGTCCAGGAAGCAGGCGGGGTCGGTCGCGTCGTCGAAGAGGCCGAGGCCCTCGAGCACGTGGTCCCGCGCCTCCGGCACCGGCTCGGGCGGCCGCGACGCCTTCGGCGCTTCGGGTTTCTGTGCCGGGGGCGCTCCGACCGCCGCAGCAGGCTCGGGCGGATCGGGCGCACGCTCTGGCGGGGGCGCAAAGACAGGGGGGGCAGCCGACGGGTCCGGCTCCGCGACGCGGCCCAACACCTCATCCGCGCTCGGCACGACGGGACCGTCGCTGGCCGACCGGGTCCTCAGATCCGCCTGGGCCGACGAGGCCTGGCTCTTGCTCAGGGACTCCTGCTCGGCGATCCAACGGGTGTACTCATCGGCGCTCGCAGCTTCACTGTCGGTCGACACCGGCGCGATCGAGCTGGGGTCCACGCCCTCGGGCGTGCGCAACGGGACCGGGCGAGTGCGCCGTTCGCTGGCCTCCTTCGCGCGCCGCTCCCAGTGCGACCAGCTCTCCCCCTCCTGGTTGCCCATGCGCCCGTGCAGCTTCTTGAGCCAGGCCGAGCTCGCGGGGTCACCGCTGGCGCGCTGCTTCGGCTTCGGGGCGGTGCGGCCGCTGCTGACCCCCTTGCGCAAGGCGCTTCGGATCGCGTTCCGGCCGGCGGCTCCCTGGAACGACGCGCTGCTGCCCGTGCCGGAGCTCTTCAGGCCCATCGGGTCGGCTTCCTTGTCGTCCTTCTTCCGGAACCGGCTGCGCTTCTCGTCGTAGCGGCGGAGCGCGTTCGCAGTCTCGTGGTCGCTCGTCGAGTAGCTGGAGCTCGTGACGACATCCTTGGCGTTGATCAGGCCCTCGACGTTCGCGCTGGTGCCGCCGCGCCTGAGGTCCTCGAGCCACGCCGCCAGCCGCGCCTCGTCCTCCGGCGACATCTGGGAGATGCCCACCACGAAGACGGGCACGGCCCCATGGCGGTTGACCCGCGAGGCGACGTGCCCGAGCGCGTACACGGTGTCGGAGCGGCCGCGAAGCTCCATGCGCAGCTCGACGTTGTCGCCTTCCTTGCTGCGCGCGTTGGCCTCGAAGCTCAGGCGTCGGTCGCGGAGCCACATCACCGTGCCGAAGGCCACGCTGTCGCCAGTCTTCATCGCTACGGTGACCTGGAGATCGTCCACCTGGGGCTCCTCGTCCGAGAATACCCTTGCGAGGCGAGAAGATCATCGTGCGGGGCCCTACAGCCCGCTCCACTTCGCGACGATCTCCTTCATCACCTCGCTGGTGCCGCCACCGATGGTGAGCAGACGCACGTCCCGGTAGTGGCGGGACACGTCGTACTCCTCCATGAAGCCGTACCCACCGTGGAACTGGAGCGTGTCGTAGGCGACCTTCTGCGCGAGATCGCAGCTGTGCAGCTTGGCCATCGACACCGCCTTGGTGGGGTCCTTGCCGGAGTTGGCCACGTCGACCGCGTGGTAGGTCAGCATCTTGGCGGCCTCGAGGCTGGTGAGGTGCTCCGCGAAGGTGTGCTTCCAGACCTGGAACTTGCCGATGGGGCGGCCGAAGGCCCTGCGTTCCTTGCCGTAGCGGATGGCGTCGGTGAGCGCGATCTCCATGCCGGCGTTCGCCGTGAGCGCGGCCACCAGGCGTTCGCCCTGGAAGTTCTGCATGATGTGCACGAAGCCGGCATTGAGCTGACCGAGCAGGTACCGACGCGGGATGCGGCAGTTGTCGAAGTGGATCTCGGAGCTGTCGATGCTGCGGGTGCCGAGCTTGTCCAGCTTCCGTCCCAACGAGAAGCCCGGAGTGTCGGTCGGGAAGAGCACGAGCGAGATGCCGCCGTAGCCATCCTCGCCCGTGCGCACGGCGAGCGTGATGAAGTCCGCGACCGCAGCGTTGGTGATGAAGGTCTTCGAGCCGTTGATCACGAAGTCGCCGCCGTCGATCTTCGCCGTGGTCCGGATGCTCGCGACGTCGGAGCCGGCGCCGGGCTCCGACACGCCGAGCGCGGCGATCTTCTCCCCGTTGATCACGGGCTCGAGGAACTCGCTCCTCTGCTCCGAGGTGCCGATCTCGGCGATGATCGGCGTGGCCATGTCGGTGTGGACCATGATCGACATGACCACGCCGCCGTTGCGCGCCCACGTGAGCTCCTCGACGTAGGCGGCCGTGGCCCACCAGTCCAAGCCCAATCCGCCGTTCTCCTCGGGGAAGCGGATGCCGAGCAGGCCGAGCTCGGCCATCTCCTGGAGCACCTCCCGCACCGGCCACGAGCCCTGCTTGTCCCAATCGTGCTTGAAGGGTGCCAGGCGCTCCTCGGCAAACGACCGCACGGTCTTCCGCAACATGCGGTGTTCGTCGCTCCAGGGGGGGAAGGTGGCCACGGTGCTCTCCAGAATGTAGTCGTTGACTACATCTCTATGCCACGTTTCGTGGATCCTTGCCATCTGCGTGCTTCTGGGCCATGCTGGCGAACCTCCCGAACCGTGCCAGGGGTGTCGTGTGCGTGCCTTCCAGTTGCTGATCGCCGTCCTCGCGCTCAGCGGTTGTCGCAGCGATCTCTTCGCGCCCGAGGAAGGCGAGGTCGAGGGCGATGGCGGCTCGATCACGGAGTCCAGCTATGCGCTGGTGTTCACGCTGGAGCGCTACGACAGCACGGCTGGCGAGTCCGTGCCCTACCTCGCCTACATCGACGGCGGCTCGGAACCGATCGCGGTCGACCCGGTGCTCTCGTCGGATCTCGAGGCGCTGCTGAGCTACGGCGACGGCTCGGTGTCGGCCACGGTCGCGGGCGCGCACGCACTGACCGCCACCGCCGATCACGAGGGGCTCAGCTACCTGGCCACCGTCGATCTCGACGTCGACCCGGGGCCGCCCTCGTCCCTGGACCTCGAGCTGGCGGACGTGCAGGTCGAGGCCGGCGCGGAGCTCGGCTACGAGGTGCTCGCCTGGGACGTCTACGACAACCCGACCTCGCCCGAGGGCACCGACATCAGCGTGGACAGCGAGGCCGTCACCGACAGCGGGGCCGCGTTCCGCACCACGCAGCCGGGGACCTACACCGCCACCGCCACCCTGGTGGACGACGAGAGCACCCTGGTCGACGACGAAGCGTTCATCGTCGTGGCCGGACCGCCCTCGACCCTCGACCTCTGGCTCGAGGACGAGGCCCTGGAGCTGGACGAGAGCACCATCGCGCACGTCGACGTGTTCGACCAGTTCGGCAACGCCATCGACGAGGACTTCGTGCTCTGGACCGACCCGGCCGACGCCGTCGACTGGGCCAACACCGTGCTCACCGTCGCGCAGGAGGGCTACCTCACCGTCTGGGCGCAGAGCGAAGACGCGTCCCTCACCGACTCGGTCGGGCCGCTGCTCATCGACTCCACCGGTCCCGAGACCGACATCGATCTCCCGGAGCGCGGCACCCGCACCGAGGAAGAGGGGGCCTACGCCCAGGGCACGGTGAGCGACGCCTACTCCGGTGTGGCCGAGGTCACCGTCAACGGTGAAGCGGCCTCGATCGACGAGCTGGGCAACTGGGAGAGCTGGGTCGACTACGAGTTCGGCACGAACCTCGTCGACATCGTGGCCGAGGACGGGGAAGGCAACGAGACCAGCGAGACCATCGCCGTGATGTCGGGAGACTACACACCCTACGGCGATGGCGTCGGCGATGCCCTGATGGTGCGGATCTACGAGCCCGGTTTCGAGACCATCGAAGATCTGGCGTCCGGCTTCCTGACCGTGGACGTGCTGCAGGACGCCATCGGCTCCGATGCGCTCATCTCGGAGTCGTCGGAGACCTGCTGGGACATCCTGGGCTGGGAGGAGTGCTTCACCTGGTACAGCCTCTACTTCTACATCCAGGATCCGTACTTCAGCTCGACCGAGCTCACCCTGGACCCCAAGACCGGCTACATCGACGCCGGGGCCCAGATCCACGACTTCTACCTGGGCATGTACGCGTACGGCGAGGCCGCGGAGATCGACTACTCGCTCTCGGCCAGCCTCGACATCGACACCATCGACATCTCGATGGATCTGACCCCGTCGGTCTCGGGCGGCCAGCTCGACATCGCGGTGTCCAACATCAACGTCGACCTCCAGGGCTTCGATCTCGATCAGACCCTGTACGACGTCGTCGACGCCGTCTTCGAGTTCTTCGGCTTCGACCTCGACGACTACATGGCGTCGCTGGTGGAGGACCTCGTCGCGTCCGAGATCGAGAGCGCCATTCCCGACCTGCTCGACTCCACCCTGTCGGAGTTGGTGATCAGCACGGACTTCGACATCAACGGCGTGCTCTACGACTTCGAGGCCTTGCCCTACAGCGTGAGCGTGGACGAAGCCGGGCTGTCGCTCGGCCTCGAGACCTACTTCATGGCGGACGCCTGGCTGGCCAACGCCGAGCAGGCACCGGGCAGCTTGACCTACCCCTACACCGCGCCCAGCTACGGCTCGTCCACCTCGGACATGGCGCTCGGCTTGTCGCAGGACTTCATCAACCAGGCGCTCTTCGCGATCTGGGGTGGTGGCGTGCTCGAGATGGCGATGGACAGCTCGGAGCTGGGGCTCGACCTGGGCGACTTCAGCCTGTTCATGCCGGAGCTCTCGTCGCTCTCCATCGGCACCTACGCGTACCTGCCGCCGGTGGTGGTCCCCGGGACCGATGGGAACCTGCTGGAGCTTCAGCTGGGTGATCTGGAGCTGTCGCTCTACAACGGCGAGGTCGACGAAGCGAACCTCTGGATGCGGATCTACGTGAGCGTGTTCGCCGACATGGCCCTCGAGGCCACCGAGGACAACACGCTGTTGGCGGGGCTCGGCGACATGGAGATCGTGTTCGACCTCGACTACCCCGACGACCGCAGCGTGTACGCCGAAGACACCGAGGTCTTGTTGGAGGCGCTCGTGCCGCTGCTGCTTCCGAGCCTGACCGACGCGCTCGGCGAGATCCCCATCCCGAACCTCGATGGCTTCTCGCTCGAGATCGTGGACATCGGCCTCGCCGGAGCCGAGGATGGCTACGTCGAGATGGAGGGCGGCTTCGAGATCTCGCTGTAAGGCGGTTGACAAGCTTCGAGGGATCGCCTAGATGGGCGGCTTCCTCTGGAGAGCCCATGGATCACCGCTGCCTTTACGGACACCGCGTCCAGACCGAGCTGGCCTACGCCATCGAGCGTCGTACCTGCCCCACGTGTGGCGCACCCACCGTGACGGTGCAGGGCTACCGCCTGGCGCGAAAGCTCACGAAGGAAGTACCCCTGGGTGCTCTGGAGGCCTTCCACACCGTGCGGGTGGTCGAGCTCAACTACACGATCGAGGAGCGTATCGACACCGAGGCGCAGGCGATCGAGGCTCAGAACGAGCTCTCCGTGGCCGAGATCGAGCTGGATGACTCCGAGATGGAGGCCTTCCCGCCCGACACCGAGTCGATCGATCTCAAGGACAACGGTATCGGCTCCGACGACGCGGACATCAGCGTCGGCGACTCCGAGGCCGAGGTCGTGGCCTGAGGGCGGACGCCGCGCTCGCTGTCAGAGCGCGGCCACCCAGCCCTTGGCACCGTCGGTGCCGCTCGCCTCGAGCAGATCCCGGGCGCCCGCGACGCGCGCGTCGTCGCCCTGCGCGTGCTTGTGCAGCACCTGAGCGACGGTGTCCGCCCAGGGCCAGCCGGGTCCAGCCTCCGGTGTGTCACGCCGTTCCGGCCACCAGCCGCCGCGGGTCGTGAACAGCTTCATGTGCACGCCGAGGCGGAACCGCCAGGCGTCTGCGTCGAAGTCGGCCAGATCCCCGCTGGACCGACCGAGATCGGCCAGCACCCGGTCGGGACGCGTCCTGGCCAGTGCCAGGAGCTCCGTGCCCGCTGGAAGCGTGAGGGACGAGGGCCCGAGCTGCCGCTGGGCCGCTCGCCGAAGCTCGGCCATCGTCACCCCGGCCAGCAGCGGGGCGCCGACGGTGAGCAGCTGCTCCGCCAGGTCGACGGACATCTGCCAGTCGTGCCGGACCTCGATGGACGCCGCGATGCGTTCCACAGCGTCTCGATGCTCGGCCTGCCAGGCGGGTGTGAGCTGCTCGGATCCCAGCTCGTAGGCCACACAGAGGGCACCGATGGCTCGTCGCACCCCGAACAAGAGCGAGCCCTTCGCCAGACGGGCGGCGCGGACCTCCAACCCGACCGCAGGGGCGGGGAGGGCGAGCTCGACGCGCAGCACCTGCTTGGCGCGGAGGCGCTTGTCGGCGGCCTTGACGTGGCGTGCCAGGATCTCCCGGGTGGCCTGGAGGGGCACCTGGAGCCACGCACAGCCGGGTAGCGGCTTGTAGGTCAGGGTGCGCGTGAGCCAACACTGGCCCAGGCCGGAGAAGGCCGCCCGGAGGGGCAGGTCGTGCTCTCCGTAGTAGCCGTGCCGGGCGTCGAGCAGGTCGAGGGGCCCGGTCGCGCCGCCGGCCGCGAGCACGGCGGCGTCGAAGCCGTCCAGGATGGGCAGCGCGAGGTGGGTGCCGCGCTGCTCCGCGTTCCCCATGAGCGCGTGCTCGCTCAGGCGTCGAGGCCCGACGAGCGCGAGCGCGAGCGCATGCGCCGTGGCGCGGGCGTCGAGTCCGAGCAGCCGCGACGCCGTGGCGGCGGCTGCCAGCGATGAGACCGACGACTGGCGGCAGCTGGGCGACAGGAGCGCGCTCGCGCCGATTCGCGCACCGAGCTCGTTTCCGACGACGGTGGCGGCGACCACCTCGTCGATCGTGTGCCTCTTCGCCAGCGCCCAGCTCACGGCGGCGACCGCCGACCCGGTGTGACCGCCGAGCAGGAAGTCGTCGTATTCCTGCGCGGTGAGGGCCGTCGCGAGCAGCCGAACAGCGTCCCGTCGGCTGGTGGTTCGGCCGCCTGGCAGGGTGGAGGCCCCCCGTCGGGCGCCGGACGTCCGGGCAGCCCGGACGCAGGCCAGATCGTGCGCAGCGCGCCAGGCACCGCCGAGTGCGAGGTGCTGGAGTCGAACCCGCTCCTGGAGGCCTTCGGGAACGCGCGGACGCTGC
>CAZSAT010000204.1:0-8565 GCA_964604675.1 uncultured Enterobacterales bacterium
CACGGACACCGACACCGACACCGACACCGACACGGACACCGACACCGACACCGACGCGCCGCTGTCCTACGCGACCGACATCGAGCCTCTGGTGCGGCAGGCGTGCCTGTCGTCGGGTTGCCACACGCCGAAGAACCCGTCCGGCGAGCTGGTGCTCGCGGCCACGTCGCTCATCAACGTGGACTCGACCCAGGCCAAGATGGCCCTGGTCCAGCCGAACAGCGCCGGCGGCAGCTACCTGGTCTACAAGGTCAAGGGCACCCACAAGACGGTGGGCGGCAGCGGCGGCACGATGCCTCTGGGCGGGGAGCCGCTGCGGGCCAACGACATCCAGCTCATCGAGGACTGGATCATGCAGGGCGCGCGTCCCTGATCGGGGGGCGGGCGGCTACCGCTTCTTCTTCTTCTTGTCCTTCCGCTCGCCGCGCACGACCGAGCGCATGTTCTGCGCCAGCTCTTTCTTGCGCAGGCGGATGTTCTCGGGCGTGATCTCGACCAGCTCGTCTTCGGCGATGAACTCGAGCGCCTTCTCCAGCGTGATCTGCACGGGGGGTGCGATCACGGTCTTCTCGTCGGCGCCGGAGGAGCGGAAGTTGGTGAGCTGCTTGGCGCGGCACACGTTGACGTTGATGTCGTTCTCCCGCGCGTTCTCGCCCACGATCATGCCTTCGTAGACGTCGACGCCGGGCAGGATGAAGAGCTTGCCGCGCGGCTGGAGGTGGAAGAGCGCGTAGGGGGTGGCCGGGCCCTTGCGGTCGGCGACCAGGCTGCCGTTCTGCCGCATCGGGATGTAGCCGGCGAGCTCGTCGTAGCTGTCGAACAGGGTGTTGATGAGCCCTTCGCCGCGGGTGTCGTTCAGGTACTCCCCACGGAAGCCGATCAGGCCCCGGCTGGGCACCCGGTACTCGACCCGTGCGCGGCCGGAGCTGTCGACCTTCATCTCGAGCATGCGGCCCTTGCGCAGCGCCATCTTCTCGCTGATCACGCCCATGTAGACCTCGGGGAAGTCCAGGCTGGCGTGCTCGTAGGGTTCGCAGATCACGCCGTCGATCTCGCGGTTCACGACCTCGGGCTTCGACACGCACATCTCGTAGCCTTCGCGCCGCATCTGCTCGAGCAGGATGGCGAGCTGCAGCTCCCCGCGGCCCATGACCTTGATCTGGTCGGGTGTGCCGGTGTCCTCGAGGCGGATGGCCACGTTGTGCAGGCACTCGCGCTCGAGGCGCTCGCGGATCTGGCGGGCGGTGACGTACTTGCCGTCCTGGCCCGAGTAGGGGCCCGAGTTGGCGGAGAAGGTCATGCCGATGGTGGGCTCGTCCACGGTCACGCGCGGGAGCGGCTTGGGGATGAGCACCGAGGTGAAGGTGTCGCCGATGTTCACGTCGTCGATGCCGGCCACCGCCACGATGTCGCCGGCGCCCACCTCTTCGGCGTCGACCCGGTTCAGGCCTTGCCAGGTGTAGAGCTTGGAGACCCGGACCTTGCGGCTGTCGTCGCTGCCGAAGAGCAGCATCTCGTCGCGGATGCGGATGGTGCCGTTGAAGAGGCGGCCGATGGCGAGGCGGCCCACGTACTGGTCGTGCCCGAGCTGGGTGATCAGGAGCTGCGGGGTGGCCTCGGGGTCGCCGCTCGGCGCGGGGACGTGGTCGACGATCGTGTCGAAGAGGGGCTTCAGGTCGGTGCCCTGCTCGTCCTGATCGAGGGAGCAGTAGCCCTCCTTGGCGCAGGCGTAGAGGATGGGGAACTCGATCTGGCTGTCGTCGGCGTCGAGGTCGATGAAGAGGTCGTAGACCTCGGACTCCACCTCGTCGATCCGCGCGTCGGGGCGATCGATCTTGTTGATCACGACCACGATCGTGAGGCCCTGCTCGAGCGCCTTGCGCAGCACGAAGCGGGTCTGTGGGAGGGGGCCTTCGGAGGCGTCGACGAGCAGGATGGCGCCGTCGACGAGCTTGAGCACGCGCTCCACCTCGGCGCCGAAGTCGGCGTGGCCCGGGGTGTCGACGATGTTGATCTTCTTGTCGCCGTAGAGCACCGCGGTGTTCTTCGACAGGATGGTGATGCCGCGCTCCCGCTCGAGGTCCATGGAGTCCATGACCCGGTCCGCCACGGCCTCGTGGGCTCCGAAGGTGCCGGCCTGGTGGAGCAGGCCGTCGACCAGGGTCGTCTTGCCGTGGTCGACGTGCGCGATGATGGCGACGTTGCGGAGCTGCATGAGGGTGCCTTCCTGGGAGGGACCGCCGAGTAACCCCTGCGCCCTCAGTCGGCTGCGACGACCTCTGGGAAGTGATCGAAGAGCAGCAGGCCGCGGCTCATGTCGGACACGGCGAGGTGTTCACCGAAGGGCCACACCCCCCACGCTCCGCTGTAGATGCTGCCCTGGTGGCTGTGTTCGCCGGCGGTGTCGCCCGCGGCGGTGTCGCCGGTGTCGACCGGGCTGCCACCCCAGGGGTCGTCGGGCTCGTCGTGGGTGTCGTAGCGGGCGACCTCGACCGGGTTCGCGGGCTCGCTGACGTCGAGCACCACCACGCCGTCGATGTACCAGCTCACGTAGGCGTGGTCGTCGCGCACGTGCACGTTGTGCACGGAGTGGTCGGGGTGCTGTCCGGCGACCTCGGCCACCTGCTCGACGGCGGCCGGGTCGCGCACGTCCCAGATGCGCACGTGGCCGCCGGCGGTCTCGTCGGTGGTGAGCACGTGGGAGCCGTCGTCGGTGGGCCACGCGTTGTGGCAGGCGCCGCCTTCGTAGGTGTGCAGCACGAGCTCGACGGGCTTGGCGGGGTCCTGGACGTCGAGCACCGCGAAGCCGCTCCAGAAGGCCACGTAGAGCTTGCCGTCGACGAAGGCCTGGTCGTGCACCATGCCCCCCTCGGGTGGGCGCCACTGGGCGACGAACACGGGCTGGGCGGGGTCCTCGAGCGACCAGATGTGGACCGAGTCCTCGATGTTGTCGGTGAGGAAGGCGTGGCCGTTGCCGAGCGCCACGTTGTGCACGCTGGTGCTGGGCTCGCCCATGGAGCCGAGCAGGGTGGGCTCGGCTGGATCGGAGAGGTCCCAGACCCGCGCACCGAGCTTGTCGTAGGCCTCCCACTCGGGCGTTTCGGAGCCGCAGCCGCACTCGCCGTTGGTCACGAGGAGCTGCCCGTCGATCTTGGCGTCCTTGACGTAGCCGCCTTCCGACCGCGGCACGGTGGCGAGGACCTCGGGGTTGGACGCGTCGGCCACGTCGACGACCGCGAAGGCCAGCTCGAGGTCGTAGCCGCCGGTGAGCACGACCGTGTCGCCCTGCCCCCACACGTCGGCGGCGCTGCCCAGGTCGGTCTCGGAGAGCAGCACGAGGCGCTGGTCGCCCACGACCTGCTCCAGGCAGGTGGGGCCGGTGAAGCTCGCCTCCGCGGCGTCGGTGACCGTGACGCACACGGTGTAGGTGCCGTCGGGCAGCGCGATCTCGGCGCTCTCCGAGCTTCCCGCTTCGGTGCCGGTCCAGCTCAGCGTGTAGCTGTAGGGTGCGGTGCCGCCGGTGGCGTCGGTCCATGTGGCGGTGAGCCCGTGATCGTGGGCGGTGAGGGTCTCGAGCCCATCGACGTGGAGCGGAACGAGCGCGACGTTGGCCGGGGGGGCGGTGTCGGTGGGTTCAGCGGGTGCCGTGTCGCGTTCGGCTTGGGGCGAGGGACTGCAGGCGAGGAGGAGGGAGAGCACGGGTCAGCCTATCCGCGCGCCGGGCCGGTCGGTCCGCGCGTGTTGGTGGTCTCTGCGCCGTGCACGTGGGTGGTCCGAGAGACGACGTGCAGGGCATGTCGTCTGCTCGTGGGCTTCGGCGGTGTCCGGTTCGAGGCCGGAGGTCTCGGACCGTGATGCCGTCGAGCCTTTCGAGAGGCGATGTCGTTGGCGCGCGGGGGCGCGGTGTCGCCTTGGGCGGCGTGCTGGACCCTTTGCCGGTCCGAGAGACGACGTGCAGCGCATGTCGTCTGCTCGTGGGCTTCGGCGGTGTCCGGTTCGAGGCGGAGGTCTCGGACGCGCGCGAGCGCGGTGTCGTCTTGGGCGGCGTGCTGGACCCTTTGCCGGTCCGAGAGACGACGTGCAGGGCATGTCGTCTGCTCGTGGGCTTCGGCGGTGTCCGGTTCGAGGCCGGAGGTCTCGGACCGCGATGCCGTCGAGCCTCTCGAGAGGCGATGTCGTTGGCGCGCGCGAGCGCGCGCCAACGATTTCGTCTTCTCGGTTAGTTGAAGACGTAGGGGTAGTTGAAGGTGTAGCTCGGTCCCGAGAACGGCGGGAACTGGATGCCCTTGATGGCTGCGGACAGGCAGCTGTCGAGCGAGCTGCCGGCGAAGCTGTCCTTGGCGCTGGCGGAGTTGGCGCGACCCGTGGGGTCGAGGCTGATGCGCATGTTCACGCGCGAGGGCAGCGAGCCCATCTCCTGCTGGTACTTGAAGAAGCAGACCTTCACGCCGCGGTTGCTCCGGAGCATGGTGTCGAGCACGGTGGGCGGCACGGTGGCGGGGAGCGCGCTCGACGACGACGACGACGACGACGACGAGCTGCCGCTCGAGGAGCCGGACGACGTGGACCTCGTGGTGCTGGGCGTGTTGGAGCGGGTGCTGGTGGTGGTGCCGCTCGTGGTCTTGCTGCTGGAGCCGCTGGAGCCGCTGGAGCCGCTGGAGCTGCTGGAGCTGCCCGACGAGGACCGGGTCGAGCTCTGCGCGCCGTAGTTCTCGCTCTTGGGGTAGCTGGGAGGGGACGAGGTCTTGGTGGAGCTCGAGGTGCTGGACCGGGTGGTGGTGACGGGTGCCGGCGCCTTGTCCTCTTCGCCGGCATCGGCGACCGCATCGCCGGGCGCTTCGTCTTCGGCTTCCTCGCCCTCTTCGCCCTCTTCGCCTTCCTCGCCTTCCTCGGCGTCGCCTTCCTCGGCGTCGGCCACCTCCTCTTCCTCGTCCTCTTCGTCGCCATCGTCGACGACGGCCGCGACGGGGGGGAGGGTCTGGCTTCCGCTGGAGTGCTGCACACCGGTCAGGCCCAGCACGTGGAACGCTCCGGCGGAGCCGCCGCCCACGAGCAGGGAGACCATCAGGGAGACGAGCACCTTGCCGTCCTTGCGGCCGAGATCGCCGAAGGTGAGCACCATCAGCACGAAGGTGCCGCCCCACATGGCGAGCGCCAGGCCGAGGAAGGTGTGCAGCGGCTCGCTGCCCACCGCGAGCACCAGGGCGCCGAAGAGCGCGGCGAAGCCGGCCAGGAGCACCAGGCGGAGATCGTTGGAGGCGTCGTGAGGCTTCTTCGTGGGCGCCGGGCGCCCCTGGGGTGCTGCGCTGACCGGCGGTGCGAGGGCCGGAGCCGGCGCCGGTGCCGGTGCCGGTGCCGGTGCCGGTGCAGGCGCCGGGGCGCTGTAGGGCACGGCGACCTGCGGGTGGTTGGTGCCGTTCTGGTGCACGCCGTTGGCGCGCGGGGTGGCGGCGGTGGGCTCGGCCCAGGCCGGCGGTGGCGCAGCCATCTGGACCTGCGCGGGGGTGGCGGCGGCCATCGGGGCGGTGTGCTCGGCGGCTCCGGGTGAGATGACGGTGGGCGGCAGCTGCTCCTGGCCGGGTGGGGGCGAGGCCGCGACGGCCGCCGCCGCCACGCGCTGGCGCTCCCGCTCTTCGAGGGCGGCCTGGGTGGTGATCTGCGTGGCTTCGGCGTCCGGGTTCTGGCCCCCCACCGGAGCGGCCTTGGCCTGCTCGCCGGCGCGGCGGATGATGATCCCGTGGCCGCACTTGCGGCACGTGGCCTTGTTGACCTCGCGAACGAGCTTGGTGCCGGGGATCTTGTACGTGGCCCCGCAGTTGTCGCAGACGACGCGCATACCGCTATCCTCGAAGGAAGCTGCGGTCTTAGGTGACCGTCAGGTGTGTGTCAACCGGATCCGCATGGACTTTGCCGGCACTTGGCCTGCTCATTCGCCGGTCTCCAGGTTCAAGCTCCAAGCTGATTCATCGTTCACCGGCTCGTCCACCGGCTCGTCGGTGGGCCCCTCGTCTGACAACACCACGACCGCCGCGGCGGTTCCGCCTCCCAGGACCACCGCGCCCGTGGCCGTCCAGAACCACCAGGTCCGGGTCACGGGGCCGTCGTCGTAGCGCACGCGGCGACCCGAGCTGATCTTGGCGGTGCCCTTGCGTGCCCTGGGGGTGCGCGATCGCTTCGTGGACGCCATGCGCTGGTCGTCCTCGGTGGCTTCTTCCTCCTCTTCCTCGGGCTCGGGGAGCGGGGCCGAGAAGTCCGGGATCTCGTAGTCGAAGCCGTCGCTGTAGTCGGGGTCGCCCGTGGTCCCCAGATCGCTCACGTCGGCGGTCGCGTAGGCCCCCATGGCACCGCCGACAGGCGCGCTCACGCCGCTGAGCAGCTCGGCGGCCATGTCGCCGTAGATGGGGTCGCCGGGCATGGGTGGCACGATCTCCGCGAGCACCTTGGACTCGCCGGCGAGCTCGCCGTTCGCGATGAGCCGCGCGTACACGGCCCCGTCCGCGGTGACGAAGCCCACCACCACCGCGTCGACCGCGATGCGGCTGGCCACGGCCACGATGTCGTCGGTCGAGGGAACCCGCCGCTTCTCGCCGGCCAGCTCGTCGCTCGCGCGTCCGAAGCCGCTCCTGAGCGTGCTGGACAAGCCGCCCGGGGCGCGGATCTCGGGGTAGCCCGGGTAGAGGTAGAGCGTCTCCTTCAGGTGCCGCAGCATCTCGGTCTGGCGGCCCTGCTTCGACAGCGCGACCGCAGCGTAGAAGTGGCAGTCGGCGAGCTCGGCGCGTCGGGCCCACTGGGAGCCCGTGGACTGGTGGAGCACCAGCGCGTCCTCGATCTTGCCCAGCGCACCCTGCACCGAGCCGAGGTTGAGGTCGCTGCGCGCGTCGGCGAGCAGGGTGCGTGCCTGCGTGAGGGCGTCGCCCTGCCCCTGCGTCAGCCGTTCGCCGATGTCGTAGTCGGCCAGCGGGTAGAAGGAGCCCTCGGCGAGGAAGGCGTCGCGCAAGCCGGTGGAGACCAGCATGGCTTCGTCGTAGGTCAGGTCGTAGGCGTCGAAGTCCAACACGGCGATCTCCTGCGCCTGGGCGGGCGCGGCGATCCACAGCGTGAGGAGGAGGCCGATCAGTCGGTGCATGGTCACCATTGTAGTCGGGGCACAGACACCTCCGACTACGTGGGCCTTACACCGGCGGCTGAACAGGTGCGCGCCGGGCTGGCTGTCGAGGAGGACCGGTTGCCAGATGCCTCCTGGAGAGAAGGGTGGGGCCCAGGCAGGCTTCTCCGCGCCGTCGCCCGAGCTTCACTCCACCTGTCGCGCCCCCTCGATGATCGCTGCGTAGAAGTAGCCGAAGCCCAGGTCCTTGTCCTTCGTCAGGGGCCCCTCGAAGGTGACCAGGTCGCCTGCCGCGACCTCGGCGTCGGACGTGACGGTCAGGTCGTGGGTCTCCGCTTCGGCATCACCCGTGCCGTCCTGCAGGTGGTACCAGTTCGTGCCGAAGATGCCGCTCGAGGCCTTCACCACCTTGCCGGTGACCCGCACCTGTTGCCCCTCGAGCTCGGCCACACGCGCATGCACCTCCCCGATGGGCAGGCTCCCCTCCCCGCGCTGGACCGCGCCGTCCAGCGCTGCAGTCGCCGTCTTGGCACCGAAGTGCCCGCCGCCGGCCCGGTCCTCCGAGCTCTCGGCGAGGTAGGGCACGCTCCAGCGCTCGTTCACCACCAGGTAGTCCTGGCCGGTCCGCATCAGCGTCACCTCCACCGCGAGATCGGCGTAGCTCCAGCGGCTCGCAAGGCGGATGAAGCGGTCGTCGAAGTTCTGGAGCGACGAGGCCGGGCGAGCCTCCGCGGGGGCGCCGAGCCTGGCCGCCACGGCCGCCACCGACGCGTCGTAGTCCGCGGCGGCGGTCCGTGGCACGGAGTAGCGACGGGAGGTCGCCAGGAAGTGCAGGGCCGTGGTCTCGCCGCGGCTCAGGAAGACCTGCACGAGCCGTCCGCCCAGGCCGCGCTCGGCCAGCCACGCGCCGGACAGGTCGTTGCCGTCGCAGCGCGTGAGCACGTCGGTGCGCGCCGGGGCCGGCGTCGTGCTGCAGCTGAGGCCGTTCGCTGCGACCCAGGCATCGATGGCCGCCTGGTCGGCTGCGCCGAGCTCCAGTCCGAAGTAGGCGCGGCTCGGGGCCCGCTCGCCCGCGGGGACCACCGGCCCCAACACCTCGGCGACCTCGGCCTCCGGCGTGGTGGTCGGGGGCTCGGAGGTCGTGGTTCCGCAGCCAGAGGCCATCAACGACAGGGCGTAGAACATCAAGGACACAGGATTCCTCTCGGGCACGACCGACCGGTGAGCGGCCGGCTGACTCTGCCGTTTGACACGTTGTGATCCGACCTGCCAGGATCCGCGTACGCAAGATCCACCCCTCAAGGTTCCGGAGACCCCATGGCCCGCTTCATGACCCTCGCGCTCGCTCTGCCCCTGCTCTCCTTTGGCTGCAACAAGGACGAAGGTGAGGACACGGCCCCCGAGGCCGACACCGACACCGACACGGACACCGACACGGACACCGACACGGACACCGACAC
>CAZSAT010000205.1:0-8267 GCA_964604675.1 uncultured Enterobacterales bacterium
GGTCTGGCGTGGGTTGAGGCTCGAGCTGCTCGACGACGCGCTCGGCGGCGCCTCGCTGGCGCTGGCCTCCAACCAGGTGGTGCTGGCCGAGACCACCCCGGGCGTCTACACCGCCACCGTGTCGGGCGCCCACGAGGGCGTGTGGGGCGTGCACTTCGACGCCGAGGGCACCGACAGCTCGGGGGCCGCCTTCCGCCGCGCCTACCACGCGTCGGCCTACCGCCCCCCGGTGCCGGACAGCGGCCACACCAGCACCCAGGTCGTGAACCTGGGCACTGTGGCGGGTGGAACCGCCGTGCGCTGGGAGGTGCTCTTCGACCCGGCCGACGAGCTCGGCGTGCGCCTCGGTCCCGGTCTCGGCGCTCAGCTCCGGGCGCTCGATGGCGCGCAGGCGCTGCCGGTCGAGGACCTGCTCGACGGCACCTACCGCGTGATCCTCTCCCGCCCTCCGGGGAGCCTGGTCACGCCGCCCCAGCTGGTCTGGTACACGCGCACGCCCAACCCGGTCACCCGCCTGACGCAGCCGAGCCGGCAGGTGCGCATCACGCTCACCGCGGTCGAGATCCTCGACGACCAGGAGACCCGGCTGCCGAGCCCTGGCGAGTTCCAGTTCGCCGTCGAGGTCCGCCGGAGCGGTGCGGTCACGCGGGTGGAGCTGCCGGTCGGCAAGCACCACGAGCACCTCTCCGACGGCGAGACCTGGCAGGTCAACGAGCTCCTCTTCGACGAGGTGGTGGGGCTGTACGAGGATCTCGAGCTGCGCTTCGAGGCCACGGAGCTGGACCGCTTCCTCTTCTTCACCTTCGACACCGACCCCATGCAGCCGTGCACCGACGACCTGTTGGCGCCCCACGTGGTGGGTCGCACCCAGCGTCAGATCACGACCGTGCCGGGCTGGCGGGTGAGCTACGAGGTCGTGATCAGCTGACGAGGCCCACCGACCCGGCTCACACCCCCAGCTTCTTCCGCTTCCTCCAGAAGGTCGGCCGGCTCATGCCCAGGATCTCCGCCGCCCGCCCCACGTGCCCGCCCGACTGCCGCAACGCGCTGCGCAGCCGCTCGGCTTCGTCCGTCGGCACGGGCGGCGCAGGCACCTCGGCGGGCTCCCGGAACTCCGGGGGCAGATCGCCCAGCCCGAGCTCGGGTCCGCGGCCCACCGCGAAGGCGTACTGCACCACGTTGGCCAGCTCCCGCACGTTGCCGGGCCACGGGTGGTCGAGCAGCACGCGCATCGCCTCGGGCGCGACCCGCCGGATCCGCCGCGGTCCGCGTTCGTTCGCCTGCTCCACGAAGGTCCAGAGCAGGAGGTCCACGTCGCCGCGCCGGTCGCGCAGCGGAGGCAGGAAGATCGGCACCACCCGCAGCCGGTAGAGCAGGTCCTGCCGGAACCGGCCCTCCGCCACGGCCTGGCGGAGCGACTGGTGCGTGGCCCCCACGATGCGCAGGTCCACCTGCACGGGGTCGGTGCCGCCGACGGGGACGAAGCTCCGCTCCTGCAGCACCCGCAGCAGCTTGGCCTGCAGATCCAGCGGCAGCTCGGCCACCTCGTCGAGCAAGAGCGTGCCCCCGTCCGCCTGCTCGAAGACCCCCTTCCTGTCGGCCACGGCCCCCGTGAACGCCCCCTTCACGTGCCCGAACAGCTCGCTCTCGAGCAGCGTGGGCGCCAGGGCCGCGCAGTTCACGGCCAGAAACGGTGCCCCGGCCCGGTGGCTCTCCTGGTGCAGCGCGCGCGCCGCGAGCTCCTTGCCGGTGCCCGACTCCCCGCGCACCAGCACCGTGGCGTCGGTCTCCGCCACGTTGCGCAGGATCTGGAAGGCCTGGAGCATGCCCTCGTCTCCGGTCACGAGGCCGTGGAAGTCGTGCACCCGGTGGGCCCAGGGCGGCGCGGCGACGTGGGCCTCCTCGGTGTCCCGGCCCGGGGTGAGGAGCTCGATGGCCCCCAGGAAGCGCCCGTCACGATCGCGGAAGCTGCGGGCGGTCTTGCGCACCGAGACCTCCTCGCCGGAGGCCGTGAGCATGGTCAGCGGCACGTCGGTGATCTCGCCGTGGTCGGCCACGCCGCAGCCGCGCATGCACTGGGGGCAGCGGTTGCCCTTCAGGCAGTGGGCGCCGAGCATCTCGTCGGCCCCGAAGCCGAGCAGGGCCTCGGCCCCTTCGCTCCACCAGACCACGTTGCGGTCCGCGTCCACCGCGAAGACCGCCCCGCCGGGCTGGGCCTGCTCGAGCAGCTGCAGCGCCCCCGCGAAGGCCTGGTCGGAACCAAGGCTGCGCACGAACCGTTTCAACCTGTGTCCCTTCATGTTTCACTCGCTGTTTCAATACTATATCACTGGATGAACGAGTGAACGGGCCGGGCGATGCAAGGTGCTGAAATCACGTGTAGCCACGCCTGGCACGGTGCTTGCTTTGTCCCTGGTCACCAACCCGGAGCCCGCATGATCTTCCGCCAGCTCTTCGACCCCCAGACCTCCACCTACAGCTACCTGCTCGCCGACGAGCACAGCCGCGACGCCGTGCTGATCGATCCGGTGCTCGAGCAGCTGGAGCGCGACGTGGCGCTGATCCGCCAGCTCGATCTCCGGCTGCTCGCCACCCTGGAGACCCACGTGCACGCCGACCACGTCACCGCGGGCGGTGCCCTGCGGGAGCGGCTGGGGTCCAGGACCGGTGTCGCCGAGGTCGCCGGTGTGTCCTGCGCGGACCTTCGGCTGGCGGACGGCGACCGCGTGGCCTTCGGTCGGCACCACCTCGAGGTGCGCAGCACGCCCGGTCACACCGCCGGCTGCGTGAGCTTCGTCACCGACGACCAGGCGATGGTCTTCACCGGAGACGCGCTGCTGGTGCGCGGTTGCGGTCGCACGGACTTCCAGGGGGGCGACGCAGCCACGCTCTACCGCTCGGTCCACGAGCGCCTGCTGAGCCTGCCGGACGCCACGCTGGTCTACCCTGGCCACGACTACAAGGGACACACCGTCTCCACCGTGGGCGAGGAGAAGCGCTTCAACCCGCGGCTCGGCGGTGGTCGGACCGAAGAGGAGTTCGTCGTGATCATGGACCACCTCGACCTGGCCCAGCCCGAGCGCATCGCCGTCGCCGTGCCCGCGAACGCGCGCTGCGGCAGCTGGGCGCCGGTCCGAACCGACGCCGGGGTGCCGGAGGTCGACTGGGCCTGGCTCACCACCCCCGAGAGCGAGGCCTGCCGCCTGCTGGATGTCCGCGGGCACGACGAGGTGCGGCGTGACGGGAAGCTGGCGCGCGCGGAGGTGGTGCCCCTGGAGCGGGTCGCGGACGTCGTGGCGGGCTGGGACCCCAAGGAGCCCTTGCTCGTGATGTGCCGCAGCGGCGGACGCTCGGCGGTCGCCACCCGGGCGCTCCGAACCATGGGCTTCGCGAACGTGGCCTCGGTCGCCGGTGGGCTGCAAGCCTGGGCGGCCGCCGGGAACCCGGTGGTGAGGACCTGATGTTCGAGCACTTCACGCCCTGGTCCGCTCTGGCGGGCGGCGCGCTCATCGGGCTCTCCACGAGCCTCATGCTCGGCCTCGAGGGACGCGTGCTCGGCATCTCGGGCGTGGTGGGCGGCTGCCTCGGCAAGCCCAACGCCGACACCGGCTGGCGCGCCGCGTTCATCGCGGGGCTGTTGGCGGGCGGTCTGTTGCTCTTCGCCTTCCTGCCGGATCAGGTCACCTTCGTGCTCGACCGCTCGCTGCCCGTCGTGGCGGTGGCCGGCCTGCTCGTGGGCTTCGGCACGCGCATGGGCAACGGCTGCACCAGCGGCCACGGCGTCTGCGGCCTCTCGCGGTTCTCGGTGCGCTCGCTGGTGGCCACGTGCACCTTCATGGGGGCGGGCTTCGCCACCGTGTTCCTCTACCGCACCCTGGTGACCGGATGATCTGGCGCGCCTTCGGCCTCGGTGTGCTCTTCGCCATCGGGCTCGGCATCTCCGGCATGACCCTGCCCACGAAGGTCATCGGCTTCCTCGATCTCTTCGGCGACTGGGATCCCAGCCTCGCGCTGGTGATGGTCGGCGCCATCGGTGTCAACGCGCTCGCCGTCGCGCTCGTCAAGAAGCGGGACCGGCCGGTCTTCGGCGCTTCCTTCCGCTGGCCCACGCGCCACGACATCGACGGCCGCTTGATCGGCGGCGCGGTGCTCTTCGGCGTGGGCTGGGGCCTCGGCGGCTTCTGCCCCGGTCCGGGCGTCGTCTCCGCGGCCACCGGTGCGATCCCCTCGCTGGTCTTCGTCGGGGCGATGGTCGCCGGCATGCTCGTCCACCGGGTCGTCGAGTGACCTACGGCTTCTTGATCGACAACCGGAAGTGCATCGGTTGCCACGCCTGCTCCACCGCCTGCAAGTCGGAGAACCAGGTCCCGCTGGGCGTCAACCGCACCTGGGTGAAGGTCACCGAGCAGGGCCGGTACCCCGACGTCACGCGGAACTTCCAGGTCACCCGCTGCAACCACTGCGCGAACCCGCCGTGCGTGCGCATCTGCCCGGTCACCGCGATGTACCAGCGGCACGACGGCATCGTGGAGTTCGACAGCGAGCAGTGCATCGGCTGCAAGGGCTGCATGCAGGCCTGCCCCTACGACGCGATCTACATCGACCCCGAGAGCTCCACCGCGGCGAAGTGCCACTTCTGCGCCCACCGGGTCGAGACCGGCCTGGAGCCCGCGTGCGTGGTGGTCTGCCCGGAGCACGCCATCGTGGCCGGCGACCTCGACGACCCGAAGAGCGAGATCAGCCAGCTGATGGCGTCCCATGCCACCACGGTGCGCAAGCCGGAGCAGGGCACCGCGCCGAAGCTCCACTACATCGAGGGAAACGACGTCTCGATGCACCCCACCGCGCTTCCGCGCGAGCCCGAGGGCATGATGTTCGCCGACGTGCTGAACACCACCGGCGGCGTGGTGAAGCTGCGCATCGACGACGGTCCGCCCCTGACCCGGACCTCGGCCAGTGGCACCGCGTTGCGCGCTCCGCAGCCCCAGGGTGAGCCCTTCGGTGGCCCCATCCACGTCGGTGAGGGCCGCATGGCGGGACAGATGGTGCAGGTCGCCTACAACGCCCAGCACCAGGTGCCGTGGCACTGGCAGGTGCCGGCGTACCTGGTCACCAAGGGCATCGCGTCGGGGGCCTTCCTGCTCCTGGCGCTGGGTGCCGTCACCGGGATCTGGCCGGTTGCTGGTCCGACGGCGGTGCTCGGCGGCGGGCTGGGCATCGCGATGCTCCTGGCCACCACCGCACTGTTGGTCGCCGATCTGGAGCGTCCCGAGCGCTTCCTGCGCATCGTGCTCCGCCCCCAGTGGCGCAGTTGGATCACCCGCGGGGCCTTCGTGCTGATCGGCTTCACCAACGTGGCCCTGGCCTGGTGGGCGGTGGAGACCGCCGCCTGGCTCGAGCTCTGGACCGCACCCGCCGCTCTGCGCACCGCCCTCGCTGGCCTCACTCTGCCGCTCGCCTTCGGGGGCGCGGTCTACACCGCCTTCCTGTTCGCACAGGCCGAGGGGCGGGACCTCTGGCAGTCGCCCCTGTTGCCGGTGCACATGTTCGTGCAGGCGGTGGTCGCGGGCGCCGCCGGGCTGGCCGTGCTCGGGCTCGCCGGCGCCACAGCCGTGCCGGTCGCCTCCGTGCTCGGCGTCGCCCTGGTCGTCGACCTCCTCGTGCTCGGACTCGGCGAGCTCGGCATCCCGCACGCCTCGGAGATCGCCGCCGCGGCCGCGCACGACATCACCCACGGGCGCTACCGCAGGATCTTCTGGTGGGGCGCGATCGCCCTCGGCCACCTGGTGCCGCTGGTGCTCCTCTCCCTCGGTGGTGGCGTGCCCCTCGCCCTCGCCGGGCTCTGCGCGATCGGCGGGCTCTACGCCTACGAGCACGCCTTCGTCATGGCCCCCCAGCAGATCCCGAACTCTTGAGCCCGCAGGTCTGAGCCCCATGGCCACCACCCTCCCCCGACTGCTGCAGGCGATGCTCGGCCTCGCCCCCGACGAAGCCCCCGTGGCGCGTCGCGGCTTCACCAACGTCGCCGGCACGTCGATGCCCGAGTACGGAGAGACCGACGCCAGGCCCGCCGACATGACCCGGGTGAAGCACCCCGACGGGCGCATGTCGAGCTACCCGCCGGTCGCCCGCTGGAACGACTGGGTGGAGTACGACGGCAAGGAGTGGCCCAAGCGCGTCGCCCGTCGCTACACGCTCGTGCCCACCATCTGCTTCAACTGCGAGAGCGCCTGTGGGCTGTTGGCCTACGTCGACCGCCAGACCCTCGAGATCCGCAAGTTCGAGGGCAACCCCACCCACCCGGGCAGCCGCGGCCGCAACTGCGCGAAGGGGCCCGCCACCCACAACCAGGTCTACGACGCCGAGCGCATCCTCTACCCCCTGAAGCGGGTCGGCGAGCGCGGCGAGGGCAAGTGGGAGCGCGTGAGCTGGGAGGACGCGCTGGCCGACATCTCCGCGAAGATGAGGGCGAGCCGGGCCCGCCGGAAGGACGGCATCATGTACCACGTGGGCCGCCCGGGAGAGGACCACTACACCAACCGGTGCATCACGGCCTGGGGGGTCGACGGGCACAACAGCCACACCAACATCTGCTCGGCGGCTGCCCGCTGCGGGTACTACCTCTGGGCCGCCGGCGACCGGCCGAGCCCCGACCACGCCAACGCCCGCGTGATCCTGCTGGTCTCGAGCCACCTCGAGACCGGCCACTACTTCAACCCCCACGCCCAGCGCATCATCGAAGCCAAGATGAAGGGCGCGAAGATCGTGACCCTGGACCCGCGGCTGTCGAACACCGCGGCCAAGTCCGACGTGTGGCTGCCCACCTGGCCGGGCTCCGAGACCACGCTCCTGCTCGCGGTCGCCAACCACCTGATCCAGAACGACCTCTACGACCGCGAGTTCGTGCGCCGCTGGGTCGACTGGAAGACCTTCCTCACCGCCATCGTCGAGCCCGTGAGGGCGGCCGGTGCGCTCACCAACGCCCAGAAGGAGGCGGTGGAGGCCGCGGTGGCCGGCGGCGACTTCGAGGCCTTCGACCGTGCGCTGAAGGCACTGTACGCGGGCTACACCTTCGACCGTGCGGCGGCCGAGTCCCAGGTCCCGGTGGAGCGCATCCGCGAGACCGCCGAGCTGATCGCCAACTGCGGGAACCGCCTCGCAGCCCACGTCTGGCGCTCGGCGGCCATGGGCAACCGGGGCGGCTGGCAGGTGAGCCGCTGCCTCTTCTTCCTGAACGTGCTGACCGGCAGCGTGGGCACCAAGGGCGGCACCAGCCTGAACAGCTGGAACAAGTTCGTGCCCAGGCCCTACAAGTCCCCGCCGGCCTTCGACGCGTGGAACGACCTGCACCTGCCGCACGAGTGGCCCTTCGCCTTCTACGAGATGAGCTTCCTGCTGCCGCACTTCCTCGACGAAGGGCGCGGCGAGGTCGACGTGTACTTCACCCGGGTCTACAACCCGATGTGGATCAACCCCGACGGCTTCATGTGGCTCGAGGCGCTCCGCAACACCGAGACCATGAAGTTCCACGTGGCGCTGACTCCGACCTGGAACGAGTCGGCCTGGTTCGCCGACTACGTGCTGCCCATGGGGCACGCCGCCGAGCGCCACGACCTGATGAGCCAGGAGACCCACTCGGGCATGTGGATCGGCTTCCGGCAGCCGGTGCGGCGGGTGGCCATGGAGCGGCTCGGCAAGCCGGTCCGCTTCACCTGGGAGGCCAACCCCGGCGAGGTGTGGGAGGAGAACGAGTTCTGGGTGGAGCTCACCGGGCGGCTCGACCCCGACGGCTCCCTCGGCATCCGGCAGTGGGTGGAGAGTGTGCAGAGGCCCGGTGAGCTGGTCAGCCAGGACGAGTACTGGGCCTGGATCTTCGAGCACAGCGTGCCCGGGCTGCCCGAGGCGGCGGCCGCGCAGGACATGACCGCGCTGGAGTACATGCGGGTGTACGGTTGCTTCGAGGTCGCGGCCGAGAACTACCTGCCCTACGAAGCCGAGGTGGCCGAGGGCGGTGTGCTCGTCGACGGCGTGCGCCGGAAGGGCTTCGGCACCCCGAGCGGCAAGCTCGAGCTCTTCAGCACCACCCTGCGGGACTGGGGCTGGCCGGAGCTGGAGCGGGTGGTGCCGTGGTGGCTCGAGAGCCACGTGCACCCGAGCCGGATCGATCGCTCCAAGGGCGAGATGATCCTGCTGCCGAACTTCCGGCTGCCCACGCTCATCCACACCCGGTCGGCGAACTGCAAGTGGCTCTACGAGATCAGCCACAC
>CAZSAT010000206.1:0-8154 GCA_964604675.1 uncultured Enterobacterales bacterium
TGGCTGGCGGCCCTTCACGGTGCGTCAGAGCCTGGCCCGCGAGGTCGCGAAGTTCCAGCGCTTCGGCCCGGCCGTGCTCCTGCTCGCCCCCATCGTGTTCGCGGTCACCCGGGCCCCGGCCGCCACCGGGGTCACGCTGCTGCTCGCCTTCGTGTTCATGGGGGCCCCGCTGGCCATCCACCTGCTCACCCTGCCGGTGGAGCTCGACGCCAGCTTCCGACGCGCGCTGCCGCTGTTGGAGAAGGGCCGGGTGTTCAGGCCCGGCGACATGGGCGCCGCGCGGGAGCTCCTGGGCGCCGCCGCGCTGACCTACGTGGCGCAGGCCGGGTGGTCGATGCTCAGGGTGTGGACGTGGGTCCGGCTGCTCCGACGCTGAGCAGCAGCGCGCAGATGGTCTTGCCGTCGGTGATGCGGCCGTCGCGCACCATGGCCACCGCCTCGCCCAGCGGCAGGCGCAGGATCTCGATGAACTCGTCGGGGTCGCGCTGTCCGTGGGCCGGCTGCAGCCCCGTGGCCCGGTAGAGCCAGATGCGCTCGTCGGTGAAGCCCGGCGTGGTGTGCATCACGGTGAGCAGCTCGAGCTCGCCCTTCAGGTAGACCTCCTCGGCCAGCTCGCGGGCAGCGCACACCTCGGGGTCTTCCCCGGCTTCGGCCAGCCCGGCCGGCACCTCGACGATCATGCCGCCGGCCGCGTGCCGGTACTGCCGGACCAGGGTCACGGTGCCGTCGTCGTGCAGCGGGAGCACGGCCGAAGCCCCCGGGTGGCGCACGATCTCGAGCTCCACCTGCACCCCGTTGGGGAGCGTGGCGGTCTCGGTGCCGAAGGAGAAGATGCGGCCCTGGTGGATGAGCATGGGTGTGGGCTAACCAACGCCGCGACAGCGGTGTCACGGATCGTCACGACCGGGCGTAGAGGAACTCGAAAACCACAAAGAATCCTCGACACTTGCGCCTGTGGCACGGATCCTGCTTATGCTTCCGCCATCCCAGGAGACTCGATGCGTTCCCTGCTCCCCCTTCCGCTGTTGCTCGTGGCCGTCGGCTGCAACTCCGCCGGCTACAAGTCCGCGGCCGACACCGCCGGCTGGGAGCGCGACTACGCCGACACCGGCTGGGGCTCCGAGGCCCCCTCCGACGAGAACGACGACGACGGCGACGGCCCCGACTACGGCAGCGAGGTGGAAGACGACTTCCTGAAGCTTCAGCCCGCCACCACCGACCGCTACGTGTTCGTGGCGAACCCGGCGCGCAACACCGTGAGCCGCGTGACGGTCAGCGACCTGAGCGTGGTCACGGTGGACGTGGGCGAGAACCCCACGGTGGTGCTCACGAGCGCTGACTACAGCCGCGCCGCCACCTTCAACCAGACCAGCGACACGGTCACGGTCATCGAGGCCGAGAGCCTCGACGTCACCCACGTCGACGTGCGCGAGAACTTCAACCAGATGGTGATGTCCCCCGACAGCGCCTGGGTGGTCTGCTACCACGACACCGATCTGGAGGACGACGAGAGCCAGGACGGCGTGTCGAGCTTCAACGAGATCAGCATCGTGAACCTGGCCACCAAGGAGCACGTCCCGATCGTGGTGGGCTTCAACCCCCGCCAGGTGCAGTTCGCCGACGACGGCAGCTTCGTGGTCGTCATCAGCGACGAGACCCTGGCGGTGCTCGACCTCGCCGGTGGCGACCCTGGCGCGTCGGTCGAGATCGTGGAGGTGGTGGACGCCGCGTCGGACGCGCCCACCGCCGAAGAGGTGGTGATCCTGCCGTCGAACGACTACGCCTTCGTGCGGCAGTACAACGTGGACGACCTGGTGGTGGTGAACCTCGGCACGCTGGAGGTCGGCAGCGTGGCGGCCGGCCTCGGGCTCACCGACATCGATCTGTCGCCCGACGGCTCGGTGGCGGTGGCCGTGGCCCGCGACGAGGGCGCGCTCTACCTCTTCGACACCGAGCGGCCCTACGCCACCCCCGAGCGGGTCGAGCTGCCCGCCGGCGAAGTCATCGGCGCGCTGACCTTCAGCCCGCAGGGCGACAAGGCCATCCTGTACACCTCGGCCGCGGCCGAGGACCGCTACCACATCTGGGACCTGGCCACCGACGCCATCGACACCCGCTCGCTGCCGAAGCCCATCGAGTCGCTCACCGTCACCCCCGACGGCGAGAGCCTGATGATCTGGCACGCGCAGACCGACGCCGCCGGCGCCGACAGCTCGTCCAGCTTCTACGGCGCGGTCGAGGCCCTGAGCCTCATCGACCTCGACAACCCCCTGCGGCAGAACAACCTCCTGCTGGCCGCCGCCCCCACGGCCTACGCCAACAGCGACGACGGCACCCACGGCTACTTCATCATGGAGGGCCAGGAGAAGCTGGTCGCCATCCACTACGCGGAGCTCGTGGACTACGAGGTCGACCTGCCCAGCGTGCCCGTGCACGTGGGGGTCATCCCCGACAGCCTCTGGGCGTGGGCCAACCAGGAACACGACCTGGGCCGCATGTCCTTCTACTACCCGGAAGCCGACGACGAGGACGCGATCCTCCAGACCATCACCGGCTTCGAACTGAACAGCTTGATCGACTGAGGAGACACGATGAACCCCCTGATTCTCGCGCTCGCGATGACCGGCTGCGGCTGGAACTCCCTGCCCGACCAGTCCTACTGGGAGCTGGAAGGCCCGCTCTGGGACGACGCGGTGGTGGCGGCCGCCGACGGCCTCTACATGCGCCTGCCTCACGCCGGCAAGCTCATCCGCCTCACCCCGCCCGAGGGGGAGGACGACCCGGGCTGGAACGAGGTGGGCGCCTGGCCCGCGGGCACCTTCCCCGAGCGGCTGATGCTCTCGCCCGACGGCGCCACCGTGCTGGCCTTCGGCTCCTACGCCACCTGCGAGCTCGACGACGAGACGATCGCCGACGAGAAGATCGAGAGCGTGGAGGACTGCCTGGTGGAGGACGAGAACGCCGTGGTGTGGCACGACGAGCTCAACCTCGTGCGCGACGGCGAGCTCCTCGGCCAGATCGGCCTGAACCTGCCCTTCAACACCGTGGCCTTCAACGACGAAGGCACCTACGCGGTGGCCTACCTGGACTTCGACCTGGTCGACACCCTGGACGGCGCGCTGGTCAACCCCAACGAGGTGCTGTTCATCGACCTCGCCACGGGCACGGCCACGAGCGTCGCGGCGGGCTTCTCGCCCGAGCGCGTGCTCTTCACCCAGCAGCAGGACGTGGCCGTGGTCATGTCGCGCAACCAGGTCGTGGTCGTGGAGCTCACCAGCGGCACCTTCGACACGGTCACCGCCCCCACCACCACCAACCTCGACGACTCGGTCGTGACCCGCGACGCCGGCATCAGCCCCGACGGCCGCTACATGATGATGACGGTGGAGAGCTCGACCGACCTCTACATCCTCGACATCTCCGAGCCCATGTCGCCGAACTGGTCGCTGGTGTCGATGGACGCGGTGCCGGCCGACATGCAGATGGTGGAAGGCCTGGTCACCGACGACGAGGACGACCCGGCCGACCTCACGGTGGTGACCTACTCGAACCGCGCCCAGGTCGACCTGCTCGAGCAGAAGTACCTCACCGGCATCGAGACCTTGGAGCTCGAGGAGCCGGCCACCAACATCCTGGCGGCCCAGGACCAGCTGCTGCTCTTCAACACCAGCGGCAACGACTACCACGACGTGTACCTGCTCGACCCCAACGCGCTGACCGTCGAGGAGATGAGGGCGGAGAACCGGGTGATGAGCATGCAGCTCAGCCCCGACCGCCTGCACGCGGTGGCGGTGCTCTCGCCGGAAGGCAGCGACGCGGGCGCAACCGCCCAGGAGCAGTACTACGACGAGAGCTACGGCCTGGGCATCTTCGACCTGGGCGACGCCTCGGCCTTCTCGCTGGTCGCCGCCTCCCAGCCGATCGGCGTGGCCTTCTCCGGCGACGAGAACCTGAGCGAGTACGCCCTGGCGCTGCTCCAGGGCCAGCAGGAGCTCATCCAGGTGCGCCTCACCGACGGCGGCGCCTCGAGCATTCCCCTGGAGGCCCCCGCCACGGCCATCGGCAGCTTCGGCGACGGCCAGTTCTACATCACCCACGAGTCCGACCTCGGCCTCGTCAGCTTCCTCGACCCCGAGACCGGCTCCCTGGAGACGGTCCACGGCTTCGCCACCTCCGGCCTCATCGACGATGAGACCACCCTCGGCCGCTGAAGGACACGACCATGACCACCCTCTTGATGCTGGCCGCCACGGCCACCGCCGCCGACAACGAGATCGCCCTCGAGCTCGGCACGATCTACTCCGACGACCGCAGCTGGGACGCCTTCTCCAGCGACGACGTGCTGCCCTCGAAGGGCCTGCGCGTGGGCTTCGGCGTGGCCGACGACGTCGCGGTCATCGGCTCCTACGGCTACGGCGCACGCGGCGCCGACGTGGACCTCTGGTCCACCGACGGGGAAGGCTGGTTCTCCACCGCCTTCTACGGCCACCAGCTGGGCCTCGGGGCGAAGGTCACCCCCTTGGACTGGCGCTACCTCCGTCCGTACGTGGCGCCGCAGGCCGTCGCTCTGTATGGGGTGGCCCGCCTGGACGAAGACACCGGCGACGACGACAACCTGAACCAGATCCAGGCCGCGGGGACCGCCTTCGGTGGCGTGCTCAACGGCGGTCTCGAGCTGGTGCTGGCCGACGAGCGCCGGAAGGTCGTGCCCGCCGCCTACATCGAGCTCGGCTACGGCTGGCTCACCTCGATGCAGCTCGACGACCTGGGCGATGTCCAGTTCAAGGGCCTCACGTCGCGCTTCGGGCTCGGCGTCCACTTCTGAGATCCGCGGAGGCGCCATGCGCTGCCTGACCCCCCTCTCTGTGCTCGCGGTCCTGACAGGCTGCGCCGACTACTCCCTGGCCACGGCCGACGAGGCGGGCGCCATCGCCGGCGAAGACGCCAGCGCCGGCCAGGCCGACACCGGAGGCGCGTCGGACGCGGACGACCACGACGACGGCTTCGGCGGCGAGCAGGAGGACGACGAGCTCGCCCTCTTCCCCGCGGCCACCGAGCGCTACGTGTTCGTGGCCAACCCCGACCGCGACACCGTGAGCCGGATCGGCGTGAGCTCGCTCGACGTGCTCACCGTGGGCGTGGGTGCCGAGCCGATCAGCGTGCTCACCACCCCCGACTACAGCACCGCGGTCACCTTCAACGCCACGGCCGAGAGCGTGAGCATCGTCGACGCGCAGACTCTGGCCGTGAGCGACGTCGGCGTGCGCGCCAACTTCAACAAGATGGTGATGAGCCCCGACGGCCAGTGGGTGCTCTGCTTCCACGACGTCGACTCCGACGAGGAAGGGAGCGGCGACGACGCGGTGACCTCCTTCAACGAGGTGAGCCTGGTGAACCTCGACAGCGAGGAGCACTGGCCCATCGTGGTGGGCTTCAACCCGCGCCAGGTGCAGTTCTCGGCCGACGGCAGCGTGGCCGCCGTGGTGAGCGACCAGGCCCTCGCGATCATCGACCTCTGGTCGGCCGACCCGGGCGACATCGCGGTGGTGGAGATCGCCGAAGACGCCGCGGATCCGCCCCAGGCCGAGGAGGTGGTGCTCACCCCCGGCGGCGAGTTCGCCGTGGTGCGGCAGTACGCCGAAGACGAGCTGGTGCTCGTCGACCTCGACACGCTGGACGTGTCGCGCTTCCCGGTGGGCTCCAACCCCACCGACCTCGACCTGTCGCCGGACGGCACGCTGCTCTACGTGGTGGCGCGCACCAGCCAGGAGGTGAGCTGGTTCGAGGCCGACGCCCCGAGCGTGCTGGTGGGCGGCGTGGACCTGCCCTCGGGCGAGCTCATCGGTTCGCTGCAGCTCACCTCCGACGGTCGCCGCGGCGTGCTCTACACCACCGCTTCCTTGGAGGACCGCTACACGACGTGGGACCTGGACTCCGACGAGATGGAGGTGCGCAACCTGGTGAAGCCGATCGACACCCTCGCGCTCTCCCCGAGCGGTGAGTCGATGATGATCTTCCACACACAATCCAACGCTTCCGGGGCGGATCCGGCGTCGAACTTCTACAACGCCTGGGCGCTGTCGCTCATCGACCTCGACGACCACCGCGCCAACCGCCTGGAGCTGCCCGCGGAGCCCAGCGGCTACGCCCAGTCCGACGACGGCGACTTCGGCTTCTTCATCATGGAGGGCGAGCCCTACCTGGAGGTCCTGGCCTACGACACCCTGCTCTACGAGCAGCTCGAGCTGCACGCCGAGCCGCTCTACGTGGGGGTGCTGCCCGACACGTCGGTGGCCTACGTGGACCAGGAGCACGACCTGGGCCAGCTGAGCTTCTACGACGCGGCCGCCGACGTGCTGGAGACCATCACCGGCTTCGAGCTGAACGCGGAGATCGAGTAGCGCTCGCGCGGCTCACGGTGCCGTGGCATCGTGGGCGCGCATGCGAGCCTCAGCTTGCCCTGGCCGCGAGCACGGCCCGGAGAGCGTCCTCAGCGTCGTCCTGAGGGACGGCGCCGAGCAGTTCGTCGAAGCGGACTCGCTGCCGAGCGACGCTGTCGAGTGTGGAGGCCTTGGAGAGGGTGTAGACGAGGTACTGGTTCATGGAGACCCCCTCTTCCTTTGCCCTCTTGGCGAGCGCCTCGTGCAGCGAGGCGGGGAGTCGAAGTGTGACGCGTGCCATGGCTAGTCCTTGAGCAGGTTGTGGAACTGGGCCGGGGTCTTGACGGGGATGCCGAGGTGGGACTCCGCGACCTGGAGGTCCTTGAGGTTGGAGGTGACGATGACCGCCCTGGAGTTGTAGGCGCACTCGATGACGAAGTCGTCATCAGGGTCCGGAGAGAGCGGCCTGACCCTCGTGTAGATGGGCACCCATTCAACCCTCCCGAGAAGGGCCTTCAGTGCGGCGAGCACCTGGCTTCGGCGTGTGGGAGCGAACTTGCGTCCGAGGACGTCCTCGTACTCGTAGGCAAGCGCGGTGGAGACGCAGGGCGTGAAGGACCGCGCCGCCCACGCATCGATGATGTCGCCGCAGTCTCCCTTCGTTGAGAGCCCCTCGAAGAGGACGTTGGTGTCGATGACTGCGCGGAGCATGACTCCATTATAGCGCCGCTATGGCGTCGTATCGTGGTCAGTCTCGACGGATCTGAGCGCTGACAGCGCGCGGCGCTCGCGCGGGGCCGCTCCCTCGTGGCATCGTGGGCGCCCATGACCACCTGCCCCCGATGCCGCACCAGGCTGACGCCGCGGACCTTCCACGGGGTGGACATCCACATCTGCGCGGGCTGCACCGGCACGCTGGTGCCCCAGCGGCGGCTGATCGCGCTCTTGGAGCAGCTCTCCGCGCGCATGGTCACCCGGATCGATCCGCGGGATCCGATCGAGCCGCTGCCCGAGCGCGGCCCGATCGACAGCTGTCCGCAGTGCGCCGGCACCATCGAGCACTTCGGCTACAGCGGCCTGCCCCTGGCGATGCTCGACCGGTGCACCCGGTGTGCGGTGGTGTGGTGCGACATGGACGAGCTGGGGGTGGCGGCGTTGATCTACGCTCGCACCCACGCCCATGCGGTGTCGAAGCAGAAAGAGCTCGAGCACTGGCAGCAGGGGCTGGACAAGCGGGCGGACATCATCATTCGGAACCGGATCGTGGCGAGTCTGTTGGGGTAGGGAGCTCGAGACTCGAAGTTCGAAGCTCGAAACTCGAAACTCGAAACTCGAAACTCGAAACTCGAAACTCGAAACTCGAAACTCGAGGTCGAGGTCGAGGTCCGAGCCCGAGGTCGAGGTCGAGGTCGAGCCCGAGGTCGAGGTCGAGGTCGAGGTCGAGGCGCCGTGGTCCACTGCGGCGCTGCGTCAGCGGCTCAACGTCTTCGCCGTCGCCCTCTGCGAGCGTCGCCCGCGTCGGTCTCCAGCCCCTCGATGCTGGCCCTCCCACCCCCTCGGTCATCGGGCACACGGTGAGCGTCCTCGATCACGGGACCTGCAACCGACACGTCGACCGGCTGGCTCTCCGAGAGCGTCGGCGGATCCTCCACCGGCTCCACCCCGCCCGCGTCCTCGGCCAGCTCCCCACGCAGCTGGTCCACCATCGCCAGCAGCATCTCCACCAGCTTCTCCCGCGAGGCGGCGTCCACACCCACCACGCTCACCACCTTCG
>CAZSAT010000207.1:0-7888 GCA_964604675.1 uncultured Enterobacterales bacterium
CCCGGGTGACGGCGTTGCCGCCTGGGCTCTCCTGGACGATGCCGAGCAGGATCGGCTCGAACAGGGCCGGGTTGCCCAGCACGAGGCTCTTCGGGAAGTCCACTTGTACCGAGATGCGCCGCAGGGTCTCCGCCATCTGCTCGGTCAGTCCGTCCTCGGTCTCCCAGTCCGCGACCCGCGCCAGCGCCCGGGAGAGCACCATGGTCGGCGCGTCCCTGGTGGGCATGGAGCTGTGGCCGCCTTCGCCGTCGACGGTCAGCTCGACCGTGAGGTAGGTCTTCTCGGCCACTGCGACCGCGGCCACCACGAGCGGCTCGAAGAAGTCCGGCAACACCACGCTGCCTTCGTCGATGACGACGCTGGGGCTTCCGATGTCCTCGAGCATGGTCTCGGCCACGAGCTTGGCTCCCAGCGCGCCGGAGACCTCCTCGTCGGGGGTGACCAGGATCACGAGATCGCGCGACGGCTCGCCGCCAGCCTCCAGGAGCTCACGGAGCGCTTCGAAGGTCACGACGGTCGACGCCTTGTTGTCGAGGGCGCCGCGGCCCCACACCCAGGTGTCGTCCACCAGTCCGGACAGGGGCGGGTGGGTCCAGCGCTCCAGATCCGCCTCGTCGACCGCGACCACGTCTGCATGGCTCAACAACAGGGCAGGCGGTCGGGTGTCGGGCGTGTCCACCGGGACCAGCAGGGTGCCGCCCTCCAGCACCTGGTAGGGCAAGCCGAGCGGTTCCACCCAGGTGTCGATGATCCAGCGGGTGTGCAGGCCCTGGCCGGCTTCGTCCATCGGCCAGCTGTCGGGTCCGGGGGGTTGCTGAGTGTCGATCTGGATGTACGCCGACAGGAGCGCCGCGAGGGTCACGCGTGGGCCTGCACGATGCCGAGGATCTCGGCGTCGTCCAGGAGCCGGTTGGTGGCCTTGGCCTCGTCGAAGATCGCTTGGACCAGGGTGTCACGTGGCTCGATGCCGTGGTCTTCGAGCCAGGCCTTGACGTTGGACAGGCCACTGTAGTGACCGACCTCGATGATCTGCTTCAGGCCGAACCAGCCGGCCGGCACGCCGGAGTAGATCCGATCCGCGAGCCAGTCGTCGCCGCGGCGGCGGGCCTTCACGACCGCTGCGGCGTGCACACCGGTCCCCGTGCGGAACGCATCGCGCCCGAACACCGGGTACATCGGCGGGATCGGCACCTCGCACGCGGTGGACGACAGCTCCACGAGATCGGCCAGCTTGGAGAGGTCTGCCTGCTCGATGCCGAGGAGCTTCAGGTTCACGAGCAAGAGGTCGATCGGCGTGTTGCCCACCCGCTCCCCCATGCCCATCACGGTGCCGTGCACGCGGTCGGCACCGGCCTCGATGGCCATCAGGGCGTTGGGGAGGGCATGACCGCGGTCGTTGTGGCCGTGCCAGTCGATGCGCGTGCTCGCACCCCGTCCGCGGATGAGGTTCCTGGCGAAGTGCACCAGGTTGAACACCCCGTCCGGGGTGGCGTGACCGACGGTGTCGCACAGGCACAGCCCGTTGGCCCCTTCGTCGATGGCGGCATGGAAGAGCCGCGCCAGCACGGTGGGCTGACTGCGCACGGTGTCTTCGGTGACGAAGGTGCAGGTGTTGCCGGCCCCCTTGGCGAGGGAGACCGCGGCGCGAGTGCGCTGCTCCAGCACGGCCTCGTCCCAGCCCTCGGCGTAGAGCCGGATCGGCGACGTGCCCAGAAACGCCATGACCTCGATGTCGATGCCCAGCTGCTGGGACATCTCGATGACCGGGGTGATGTCGTTCTTGTGGGTGCGGGCCGCGCACTGGGGCTTGATGCTCAGCTTCTCGTCCCGGATCATGCTCGCGAGCACGGTGCAGTCTTCGACCGCGCGCTGGCCTGCGCCCGGCAGCCCGATGTCGACGTTGTGCACGCCCACCCCATCGAGAAGGCGGATGATCTCCATCTTGTCTTCGATGCTCGGATCGGTGACCGAGGGGCACTGGATGCCGTCGCGGAGGGTCTCGTCGCAGTACTCGATCGCGCGGAGCGGGGGCGACACGCGGTCGCCCTCGACGTTCCAGTCGAAGATCAGGTCGTCGTTCACAGGGCCTCCACGACCACTGCGATGCCCTGACCTCCACCAATGCAGGCGGAGCCGATGCCGTAGCGCTTGCCACGACGCTTCAGCTCGTAGAGGAGGTGGGTGGTGATGCGCGTGCCGCTCGCCGCGAGGGGGTGGCCGATGGCCACGCCGCCCGAGTTCACGTTGGTGATGTCGCGGTCCAGCTCCAGCTCGCGCTCGCAGGCCAGGTACTGGGTGGAGAAGGCCTCGTTGATCTCGACGAGGTCCATCTGGTCCAGGGTCATGCCCGCATCTGCCAGGGCCTTCCGGATGGCGTACACCGGACCGATGCCCATGTACTTGGGCTCCACGCCAGCCACGCCGTACGCGAGCAGGCGCCCGATGGGCTCCAGGCCACGCTCCTTCGCCCAGGCGCCGCTGGCCACGACCATGGCGCCAGCGCCGTCGTTGATGCCACTGGCGTTGGCCGCCGTGACCGTGCCGTCCTTCTTGAAGACGGGGCGCAGCTTGGCCATGGCTGCTTCGCCGAAGCGGGCCCGGATCTTGTCCGGACGGAGGGGGGACAGCTGTGGATGCTCGTCGACGCTGACCACGGTGTCGCCCCGGCGGCGCTTGATGGTGATCGGCTCGATCTCCGCTTCGTAGCGGCCGGCCTCGTGCGCGGCCTGCCAGGCGGTCTGGCTGCGGTAGCCGTAGGCGTCGGCGTCCTCCCGGGAGATGCCGTATTTCTCACCCAGGTTCTCCGCGGTGATCGCCATCGCGCAGCCGGCCTGGGGGTCGTAGAGGACCTCCTGGAGGTAGTCGTTCATCGGCGTGCCGCCGAGCTTGAAGCCGCCGCGCGCGCCACGGATGGTGTGCGGTGCCTGCGTCATGTTCTCCGTGCCACCGGCGAGCACGCAGTTGGCTTCGCCGAGCGCGATGCGCTGGGCCGCCTGCACGACGGCCTCGAAGCCGGATCCGCAGAGGCGGTTGACGGTGACGGCGGGCACCTCGACGGGCACCTCGCAGAGCAGGCCGATGTGGCGGGCGCAATAGATGGCGTCCGGGGAGGTCTGCATGACGTTGCCGAAGACCACGTGGTCGATGTCGGCAGGGGAGACGCCAGCCTGCAGGATGGCGGCCTTGGACGCGTGCACGCCGAGCTCGGTGGCGGAGACGCTGCCGAGCGCTCCGAGGAAGGTGCCGAAGGGGGTGCGCTTGCCGCTCAGCAGGACGATGTCGTCGAAGGCCATGATGACTCCAGAGAAGGTCTACAAGTAGCTGATCACCGCGTCGGCGGCCGCCGTCGTGCACAGGTCGCCGCCGAGCTCGCCGGTGACGCGGCCGGCCTGGAGGCACTTCCCGACGGCTACCTCCAGCCGATCCTCGAGGTCCGGACGCCCCAGCCAGCCGACCATCATGCCGGCGGAGAGCACGGCCGCGAGGGGGTTGGCGACACCCTTGCCGGCCAGAGGCGGCGCGGAGCCGTGCACGGGCTCGAACATGGCCACCTTGCCCGGGTGCAGGTTGCCGCTCGCTGCCAGGCCGATCCCACCTTGGAGCTGGGCGCCCAGATCGGTGACGATGTCGCCGAAGAGGTTGTTGGTCACGATCACGTCGAAGCTCTCGGGAGCCCGGACCAGCTCCATGCAGAGGGCATCGACGTACAGGTGTCGACTCTCGACGCCAGGGTACTCGGCTGCGACCTCACGCCAGACGCGCTGCCAGAGGTCGTGGCCGTGCCGCATGGCGTTCGACTTGTCGGACATGCACACACGCCGCAGCCCGCGCTCGTCTGCGAAGGCGTACGCGGCGCGCACGATGCGTTCCACTCCCTTGCGCGTGTTGAGCTCCGCTTCGATGGCGACCTCGTCGGAGGTGCCGCGCTTGAACTGGCCGCCCACGCCGGTGTACAGCCCTTCGGTGTTCTCCCGAAACACGGTGAACCGCAGGTCTTCGGGCCCCTTGCCCTTGAGCGGGCAGTAGCGCGCGTCGAGCAGCTTGCAGGGACGCAGGTTGATGAAGAGATCCAGCTCGAAGCGCATGCCGAGGAGGATGTCCTTCGCGTGCTGGTTGCTCTTCACCCGCGGGTCGCCGAGGGCACCCAGGTAGATGGCATCGTGGTCGCGTTCGAGCGCCTGCATCTCGTCCGAGGTGATGCTCACGCCGGTCTCGAGGTAGCGGTCGGCGCCGTAGGGCAGCCAGTTCCAGTCGAAGGCGAGTCCTTCGGCGGGCGCGAGGTGCTCGAGGACCCGGACGCCCTGCTCGAGGACCTCGGTGCCGATGCCATCGCCGGGAATGACAGCGATTCGTGCCATGTTGGTGCCTCCGCGTGAGGCGGGGCGAGGTATCCTGAGCGCGACGCCATGGCGACCTGGGTTGTAGAGAAGAACGGAACTGCGTGGCGCGTCCCCGATCGGGACGCGATGCTTCGCCTCGCGCGGGTCGGTGCCCTGCACGAAGACGACCTGGTTCGCGGACCTTCCGACGAGGCGTTTGGCCCCGCCGGCCGCCACCCGCTGCTCCACGATGCCTTCGATGAAGACCCTTGGGCCGCCTGGGACGATCTCGCTGACGAGGATCCGGAAGAGGTCTGGGCGGCGGTCGCGACCCGGGAGGACGAGCCCGAGCCGGAGGATGTGGACGACCCGCCCACGGTGGATCCCGCGCCAACCGCCGAAGCGCCCGAAGAGATCACGCTGCAGCCAGAGCCGGTCTCCGTCAGCACCGAGCCCGAGTCCGTCGCACCAGACGCCTTGCAGCAGGAGCCCGCTCCCACCATGAAGGTCGCGTTGGTCGCGCCCACACCCAAGAAGCGTAAGGCGTCGAAGAAGCGTGCGCGCTCGCCGGGCGCGGCGCCCCCCACGCTGCCCGAGCGCGTCGTCCTGTCGGGCGGGAACGCGCGCGCCCAGGCCGCGGAGGTCATCGACTTCCCCGGGCAACAGGTCCAGGTGACCCTGCCGCCCGAGATCACCGCCACGCCGTTGCCGGTCGAGCTCGCCGGCTCACCGCCGGGGGATGCGATCCTGGACATCCCGCGCGACGGCGAGCCGGGCTTCCAGCCCCTTCGGGTGGCCATCCTCGCCGGTCCGTTCCTGGTGGGCTTGCTGTTCCTGATGTGGTGGGTGCCGCACACGGCTACCCTCGGCCTGGGAGCGGTCGACGAGCGCGAGCTCGCTGCGCTCGTCGCCGAGCTGGAGCCGCCAGTAGAAGAAGCCGAGCCGGAGCGGCCGGCCGACGTCTACGACGCCCTGTTGTCGGAGTTGCACGGGCGCATGGCTGATGGAGCGGTCGACGTCGAAGGGGACGATGGGCTCGAGACGGCGCTGCTCATCGAGCTTTCCCGCATGGGCCTCGACATCCAGTCGGTGAAGGCCGAGGTGAAGACCTGGGCGGGTCCGAAGAAGAACCCGATCCCGGAGGACGTCGAGATCCGGGTGACCCTGAACACGCGCGGCGAGATCGAGCGGGAGCTGGCCAGTGTCGGCCTGGTCGTGGGCAAGTACGTGCTGCACTACGGCCTCAACGCGGACCTGTTCGAGGTGCGACTGTCCACGCCGGGTGGCGCCACGCGGGTGCGCGCGCTCAACGCCAACGCAGCCGCGCGCCTGTACGGCGGCCGATCCGACCTGGTGACCTTCCTGCTGGACAAGCCCGAGTAGGGCTACATCCCGCGGCGCGTGGCCTGCTGCAGGGCCTGGATGCTGCGGATGATGGCGCTGGCGGGGGGCGCGCCGCGGTTGGAGAGCCGCACCTTGCGCTCCGGGTTCACGAGGTAGACCGTTCGGATCTCGAAGGTGCGGATCGGGGTCTGGAGAGCTGCGCGGAACTGGCGTGCCACGACCGAGCCGCGGTCGGTGAGGATCGGGAACGAGAAGCCGTACTTCTTCGCGAAGGCCTCGTGGCTGGACTGTTCCGCGTGGTTGAACGCGAGCACCTGTGCGCCCAGGCGTTCGAACTCCGCGACATGCTCCTGCATGTCCTGGAGCTGCGCCGTGCAGCCGGGGGTGTCGTCCCCTGGGTAGAACACCATCACGTGCCAGCGCTTGGGGTGGTGGCGCCACCAGCTGCCGTCGTAGCTCTGGAGGTGCCACTCGGGGATGGTCTCGCCCTCGCGGAGCAACTCGGGCAGCACCGCCGACTTCACCGATTGCTTCAGGGGCGTGGGAATCCGGTTCCAGACAGCGCGCATGGCGGACCTCCAGTCGGGTGGCTGGAGGCCAGCCCTCGGGGCCCCTTGCTACCCGACAATCAGCGCCTTCGCCACTTCGTCGAGGCCGGCCGCGAAGCGTTCGTCGCGGTGCTCACCGGGCAGACCTTCACACACCAGGACCACGTCCGGGCCCTCGGCGGGACCGGCGATCGGCTCGCGCTGCGCGCCGGCGAAGGCCAGCACCGTGCAGACCTCCTGAGCCCGAGCGCGGCGAACCACTTCCCCGACCACCTTGCCCTGCAGGGCGCTGCGGTCCAGGCAGCCCTCGCCGGTGACGACCACGTCGGCCCGTGACATGGCATCGTCCAGGCGGACGGCCCGAGCGACGGCCGAGGACCCGCGGGTCTGGAAGGCGCCAGCGAGGGCGGTCAGGGCAAAGCCCAGCCCGCCCGCGGCGCCTCCGCCCCTGAGGGTCTCGGGGACCGCCCGCAAGCCCAGGCGGTCCCGCCAGTCGGCCACCGCGTCGTACCAGTACCGGAGCCCTTCGGTGATCGCCTCGATCTCGGCCGGACGAGCGCCCTTCTGCGCTCCGAACACCCGCGCGCTGTCGAAGAGCGGCGTGTCGACGTCGCTCCAGGTCTGGACAGCCGTGTAGGGCAGGGGAAGCTCGCCTTCGAGTCGTCGGACCGCTCCTAATGCAGCGGCGCCCGCGCCGCGTGGAATGGGTGCGCCGGTGGCATCGAGCGGCTCGAGCCCCAGCCCCTGCGCGAGCCCGAGCCCGCCGTCCAACGTGCCGGATCCGCCGAGCCCGATCAGCAGCGGGCCCTCCCCCCGGTGCTCCATGCGGACCATGAGGTTCCCGAGGCCCAGGCTGGTCATCTCCATCGGCCGCTTCGGGTCCGGGCACAGAGCCCGTCCGATGACCCGTGCCGACTCGATGAACAGGCCGCCGGCGAGGGCACAGGTCGGCACCTCGATCGGGCTGCGGTCGGGACCGGTGGCCCGCTCCCCCCGCACCTTGCACCCGGTGGCGCGCGCGAGCACCAGGGTGGTGCCGTCGCCTCCGTCGGCCATCGGGCACTCGACGACCTCGTGCCCGTCGGCCCGCAAGCGCTGGGCGAGGGCGGCGGTCACCGCGGCCGCGCCCTTGAACTCCGACCAGGAGTCCATGGCCACGACGACCTTCACCGGCCGACCACCCGGTCCCACAGCGCGCTGGACCGGGGCACCCAGCGCCCGAGGCGCGGCCCCATCACGAGGGGTGTCTTGCGGAACGCGGTCAGGTCCGGGCTGCCCGTGAGCAGAAGCGCCAGCCGAAGCTCGGCCAGGAAGTGCTCGACGGCTGCTTCGAGGCCCGCGAGTCCGCCGCGGGCTCGGGCCTGCAGGAAGGGCCGCGCGACGCCGACCACCTGCGCGCCGAGCGCGAGGGCCCGTGCGCCGTACAGACCCGAAGACACGCCGCCCGTGGCGCAGACGCCCAGGCCGAGACCGTGCAGCTGCGCCACGCTGGCTGCGGTGGGGATGCCCCAGTCCCAGAACGCCTCGCCCAGGTCTCGGTGCTCCGGCCGCGAGCGCAGGGCCTCGACGCCGACCCAGCTGGTCCCGCCCGCGCCCGAGGTGTCGACCCATTGCACGCCGACCTTGGCGATGCGCTCTCCCACCGAGCGGCTCAGACCGCAGCCTGTCTCCTTGACC
>CAZSAT010000208.1:0-7887 GCA_964604675.1 uncultured Enterobacterales bacterium
TTAACAGCAGAAAGGGCCCGCTTCTAGTTCAATCCATGATCAATGCGGGCTAGGGACCCGTGTCCGGCGGCGCCGTGTCCGGCCACCCCGTGTCGACCGGCGCCTCGTCGACACCGTCACAGTCCTGGTCGAGCCCATCGTCCCAGACCTCGAGCGCGCCCGGGTTCACCGACGGATCCCCCTCGTCGCAGTCGGCCGGGGCCGGCCAGCCGTCGCCGTCGGCGTCGTTGTCGTTGTCGTCGCAGTCCTGGTCGACGCCGTCGTACCAGACCTCCGCGGCCCCGGGATGCACGGCGGCGTCGGTGTCGTCGCACTCCTCGAGGCGCTCGTAGCCGTCGCCGTCGGCGTCCGCGTCGTTGCCATCGCAGTCCTGATCGACGCCGTCGTACCAGACCTCCTCGGCCCCCGGGTTCACCGCGGCCACGTCGTCGTCGCAGTCGACGTCGGCGCTGTAGCCGTCCTCGTCGCCGTCCACATCGGAGCGGCACCGACCATTCTCTGCGCCCGGGGTGCCGAGATCGCCCGAACCGAAGGCCGCAGTGCTCTCGCACCACTCGGCCGAGACCGAACCGGAGCGCCGCATGAGGCTCACGCCGTCGGCCAGGTCGAACAGCGACAGTGCGACCCGGTCGAGCTCCTCCCCGTCGACCGAGGCGACCAGCACGCCGCTCCCGAGGTTGAAGGTGCCGTAGCTGTAGTCGAAGTCGACCGACACGCCGCCGTTCTCCAGACCGTCCGCCTCGGCACCGAGCACGAACCACGAGCCGGCCGCCACGTGGCCTTCGAGGCCCACCGACAGCTCGCCGCTCTGCACCACCAGCCCGTCGAGCTCGAGCACCCCGTCGCTCAGGTTGGCCAGCTCGAGCCACTCGCCCTGGTGGTCGGGGACCCCCGAGGAGGTGACCAGGACCTCGCTGAGGATCAGCCGTCCGTACGCCAGCCCCAGCTCGTCCACCACCCCATCGCAGTCGTCGTCGATCCGGTTGTCCGGCAGCTCGTTCGCCCCGGGGTTCACGGCGTCCGACCAGTCGTCGCAGTCGCCCTGCTCCAGCGTGAAGCCGTCGCCGTCCACGTCGGGACCGGGATCGTCGGAATCGGCTGGTTCGGCCAGGTCGGGCGCGGAGTCGACGACCGCGGCGGTGTCGTTCGCCGGCCCGGTGCAGGCCAGCAGGATCAGCACCACCAGGCCCACGCCCCGTCCTCCCCTTCGGCGATGGGCTGGCGCTTGGACGCGCCCTCGTGGGCGGGGTGCCACCACCCGACAGCGTCGTCGCCCTCGCGCCAGCAGAGGCAGACCTCTCGGCCACGGAAGAGCGCCGGAAAGTCGACGAGGAGCTTGTCGATGCCCTTCACCTGCACGCCGTCGTCCTGCAGGCTGTCGAGCAGCTCTCGGGCCTCGGCCCGCAGCCGATCCACCGTGTGCGCCGCGGCCCGGCGGTCGCCTTCGACGGCGTTGGACCGCAGCTGCTCCAGCAGGTCCCGGCTGGTCTGGGTGACCTCGCGGAGGCGCTCGAGGCGCCCCACCACGGTCGGAAGCACGGCGTTGGCCTCCACCGGCGTGAAGTACCGCTTGCCGGGGCGCGGCCGGCTCCACAGCGCGAAATCGTAGCTGCCATCGGACACGACCTACCCCTACCACCGATCGACACGGCTGACCTCACGCGCTCGGGTCCAACACCACCTTCAAGGTGTCGGGGGCCGCCGCCCGTTCCAGCGCCCCCACGCCCTCCGACAGCGGAAGGCGCGCGTCGATCAGCGCCTCCGGCTGCACCAGACCGCGCTCCAGCAGCCGCAGCGCGGGGCCGAAGGGGCCACACCTGGACGCCACCACCCGGATCTCGTCGATCACCCAGCGCGTGGGATCGACGCCCGTCGGCTCCTGCACGGTGGTCTTGAGCACGATGGTGCCGCCGGGTCGAACCAGCTCGGTGGCGAGCGCCAGACCATCTGCGGCACCCGTGCAGGCCACCACCACGTCCACCCCGCGCGGAGCCTCCTCGATCAACGCGCTTCGGATGCCCGGCCCGAGCCGCTCCAGCTTGGCCGGCGAGCGGTTCACCGCGGTGACCTCGGCGCCCGTCAGCGCGAGCACGCGAGCGCAGAGCTGGCCGAGGCGGCCCGCGCCGAGCACCACCACGCGCAGTCCTGGGCCCACGTGCACCTGCTCGACGATGCGGCAGGCCGCCGCGAGCGGCTCGGCAAAGACCGCGGACTCGTCGGGCACGCCGTCGGGCACGGCGTGGAGGTTGGCGAGGGGCAGGCACAGGCGCTCGGCGAAGGCGCCGTCGCGGCCCAGGATGCCGAGCACCGTGCGCGACGGGCAGTGGTTGCCGCGACCGGCACGGCACGTGGCGCAAACCCGGCAGGGGCAGTTGATCTCGCCGACCACGCGCCGCCCCACCCAGCCGGGATCGGGGGCCGACTCGACCGTTCCGACCCACTCGTGGCCGAGCACGCCTTCGAAGCCCATGTAGCCCTTGATCAGCTCCAGGTCGGTGGCGCAGATGCCGCCCAGGTCGAGGCGGATGGTCGCTTCCCCTGGCCGGGCCTCGAAGGCGCGCACCTCCAGCCGCGGACCGTTGACCAGCGCCAGCATCAGAGACGGATGCGGTGGTCGGCGATCACGACCAGCAGGTCGCCGGCTGCCACGACCTCGTCGATGCTCGGGTTCACCTCGACCCGTCCGCCGGACTCGCGGCTCACCAGGATGGCGTTGTGGTCGCGCTTGAGCACGGTGTGGACCTCCCCCACCCCGAGCCCCGCCATCGACGCCGGCACGGTGACCTTGTGGAAGGCGTGCCCCCCGTGGCTCGTGAGGATGTCGTCGAGCACCGCGACCAGGCCGTGGGTGCGACCCACGCTGCCCATGATCGCGCCGGCGTAGATGTCGCCGACCACGATCTCCTCGACGCCGTGCATGCGCAGCAGCTCCTCGCTCTCGCGGTCGGACAGCTCCGCGCAGCAGAAGATGCTCTCGGTCATGCGCTCGATGGTCAGGGCAGCCAGCACCGTGCGCGCGTCGCGGTCGGCGTCGGACCGCTCGATGCTCGCGTCGCGCAGCAGGATGGCGGCCGACGCCCGCTCCACACCGGCCGCCTTCAGCGTGGCGATGCGCGTGTAGTCCCCGGTGTGGTGGTACACCAGCTCGTGAGGCACGCCGGGCAGGTCGAGGTCCTCGGGCCGGGCGGTGTGCTCGCTGATGAGCACCACGGCGCGCCCGCGCGGCGCGTCGGTGCCGAACAGCTCGCGCACGAGCGTGGGGCCCGAGCGGTTCCAGCCGCAGATCACGACGTGTCCGCTCAGCTCGTCGAGGTCCATCTCTTTCGCCTCCAGTCGTTTGCTCAGGGCCAGCGCCATCGAGGCGGACACCGTACCGACCGCCATGCCGAAGACCGTGAGGCCGCCCAGCATGAGGATGAGCGTGACCAGCCGCCCGAGCGGGCTGGCCGGGTTGCCACCGATGGGTTCCCCACCGATGAAGGTGTAGATCGCGTACCAGAGCGAGCCCTGGAGGGTACCGCGGAGCTCTTCGGCGGTGCCTGAGGCGTAGAGCAGGCTCTCGCCCGACACGTGGAGCGCCACGCCGCAGGCCAACACGATGGTGGTGGTGACCGTGCCGATCCAGACCAGGTCCTTGAGCGCCCCCGAGAAGAAGCTGCGCACCAACGTGACCCGGCGGTTCAGCAGCACGCCAGCGCGGAAGATCCGCAGCAGCAGCAGCACCCGGAAGAGCCGCAGGGGCTCGAGGTGCAGCACCGGCAGCACCGCCAGGATGTCGGTCCAGTAGCGCATCAGGAACCGGCGCTTGCTCGGGGCGACCCAGGCGCGGAGTGAGAGCTCCGCCACGAACACCAGGGTGATGACGTCGCCAGCACGGTTCAGCAGGAAGGCGACCGTCGACGTCGGCTGGAAGGCCACCTCCGCCAGCAGGGCGAAGACCGAGACGAGGATGAGCGCGACGATCGTGAGCTCGGACCACGGGTGGTGGAGCGCGCGGTCCGCCAGACGCCGGGCGCCTGCGATCGGGTCGTGAGGGCGGTGCTGGCGGGCGAGCTCGTCCACCCCAGAGCCGTATCGCGAGGCGGCTCGACGCGACGACAGTGTCGTGGTTCCCGCCACACCCGCACGCGGTCTCAGGTGATTTCACCTACTTGCAAGATGGCACGCTTCCTGCTCTACCTCCGCACGCCGGGGCCCCGAGAGAGAAGAGAGGACGGTTCCATGAACATCATCACGCTCGCGCTCTGCGCGGGTGCAGCGCAGGCTGCGCCCTACGCCAACGGCGGTGTGTCGGTCGGCAGCGGCTCGGCCGCCGCCCTGGCTGGCTACAGCCTCACCCTGGACGGGGAGTTCCACGGCGACAAGGGCCTCGAGGTCCGCGGGGAGCTGAGCCGGTGGGGACGGCACGACACCCGGGCCGACCTCTGGGCGCCCGCCACGACCGGAGAGGTCTCGATCCACGGGCTCTTCGGGGTGGGTCTGCAGTCGCGGATCGGACCCTTCGTGGCCGTCGAGACGCTGGCCGTGCCGGTGCAGGAACAACAGTGTGGCCCCGACGGCTGCCGCTGGACGGCCACCGTGGACGGCCGGGACAACGTGCATGCCTTCGGCGGCGCCTTCGGGCTCACCTTCCAGCGCTCGAGCCCGGTCAAGGCCGGGCGAAGCGGCGAGCTGAGCGTGGGCCTCCAGACCGAGGACAGCTTCGGCTACACCGTGCTGGTCCCGCGCGGCGAGCTCTCCTGGCGCACCAGGAACGCCTGGGAGTGGAGCGTGTACGGCAGCTGGTTCGACGGCGGCGTTCGGCTCGGGAAGCGCTTCGGTACGGTGAGGGACCTGAACCGCGTCTGAGGGCCACACGCCTTGGGAGTCGACGGCGTTCGGGGTATCCTCCGGCCCTCTGGAGAGCCCCGTGCGCATCCTGCTTCCCCTGCCCATCGCCCTCGTCCTGGTGGCCTGCAACGGCGGCAAGTCCGACACCGCCCTGGCCGACACCGCCGCTGCCGCGGAGCAGGAGCCGATCGTCAACGACAGCGATGGCGACGGCATCCTCGACATCCACGAGACCGACGACGACTTCGACGGGGACGGCCAACCCAACTACCTCGACGAAGACAGCGACGACGACGGCATTCCCGACAGCGTCGAGGCGGGCGACGACGACCCCGAGACCTACCCGATCGACTCCGACGGGGACGGCGCCCCCGACTACCTCGACATCGACAGCGACGACAACGGCCTGAACGACGTCGACGAAGCCGGCGACCACGACGACCCCATCGACACCGACGGCGACGGCGACGTGGACTACCGCGACGACGACAACGACGGCGATGGGATCTCTGATGAGTGGGAGATGGACTTCCAGCCTGCGCTCCCGCCCGACACCGACTTCGACGGCCGCGCGGACTACATGGACACCGACAGCGACGGGGACTCGCTGTGCGACATCTGGGAGGGCGGAACCACCGCCTACCGGGAAGAGCCGGTCGACTCCGACGAGGACGGCACCTACGACTACCGGGACGAGGACTCCGACGACGACGGCTTCCTCGACAGCGAAGAAGCCGGCGTGACCACGAGCTGCGCGGAACCCGAAGACGCCGATGGCGACGGGAGCTGGAACTCCGCCGACACCGACGCCGACGGCGACGGTCTCTCCGACGTGGACGAGGTCAACAGCTACGGCACCGATCCCTACGACGACGACTCCGACGGCGACGGCCAGTCCGACGGGGCCGAGGTCTTCTCCGGCACCGACCCGCTCGACGAGAGCGACTCCATCGAAGGGCTCTACATCGAGGTCGGCGAGCGCACCTCCCAGGAAGCCACCTTCACCTTCGACCTGGGGATCCAGTACGGCGACGTGGCCTTCCTGCTCGACACGACCGGCTCGATGTCGTCCACGGCCCAGACCACCGCCCAGCGCTTCAGCGAGGTCGTGACGGAGCTGTCCGACACCTTCGAGAACCTGGCCTTCGGCCTCGCCCAGTTCGACGACTACAACTACGGGTCGATGGGCTCGGGCGCCGACAAGCCGTTCATCCTGCTCCAGCAGCTCACCACGAACGAATCCGACATGCAGACGGCGCTGAACGCCATCGCCCTGCACTCCGGCGGCGACGGGCAGGAGTCCACCGTGGAGGCGCTCTACCAGGCCATCACCGGCGAGGGCTACGACCAGAGCTGCAACGGCAGCTACGACAGCGCCGACGACGTGCCCCCGTTCATCGCCAGCGGCTCCGATCCCTTCAACGGTGGCGGCGGCCAGGCCTACGACAGCTCGATCGAGGGCACCGGCGAGCGCGGCGGCTTCGGGTTCCGCCCGTACTCGCTGGCGATCATCGTGTACGCCACCGACTACTACATCCGCGACGCCGACAGCGCCGATTCCACCCTGTCGGCCACCCCGGGCGGGTGCCCGCAGGACGCGGGGCACCTGGGCATGTACGAAGCCCTCGAGGAGCTCGGTGGCTACCTCGTCGGCGTCGACGTGGGCACGAGTGGCCCCACCTCCGCCTACGCGCCCTCCGCGCAGATGGAGGAGTTCGCGTACGCGACCAACTCCGTCGCCGACCTCGACGACGATGGCGACGCCGACGACCCGCTGGTCTTCTGGGCTTCCCAGGGCTCGTCCACCTTCGCCGACGAGTTCAAGGAGACCATCGTCAAGGCGGTGGACCAGCTGGTGGCGGCGGTGGACTTCGACACGGTCGAGCTGATCATCACCGGCGACGAGTACGGGCTCATCCAGTCCGTGAGCCCCGAGTACTACACCGACATCGACGAGGACGACTTCGGCAACCTCGACTTCGAGATCGAGTTCCTCGGCACCATCGCGGCCACCGAGGACGACCAGCTCTTCTCGATGACGCTGCAGGTGATCGGCAACGAGACCATCCTGCTCGACGAGAAGGAGATCGTGGTGGTGGTCCCGGGCACCTCCTACTGAGCGCTTCCGCGCCTCAGTAGTAGTACGCGAAGGTGTAGTAGTTGCGGTACCAGGAGCCGGCGTACTCGTACCAGAAGGTGCCGGTGCCCACGCCCCAGTAGCTGTACACGCTGTCGCCCTGGTAGCCGAGCGTGATGCCCCAGCTGGTCAGGTCGAGCTCGAAGTCGTCGCAGCTGCTTCCACCGACCTCGCTCGCGTTGGACGACTGCGTGTCGAAGGCAAAGTCGCAGAGACCACAGGCGGTGGCCGGCGACGCCGTGACGGTGCTGTACTTCCAGCTGCAGAGGGTGGTGGCGAGGTCTTCGTCGTAGATGCTCAGCCAGTGGCCACCGCTGTAGGAGGACCCCGGGACCACGTAGGTCTCGCCCTGGAGGAAGACGTAGTAGATCTCCGGCCCGGTCGAACCGACGTCGATCAACCAACCCCAGTCGAAGCCGTGCGAGCCTTCGGGCGGGCCGGTGTCGTCACCGCCGGGGCCGCCGCCATCGCCGCCATCGCCGCCATCGCCGCCGGGACCACCTCCGGGACCGCTGCCGGTGTCGTCGCCAGGGCCGCCGCCGTCCCCTCCGGGGCCGCTGCCGCTACCGGTGTCGTCGGCGCCGAAGCAGTCGGGGCTGTCGGCGCAGCCAGCGTCGTCGCAGTCACGGTCCCCGTCGAGGTCGTTGTCCAGGCCATCGCTGCACTCGCCTTCGTCGTCGCCCTCGTAGGCGTTCGGGTCCTCGCGGTCCTCGCCGGTGTCGCGGTCGATGGGTTCACGCGCCGTGTCCTCGGCGGGGCCGGTGTCGCCGGACTTGGCGGCCTGGAAGAGCTCGCAACCGACGAGCAGGGGCAGGGCGAAGACGGGGAGGAGCAGGCGGCGCATCAGAGCTCGAAGAGCAGGTACTTCATCATGGTCAGCATGTCCTCGTTGAGGTTCGCCGCCAACCGGAAGGTGGAGA
>CAZSAT010000209.1:0-7798 GCA_964604675.1 uncultured Enterobacterales bacterium
CGCCTGTCCCGGGGCATGACCTACAAGGCCGCTGTGGCCGGCCTGGACCTCGGCGGGGGCAAGGCGGTGATCCTCGGGGATCCCGGTGTCAAGAGCGAAGGCCTGTTCCGCGCCTTCGGGCGCGCCATCGAGTCGCTCGGCGGGCGCTACATCACTGCCGAGGACATGAACACCACGGTCGATGACATGAACATCATCGCCCGCGAGACCAGCTACGTGACCGGCGCGGGTGGCGCGTACGGCGGCGCTGGCGACCCCTCGCCCATCACGGCATGGGGTGTGTTCCACGGCCTGCGGGCGTGCCTCGAGGTGCGCCACGGCACGCCCGACCTGCGGGGCCGCAAGGTCGCGATCCAGGGCATCGGCAACGTGGGCTACAACCTCGCCGGGTACCTGCACGAGGCCGGTGCGGAGCTCTTCTACGCCGACATCAACACCACCAACCTCGACCGGGCCACCAGGGCCTTCGGCGGTCACGTCGTGGACGACGAGGCGTTCTGGGCGCTCGATGTCGACGTGCTGGCGCCGTGTGCCATCGGTGGCGTGGTCAACCCGGACACGCTCGCGATGATGAAGGCGCCGATCATTGCGGGGGGTGCGAACAACGTGCTGCTCGACGAGAGCCGCGACGGCCGCGCGCTCCAGGAGCTCGGCATCCTGTACGCCCCCGACTACGTGATCAACGCGGGCGGCCTGATGCACGTGCACGCGGAGCTTCGGAGCTTCCCCACCGAACAGGCCATGGACGACGCGGCCGGGATCTTCGACACGGTGAAGCGGATCCTGAACATCGCGCGCGACGAGCGGCTCACCACCATCGCGGCCTCCAACGCCCTCGCCGAGCGGCGCATCGAGACCGTGGCCAGGGTGCGCCGCTACCGGGTGTAGCGGTCACGGGCCGAGCGCGGGTCAGTCGCGAGGCTCGTTCAGCACCGTGACGACGGCACCGTCGGCCTCCATGCCCACCCAGCCCAGGGCCGAGGTGGGCAGCTTCCGCAACACGCCTGGCAGCGCCGTCATCACCGCGCTGCGGTTGGCGCTGCTCTGCGCTTCGAGGGTGGCCGTGGCGGCCTCGAAGGCGTCGTAGACCGTGAGCTGTGCGGCCGCCTCGAGCGCCGCTCCACCGGCCGCGACATCGGCGAGCCCCATGGCGTCGGCCTCCTGCTCCAGCCAGCTTCCCGACAGGGGTGCGGGGCGGTGGAAGCGGAGGCGCAGCCGCGCGTCCGTGTGCGCGACCATGAGCCGCGGCGACTCGACCTCGATCCAGGTCAGCTCCACGGCGGGCGCCTGCCGGTACAGGCCGTCGACGAGGATGGGCAGGTTGTAGAAGCTGCCGTTCACGTGCAGCTCGAGCTCCACCGGCGCGACGGCGCCGTTCGGGGGCAGGCGGGTCCACGAGAGCTCTCGGAGCGTGAGCTCGGCCGCCTGGACCTGGAGCGCGGCGAAGTCGGAGGCCGTGCGTTCGCGCGCTGGGAACAGGGCGCTCGTGAGATCGGCTTCGCGTTCTGCGAGGCGAGCCTGGAGCACCGAGCCCGCGTGGAGGAGCGCGACACGGTCGAGCGCGACCGGCGGGGTATCTTCGACCGGCTCGGGTCGTTGGGTCCACCAGGCGAAGGCCAATCCAGCCGCCAGGCACAGCTGCAGGGCGGCCAGCCAGGGCCAGGCGGGGGCTGGGAGGGCGGTGGTGGCCGCGCTCGGCTCAGTACTCGTAGTCGTAGCCGCCACTCGATCCGCGGCTCTCGATCACGCTCTCGACCTCCTTGAGCATCGCGTACTCCTTGGCGGTCGACGACTGGATGTCGATCCATTGGTAGAGCTGGCCGCGAAACTCCAGGTTGGACGAGATGATGTCCTTCTCCACCTGCTCCCTGGCCACGACCTCCACGAGGGTGCGCGTGCCGTCCGCTGTGACCTGGACCTCCCACTGGTACTGGATCGGCTCGGGCACGCGGGTGCCGGTGAAGTTCTTGAAGACGTAGTCGGAGTAGCCGGGCATCCAGCTGGTGCGGATGTAGCCGGTGTTCTCGTCGAAGGCCTCGAACTGCGAGAGCTCCGAGAGGATCTCCATCGTGGCGTTCCAGACCGTGTCGTAGTCCGCGTTGAAGCTGCCGGTGGTGCGCTGGACACTCGCCACCGGGAGGCGGTCCTCCTGGAAGGTCTTGGGCATGCAGGCGAGCAACAGGACCGCGGCCCAGCCAGTCATCGGTACCTCCGTGGGCGCACAGGATACGACAGGCGTGCACGTGGAGCCAGCCGAGTGACGCCCGGGGCAACCGGCCGGCAAGTCCTGCGGAGCGCACTATGCTTGGCGGTGTGAGCATCCACGTCCTCGTCGCCCTCGATGGTTCCGAGCACGCGCTGAGCGCAGCGCGAGCGGCCATCGGCTTCGCCGTGAGGGTGCCCGAGGTGCGCTTGACCGCGGTCCACGTGGTGAACGTGTCGGCTGCGCAGGGGCGCTTCCTGGCGGACCTCGCCGGGCTGATGGGCCGCGAACCGCTGCTGGTCCCGGCCAACGTGGAGGAGGCGTTCCGGCGCCGGGGCCAGGGCCTGCTGGACGCCTTCTCGGCGCGGTGTGGCAAGGCGGGGGTGAGCTGCCGGACCGTGCTCGACCAGGGCAGCGTGCTCGAGCGACTGGTGCACCACGGCAGCGCCGCGGACCTGGTGGTGGCCGGAACGCGCGGCGAAACCACCGAGGCCTATGAAGGGCACCCGGGGACCCTCGAGCGCGTGATCAAGCGCCTGCCCACGCCCGTGCTGCTCGTGCCGAGCGGGCCGCTCGTGGTGAAGCGCTTGACCTTGGCCTACGACGGGTCCGCGGGCGCACAGGCGGCGTTGCGCGTGTGTGCGCGGGTGGCGGGCTGGTTCGACGCGCCCGTCTCGGTCGCGTGGGTGGCGGCCGAGGGCGCTCGGGACCCCACGCCTGCAGCGATCGAAGCGCTCCTCGCGGAAGGGTTGCGCGCCGAGGTGGTCCAGGCGGTCGGAGAACCCGGCGAGGCGCTCCCCGTGCTCCACGAGCGCTGCGGGGGCGACGTGCTCGTGGTGGCCTACCGCGGCCGAAGCGGGCTCGCGGGCTGGCTGCTGGGGCGCGTCACCGAGCGCTTGCTGGACAACCCGGAGCTCGCCCTGCTCGTCACCCGCTGATCGTCGGCGCGGACATCACGCAAATCCGCGGATCCACAAGGATCCTCCCCTTGTGGCCGGATCCTCGTTGCGATAGTGTCGGTCAAGTCCGACCCCGACGTCCCCCGTCGCCGCGTTCGGTCCCTGGCGTTCCGCCCCGGAACGCGACGCAGCCGCCCCCCTCCCGCTCTCTCCCCGCTGTCGCTGTGACCGTGCGTCTCTTCCAGGCCGAACGCCATGCGGTCCACACGGACGTCTTCGACGGCCCGTTGGAGCTGCTGCTGTACCTGATCCGTCGCGACGGCATCGACGTGCGCGACATCCCCATCGCACACGTCACGGTGGAGTACCTCTCGTTCCTCGATCAGCTCGAGGAGCTCGATCTGGACGTGGCCGGGGACTTCTTCGTGATGGCGGCCACGCTCTGCGAGCTCAAGAGCCGCGAGCTCTTCGCCCGCGAGGTGCTCACCGACGAGGAGGCGGAAGAGGACGTCGACCCGCGCGAGGAGCTGGTGCGGCGTCTGTTGGAGTACGAGCGCTACCGCCACGCCGCGCTGGACCTCGGGGCGCGGGATCAGCTGGGGCGCGACGTCTTCGCGCGTCCCGACGCCGCCCTCGACGCCTCGGAGCGGCCGGTGGACCCCGGTGTGGATGCCTTCGGCCTGCTCCAGGCCTTCTACGCCGTCTTGAAGTCTTCGGCGGAGCCCGAGCCGGTGCACGAGGTCGAGCGCGAGCAGTTCTCCTTCGACGAGCGGATCGAGTGGGTGATGGACCGGGTCGCACTGGAGCGGGAGGTCGAGCTCGGCGCGCTCCTGGCGCTGGTCCTGTCGCGCGCCCAGCGCGTGCTCACCTTCCTGGCGCTCCTCGAGCTGGCCCGACGTCGGGTGATCGGCGTCGTTCAGTCCGGGCACCTCGCCCCTGTCCAGCTCCACACCCTCGACCCGGCCGCCCTCGGCGGCGTGGGAGCGTGACCATGGACCGCGACAACCTCATCCTCTTGCCCGGGCTGCAGGTCGTCGAGGACGCGGAAGGCACCGGCGCCGAGATCACCGAAGCGGACGCGGAGATCGTCGAGGTCGACCCGGGCTTCAGGGCGCCCACGCCCGCCGAGCTGCCCTGGGCGCTCGAGGCGGTCCTCTTCGCCTCCTCACAGCCCATCAGCTTCGACGCTCTGCGAACGGCGCTCGGCGAGGTCGACGCCTCCCAGTTGCGCGCCTCGCTCACGGCGCTCGAAGACTCGCTGGTCCGTCGCGGCGCCGGCGTCCGGCTGCACGAGATCGGCGGTGGCTACCAGCTGCGCACGGTGCCTCGCGCGGCGACCTGGGTGGCGAAGGCGCGCGGCGCCACTCCGCTCAAGCTGTCCCGTGCAGCGGTGGAGACCTTGTCCATCGTGGCCTACCGCCAGCCGGTCACCCGTCATGAGGTCGAGCGCATCCGGGGCGTGGACTGCGGCGGCATGCTGCGCACCCTGCTCGGGCGGAAGCTGTTGAAGGTGCTCGGGAGGCAGGACATGCCGGGGCGTCCCCTGGTGTACGGCACCACGTCGGATTTCCTCGCCTTCTTCGGCCTGCGCGATCTGAGCGATCTGCCCACTCTCCGGGATCTCCGGGAGCTCCAGGCGCAGGACCCCACGCTCCAGAGCGAAGCGCCCATCTGATTGGAGCGGCCTGATTGCCACGGCCGCGCCGCCGCGCTACTCGGCGGGGCTCACCCACGAGCACGCGCGCCGCGAGGCGCCCGGGAGGTGACCATGGCCGAGCTGAGGCTCGCCAAGTTGTTGGCGGAACGCGGTGTCGCTTCTCGACGAGAAGCGGAAGCGCTCATCGAAGAAGGCCACATCACGGTGAACGGCGCGATCGTGTACGCGCCGGGCACCAAGGTGGACCCGGAGAGCGACACGGTGCGGGTCGAGGGGCGGGCCCTGCCGCCGGCGCCGAAGAAGGTCTACTACCTGCTCTACAAGCCCCGCGGCACGATCACGAGCCGGAAGGACCCGGAGGGTCGCAAGGGTGTGCTGGAGCTCGTCGGCGACATCGAGGTGCGGGTGGAGCCCGTGGGTCGCCTCGACATCAACACCGAGGGTGCCCTGCTGTTGACCAACGACGGCGAGCTCGCCCACAAGCTCACCCACCCCAGCGGCCTCATCCCGAAGCGCTACCTGGTGAAGGTGTGGAAGGCGCCGAGCGAGAAGACGCTGGAACGCCTCCGGAACGGTGTGCACCTGGAGGATGGGCGCACGTCGCCGTGCAAGGTCCGCATCCTCGAGCTCACCAAGAGCGGCAACGCCTGGCTGGAGGTCACGGTCACGGAGGGTCGGAACCGCCTGGTTCGGCGCATGCTGCAGTTCGTGGGGCACCCCGTGAGCAAGCTGCGGAGGGAGAGCTTCGCCACCATCTCGGTGCGGGGCATGGAACGCGGCGACGTGCGCGCGCTGACGGGTGAGGAGCTGGGCCGTCTTCGCGACCTCGCGGAGGGAAGACGTCCCGAGAAGGCGGGCAAGCGCGCCAAGGGAAAGGGGCACGCGATCGCCAAGCCAAAGGCTCGACGTGGCCGGAAGAAGAAGCCGCTTGACAGGTCGCGGCGCCGTCTTAAATAGGGGGTGCTTCGCTGACGCGGGGTGGAGCAGTCAGGTAGCTCGTCGGGCTCATAACCCGAAGGTCGTCAGTTCAAATCTGGCCCCCGCATCCATAGAAAGCCCGGGAATCACTCTTGAAGTGGCTCCCGGGCTTTTCTGCTCTGGACCACGCTGTGACCACTCGCCGGTGAGGCGACACCAATCGAGGCCGATTGATGTCGTTCTCGGGCACTCCCTGTCGGGGTGTGCTGTTCGGCGAGTCCTGGGTGGCCATGTCGACAAGCCCGGGCTCCTCCTGCCGGAGAGCCCAGGGATGCCTCGTACGCCGCGACCGGAGCGCTTCAGGGATCGGTGGCGTGTGCGCTGGACGGATCACCGGCGGGTGCGGCGGTCGCGGGTGTTTCTCTCGTGGGAGGACGCTGACCGCTTCTTGAAGGAGAAGCTGGCGGAGGTGGCGCGGATCAAGGCCGGGCTGGACTCGGCGCCGCCTGTGGAGCGGCCGTTCTCGGAGCTGTGCGATCGGTGGCTGGAGCACCGGGCGGCGTACAAGCGGTCGGGCAAGGACGACGCGTCGATCATCCGGCGGCACCTGCGGCCCTTCTTCGGGGGGATGGCGCTGGGGGCGGTCGGGGTGGCGGAGGTGGAGGAGTTCAGGGCGTCGCGGTCCGCGCTGTCGCCGAAGACGGTGCGGAACGTGCTGACGCTCTTGCAGACGATGCTCAGGTACGCGGTCGAGCTCGGCTGGCTCACGCGGGTGCCCGTGATCAAGAAGCCCAGGATTGTCGAGCAGCCGTACTCGTGGCTGAGGACGGCGGACGCGATCGGGGCCTTGCTGTCGGCGGCGATGGAGGAGCGGGCGGGGGTGATGGAGACCTACGCGGTGGCGGTCTACTCGGGCATGCGGGCCGGGGAGATCCTGGGGCTGCAGTGGGACGATGTGGACCTGGACCGGCGGCTGATCCTCGTGGCGCGGAGCTACGACAAGCCGGCGACGAAGAACGGGAAGATTCGGTACGTGCCGATCCTCGACCCGTTGGTGCCGGTGCTCGAGGCGTGGCGGCGGCGGTGCCCGTCGGAGGTGTGGGTGTTCCCGATGCGGGGCGGGACGATGCAGCAGCCGGCGGCGCGGGTGCTGCAGGAGACCTTCCACCGGTGCCTGGCGCGGGCGGGGCTGGAGCGGATCCGGTTCCACGATCTCAGGCACACCTTTGCGTCGCACTGGGTGATGCGGGGTGGGGACATCTTCAAGCTGCAGCGGATCCTCGGGCACTCGGGGATCCAGATGACGATGCGGGACGCGCATCTGGCGCCGGACGCGTTTGCGGAGGACCTGGGTCGGATGCGGGATGTGGTGCCGCGGCGGGAGGGGCGGGGGGTGGTGGTGCCTTGGCCGAGTTAGCACTCTCATCATGGCGAATGATGCCAGGTGACACCGTTCGCCAGATCTCGGGCATTGTCTACGAGACTGAGGACGAGCGGGTCGAGAACCTGGTCGTGTCGAGCCCGGCGGCGGGACCCCTGGGGCTTGGTCTCCCATGGTAGCGGCGGGCGTGCTGGGATGGATGGCCTGCGGCCCGGTCGGGCCGCACCCCTCCCGCCAGTCGACGCCGACAGCGACGTGGGAACCGGAGGCACCGGACGCCGCGCCAGACACCGACGCGCCTCCGACAAGCGACACCGGCTCTGTCGTCGACACCGGGTGGAGTGGGCGCGACGCGGACGGCGACGGGTGGCCGGCCGTTGACGACTGCAACGACGCGGACCCAGCCGTGCGTCCCGATGCCGATGAGATCTGGTACGACGGCGTCGATCAGGACTGCGACGGCGCGGACGACGATGACGCTGACCAGGACGGTGACCCCGCCGCGGAAGCTGGAGGAGGAGACTGTGACGACCAGGATGCGTCGTACAACTCCCTGCGGGACGAGCTGTGCGACCCGCTGGACCACGACTGCGACGGCGATCCCCTGTCGGAGGGCGTGTGCGCCGATGCCGGTCCGCTCTCGGAGATGTGGACGCTGGGCGTTCGAGGCCGAGACACAGACGTGTACCTCGGGGCCGGGGGCCAGAACTACGTGGGAGACCTCGACGGAGACGGCGCGC
>CAZSAT010000210.1:0-7729 GCA_964604675.1 uncultured Enterobacterales bacterium
CGCGCGGGTGACCAGGAGCGCGCCCCAGGTCTTGTGGTCGTGCAGCCACTGTTCCAGGTCCTGACGCACGGCGCTCTCGACATGGGCCCGGACCTCCGGGTTGTTCAGCTTGTCTTTCGTCTGGCCCTGGAACTGGGGCTCTTCCACGAAGATCGACAGGATCCCGAGCACGCCTTCACGGATGTCGTCGGCGGTGAGCTGCACCCCGCGCGGCGTGAGCTCGTGGGTGGCGATGAAGTTGCGAACCGCCTTGACCACACCATCGCGGAAGCCCTGCTCGTGGGTGCCGCCATCGCGCGTGGGGATGGTGTTCACGAAGCTGTGGAAGCTCTCGCGGGGCGCGTCGGTCCACGCCAGGGCGAGGGTGATCCGGAGGTCGTCGACCTGCTTGTCGAGCGTGAAGTGCTCCGGCGTGATGCAGTGGGTCTCCCGCTGACGCGCCAGGTGGTCGAGGTAGTCCGACAGCCCGCCGTCGTGCTGCATCTCGTGGGTGGCGTTGCCGGCTTCGTCGCGGAAGCGGATGCGCAGGCCGGGGTTCAGGAAGGCCTTCACCTCGAGGCGCTCGCGGATCAGCTCCGCGTCGAAGGGCACGCCGCCGAAGATCTCGTCGTCGGGCGTGAAGACGATGCGGGTTCCGGTGCCCCGGGCCGGTCCGACCACCTTCAGCTCGCTTCGGGCGCGCCCGCGCCGGAAGCTCTGGCGGTACTCCTTGCCGCCACGCTTGACCTCGGCCGTGAGCGACGAGCTCAGGGCGTTGACCACGCTCGACCCCACGCCGTGGAGGCCCCCCGAGGTGTTGTAGTTCTTGTTGTCGAACTTGCCGCCGGCGTGGAGGGTGGTGAGGATGAGCTCGAGTGCGGGCTTCTTGTGCTTGGGGTGCAGGTCGACGGGGATGCCGCGGCCGTTGTCTTCGACGGTGCACGAGCGAGCGTCGCTCGAGAGGCGGACCTTGATCAGGTCGGCGTGGCCGTTCATCGCCTCGTCGATCGAGTTGTCGACGATCTCCCACACCAGGTGGTGCAGGCCCTCCTTGCCCGTGCCTCCGATGTACATGCCGGGGCGAAGCCGGACGGGCTCGAGGCCTTCGAGGACCGAGATCTGGCTGGCGTCGTAGGTCGAGCTGCTCATCGGCCGGCTCACTCCTCGCCTTCGGGCAGGATCAGGTGGGGCTCTTGCAACCACTGGCCGAAGCCCCCGCGACGGAGCACGGCCCGTCCACGTGCGCCCTGGCGACCGAGGAACTTGGACGGCCTCACGACCTCTTCCCGACCCTGAGTGGTGACCACGCGGGCACCGCCGAAGCGGTCACAGGTGAGCTCGAAGGCGATGATCCTGTCGCCGGGGTTGAGCTTCATCGCCGTGATGCCCTTGCCGGCGCCACCGAGGAGCTTGAGATCCTGCACGGGGAAGGTGAGCGCGTTGCCGCCCGTGCTCGCCACGCTGACCCAGCACTCCGTGGATGGCACCGCGTAGGCCGCCAGCACCTGGTGGTCGCCGTTGGTGCGGCAGAAGCGCCGCCCCGAGCGGGTGGAGACCTCGGCGTGCTGCGAGAGCTGGAAGCGCAACCCGCGACCGTCGGTGGTGACCGCGGCCACGGTGACGCCGGCCGAGGACCCCTCGAACACGGTGGGGAGGTTCTGCGGCGTGTGGGAGAGCACGCCGATCACGCGCTCCTTGTTGTCGAAGTTGAAGCGCGCCTGGATCGGCTCGCCGTACCCGGTGGTGGCCACGACGTCATCGACGCGGACCGTGTAGGCGGTACCGTGGGTGGTCAGGAAGCTCACCGTGGACCGCGTGTCGGCGCGGAAGAGCCAGGCGACCTCGTCGCCCTCGCGGACACGGATCTTCTCGACCGCGGTGAAGCTCGTCTGCCGCTTGAGCCAGCCTTCGCGGGTCACGATGACCCACGCATCTTCGGAGACGATGTAGGCATCCTCCGAGTAGGAGAGCTCCGTGTCGTCGTCGCCGCCGCCGATGCGGGTGCGGCGAGGCTGGCCGAAGGCCTTGCGAACCGCGAGCAGCTCGTCCTTCACCACGCGCTCGAGCTCTTCCTGGCTGCGCAGGATGGCTTCGATCCGGGCGGCTTCCGCACGCGCCTCGGCCAGCTCCTGACGGATCGACAGGATCTCCAGCTTGGCGATCTTGTAGAGCCGGAGCTGCAGGATGGCTTCGGCCTGATCGTCGTCCAGGTCGAAGCGGTCCATCAGCTTCTCGGCCGCGTCGCGCTTGCCCTCGGACTGGCGGATGAGCCGGATCGCCTCGTCGAGATCGTCGAAGAGGATCTCGAAGCCTTCGAGGATGTGGATCCGCTCGCGGAGCTTCTTCAGGTCGTACTGGAAGCGCTTGCGCACGGTGTCGATGCGGAAGTCGAGCCAGTGGCGCAGCAGGGTCTTCAGGTCGAGCCGCGCCGGCGCCGAGACCTGCGGGTTGTCGGTCGGGACGAGGCACGTGAGGTTCACGTGGTACCGCTGCTGCAGGGCCGTGTGCTTGAAGAGCCAGGCCATCGCGGCCACCGCGTCGCTGGCCTTGCGCAGCTCCAGCACGACCCGGATGTCGTCGGTGGACTCGTCGCGCACGTCGAGCAGCTGGGGCACCTTCCTGGCCGCGATGTGACCGCCGATGCGCTCGATGAGCGTGGCCTTGTTCACCGCGTAGGGCAGAGAGGTGACGACCGCGTAGTGCCTCCGGCCCACCTGCTCGGTGGTCCACTCGGCGCGCACGTTGACCGGGCCGCCCCCACACTCGTACAGCGTTCGGAGGTCGTCGCGGTTGTCCAGGATCTGGCCGCCGACTGGAAAGTCCGGCCCCTTCACCTTGCCGCAGAGCCGCCGCAAGGTGCAGTCCGGCTCGTCGAGCAACAGGACGCAGGCGTCGATGATCTCGCGCAGGTTGTGCGGCGGGATGCGGGTGGCCATGCCGACCGCGATGCCTTCGACGCCGTTCACCAACAGCTGCGGGAAGCGTGCTGGAAGCACCACCGGCTCGAACACCTGCCCGTCGTAGGTGGGACGGAAGGCGACGGTCTCCTTCTTGAGCTCGGTGAGCAGCTCGATCGCGAGAGGGCGGAGCTTGGCCTCGGTGTAGCGCATGGCCGCCGGCGGATCGCCGTCGAGGCTGCCGAAGTTGCCCTGACCGTCCACCAGGGGATGGAGCAGGGAGAAGGGCTGTGCCATGCGCACCATGGCGTCGTAGATCGACTGGTCGCCGTGCGGGTGGTACTTCGCCATCACCTCGCCGACGACCGCCGCGGACTTGCGGAAGCGGCCCTCCGGGGTGAGGCGCAGGTTGTTGAGCATCGCGTAGAGGATGCGGCGCTGGACCGGCTTCAGCCCGTCGCGAACGTCGGGGAGCGCGCGGCTCGTGATGACGGAGAGCGCGTAGGACAGGTAGCGTCGCTGGGCCGCCTCGTGCAGGGCGACCGGCTGGATGTCGGCTTGCATGGTTCGCTCGGGGGTGAGCTGCTCGGAAGCACGGGGATGCGCTTCGCGGGGACATTGTGAGCTATAGCACGCCTGCGGCCACGATCGACGGACAGAGCCTGTCCGAACCCTCTTGCACGCAGCGGTCCAGTCCGTTGCCGGATACCCGGCCGCCATGAGACGACCTTCCCTTCGTGGCTTGCTCCGACAGGCCGTCGGCCTGGCTCCTGCAACGGTGGGCACGCGCTGGGAGGCGCGCATGCTCCCGGTGGCCGAGGACTTCGAGCTCCAGACCTACCAGGCGTTCCAGCTCGTCGGCGCGGGGCTCGTGCAGGGCTGGGAGATCCAGATCGCCGAGCTCGCGCGCGTCTGGAGTGGCAGCCATCCGGATCGGGAGGTCGCGCTCGCCGAGCGCTGGAGCGACTGCCTGGTGCCGATCGAGGCGCCCGTCCAGGCCCTCGGGCGCGTGGTCCGAAAGAGCCTCGAGCGTGGGCGCGCAGCCGCGGAGCAGAGCGGCAAGCTGGCCGACTACACCTCCGAGCTGGAGGCCAAGTTCGCCGCGCTGCCCTCGAACGTGCGCAAGGGCTGGGACGAGTGTGCCGCGCACCTGACGCCGTGCTTCGAGGTGTTGAAGGACCCGGCCGCCGGCGAGGCTGGCTTCCGCCAGTTTGGCGCCGTGCTGGAGCAGGAGCTGGCGCGGGTCGCGCGGAACTTCTCCACCGATCTGGCGGCGGTGCCCGAGGCGCCGGACCTCGGCAAGGCCCTCTTCCACGCGATCGATCGCTACCAGGAGGACGCGGTGCGCGCGATCGAGATGGCGGTGGTCGGCGGGAAGGAAGCCTACGCGGCGCAGATCTAGTCGTCTTCAGCGACGGTGGCCGAACGCCCCCACCCCGAGGGCAGTGGTGGTCAACACGAGCGCGGTGGCGAGAGCCGAGTGGAGTCCGGTCACCTCGACCGGCATGTGCAAGAGCACGTTCGCCACGCCCACCCCGATCTGCGCGACGATGAGCATGCCCAGGAGCAGCCCCAGCCGCGCCAGCCCCGTGCCTCGGGTGGTGATGGCGGTCCCGACGGCCACCGCCCCCAGGCTGTAGGCGCCGAGCCGGTGAACGACCTGCAGGCCCGCTGGGCCAGACCAGGAGGGCACCCAGATCCCTGGAAAGCACTCGGGCCACGTGGTGCACGCGAGCCCGGCGTAGTTGCTGGCGACCAGGCCGCCCAGGGTGAGCTGGCCGAAGAGCACCACCCCGGTGAGCGTGACGCCCCACCGCACAGACGCCGGCACCGGCCCCGCGTCGAAGCCCCGCAGGCGAAGGGCCACCACCAGGAGGAGCAGGCAGAAGGTGTTGCCGGCGATCAGGTGGCTCGTCACCGTCCAGCTCGCGAGCAGGTGCAAGACCGTGAGGCCGCCGAGCACGATCTGGACCGCGAGCACCATGCCGGTGACGAGGACCAACCGGCCCGCGACCGCCCGTGCCTCGGCGTGACGGAACACCGCGATGGCGGCGGCCAGGAACACGAGACCGATCGTGCCCGCCAGTGCGCGGTGCCCGAACTCGAAGAAGACCCCGAAGTCCAGCTCGGGGAGGATCACGCCGAAGCAGAGGGGCCAGTCCGGGCAGGCGAGTCCTGCGCCGTGGGCGCGCACCAGAGCGCCGAAGACCGCCAGGAACCAGGTGGCGAGCACGAGACCCGAAAAGACCCGCGAGAGGCTCTTCATGGTCCGCCCCATACCCAGGTGGGCTCGTCGGTCGCCACGCGGACCGTGCGTCCTTCCACCGAGAGACGGCCCTCGGCCGCCCAGCGGAGCACACGGGGGTAGAGCACGTGCTCGACGCCCAGGATGCGGCGTTGCAGGGCGTCGCGATCGTCGCCGGGCAGCACGGGCACGGCCCCTTGGGCGATGATCGGGCCAGTGTCGGTGCCTGCATCGACCAGGTGGACCGTGCAGCCCGCGATGCGCACGCCGTGGTCGTACGCCTGTCCCTGGCCGTCCACGCCCGGAAAGGCGGGCAACAGCGCCGGATGGATGTTGAGCACCCGGTCCGGCCAGCGGGCCAGGAAGTGCGGGGACAAGAGCCGCATGAAGCCCGCGCAGGCGACCCAGATCACGTCCCCGAGGGCCTCGGCGACGGCATCCTCCCAGTCCTCCGTCGTCTCGAAGCGGTTCCGAGCGACCCACGCCGTCCGCACGCCCGCCTGCTCGGCGCGGGTAAGCCCGTAGGCCGAACGTCGGTTCGAGACGACCACGGCGATCTCTGCCGGAAAGCCCGGGTCGGAACAGGCGTGCAAGAGCGCCTGCAGGTTCGTGCCCGACCCGCTCAGCAGCACCCCGACGCGGATCTTCGTCACGAGAGGCGGACCCCCGGCGTGTCCGTGACCACGCCGACGCCGATCGCGCCGTCCACGGGGCAGCGGTCCCCGCCGACGAGCACCATGCCGATCCCCCCGTTGAAGGTGGCGTGCAGCTCGTCGTCGGAGAGCCCGGCGAGCGCCTTCAACAGCGCAAAGATCGGCGGCACTGGCCACGAGCCCAGCCGCAGCTCGGCGCCGAGGCCGGACGGCAGGGCGCGAGGCAGGTTCTCGGGCAGGCCACCGCCGGTGATGTGTGCCGCGGACTTGATGTGGGGCAGGGCGGCCAACACCTCGCGAACGTAGATGCGGGTGGGCTCCAGCAGCTGCTCACCGAGCGGACGCCCCGTGCCGTGCTCCCCGTCCCAGTCGAGCTCGTCGACCAGCTTCCGCACGAGCGAGAAGCCGTTCGCGTGCAAGCCCGACGAGGGCAGGGCCCACAGGCGATCGCCAGGCACCACGGTGGCCTTGTCGAGCATCTTCGCGCGTTCGACGACGCCGACGGCGAAGCCCGCCAGGTCGTAGTGACCGGGTCCGTACAGGCCGGGCATCTCGGCGGTCTCCCCACCGACCAGCGCGCAGCCAGCCCGCCGACAGCCCGCGGCCACGCCCTCGACCACCTCCACGGCGACGCCGGGCTCGAGCTTGCCGGTGGCGAAGTAGTCGAGGAAGAACAGCGGCTCCGCGCCACAGGTCACGATGTCGTTGACGCACATGGCCACCAGGTCGATGCCGATGCTTCGGTGCCGACCGAGCCGTTGTGCCACCAGCAGCTTGGTACCGACCCCGTCGGTCCCGCTGACGAGGACCGGGTCCTGGTAGCCCGCCCTCAGCGCGAACAAGCCGCCGAAGCCGCCGAGCCCGCTCACCACCTCTTCGCGGTGCGTCGAGGCCACCGCCTCGCCGATGCCGCGCACGACCTCGTAGCCCGCCTCGACATCGACCCCGGCCTGCTTGTACGCGTCGCGCATCGCGTCCTCCGTGGACGCGGCGTCTAACGTGTCCGCTCGTCCCAGAGCTTCGAGGCTTCCTCGAGCTGCGACCGCACGATCAGGTAGACGCCCGGATCGTGGGTCAGCGCAGTGTGGCCGATCCCGCGCACGGGGATGTTCTTCATGCCGGTGGCGCCCGGTGTGGGGCGGAGCACACTCGACCAGTGGGGGCAGACCAGGTCGTGCTTCGAGAACACGCTCACCATGGGCACGTGGGCTGGGAAGCTGTCACGGGTCATGCGGCGGATCAGCGGGCTGTGGGGCAGCATCTGGAGCACGCTGCGGCCCAGCAGGCCGCCTCCCGTGATGGCGGCGCCGATGAGCGCGGTGGGCGTGCCGTGGAAGGGTGTCCCGAGGGCGATGAGGCTCTTGACGCGCCGGTCGCCACCACAGAACTGCACGTAGTGACGCGCGATGAGCCCGCCCTTGGAGTGACCGATCACGTGGAAGCGGTCCACGTCGTACTTGGTGCAGATGCCTTCGATCTTCTCGGCCACCGCCTCCGCCAACGCGGGGATGGGGCGTGTGTTGAAGGTGTTGAAGAGCCCGCCGAGGTCGAAGCTGAAGACGCCGTAGCCGTCGTAGCGGAGTCGGTCTTCCATCACCTCCCACACGTTGCGGGTCTGCATGAAGCCGTGGAGCAGGAGCACGGTCTGGCTGTGGCGACCCAGATCGTCGCGCCGGACGATGCGGTTGCCGCGCATGTACACGCGGCGCACGCTGCCGAGCTGGTCCCGCACGAAGCGGTAGACGTTCGAGGGCGCGGGCACCGGCAGGCTCCTGGAGCCCGGGCAGGCTAACATCGGTGTTGGAGGTGACCGTGAAGGCTCCCGCGTACGTGTTGGCGGCTCTGGTGATGGCGGGCTGTGGCAAGGGCGACGACACCGCCCAGGCACCGGTGTCCACCCAGGAAGGGGGCGACGACACCGCGTCGGCCGACTGTGGGGGCGTCGACCCGGTGGG
>CAZSAT010000211.1:0-7719 GCA_964604675.1 uncultured Enterobacterales bacterium
CGGTGAGCGCCGAAGAGGGCAGCGGACTGCAGGCCCTGGAGCTCGCTGCACGCGCCCTCCGAGCCGGGGAGCTCGACGCCGCGGTGGTCGGTGCGGTCGATCTGTCCGCCGAGCCCGTCCACGAGGCCGCCCATGCGGCGTTGGGTGGACGGCTACCCGGCGGCGACGCGGCCGTCGTGTTGGTGGTGAAGCGCCTGTCCGACGCCGAAGCTGCCGGCGATCGGGTGCTCGCATCCCTGCAAGGGAACGGCGAGCGCTGGGAGATCTCGGCCACCGCGAGTCCCATCGCGCAGGCCTTCGGTCACAGCCACGCGGCGGGCGGCCTGCTCGCCGTGGGCCTGTCGGTGCTCGATGCCGCGGAGGGCCGCTGCCCCGGACGCCGAGTCGCCGTGCGTTCCCTCGAAGATCAGACCTGGCAGGTCGCTGTCAGCGCGCATGGTCCGGCCGCGCCCGTAGCGGGTCATGCGCCGGCCGAGCCCTGCCTGTCCTTGCCCGCGCACCCCAAGCCCGTTCAGCTCCCCACGCTGTCCCAGGAGTCCACCGTGCAGACGGTCGAGGCCCTCCCGCCGCTCGCGCCCCCCGATGGGGTGGGCGTCATGCCTCCGGCCCCGGCCTTGGTACCGATCTCCGGTCCCGAGCTGCCGGAGGCCCGACCGCTCGCAGCCGCTGCGGACGCATCGACGTCTGCCCCGGCGCCCGTGGCGTCCGCCGTGGTGCCGCCATCGACGGCGCTGCAGCGTGGCGACGCGCCCGACCACCCGCTGCAGGCCCTGTTGGCCCAGCTCGGCGAGAGCCACCGGCAGTTCATGGCTCAACAGGCCGACGCGCACCAGGCCTTCCTGGCGATGCGGCAGCGCACCATGGCGGCTCTGGCAGGTGGCGCCGCCCCGGTCGGTGCGCAGGCTCGCGGCCCTGCTTCGCCCCTCGTCCCCCCCGTGCCGGTTGCACCGCCCGCGCCTCGGGTGTCTCGAGGCCCTGCGGCCACACCGCCCCCGGCACCGGTCCACGCTCCGGCCCCCGCGGTGCCGGTCGTTGCCGAGCCCGTGCCGGAAGCAGCGGTGCACGATCCGGCCCGGGTCGCCCACGATGCGCCGCCGACGCGGCCCGTCGGCCTCACCTTGGACCGGGCGCAGCTCGAGGTGCACGCGTCGGGCCGAATCTCCGAGATCTATGGCCCGCTGTTCGCCCAACAGGACGGCTTCACGCGCCAGGTGCGCATGCCTGAGCCGCCCCTGCTGCTGGCCGACCGCGTCGTGGGCCTGCATGCGGAGCCTGGCTCGATGGCCAAGGGCAGCATCTGGACCGAGACCGACGTCGGCTGGGACAGCTGGTACCTCCACCAGGGCCGCATGCCCGCGGGCGTGATGATCGAGGCGGGTCAGGCCGACCTGATGCTCATCTCCTACCTGGGCATCGACTTCCTGAACCGCGGCGAGCGCGTGTACCGCCTGCTCGGCTGCGAGCTGACCTACCATCGGCCGCTGCCGTGCCCCGGCGAGACCCTGCACTACGACATCCACGTCGACGGGCACGCCAACCAGGGCCCCGTGCGGCTCTTCTTCTTCCACTACGACTGCCACGTCGGGTCGGAGCTGCAGCTGAGCGTGAGGAACGGGCAGGCAGGCTTCTTCACCGAAGCGGAGCTCGCCGACAGCGCCGGCATCCTCTGGACACCGGAAGAGCAGGAGATCGTCGCGCGCCCCCGCCTCGACGAGCCCGCCGTGCCCGCCGGCAAGTCGTCGCTCTCTCGAGCAGAGCTGGAGGCCTTTGCCGAGGGGCGGATCTGGGACTGCTTCGGTGAGGACTTCTGGTTCGCCCGCACGCACGTGCGCTCGCCCAGCATCGCGGGCGGCGGCATGCTCTTCTTCGACGAGGTCACGCAGATCGAGCGCGGCGGTGGGCCTTGGAAGCGCGGCTACCTGCGCGCCGAGCGCGCCATCACCCCCGACGACTGGACCTTTGCCGGACACTTCAAGAACGATCCGTGCATGCCCGGCACCCTGATGTTCGAGGGCTGCCTGCAGGCGATGGCGGTCTTCCTGACCTCCTTGGGCTTCACCCTGAAGAACGACGGCTGGCGCTTCGAGCCGGTCAAGGACCAGCCCTTCGACCTCAAGTGCCGCGGCCAGGTCACGCCGACCTCGAAGCTCCTGACCTACGAGATCTTCGTCGAGGAGGTCGTGGCCGGGCCCATCCCCACGCTCTACGCCGACCTGCTCTGCACCGTCGACGGCCTGGGTGCCTTCCACGCTCGCCGGGTGGGCCTGGAGCTCGTCCCGGACTGGCCGCTCACCGACCGGCCCGAGGAGCTCGGTGGCTACGTCGAGCCCAAGCCCGTGGCCAGCGCCGATGGCTTTGCGTTCGACTACGCCTCGCTGTTGTCCTGCGCCTGGGGCCGTCCCTCGGAAGCGTTCGGGCCGATGTACGCGCCCTTCGATGGACACCGTCGCGTCGCCCGCTTGCCGGGGCCGCCGTACCACTTCATGTCGCGCGTCACCTCGCTCGACGGGCCGATCGGCGTGTGCAAGCCCGGGGCCGTGATCGAGCTCGAGTACGACATCCCAGAAGATGCCTGGTACTTCGACGAGAACGGCAACAGGACCATGCCCTTCGCGGTGCTCCTGGAGGCCGCGCTGCAGCCCTGCGGCTGGCTGGCCAGCTACGTCGGGTCGGCGCTGACGGTGGACGAGGACCTGTCCTTCCGCAACCTCGACGGCACGGGCACCCTCCACGGTGAGCTCTTCAGCGACGCCGGCACGCTCACCACCCGGGTGACGATCACCAACATCTCGCAGTCCGCCGGCATGATCATCGAGAGCTTCGAGGTCGTGTGCCTGCTCGGCGACCGCGAGGTCTACACGATGGACACGGTCTTTGGCTTCTTCCCGCTCGTGGCGTTGGAGAACCAGATCGGTCTGTCGACCACCGACGCCCAGCGAGAGGTCCTCGAGCGTCCCTGCGAGGAGGTCTGGGACCTCGTGGCCGACCCACCAGAGCTGATGGCCGAGCCGATGCTGCTGATGCTCGATCGCGTCACGGGCTGGTGGCCCGAAGGCGGAAAGGCGGGGCTGGGTGAGCTGCGTGGCGTGAAGGACGTCGACCCGTCGGAGTGGTTCTTCAAGGCCCACTTCTACCAGGATCCGGTCCAGCCGGGCTCGCTGGGCATCGAGGCCATGCTGCAGTTGCTTCAGATCTACATGCTCAAGCGCGGGCTGCACGAGGGGGTGGAGGATCCTCGGTTCGAGCCGATCCGCACCGGCGAGCCGATGACGTGGAAGTACCGCGGCCAGGTGGTGCCCAAGAACGAGCTCATCTCGAGCACCCTGGAGATCACGGAGGTCGGGACCGACGAGCTGGGCCCCTACGCTGTGTGCGAGGCCTCGCTCTGGGTGGACGGCAAGCGCATCTACGAGGCGCGCAACCTGGGCATGCGCATCGTGTCGGGAGTGCCACCCGAGGGTCCGCGACAGGACGTGCTCGATCCCGCTCGTGACACCTGGCTCGACGACCACTGCCCGACCTGGACCGTGCCGGCCCTGCCGCTCATGGGCATGGTCGACCGACTCGCCAGCGGCGTGGACGGCGAGCTCGTTGGACTGAGCGATGTCCGTGTGCAGACCTGGGCCACGGTGGGGGGCCCCACCCGACTCTCCGTGGAGCGCGTCGACGACGCGCTGACACTTTTTTGTGGTGACGTGGAAGTGTGTCGCGCCGTGGTGGCGCGACGCGCTGCCGTCGGTGAGCCTCTGGCGCCGTTGTCCGGTGAGACCATCCGTCCGTACGACGACGGCAGCCTGTTCCACGGCCCGGCCTTCCAGGTGGTCGAGGAGCTCGTGCTCGGGGACTCCGGCGCGAGCGGCGTGCTCCGCGCGAAGGGCGCGGTGCCCTACGGTCGCTGGCCTGTGGATCTGCTCGACGGGTTGACCCACCTCATCCCGCACGACCAGCTGACCCGATGGTGCAGCGACATCGATCCGCGCCTGGTGTTCTACCCGGCCCTGATTCCCAGCCTCGCGGTTCAGGGGCCTGGGCCCGCCGCCGGGGAGCCGGTGCGGGCCGAGGTCCGCTTCGACGGCTTGATGGGCAGCCCGCTGTTTCCCCGCTTCCGCGGCCAGCTGCTGGTGGATGGGCGCGTCTGGGTCGAGCTCACCCTGGTCGAGGCTGGCTTCCCCAAGGGTGCGCTGGGCTCGGCCTCGCCGATCGATCGCCGCGCGTTCCTCAAGGACCGCCAGTTCGTCGCTGGGCTCCGCCTGAGCGACCCGGACGGTTCCTTGTCCGAGGAGACCGTGGCGCGCTCGGACTGGCTTCCGGGCACCGTGGCCGCGGTGTACGGCACCCGGGATCCGGCAGCGATTGCCGAGAAGGAGGCGTTGGCCCAACATCACCGCCTGCACCCCGGTTCGTTTCCGGCGGCCCTGCCGCTGAACCAGGGGCCCGAGCTCGACCTGAGCTGTGTGGTGGACTTCTGGACCCGCTGGTTCGACCATCCGCCCTGGCTCTTGGAGGACCTGTACTACGGCTTCATCCAGCGCTTCGTGCGGCGCGTCGTGTTGGAGGATCCGGAGGGTTTCGCCGCCCTGCGCGGTCGCAGCGTGCTGTTCTTGGCCAACCACCAGGTCGGGGTGGAGAGCCTCGTGTTCTCCGTGCTCGCCAGCGGGCTCGTCGGCACGCCCACGCTGACCCTCGCGAAGGTCGAGCACCAGGACACGTGGCTGGGCAACCTGATCCGCCATGGCTTCTCACGGGAGGACATCCGGGACCCGCGCGTCATCGCGTACTTCGACCGGGACGACAAGCTGAGCCTGCCCGGCATCATCCGCGAGCTCGCGGCGGAGATGAAGGCCGGCGGTCGCAGCGTGATGGTGCACGTCGAGGGTACCCGCAGCCTCACCTGCCGGCGTCCGGTCGAGAAGATGTCGGGAGCCTTCGTCGACATGGCGATGGGGGTCTCGGCACCGATCGTGCCGGTCCGCTTCTCGGGTGGGCTGCCGGTGGCACCGCTCACGGAACGCATCGAGTACCCCGTGGACATGGGGCGGCAGGACATCTACTTCGGGCGCGCCCTCTGGCCCGAGGAGCTCCGTGCCCTGGGCTACAAGGAGCGCAAGCAGGCCGTGATCGACGGCATCAACCGCCTGGGTCCGGCGGCCGCGGAAGAGCTTCCCCTGCCAGGAGACGTGGCCTTCGCCGAGCGCGTCGCGCGTCACCTGGCCGAGCACGACGTGTCCGCCGAGCACGCCGGCGTGTTCGAGGTGCTGCGCGATGCCAACGCGCCGTGCGACGAGACCCGGGAGCTCCTGGAAGGCTCCGCGTCCACGCCGTGGCTCGAGGTCTTCCGGCGCTGGTGCCTGGGTCGCTGAGGCGGGGAGGGCCCACCGAGCGTCGCTCAGAGGTAGCCTTGCAGCGTGGATCTCGCTGCCTCTGCCGCCCTCTCGCTCCTGGCTGCCGCTGCCGCGGCGACCTGGGCCTTCACGAAGCGACCCCCTGCCCGGCCAGCTGTGCCCGTGCCTGCGCCTGGGCCCCAGGAGCCGACCGCTGCACCCGTTGCGCCGGTGGAAGAGGCGCCGACAGAGCTGGTCTCCGTGCCGCGGATCGGGCCTGCTCCCGCGCAGCAGCAGGACGCAGACCAGGAAGCCACCTGCATGATCAAGGACCAGAGCGCGCTCCAGGCGCTCATCCTCGAGACCGAGGCGCGCCGCCGCGAGCGCTTCGGCGGCCCACCCCAGGTGATCGATCAGGCGCTCGAACAGCCGGAGTGATCAGCGCGCGAGCTGCTCGTCGAGCACGGCCGTGACCGCGGCCGGATCGTACGCTGCGGCCACGTAGGCGATGCGGCCGTCCACGCCCACGATCCACTGCTGTGGATAGGCCGCGCCCATCACATCGGAGATCTGGCTCCAGACCTCGTGCACGCCCTGGTCGTCGACGAGCACCGGGTAGCTGAGCGCCAGGCTGTCGCGGAACGCCGTGACCGTGTCGGCGTGCTCCTCCGAGATCGCCCAGACGACCACGCCGTCCTCTTCGTAGGCTTGCCACAGCGTGTCGATGTCCGAGACCTCGGACGGACAGACAGGTCACCAGCTGGCGAAGAACGCGAGCAGGATCGGCTGCCCGAGGTGGTCGGAGAGCTGGTGGTACCCGCCGTCTACGTCGTAGAGGCCGAAGTCCGGCGCCGTCTCACCGACGGCCATGCTCGCCTGGGTCGTGGACGTCGTCGTGAGGGGGAGGGTGACCGTCGGAAGGCCCGGGTCGTTGGTCGCGAGGCAGAAGGTCGTGTCGTCCGCCTGGCCTTCGTGGTGTGACAGGGTGACCTGAGCGTGGGTCCCGGGCGGAACCCGCGTGGTGTCGGCGGTCGCGGACCAGCCGGGGTGGTCGAAGCCCGCCCCCGTGAGCTGCAGGTCGGAGCCACCCAGGTTGGCGACCTCGAGCTCGAACGCGCTGACGCCTTCGGTCAGGTAGATCACGTCGCGGTTCACGGCCACCTGGGGGGCCAGCACCTCGGGGTCGAGGTCCCAGACGCCCACGTGCATCCAGTCGGCCACGACCGCGTGGGCGCTGGCCTCGGCCACCGCCATGGCGAACTGCTCGGTGGCTCTCGAGCCGCGGGGCAGGGGGCTCCCGGGGTCGGTGACGTCGACCACGAACACACCCTCGTAGCCCACCCCCCAGGCGCGCTCGCTGCCGGCCGAGACGCGGAGCACCGCCTGGTGGTAGTCCACGGACCCGCTCGGAACGGGGGCCTCACGGTCCTGGAGCGAGAAGATCTGCAGGCCCGCGCTGCCAGCACCCACGGCGAGGTAGTCGCCGCCGAAGCTGACGTCTTGCGGGCTCGCCAGGGTGTCGGCGACGTGCAGGACCGTGGGGGTGGCGGCCACGTCCAGCGTCACGAGGCCCAGCTCGAAGTCCGCCACCCAGGCGACGTCACCGTCGACGTCCAGCGCCCTGGGGTTGCCGAGCGACGAGATCGCGCCGCGCGCCGCCGGGCGGTCTGGAGCGGAGACGTCCCAGCTTCCGAAGCGTCCGTCGTGGAAGACCGCGTGGAGCGCCTCGCCCTCCCAGTGCACGTCGGTGACCCCTGGCTCCTCGATTCGGGAGACCACGGCCAAGGTCTCGAGGTCCAGGATCTCGATGCCGTGCTCGCGGTGGGTGACAGCGACGTGCGCCGGTCCGAGGGCGATGCGGTCGTAGCGCCCCTCCCAGTACGCCACGGCGTTGTCGACGAAGGTCGGTGCTCCGTCCGCGTTGACCTCGAGCCGGACCAGCCCCCCGACGCCGACCACCAGGACCTGCTCGGCGGCAGCGTCGAACACGACGTCGCTGCCCTCGAAGAAGATGAAGGGGTCGTCCTGGATCTCGGACTGCCACGTTCCCCGGAGGGTGAGCGGTTCGTCGCCGAGGTCGTCCGCCGCCTCGCAGGGCCCCTCGAGTGTGGCGTGGGCTGGCGTGCCAGTGTCGGCAGGCCCCGAGTCGGCCCCAGGGTCCGGGTCCTGCGGGTCGCCCTCCAGGGGCACGCACGCACCGTCGTGCGCGCGGCCGTAGCCCTGTGCGCAGGGCTCGGAGCTACAGGCCAGCCAGGCGATCCAGATCGTAGCCTCCGACACCAGGATGCCGCACGAGCTCGGAGGTGTCGCTCAGGCGGGCGCGTAGAGGTCGGCGACCGTGTCGCGGAGGGAGATCGGAAGAGCGTCGTGTAGGGAAAGAGTGTAGATCTCGGTGGTC
>CAZSAT010000212.1:0-7704 GCA_964604675.1 uncultured Enterobacterales bacterium
GGTCGAGTGTTCCTGGACGGTCAGGACACCGGTCAGGACGCGCCCACGATGCTCAAGAGCATCGCCGCGGGCAACCACATGGTGCAGGTGAAGGGCGATTGCCTCTCCGCCGTCGCCCAGGTCGACGTCGTGGCCGGCCGCGTGGCCCGCAGCGAGATGAGCCTGGAGAGCCTCGGCGGCTTCGTCGAGATCCAGACCAACCCCGACAACGCGTCGGTCAGCCTCGACGGCGAGCCGCTCGACGGTGCCGGCTACTTCGCGGTCGACGCCGCGTGCGGAGCGCACTCCATCACCGCGTCCGCCGATGGCTTCTCCAGCCAGATCCGCGAGCTCGACGTCGAGATGGGCCAGGCCTACAAGATCGAGATCGACCTCTCGGCGGACGGCCTCGGCAGCCTGACCGTGGTGATCGAGCCGGTGGGGGCCAAGATCTACCTCGACGGTCACCAGGTGAGCGTCGGCCCCACCACGGTGGACGAGATCGAAGCGGGCGTGCACCGCGTGGAAGCCTTCCTCGACGGCTACCGGCCCATCGAGGAGCAGGTCACGGTCGAGAGTGGGGCGACCGCTCGGGTCGACATCACGCTCGAGCCGGTGGGCGCGATCGCGGCACCGATTCCGGTGGTCGAGGAAGCCGTCGAGCCGGATCCTGTCGCGGAGGCCACCACGGCCCCCACCCCGGTCGAAGACACCTCGGACGACGACGAGCCGAAGGAGAACAAGAAGGTCGGCCTGCGCATCGCGGGCGGCGTTGTGGCCGCAGCGGGCGTCGGCGCCGTCGCGGGGGGTGTGGGCTTCTTCAACACCTCGGTCGCCGAGAACGAGGTCGCGCAGTCCATGCAGGACCAGGGCGACATCAACGGTGCGCAGTCCCACTACGACCAGAACGTGGTGCCGAACTACCAGAAGGCCGTGGGCCTCTGGGGTGTGGGCGCGGTGGGCATCGCCGGTGGCGGCGTGATGCTGCTGGTGAACGACGACGTTCCGGTGATCGGCTTCACCACGCGCTTCTGAGCGTCACCACGCGCTTCTGAGCGTCACCACGCGCTTCTGAGCGTCGCGCCCCGCAGACGCGCTACTCGATCATCGCGAAGCGTCCGTCGAAGGCGGCCGTCAAGAACTCGACGCTGCTGCCATCGGGCAGGGTGGCGCCGCGCTTGACCGCGAGCTCGCCGAAGCGCACGTACACGTAGTCGGCGGAGTCGAAGTCCTTCCACTGGCCGCTGGGGAGGGTGTAGCTGCCGTCGTTGGCCGTGATGCAGCGCTGCTCCTCGACCGCGTAGCAGCCGTCGCTCTTGTAGATGCAGGTGATGAACTGGATGAAGACCTTGTCCGAGCTCTGCGGCTCCCAGGTGACCGAGACCTGCTCGCCGGTGCCGGCCACGCCGTCGGGGGTGAGGAGCACGGGGAGGTCGCTCAGCACGAACGCGTTCTCGACCGTGGCGGCTGGCCACTGTCCCTCCGGCAGCAGCAGGTCGCCGGTCGAACCGTCCCAGTCGAGGGCGCTCAGGTCGAGGTCGTCGGCGTAGAAGTAGGCGAGATCGCCCTGGTACGGCACGACCCCCGTGTGGCTGCCCTGGCTGACCGAGACCTCGTCGAGGCCGAGGGTCTGCAGAGCGGGCCAGGGCTCGCTGGAGCCGTCGGTGCAGCCGCTCTCTTCGCCGATGAGGCCGTAGAGGTCGATGTCCTCCGCGTCCGAGGGCAGGGCCACGTACACCTCACCGGTGCCCGCTTCGGCGTAGTAGAAGCTCAGCCCGACCGCTCCGAGCTGTCCTTCTCGGTCGTCGACGTAGAAGAACCCGTCTTCGAGCGTGGTGGTGCCGGTGGGGGCCGTCACCTGGATCTCGGTCCACCCCTCGCCGCTGATCGCCGGGGTCTCCAGCAACAGAGAGCCGCCGTAGGTCTCCACGATGGTCGCCACAGCGCCGTCGAAGGTCACGGAGCTGACCTGGCTCAGGCCGCTGCCGGTGAGGCTCACGCGTTCGCCGCCCGCGTTGGTGCCGAGCTCGGGTGTGACGGCGCTCAGCAGGGGCCCGTTGCCGCCCCCGTCGCCGCCGTCGCCTCCATCGCCTCCGTCGCCGCCGTCGCCGCCGTCGCCGCTGCCGACCGGACCGGTGTCGTCGCGGGGCTGGTACGGCTTGTCCGCGTCGCCGAGCGAGGGCAGGCAGGCGGTGAGGAGCAAAGAGGCGAGCATGGAGCGCTGTCCGTTGGCCCTCGGAATATAGCCGGTCCATGCAGCTCATCCGCGACCCGGACGTGCTCGGCGGCTACCTGTCGGACGCGTCGAACCTCCATGGCCACGCCGAAGCGCTCGTGCGCCCGCGCACCACCGCAGAGGTCGCAGAGGTCGTGCGCCACTGCCAACAGGAGCGCATCGCGCTCACGGTCACCGCTGGGCGCACCGGCACCACCGGCGGCGCGGTCCCCCAGGGCGGCTGGCTCTTGTCGACCGAGGCCTTGTGCCGGGTGCTCGCGATCGGCGAGACCGAGGCGGAGGCCGAAGGCGGCGTGCTGCTCGGGGCCTTCCAGGACGCGGTCGAGGCGAGCGGTCGGCTCTACCCGCCGGACCCGACCTCCCGGCACGAGTGCAGCCTCGGCGGCTCGATCGCCTGCAACGCCAGCGGGGCGCGCACCTTCCTGTACGGCCCCACGCGGGACTGGGTGGTGGCGGTCGAAGCCGTGCTGCCCACCGGTGAGGTGGTCGTCGCCGATCGGGACACGCCGATCCCGGCGGGCTGGCCCCGGGTCGACTGGCAGCCCCCGGGGGTCAAGAGCGCCGCCGGCTACTCTCCGGCGAACAACCTGCTCGACCTCCTCATCGGCCAGGAGGGCACCCTCGGCGTACTCACCCGTGCGCGCGTCCGCCTCACCGACCTGCCAGAGGCGGTCTTCTCCCTCGTCGGCTTCTTCGCCAGCCGCGCGGCCGGCCTCGCCTTCGTGAACGCGGCGCGTGCTGGCGGCGCGGTCACCCCTCGGCTGGTCGAGTGGTACGACGCCCACGCCCTGGAGCTGATCCGCGAGCGGGAGCCAGGGCTGCCGGCCGATGCGCGGGCCGCCGTGTGGGTCGAACAGGAGGTCACCGCGGAGACCGAAGATGCGCTGATGGGAGCCTGGCTCGACCTGCTGGAGCAGAGCGGTGCCCTGGTCGACCAGACGCTCTTCGCGGCGGATCCCGTGGGGCTGGAGCGGCTCCACCGGATCCGCCATGCCGTGCCCGCCGGGGTGAACGAACGCGTGGTCGCAAACGGCATGCCGAAGGTCGGCACCGACTGCTCGGTGCCCGACGAGGCGCTCGAGGAGATGATGGACGCCTACGACGCGGTCCCCTTGCCCACGGTGCTCTTCGGCCACGTGGGCGACAACCACCTCCACCTGAACATGTTCCCGTGCACGCCCGACGAGCTGGTGCTCGCCAAGAGCCTCTACGCCGACCTCTGCCGGCGAGCCGTGGCGCTGGGCGGGAGCGTGAGCGCCGAGCACGGGATCGGCAAGCTCAAGCGCGCTCACCTGGCCGAGATGGTCGGTCCGGACGTGCTGCAGGCCTTTGCACGGCTGAAGCGGCACCTCGACCCGGCGGGGATCCTCGGGCGCGGCAACCTGCTGGATCCAGCCGACCTGTAAGCTTGGCGGGTCCTCGGGCGTCGTGTGGGCGCCGGAGGTGTGGAGATGCGGCTCCTTGCAGCAGCGACATCGCGGAGATCCAACCGACGACGCCGTCGCGCTCGAGCGCGAACGGGAGGTCGTCGCGCGGCTCCGGGAAGGTGACCGTGCTGCCCTCGCGACCCTCTACGAGTGGTACGGCGACCGCCTCTTCCGCGCCGCCATCCTGCCCCGGCTGCCGATCACCGATCTGGCCGAGGACGTGCTGCGGGACACCTTCCGACTCACCCTCGAGCGGATCCACCAGTACCAGTCTACCGACCGGAGCATCTACTTCTGGATGCGGCGGATCGCCATCAACCGTGCCATCGACGTGCACCGTGCGAACGCGCGGCGCCGGAAGCTCGCGGAGGCCGTTCGGCCGGAGATCGAGCGCACCGTCGGCAACACCGGGCCGTCGCCCGAGCGTGCACAGGATCAGGCCGAGACCAAGGATCTCGTGGAAGAGACCCTCGCCCTCCTGAACCCCCGGTATGCCCAGGCCCTGCGCCTGCGCATGCTGGAGGACCGCGACCGCGACGAGTGCGCGGCGATGATGGGGGTGACCATCGGCAACTTCGACGTCATCCTCCACCGGGCCTCCAAGGCCTTTCGAACCAAGTACCCCCCTCGCTAGATCGTGAACGAAGAACGCCAGGCCCAGCTCCTCGCTCAGTGGCTCGACGCCCCTGCGGGCACCCCTGCGCCCGAGGGCATCGACCAGGACGTGATCGAGGCCATGTTCGTGCTCCGCCCGGAGCTGGCGCCGGCACCGAAGATGACCGCCTTCGATCTGCTCGCCTCGCTTCCAGCGGCCCCGGAGCAAGCCGCCGCGGCGGCCGCTGCCCCGGAGCGCGAGGTCTCGGCGGAGGTGGTGGATCTCGGAGCGCGTCGCCGTCGGCGTCTCTGGTACGGCGCCGGGGTCGCGGCCGCAGCCGCCATGGCGCTGATCGTCATCGTTCCGGGCGCCGGCGACCTCGCCCAGGCGCCGACCGCGTCGCCCGCCCTCTCCATGTCGGACGGCGGAGACGAGCTCGCCGACCTGGGTGCCGCGCTGGCCGAGGCCGAGGCGCCGGAGGCCGCGCGCGAGCTGATGGACGAGCTGGCCTCGGCGGCCGAGCAGGCCGAGGGTGAGACGCCCGCCGGTGGGGACTTCGCGCAGCTGACGCCGGCCGACGGTCCCGCCCGGACGGCGGCCCCGGCCCCGGCCCTCGACCAGCGCACGCGCATGGCGGCGCCGAGCCGAAGCGCGAGCACCGGCGCCACGCTCTCGCTCGGCGGCTCGGAGCCCGCGTCCGAGGAAGACGCCTTGCCTTCCCTGGACGGCGCGGTGGTGGCCGACGCCGAGCTGGAGCTGGCCGACTTCGACGCTGCGCCAGCCGCCCGCTTCGAGGGTTGGACCCAGGACACCGGGCTGGGTGCGGCGCCGGCGGCCGAGCCGGCTCTGGTGCCGGCCAGCCCGGAAGGCTCGGCGGTGGCGACGGACGAAGGCGGCCTGGACGACGCCTTCGAGCCCTCGTTCGAGGCGCCCGATCCATACGGCAATGTGGCGGCGAGCAAGACCTCGTCCAGCGCCTCCAGGAGCGAGAAGAAGGAGCTTCGTCGCGCCGAGCGTGACGATCTGGCGGCCGCTGAGGCCGCTCCAGAGCAGGAGCCCGCCGGCACGCCGTGGCCTGCCGACTACAGCGCGTCCTGGTACCTCTCCGGGCTGTCGGGTGAGCTGGAGAGCCAGGTCGTCGCGGCCTTCGCCGCCGCCGACGAGCACCGCGCTGCCGGCCGCGTCGACCAGGCCGTCGACACCCTGGTGGTGCTCCTCGCCAGCGGCAACACCCACGTGGCCCAGGACGCCGCCGGTCGGGCCGCCGAAGCCCTCCGAGCCGCGGGGAGGCTGGACGAGGCGGTGGACATGTGCCGGCGCGGGCGCGCGGTGTCCAGCGCCAACACGGCCTTCCTGAGCCGGCTCTGGGCGCTCGAGGGCGCGCTCCACCAGGCCCGCGGCGACCTGGCCCAGGCCACCCATGCCTACACCACCGCGTCGAACCTCAACACGGCGCGCGCCAACGTCAGCTACTGAGGGCCGGCAAAGCAGGCCCGGGCGCCCCGACGGTCCTGGCGCACCTGCAGGCGGCCGCCGCGGCGCTCGGCCCGATCCGGTGAGGGTGCCGCGGGCCTTCTTCTGGTAGTCCATGGACAGCTTCACCAGGAGGCCGCGGACCCCGGAGACACCAAGCTGTCATTGGCGGACCACCGTGCCGATGGGGTACAACAGGGTCCCCCGCCTCGGCGCTGTCCATCGAACAGCGCCTGACATCTCCTTGACGAAGCAGCCGTAGACACCTTGTATGGTTGCCGCGGCACCGACCCGAGCGCCCATGCTCAGCCTCCTCGCCCTCGCCTGCCTCGACACCGCCGGGTCTCGCGCGACCGACGACGCGCAGGAGGGTCGGCAGGACAACGACGTGGTGGGCCCCGACAGCCAGCCGTCCAACCTCATCGTCATCGGCATCGACACGCTGCGCGCCGATCGCATCGGCGGGCTGGGCGGCCTCGGCGACATCATGCCCAACCTCGATGCGGTGCTCGGCGAGACCCTGCTGCTCACCGACCATCGTTCGTGTTCGAACTGGACCTTCGGTGCCCTGACGTGCCTGTGGACCGGGGCCTACGGAGAGGACGTCGGCTTCGTGCCCGAGGGCAGCTACTCCACCCCGGAACCGGCGCCCGACGACCTCGGCACCATCCCCCGCTGGCTCAGCGAGAAGAAGGGCTTCACCTCGGTCCTCGTGGGCACGAGTCCCTGGTTCGGCAACACGTGGAAGCTCACCAACGGCTTCGACATCGAGGCGATCTCGTCGACCGCGAGCGGCGCGGAGATCGGGGAGTGGGTCGAGAGCATGGTTCCTTCCCTCGGAGAGGACGGCCAGCCCTGGATGCTGCAGGTCCACCTGCTCGACCCGCACATGCCGTTCACGGCGCCCCCCGACTACCGGGAAGGCATCGACGTGGACCTCGCCAACGCGTTCGACCTCTCCACGGTCGCCGGCATCAACAAGGCCATCGAGGCCTACGAGGGCATGGGCACGGTCGGCCAGGAGCAGATGCGGGTCTACTTCAACGCCGTCTACGACGCCGAGGTGCGGGAGGCCGACGACTACTTCGGTCGGATCTGGCAAACGCTGGAGTCCAATGGGCTGCTCGACGACGCCGTGGTGGTGTTGTTCAGCGATCATGGCGAGCAGTTCGCCGAACACGACCTCTGGGCCCACGGCCAGAGCCTGCACGACGAAGAGACCCGCGCCGTGGGGGCTCTGTGGGCGCCCGGCCTGGCCGCGCAGACCTGGACCGAGCCCACCAGCGTGATCGATCTGCTGCCCACGGCGCTCTCGTGGATGGGCTTCGATCCCCCCGGCTACGTCGGCGGCGTGCGGATCGGCGACGCCGACCCGGATCGCCCCCGCTACCTGGTGCAGGGTGCCGCCGAGAACACCGTGCAGGGCGTCGACATGGGGTCGCTGCGCTTGATCTACGACTGGTCCGAGGGCATGAGCCTCTACGACCTGTCCAGCGACCCCGACGAGCTCGACGACCTCTGGGTGGGCTCCAGCGAGGAGACCGCTGAGCTCGAGAGCCTCCTGCGCGAGCAGGAGGCCAAGCTCGACCCGCTCATCGACCGCTGAGGCGGTCTACAGGGTCTGCTCGTAGGCCGCGAGCAGCGCGTCGATCTCCGCCAGGTCGCTGTCGCTGGGAGCAGCAGCTCGGGCGCGGTCGATCAGGGCCTGCGCGTCGTCGATCTGCCTGGGCTCGCCGTCGCGACCGACCTCGAAGATCGCCTCGGCGTAGGCCACGATGGCGTCGGCCTTCAAGAGCTCGCGCTGCTCGCCCTCGAGCAGCTCGGACACGCTCCGCGTGATGCTCGTCTCGTGACGTTCGCGGGTCTGCGGGTCGTCCCAGCTCACGTGGAAGGTGAAGGTCTCGGACCCGTCGTGGAGCTCGGCGTCGCAGTCGCTCAGCTCCTGGTGGTAGAGCATCGCGTCGTTCGGCGCGAGGTGCTGGGGGTCGACCTCC
>CAZSAT010000213.1:0-7690 GCA_964604675.1 uncultured Enterobacterales bacterium
GTCGACGTCGCCCCGGAGCACGGCGGCGGGCTCTACGGGGCCGACGAACCGCACCCCCTCGAGCGCATCCAACAGCGGCAGAGCGGCTCGGATCTGCGCGTTGCCCTTGGACCGCTCTTCGCCGTTGGACAAGAGCCCGACCCGGGGTGCAGGGACGCCCGGCAGCATGGCGGAGGCGTAGGCGGAGCCGAGTCGCGCGAAGCAGGCGAGCGTCGACGGCTTGCAGTCGATGTTCGCGCCGAGGTCGAGGATCACCGCCTCCCCGCCGTCCGCGCGCGGGACCTGCGTCACCAGAGCCGGACGCTCGACGCCTGGAAGCTTGCGCAGCACGTGCATCGCGCTCGCCATCGCGGCGCCGCTGTGACCGCAGGTGACCACGGCCGCGGCCTGGCCGTCGCGCGCGGCCTCCATCGCCCGCCGCACCGAGCTGTCGGGCTTCGTGCGCAGCGGCGCCGTGGCGCGGTCGTCCATGGTGACGACCTGTGACGCGTGCACCAGCGGCAGACCGCCGCTCCGGTGTCGGAGCCGTGCCTCGTCACCGACGAGCAGCACAGGCAGGCCCGCCGCGTGGGCGCGGGCTGCACCCTCGAGCTGGGCGCCGGGCGCGTGATCGCCACCCATCACGTCGAGCGCGACGGGGAGCACTCGTCTACTCGGTGGGCGCGGTGACCTGAACGCCCTTGTACACGCCGCAGTGCCGGCACACGTGGTGGCGCAGCTTCGACTCTCCGCAGGCGGGGCAATCCTCGACCGCGGCGCTGTAGCTCAGGTGATCGTGCGCGCGACGCATGTCACGGCGGGACTTGGAGGTCTTCTTCTTGGGGACGGCCATGGGGTCTCCGAAGCTCCGCGGGGGAGCGCGACCACGCCGTCTAACGGCTCGGTCGGATGGTGTCGCGTGAGGGGAAGGTCAGCCGGGCTCGTCGAGCTTCAGCGACTGCAGGATGGCGAAGCGCGGATCGACGGTCTCGGCGGGCAACGCTGCCGCGGCGGGCGAGATGCAGTCACCCTCCTCCAGTGCGATCACGCCCTCGTCGTCACAGGTGAGCCGCGCCGACAGTTGCAGGGCGAGGTGTTCCTGCACCACGATGGCCAGGTCGACCACGCCGTCCTCGTAGATGCCGTGATCGAGCTCGGAGCTCGCCAGCTCCTGCGCCTCGTCGCCGTCCTGGAGCGCCGGGACGTAGATCAGCTCGAGCGGCCCGTCGACCGCGAACTCCACGTCCCGCCCACAGCGGTCGCACGCGCGGGCGCAGCGGGCCGCGACGCTGCCGGTGACCATGACGTCGCCTCCGTCGCGCACATCGATGTGGAGGCCTCCACGCGCTTCGATCAGCCGGCCCTCGAGCGCGGTCTCGCCCGCCGCGCGCACCCAGTCCTGCGCCAGGTCGAGCTCGACGTCCTTGCCGTCGTTGGGGATGTCGTCCAGGGACAAGCGCATCGGTTCTCTCGGGCGGCCGCGTGTAACCGCTCCGCCGGCCTGCGTCTCAGCGCCTCGAGAGCAGCAGCTCCGGCACGAGCTCGACTTCGTTCCACGGACGCTCGAGATCGCGCACGGACCCGATCCGGTCGTTCGCCTCTTCCCAGACCTCCTTCGGATCCGCCCGGCGCACGTTGCCGACCACCGGTCCGGTGGCGGCGGCCAAGAGGCTGCCGTCGTGGAGGACCTCGGCGCGAGGGCCTCCGGGGAGGGAACGGGGCTGACCGGCGATCACAGCACCGAAGGCCTTGTGGCTGCGGTCCTGGGCACCGAGTGCAGCGATCGCCTCGACGATCCCAGCGGGAGCTGGGGTGGCCAGCGGCAGCATGGGCACCACGCCATCGGCGCCCGCCTGCCGCGCCCAGTCCGCCACGGTCGACAGATCGCCGAGGTTGTTGGCGGTGAGCGGCACCGCCACCAGGACGGCGACAGGCCGCTGCCGATCCAGCCGGGCCTCGCGGAAGGCCTCCACCGCCGACGTCGCCGCGTCCAGGGACTGGCCCATGATGGCCTGATGCCGCGCCGAGTCCAGCGACGCCACCTGGACGGAGACCGCCGCGAGCCCACGATCGACCAGCGCATCGACGGTGGGGCGATCGAGCCCCGCGCCGCAGCTCACCAGGTGGGTCGGACACTCCAGGCGGTTGCAGAAGCGCACCAGGGACTCGAGGCGTTCGGAGAGCCCAGGTTCTCCGCGGAAGGTGACGCGGAGTGGGCCCAGCCAGTGCAGGAAGCCCACGACGATCGTCTGCCAGTCGTGCAAGGTGAGCTCGCCCTCGGCAGCCACGGGCAGGCCCGGCGGCACGCCGACGTCGTTCAGCCGCAGCACCAGCCGCGCCGGCCGCAAGGCCTGGGCCGGGAGCCTGGCTCGCACACGACGGGACGCGCTTCGGCCCTGGGCGAGGAGCTGTTCGAGGACCTTCACCGTGTCTCCTGACGAGCGCGTATTAAGGTAGCGCGCATGAACGCGCTCCTCCTGGCAGCCCTGCTCGCGTGCGGCGAGGACGAGTCCGCCGCGGTGGTCACGCAGTACTACCAGTCGATGGGCTCCGCGGTGCAGCAGAACCGTGACCTGACGCAGCTCTACCTGGAGCTCACCACCGAACTCAAGGACGAGAAGCTCGACGAAGAACGCCTGGTCCGAACGTGGGAGGAGCAGATCCTGCCGCTGGCCGACGGGCTGAAGGCGGAGGTGACGGCCATCGAGCCACAGCACGTCGAGCTCTCGGCCGTGCACGCCCAGGTCGTGAACGCCTGGACCCAGCGCGCCGAGGCCTACCACGGCATGGTCGACGCATGGAAGGCTTCCGACTCCGAAGCCTTCGACGCGTCCTTCAAGAAGCTCACGAGCGCGAAACAGGCCGAGAGCGACTACTTCACCGACGCCAACTCCATGCTCAGGAACTACGGCCTGCGCCTGGAGCAGTTCCCCTGATCGGCCCCCGGAATCGCCGGATGGTCGGCTGCATGAGCGTGGCGTTGTACGCCTTCTGCGGCGCGGCGATCGGGCCTGACCACCCGTGGGTCGGGGGCTTCTTCGCCCTGGTCGCGGCCTACCGTGCCTGGCGGCTCTACCGGGACTGGTGAGCCCCGTTCGCGGGCGCCACGTCCCGCATGCCCTGCAGGGCCAGGGTTATCGTCGCGGTCTCATGCCCTCCCTGAGCCGCCTCGCCTCACCGCTCGTGGTGCTGATCCTCACCGGGTGCACCGGCGCGGCCACGGAGAAGGGCGAGGACAGCGGGCCCTCGTGGGTCGACGCCGACGCCGACGGCATGGAGGCGTCGGTGGACTGCGACGACCAGGACCCGGACATCCATCCAGGGGCGGCCGAGTCCTGCGACGGAGTCGACGACGACTGCGACGGCCACGTCGACGAGGGCGTGACCACCACCTGGTACGCAGACGCCGACCATGATGGCTTCGGCGACCCGACCAAGACCTCGCTCGCGTGCGACGAGCCCGTGGGCTTCAGCGCACTCGGAGCCGACTGCGACGACGCGAATGCCGAGGTGCACCCCGACGCCACGGAGGTCTGCAACGAGCTCGACGACGACTGCGACGGCACCGTCGACGACAGCGGCGGGCTCTGGTACGCCGACATCGACGGCGACGGCCACGGGGATACGAAGGTCTCGGCGCGGAGCTGCGAGGGGGCGAGCGGCTTCGTGGCGTCCGGCGACGACTGCGACGATCGTGACGAGGCCCGGCACCCTGGCGCCGACGAGGTCTGCGACGGGGCCGACAACGACTGCGACGAGCGGATCGACGACGACGACGACGACTGCATCGACCCCATCACCTGGTATGGCGACGTGGACGGTGACGGACACGGCGATGCCCTGGCGGCCCTCGCCGCGTGCGAAGCCCCGGACGGCACGGTGGCCGAACCCGGCGACTGCGACGACGCCGATTCCGCCGTCCATCCGGCTGCGCTCGAGGTCTGCGACACCATCGACAACGACTGTGACGGTCGGGTCGACGACGACGACGACACCCTCGATCCCGAGAGCCTGTCCACCTGGTGCTTCGACTGGGACGGCGACGGGTTCGGGGATCCCGGCGTCACCCACGCGGCGTGCGAAGCGCCGGCCAGCTACGTCGAAGATGCTCGAGACTGCGACGACACCGACAGCTCGGTGCACCCGGAAGGGATCGAGGTCTGCAACGGCGTGGACGACGACTGCGATGGAGCCTTGGACGACGGCGACGGCGACGTGGACCTGGCCACCGGGAGCCTCTGGTACGCCGACACCGACGGCGATGGCTACGGTGCACCCGCGTCGAGTCGACTCGCGTGCGACGAGCCCGCGGGTCACGTGGCCACCGGGGACGACTGCAACGACACCGACGCCCAGGTCAACCCCGACGGGATCGAGATCTGCAACGGCGTGGACGACGACTGCGACGGAGCCTCCGACGACGCGGACGCCGATCTGGACACGGCCACGCTGCTGGACTGGTTCGCCGACGCCGACGGCGACGGCTTCGGCGACCCGACCGACGGGCAACGCGCTTGCGAGGCGCCGCTCGGCACCACGGCGGACGATCGGGACTGCAACGACTCGGACGCAGCCGTCTCGCCGGCGGCCGAGGAGCTCTGCGACGGCCTCGACAACGACTGCGACGGCGCCATCGACGATGGAGACGACGACGTCGACTACTGCGCCGTCCCCGCGGACGACATCCTGGAAGGCGAGCTGGTCGTCAGCGAGGTGCTGCGCACCCCGCTCGCGGTGGACGACAGCGTCGGTGAGTGGTTCGAGGTCTACAACGCGAGCTCGGTCTCCCTGGACCTCGACGGCCTCAACGTCAGCGACGCTGCGGGCAACGGCTTCACCGTCGACGGCACGCTGGTGGTGGGTCCAGAGGACTTCGCGCTCTTCGGGGTGGAGGCCGACCCGGCGCGCAACGGGGGCGTGACCCTCGACCACGTGTGGGACCCCGCCGACTTCGAGCTGGCCGACGACGGCGAGATCCTGCTGTCCAGCGGGGTCAGCCTGATCGACGCGCTCTACTGGGACGACGGTGTCACCTTCCCCAGCACGGAGGGCAGCGCGATGGCCGCCAAGCCGCCGCTCATGGACGCGACCTCGAACGACGCCGGCGACGCGTGGTGCGAGACCGACGAGGCCTTCGGCGACGGCGACCTCGGCACCCCCGGCGCCGCCAACTCCTGCGAGACGAGCACCCTCGGAAACGACGAGGCGGGCGACGAGGTCGGCACCTTCAACGTGGGCTACCTGCTGGGCCAGGCGCTCGTCCTGGAGGAGGCCGCCGTGATCGCGGGCTTCGGGCTCTTCGTGGACACCACGGTCGACCACGAGGTGCTGCTCGGCGTGTACGACGACAACGGCGGCGCGCCGGGATCGCTCCGGGTGGGCACGGACAGCTGGACGCTGAGCGAGGGCGAGAACCTCGTCCCGGCGCAGGCGGAGACCGCGCTCGAGGCCGGCACGTACTACCTGATGGGCGTCTACGACGGCACCGGGTACCCGAGCATCCACATGGAGTCCGGCCCGATGCTCCAGACCTTCTACTCGGCCACGGGCTACACCCTGCCGGAGCGGATCAGCTCGGTCTACGACTACAGCGACAGCCCGATCTCGTACTTCGTCACGGTGTACTGACCGGTCGCTCCGGGACCTCGACGGCCCACTGGCCGCGGAGGCCGTTCACCCGCAGGAACAACAGACCCGCGGGAGGCTCGGCCACCGTGACCGCCACGCCTTCGGGCACGGCCGTTCCAAGCTGTCCTGGCAAGCGAAGATCGAAGCCCGGGTCGAGCGCCATGCGCACCTCCGCCTGTGTGGGTACGGTCAGGGGCAGCACGATGCGGAGGCCCCCGTCGGTCCAACGCAGCCGCGCCGTGCCCGATGCTGCGGCCTTCTCACCCTCGACGCCCGACTCCGAGGCCTCGACCCACACGACCTTGGACACCGTCCGTTCCTCACCGCCGTAGGTGTAGGTGCCGCCATCGGAGACCTGCAAGGTGACCGCGCGGCCCTCCGCGACCGCGGCGGTGCCCACGATGGAGCCGCCTTCCTGGAGCTCGAGGCCGGCTGGCAGCGTGCCCTCGACCAGCTGCCAGCTGTAGGTGCCCGACCCGCCCATGGCAACCAGCGGCACGGACGCCTCCTCACCCACGGTGACGTAGACCTCCTCGGTCGCCGCTGTCAGGCCGCGAAGCGGATCCAGGCGCGCCGACAGCTCGTCGACGACCTCGGTCTTGTCCGCGTGATCGTGCAGGCTGGAGGACTCCGTTGGATCGGCGACGAGGTCGTAGAGCTCCACGTCGCCGTTGGCGTACTCCACGTACTTCCAGTCCGAGGTCACCAGGCCGGACCAGTCGGCGCAGGTGTCCATGTCCCACACCTCGAGGAGCAGCGCGTCCCGCCAGGAGTCCGGTGACTCGCCGGCCAGCAGAGGCGCCAGGCTCGACCCCGTGCTGCCCGTGGACACCCCCGCCAACTCGGCGATGGTGGCTGGCAGGTCCGTCGTCACCGAGACCAGCTCGTCGACCGTGCGAGCCGCCTGGCCGGGCGCAAGCACCACGAGCGGCACGTGCACGGACTCCTGGTAGGCCAGCCCCTTGTTGTAGGCGCGGTGCTCACCCCAGAGGAAGCCGTTGTCGGAGGTGAAGATCACCACGGTGTCGTCCAGGCGCCCCGAGCTCTCGAGCTGGTCGAGCAACCCCGCGACGGACGCATCCACGGAGGACAGGCTCTCCATCGCGGCCTGGTAGAGCCGGTCCCAGGTTGCGATGTCCGCTTCGTTGTAGGCGTCGAGGTCCTGCACGCACTGCGGCTTGTCGGAGATGTCGTCCTCGCCGAAGGCGCCCCCCCGCCACACCTCGCCTTCCAGGGTGCCCTCGAACTCCTCGGACGGCGTACCCGGGTGGTGAGGGGCGATGTGGTTGACCCAGAGCAGGAAGGGCTGGTCCTCGTCCAGCCCCTGCAGGAACGCCAGGGACTGGTTGTGGATGTAGTCGGTGAGGTAGGTGGACTCGGTGCGCGTCGCCCCGGTGGTGGCGACCTCGGCCGAGCTTCCCTCCACCACGGGGAACGAGAACCAGTCCAGATCCTGCAGCGTGACCCGGAAGGTGTTCCAGCCGGGTGGAACCGCCGGAGCAACGTCCTCGTACTCGTTCAAGTACTTGCCCACGAGCCCGGTCGCGTAGCCCGCTTGCTGGAACTGGACCGCCATCGACCCCTCGGCGACGAAACGGTGCACGGATCCGTTCGGCGACCGGTTCGAGAGCACCCCCGTCTCCTGCGCGAGGAACCCCCCCGACAGCAGGCTCGCGCGCGCCGGGCAACACATCGGCGAGTTCACGTACGCCTGGGTGAAGGTGACCCCCGGTCCCTGGAGCCGTTCCTGGACGTTCACCATCCAGGACAGCGCGTCGGCCCGCATGTCGTCGGTCAGGATGACGACGAAGCTCAAGGGCGCGCCGGGAGACGGCTCGGTGTCGACCGCCGTCTCCGTGGACGACGGTCCAGAGTCCTGCACCACCGGCTCAGCCGACTCGCCACGCGGCTCGGAGTCGCCCGATGGTTGATCCTTCGACGGGTCACACCCCGCCACGAGCAGCCACGACACCGACAGCCAAGCCAACATCCCGTCTCCAGGGCCCCATACTTACACCCCGACGCCCACCGGGTATACACGGCACGTGGAGACCCCGATGATCGCCTTGTGGCTGGCCGCCTG
>CAZSAT010000214.1:0-7600 GCA_964604675.1 uncultured Enterobacterales bacterium
TTCGGCTGCCAGTGGTGGTGGCAGAGCTCGCCCGGACGCATCCCCTTGAGCGCACCGGGCGGGAGGTCGGGCACGTTGACGTTGAGCATGGAGCGTGTCGGGAGCGGGTCCGCGATCAGCTTCCGGGCGAGGCGCAGGGCGACCGGCCCCACCGTGTCCCAGTGTGGTCCCCCACTGTCGGACCGCACGTGCAGGGAGATGGCCATGGCGGCGTGCCCCCAGAGTGCGGCCTCCATCGCTGCGCCGACGGTGCCGCTGTAGAGCGTGTCGTGCCCGACGTTGGCCCCGTGGTTCACGCCGGACGCGACCAGCTCCGGCGGACTGGGCAGCAGGTGATGGAGCGCCATGTAGACCGCGTCCGCGGGTGTTCCGTCGACCCAGAACCGTCGCTCGCCGACCTGTCGGAAGCGCAGGGCGGTGTGCATGCTCAGCGCATGGCTCCGGGCGGACTGCTCATGCCTCGGGGCGACGATCCAGATCTCGCCGAGGGGAGCGAGCGCCTCGGCCAACACGGCGAGTCCCGGTGCGGTGATGCCGTCGTCGTTGGTGATGAGGAAGCGCAAGGTCGACCGGGCTCCGATTTGAGAGGATCGCATGCTGGCAGAACCGACCGCGGACCACTACTTGCTTGGGGTGGAGGGCAGCATGCGGCCGCGGTATCGCGATCTCTTCAAGCGGATGCGGCATCCGGACCCGGATGAAGCCGACAAAGCCTACGACGACGTGCTCTTCGAGCGGCACGAGGCACTGGCCGATCTGGTGGAGTGCTACGGCGTCTCCCGGAAGGACGCCATCCTGCGCTTCCTGGTGGTGCAGCTGATGGGATTCTCGGGCGCCTCTGCCGCTGTGATGCCGCTGATCGGGGCCCTGGACGACCCCGATCCTGCGGTGCGTGCCGAGGCCTGTCGGGCCTTGGAAGACCTCAAGGCGCGGGATGGGCTGCCCGCCCTGAAGAACCGACTGAACGACCTCTCGGCCGACGTGCGCGACGCGGCGCGCGAGGCGATCTCGGCCCTGGAGACCCGCCGCTCGAGCGCGTAGGCCGCGCAGCGGATCCGGGCTGCGCGTCGAGCCGGATCCAACAAAGAGGGCCGCCCGAAGGCGGCCCTGCATGGTCGGGGCGACTGGATTCGAACCAGCGACCCCTTGACCCCCAGTCAAGTGCGCTACCAGCCTGCGCTACGCCCCGCCATGTTCGTCGGAACTATCGGCTCGATGTGGCTCGGTCAAGCTCAAAGCGTCCTGCCTCAAGCGTCGCAGCCTGGACCTCAGGGCCTCCACCCGCGTGGCCGCCTCCCGCAGCTTGTCGAGGTCCACGGCCGGCGCGACGTCATCGGCCGACGACCTGGCTTCGAGCGCCTTCCGGGCCCCCGCGATGGTGAAGCCCTCGGTGTGCAGCAGCTTTCGGATTCGGAGGAACCGGGCGATGTCCTCCTTGCGGTAGAGGCGCTGCCCCGACGCCGATCGATGCGGCTGCATGTGGAACTCGGTCTCCCAGTAGCGGAGCACGTGAGGCTCCACGCCGACCAGCTCCGCAACCTCGCCGATGCGGAAATACAGCTTGTCGGGCAGCCCCACGCTCAGCCGTCGAGCTCGTCGTTCAGGGCGGCCCGCAGGAGCTGCGACGGCTTGAACGTGATGACCCGGCGCGGTGGGATCCAGAGCGCCTCGGAGGTCTGGGGGTTGCGGCCCTTCCGGCCCGCCTTCTGTCGCACCAGGAAGTTGCCGAAGCCCGCGATCTTGACCTTGTCGCCATCGGTCAGCCCGACCTTGATGCTCTCGAACAGCGACTCGACGACCTCTCCGGCTTCCTTCTTCGAGAACCCGATCTGATCGTGCACGCGCTCGACCAGGTCAGCCTTCGTCATGGTCCGCTTCGACGGACGGTTCTCAGGCACGGTCATCCCTCCGAGGTGTCGGTCTGGCCGTCGCCGTCGTCGTCTCCGTCGACGTCCCACAACCGGATGGTGAGCTTGTCGGTGCGGCTCTCGCCGTCGCTCGCGACGCTCGTCAGCTCCAGCACGTAGAGGCCCTCGTCGGCCGAGTCCCCTTCCATGTCGTACTCGTCGACGCCGCGGTCCCCGGAGTCGGTGCGCACCGAGGCCCGGTCCACGATGTGCTCGTAGTCGTCGTAGACCTCGACGGTGAGCGTGTGCACGGTTCCCGAAGGCCCACCCGACGGGTCGACCGAGGCCTGCCCCACCACGACCGCGCCCGTGCTCGAGTGCAGATCGATCGAGATCGCCTCGAGCTCGGACGCGCTGCCCACCTCCACCGAGAGTGCATCGTCGTCGGCGTTGAACTGCTCGTAGACGATCTCCTCGTCCGGAGTGCACCCGAACAGGAGGAGGGAGAGCAGCATGTCAGGCCAGCGCGCTCTTCGCCTGGCCGACGATCGAGCCAAAGGCCGCCGCGTCGTTCAGCGCGAGGTCGGCGAGGACCTTGCGGTTGAGCGGGATCCCCGCCTGGTTGAGCCCGTGGATGAACACCGAGTAGCTCATGCCGTGGGGACGCAGAGCGGCGTTGATGCGCACGATCCAGAGGCGCCGGAAGTGCCGCTTGCGCTCCTTGCGACCGCGAAACGCGTAGGCCTCAGCCTTGAGGACGGCCTGGTGGGCCTGGCGGTAGGTCTTTCCGCGCTGCTGGAAGAAGCCCTTGGCGCGGGTCATCACCCGCTTGCGGCGGACCTTGCGGATCTGTGCTCGCTTGACGCGTGCCATGTCTCGACTCCTTGATGGCCGCTTCCCGTCCCCGGAGGGTGGTGACGGCGGATCGTGTTTTCTGCTAGAACTTGTAGGGGATGAGCCGGCGGATCAGGTGGACTTCCTGGTCCGCGATGTAGCCGGCGCGACGTGCCTTCCGCTTCATCTTGGTGCTCTTCTTGGTGAGGATGTGCCGCATCTTGCTGCGCTTGAACTTGACGCGGCCCTTGCCCGTGACGCGAAAGCGCTTTGCGGCGCCACGGTTGGTCTTCATCTTGTTGCCCATCATCAACTCCGGAGCCCGGCTCTTAGTCGGCTGTGGCGACGGGCGCCACCCAGGCATCTGCTCAGCACGAAAGGAAGAGCGGGCCCCGGAGGACCCGCTCGTTCGATGGTAGGCATGGGCAGGTTCGAACTGCCGACCCCCGCCGTGTCAGGACGGTGCTCTCCCGCTGAGCTACATGCCTCCGGGAACCGACTCTCGTCAGCCGCCTCCGTTTAACGTTCCGCCGGGGGGCGTCAAGGCTGCCAGGACGGCGCTCGCCACCTCGGGTGCCGCCTGCCGCGGCGAGGGGCTCGACCCGCTCTCCGCCAGCAAGCTGGTCACACCATGCTCCGCGATCCCGCAGGGCACGATCAGACCGAAGCCGTCGAGCGCGCAGGTCAGGTTCAGCGCGAAGCCATGCAGCGTCACGCCACCCTTGACGTGCAGCCCCACCGCCGCGATCTTCCGGTCCTGCAGCCACACGCCCACCGCATCACGGCGGCGCCGCGCCGGCACCCCTCGCACCGAGAGCCAGCCGATCAGCGCGTCTTCCATCGCGGCCACGAGCGCGCGGACCGGCAGGCGCCGCTGGCCGAGGTCGACGATCAGGTACCCGACCAGCTGGCCTGGCCCGTGCCAGGTGGCGAGGCCGCCTCGGTCAGTCTGCACCAGGTCCACGCCCATCGCAGCGAGCACGCTCTCGGCCACGAGCAGCTCGCCACGTCGCTTCCCCAAGGTGACGACGGGCTCGTGGGTGAGCAGCGCGAAGACCTCGGGGCCACGGCCCTCGAGCACCGCCTCACGAGCTGCTCGCTGCCGCGCCCAGGTGGCCCGGTAGGGCAGGTCGTCCCCCCACCAGGCCCAGGCAAGCTCGTTCACGTGTCCTCGAAGAAGCCACTCTTGCGGTAGCCGCCGATCCACTCGAACAGCAGCACCTGCCCGGCCGCGGTGATCGGGATGGCGACGAGCATGCCCCAGATGCCGAGCAGGTCACCACCCACCAGCAGGGCCATCATCACGACCAGGGGGTGGAGGCCCACCTGTTCGCCCATGATGCGTGGCGTGAGCAGCATGCCTTCGATGAGCTGCACGATGGCGAAGGTGGCCCAGACGCCGATCAACGCGCCGGACAGGCCGAACTTCACCAGGGCGAGCACGCTGGCGGCCACGATGCCCACCACGGTGCCGAGGTAGGGCACGATGAAGAGCAGGCCGGAGGTCACGCCGACGGCAATCGCCATGTCGATGCCCGTGAAGAGCAGGCCCAGGCTGTAGAGCACGGCCAGCACGGCACACACCGTGAGCTGGCCGCGCACGAAGCTGGCGGTCCGCTGATCGATCTCGGACGCCAGGCGCCGCACGCGGGCGCGGTGACGAGGGGGCACCATCTGGTCCACCGCGCCCACCAGGCGGTCCCAGTCGCGGAGCAGGTAGAAGACGAAGATCGGCACGAGCGCGAGGTTGACCACGGCCAGCACGAAGCTCAGCCCACCCGCGAGCGCGCTCGTGACAAAGGACGCGACGGTCTTCCCGACGTTCGGCGCCGCGCTCTTGAGCGCACCTGCGATCCCGCCAGCGGCTTCGGGCGTGGCCTCCACGGGCTGCGCGTGCAACAGCTCGGCCTGCAGGTTCGCGACGACGGCGCCAAAGGTGTCGGGCAGCTCCGTGCCGGTGGCGGCTTCGATCTGCTGCACGGACTGCTCGTACCAGCCGCTCATCACCGCGAGGTAGCCCGGAATGGCGACCGCGAGGTCCTGGACCTCCAGCGCCACCGCCGGGATGACCACGCCGAGCAGCGCCAGGCTGATCAGGGTGGCGGTCACCGCGAGCACTCCGATGCCGGCTTCCCGGGACCAGCCGCGCGCCTCGAAGCGATCCACCACGGGGTCGAGCAGGTACGCGGCTGCCAGGGATCCCACGAACAGACCGAAGACGGGCCTCATCAACCAGCTCAGGCCGCCCAGGATGACGACGAGCATCGCGAACCACAAGAACCGGGTAGTGCCCGACGGCGCCGGCGGCCGGGGAGCACGGGGCCGTGGATGCGCACCCGCCATCGTGCTCGGGCGACCGCGAGGCCTCACTGGGCCACCACCACGACGCGGCCCTGCGCGAGGAGATCCGATTGCGATGCGAGCGCGCGCAAGCGCGCCGCGTCGGAGGAGTCGAGCACGAGATCCCCATCCTGTTCGTCGGTTGCGAGCATGACGACCGGCGCCTCCCCGGCCACCTCGAACACCAACGCTTCGGCGGGGTCGTCGACCCACGCCACTGGCGGACGCCGCGCTGCGGCGAGCGGGCTCAGCGACCCGAGCTCGAACAAGACCTGTCCGTCCGGGGCGAGGAGCCGCGGGGCGTAGGTGGGGGCGGCCGCGACCTGGCGCGCGTCGATCACGAGCCCTGTGGTGTTGCTCGCCCGGATGGGAGCGTCGTCGGTCCCGCCCGCACGCGCCACCGCCAGCGGCCGGAGCCACACCGACAGATCGAGCTCACCGGTGAGCTCCACGGAGCCACTCTGGCCGTAACGCGCCTCGGTGACCCGCCATCGAACCAGCCCCTCCTCGAGCGCACGTCCGTGCTCCCCCGACATGAGCTCGCCGAGCGTTCGATCGCCCTCGAGGCGAACACGAGCCGCCGCCTCGGGCAGCGCGGCCGCAAGGGACCGCCGGGCCTCCAGCTCCAGAGCGCCTCGGTCCATGCGGGACCCGGCGGCGGCCACCGCACGGGCCTCCACCACCAGCACGTGACGGGTCCAGTCCACGTGTCCGGGGCCGACCTCGGACACCGTGGCTCCCGCGTGCGCCAGCGCTGCAGCCAGGATCAACCGAACCTCACGACATCCTGGCGGCGCAGCGCTGTCGCGACCTCATCCACCAGCTCCTCCTCGGCGCGGACCTGGAGGTCCTCCGGCAGGGTGAGGGTGACACGACTTCGACCCGGGAAGGTGACGTGCAGCTCCGTGCGGCACTTGCCGGGGAAGCGTTGGAGGACCTTGCGGAGCGCTCGGATGTTCCGGCGATCCAGATCGCCGTGGAAGAGGTCGAGGTGCACCTGCCGCGTGCGCTCGCGGCGCAGCTCGCTCATCAGCTGGACGGACTCGGCCAGGATCTTCGCGCCATCGCGTACCTCGACCTGGCCGCGCACGAGCACCGGCTCGTCGGCCTTCAGCGCCCGCTGGGACTGGGACCACGGCTCCGAGAAGAAGACGCACTCCACCGCGCCGGTGTCGTCCTCGAGGGTGACGAACGCCATGCGGTCGCCGCGCTTGGTCTTCACCACCCGGATGGCGGAGGGCATGCCCCCGATGGCCACGTTGCTGCCGTGAGGCCGGCGCACGAGGCCCTCGATGCGCCCGGTGCAGAGGCGGTCCACCTCGCTCTTGAAGGCTTCGATGGGGTGACCGCTCATGTAGAAGCCGAGCGCCTCCCGCTCCATGGCCAGCCGCCGCGAGGTCGACCACTCCGGTACGTCGGGCAGCCGAAGGGGCGGGCTGGCGTTGCCCCCTCCCCCGGCGAACATGCCGAACAGGCTGGTCTGGCCGGCCGCCTTGTCGGCCTGGGTGGACTGGGCCGAGGACACGGCGCCGTCGAGTGCGGTGAACAGCACGGCGCGGGCATGGCCGGTCCAGTCGAAGGCCCCGCCCTTCACCAGCTGCTCCAGGACGCGCAGGTTGATGCGCGTGTAGTCCAGCCGCTCGAGGCAGTCCATCAGGTCGTCGAACTGGCCCCCAGCTTCTGCGCGGGCGTCGACCAGGGCTTCCACGGCGGAGCGCCCGACGTTCTTCAGGGCCGCCAGGCCGTAGTGGATCTGGGAACGGTTCGAGGCCCGCACATCGAAGCCCACGCCGCCCTGGTTCGCGTCTGGAGCCAGGATCTCCAGCCCTGCGTGACGGCAGTCGCCCTGGTACACCAGGAGCTTGTCGGTGTTCGCCGACTCGATGCTCATCAGGGCGGCCATGTACTCCGCCCGGTGGTTGGCCTTGAGCCAGGCGGTCTGGAAGGTGATGTAGCCGTAGGCCGCCGAGTGGCTCTTGTTGAAGCCGTAGGCGGCGAACTGAGCCATGAGGTCGAAGATGCCTTCGGCCTTCTTCACCGGATGCCCGGCGGCGGTGGCGCCGTCGACGAAGCGCTGGCGCTGCTTCGCCATCTCCGCCGCGATCTTCTTGCCCATCGCCCGCCGGAGCATGTCGGCTTCGCCCAGGCTGTACCCGGCGAGCACCTGGGCGATCTGCATGACCTGTTCCTGGTACAGGATCACGCCGTAGGTCGAACGCAGGATCGGCTCGAGCTCCGGCAGGTCGTACACCACCTGCTTCCGCCCGTGCTTCCGGTCGATGAAGTCGTCGACCATGCCCGAGCCGAGCGGTCCCGGCCGGTAGAGCGCGACCAGCGCCACCACGTCCTCGAGCACCGAGGGCCGCAGCTTGGGCAACAGCTCGCGCATGCCCGAGCTCTCGACCTGGAACACGCCCAGTCCGTCGCCCCGACTCAGCAGCTCGTAGGTCGCGGGGTCGTCCTCCGGCAGGGCCGACATGTCGATCGACGCGCCCGTGTTGCGCTCGATCATCACGACCGCATCGCGGATCTGGTCGAGGGTCTTCAGCCCCAGGAAGTCGAACTTGATGAGCCCGATG
>CAZSAT010000215.1:0-7480 GCA_964604675.1 uncultured Enterobacterales bacterium
TAGCCCCCGCGGCTCCCGGCGCGGTACACACCGGCATGGCACGCTTCTTCGAGTCCATCCACGGGGTCTTCTTCGACGACCTCGACCCCTTCGAGATCCTGCACAACGCCCGCTACCTGCTGCTCTTCGAGCGCACGATCGGGCAGTTCTGGGCGCACCTGGGCTGGGGCGGCGTGCTGGACGCGCAGCACAACCCCGATCAGTTCCACCTCGTCCGCGCGAACCACGTCGACTACCTCTCGGCGGTTCGCGGGGTGGGGCAGGTCCGGGTCCGCCTCACGGTCGCCAAGCTGGGCCGGACCTCCCTGGTCTTCCGCTTCCGGCTGCTCCCGCTCGACGAGGACCGCGACCACGCCGTCGCTGCGCGGGTGGTGGTGCGTGTGGACCCGGACACCCTGGAGCCCACGCCGTGGACCGATGCGTTCCGCGAGCACCTTGCGCCCTACGTCGACGGCTGATCCGACCTACTGGTCAGAGAGCTCGGTCGCATCCTCCGTCGCGTGTCCGCGGCGCGCCCTGCGCGGCGGGCCGTCGTCACCAACGTGGCCTCGGCCGGCGTGAGCGCGCTCGCCGCCGTCCTGGCCCGGGCGCTTGCCCAGGGGCCGGCGGACCGGCTCGTCGCCGTCCGGGCGCTCGCCGCGGACGCCCTCTCCGCGCTTCCTGGCACCCTCGCCACGCGCGACCGCCGGGAGCTCCTTCATGCGCTCCTCCACCTCCTCCGCGAAGGTCTCGGAGTCGCCGGGGAAGCCGCACACGTCGTGTGCGAGGTGGGCCAGCTCGTGCGCGAGCAGCGTGCGCCTGTGCATCGGGCTCTCGGCCTCGGTCAGCACGATGGCGCTCTTCCCGCCCACGAACGGCCGCGGGTCGTAGAGGCCGGCCAGGACCTCGTTCGGGCCTGGGCGCTCCTCCAGCTGGAAGCGGTCGCTCTGGTTCGCGAAGCTGGACTCCACCTCGTAGATCACCACCTCGGTGGCGCGGCAGCTGTTGGTGTCCCAGCCCTTCTCGGCCACCACCTCGTCGATGCGCCGGAGGGAGCCGGGAATGCCGCGCTCCATGTCGAAGGTGGTCCAGCCCAGGTCGCGGGACATCAGGGTCCAGTCGAGGGTGACCGCGCCACGGTCTACCCGCCCCCTGGCCAGCTCGGAGAAGGCGAGGTCCCCGACCGCCGGGTAGCCCGCGGTCAGGGCGTCCTCGACATGGTGGAGGGCTTCTGGGACGTCGCACGCGAAGAGGGCGATGAGCAGCATGAGCGGGACTCCTTGTCGTCCCCGCCCCCGACGCCCCCGCCGGCCGGGCATTCAGATCTTCTCGCCGGTCCGCTTCGTCCAGGCCTTCTTCAGGTCCAGGTCGGCGATGGCGCGCACCAGCCCCGGAGCGAAGCGGGTGGCGTACCAGGTGGCCTTGTTCATCAGCCCCGGCACGATGTGGAACTCACCGCGAGCGATGCCCTGCAGCGTGGCCGCTGCAACCTGCTCGGCGGACTGCAGCCCGGCGGTGTCGGCGATGGCGCGGGTCTCGGCCGGCATGCGCTCCAGCTCCCAGGCGTGCTGGGGGGTGTCGGTGTCGGCGGGGAACAGCACGTGGACCGACACGCCGTAGGGCAGCAGGTCCTGGCGCAGGCAGTCCGAGAAGCCCGTGACGGCGAACTTCGAGGCCGCGTAGGCGGCGTAGCCGAAGATGCCGAGGAACCCGAGGGTGGACGACACGTTGACCAGGTGGCCGCTGCGTTGCTGCATGAAGTGCGGCAGGAAGGCGAGGGTGGTGTAGACCGTGCCCAGGTAGTTCACCTGCATCTGCTGCTCGAACACGTCGGTCGGCGTGTCGTTCAGGTAGGCGGGCCAGGTGATGCCGGCGTTGTTGACGAGCAGGTCCAGCCCGCCGAGCCCCTCCAACACGACCGGCACCGATCCCTCGACCTCGACCTTGTCCGACACGTCCATGCGCACGGCGAGGTGGGTGCCGCCAGGGCCCGCCCCCTTCAGCTCCTGCAGGGCAGCGTCCAGCTTGTCGGGGTTCCGGGCCGCGATGGCCACGTGGGCGCCCTGTGCCGCGAGCTGGAGGGCCAGGGCCCTGCCGATGCCGCTCGAGCCGCCGGTGATGAGGACGCGCTTGTCTCGGTAGATGCTCATCGCTGCCGCCTAACCGTCGGGGCACGCGCCGGGGGCCGCGATGATGGCCAGGCCCGTGCGCGACGAAGCCAGGAAGCACTGGAGCTGCTGCCGCGGCTCGGGCGTCTGGAAGAAGACTTCGTGGCCGTCGTAGAGGCCGTCCTCGGCCTGTTGCACGAGCGCGCGGTGTTCGACCGGGAACGCCACCTGTTCGGCCCCAACCAGCCCCGCGACGCTCAGGTAGGTGCTCTGGTCGTCCCACGCCACGCTCTCGTCGAGCGCTTCGCCGGCCAGGTCGAGGGCGAGGGAGAGGCTGGTGGCGTTCGCGATGTCGGGGAGGATGTACGTGTCGACGATGCCCTGAAACATCAACACATCTTCCGGCACGCGCTCGGCCCACACGGGCGGGTCCGCACCCTCTCCTGCCCACTGGAGCAGCCCGAGGGCGGGGTCGTGCTCGTGCAGCGTTCGGTCGCTGTAGCCCAGCACCGCCTCGGCCAGGGGACGCACCTCCAGCGGGCTCTGCTTGTGCACGATGTTCTCGATCCAGCTGCCGCCGGCTCCCGAGAGCACCAGTCCACCGTAGGCCTCGGCGGCCAGGGGCGCGATGGTGGCGCCCATGGAGTGGCCGATCAGCACCGGCTCCTCGAGGTCCAGAGGCAGGTCGAGCTCCGCGAGCAGCGCCGGGAGCAGCCGCAGCTCCAGGGCCGACTGCTGGATGTTGCCGCGCATGGCGGCCGGGTTGGCCACGTTGAAGATGAGGAACTGTTCGTCGGAGCCGCTCACGTTGCGCACGCCCCCGTGGGGCCCATCGAGCTGCACGCCGACGAAGCCGGCAGCGGCCAGCTCCACCGCGGGCCCGGTGCCTGCTTCCGCAGGCTCGTCCGCAGCGGGCGCGATGCCCCGATCGAGCAGCGGGTCCTCCCCGCCGCCGCCGGTTCGGATGAACACGGCCACCGGCCAGCCCGACGCGGGGGCCGCACCCTCGGGCACCGTGACGATCAGGCGGCCCTCTTCGTGGTGGTCGACCGCCTCGGACAGCCCGCCGCCCTCGGACCAGTACGGAGGCTCTCCGGTCTGGTACACCGCTGCCGTCACCCGGCCCTCCAGCACGTCGTAGGTCGGGTAGGACAGCGTCGACGTGGGGGCTTCGGTCAGCACCAGGGGCTCGGCGAGCAGCTCGTCGAGCTCGGCGGTCGGGTCCCAGGTGGTGAACACCGTGCACGCCACGTCGCCATCGCAGAGCGGATGCGGCACGAAGGCCTCCTCGTCTGCGTCGAGTGCGGTGATGGCCGCCCGGTACGTGGTGTTCGGTCGGAGAGGGAGACCCTGCAACGGCAGCAGGGAGAGCAGGTTCTCTGCTCCGTACGGTCCAGCGTCTGCTTGGAAGTCCACCAACAGGGGGAAGGTCCGGCCTTGCTCGTCGGACGCGGGGTCCACGTCTTCCAGCACGAAGGCCTCCAGCGGCAGCTCGGAAGGCGCCGTGGACAGCGGAAAGTGGATGGGGCTCGTGGTGCCGAATCCCTCGGCCGTGGCCAGCAGGTCGAGCACCTGCAGCACGAAGTCGTTGTCGTCGTGCGGAAAGGTGGACAGGTCCACGGTGCTGCCGCGCAGGGAGTCGCGCGGAAAGGGCGCGTCGAAGACCGCGCCGTCGAGCTGCATCAGCGCGTGCGGTCCCCGGGCGAGCTCGCCGGGAGCCACGCAGGCCAACAGGGCGATCACTCGTGCCCCACCACGACCCGGGCGTCGGTCTCCTCGGCGAGCTGCCGCAGCTGGTCGAGGCTCTCCTGGTTGCCCTCGGCGTCGCTCGTGAACCCGCCTGGCGGCACCGCGTTGTCCCAGCCCCAGCGGGTGTGGGAGGTGTCGCCCGCCAGCAACACGGCCCCCTGGTCGGTGTGCGCCAGGAAGGCCAGGCTGCCGGGGGTGTGCCCCGGAACGTGCAGCGCCCAGAACGATCCGTCGCCGAACACGTCCCAGGCGGTGTCGATGGGGCCTACGGAGACCGCGTCGTCGAGCTTGGGCGTGACCAGGTTGTGATCGCGCAGCAGGCGACGGTAGGTGCCGCGCAGCGGGGCATAGTCCGGCCGGCGTTGCTCGGCCTCGCCCGGTCCGATGAGCACCGGCGTGCCCGTCGGCACCTGCGGGAGGCCCATCACGTGGTCGATGTGGAGGTGGGTCAGGGCCACGCCGTCCAGGCTCAGGTCCCGGCTCTCCAGGATGGCATCGAGCGACTCGACGGCGTGGGGTGTGACGACCTTCTTCACCAGCCCGCGCAGCTCCATGTGTTCACCGTCCTCCACCGCCACACCGGTGTCCACGATCCAGGTGCGCCCCGAGGGGTGGCGCACCACGTGCACCGTCATCACGATGTCGCGGTCTTCGTCCTCGAGGCCAGCCGCCTGGGCCGTGGGGTGCTCGAGGTCGAGCAGCCCCGCGAGCGGGACCTGCCACGTGGCCGACACCACGGTGGTGAGGTCGACCGTTGCGGAGGGGGAGGACGCGGCTTCGGGCGCGTCCCAGGTGGCGACGGGAGGGTGGGGGATCCCACCGCAGGCGAGCGAGAAGAGCAGCACGGTGCCGGACTATCGCGGTAGAGGGTGGTGGTGGACGAACGTGTGCTGGTCAGCGCCTGCCTCCTCGGCAGGGCGTGTCGCTACGATGGCTCGGCCAAGCCTTCGGCGGCCGTGCGTGCCGCTGTGGAGGGGGCCGAGACCGTGGCGGTGTGTCCCGAGGAAGCTGGCGGGCTGGGCACGCCGCGTCCCGCCGCGTCCCTGGTCGGTGGCGACGGGCACGCGGTGCTCGCCGGCACGGCGCGGGTCGTCGATGTCCACGGTGTCGACGTGACCGCGTCCTTCCTGGCGGGGGCCGAGACGTGCGCGCTTCCTGCCACGCGCGCCATCCTGAAGGCCCGCTCCCCGAGCTGCGGAGTGGGCCAGACGAACGTCCATGGACAGGTCTGTTCGGGGGACGGTGTGTTCGCCGCGCTCTTGCGCACGCGGGGGGTGGCGCTGACGACCGACGAGGACCTGTGACCCCTCGTCAGCTCAGAGCCGCGCCGACCTCCGCTGCGCCATCTCGTTGTCCCACTGCAGCGTGCGGAGACGCTCGTCGTCGTGCCGCGCGGTCTCGAACCGGGTCACGTGGCTGGCGTAGTCGGCGCTCTTGTAGCGGTCCATGAAGCGCGCGAAGTCCCAGGCGTCCAGCAGGGCCAGGGCCTGGCCCGCGGGGACGTTCAGCTTGCGTTGCATGACCAGCTTGAACACGTCCTTGTAGAGGTCCCGGTGGCGCCGGTCACCGCGGCGGGCTTCCGGGGCCAGCCGCGCCGACAGGAGCAGCCGCTCCGCGAGGCCGCTGCCCTTCGGGCGCAGCTTCCAGTGGTGCTCCATGCGCGGAAGCATCTTCGGGCCGTAGCACTGTTCGTAGAGCCAGATGTATCCGTCGAGCAGCTCGTCGCGCGACATGTGCTTGGGCTTCGCGACCACGTGGCGGGTGTCGTACAGGTGCCAGTCGGTGTGGTCCAGGCGCCCGTCGGCGAGGTACTCGTCGAAGAGCTTCGTGCCCGGCATCGGGTTCAGGATGGAGAAGAAGGGGTAGAGGATCTTCGTGCGATCGATGAAGTCGAGCGTGTCGCGGAAGACCTCGATGGTGTCGGTGTCGAAGCCCACGATGAAGTTGCCCACGACCGCCAGTCCGCGCGCCTGGATGCGCTCGATGGCCTGGTCGTAGGTGAGACAGAAGTTGATCCCCTTCGCCATGTCGTCGAGGGTGGCCTCGGAGACCGACTCCAGCCCGATGATCAAGGTGTTGCAGCCGGCCGCCACGAACAGATCGAGCAGCTCGTCGTCCTGGGCCACGTTCAGCGTGGTCTCGGCCGACCAGGCGGGCAGCTGCCCCCGCTGGTACAGCGGCGCCATCGCCCGGAGCAACTCCTTGGTGTACTTCGAGCGCGAGAGGAAGTTGTCGTCGACCAGGTAGAGGGGGCGGCCCTTGCCCAAGAGGCCCATCACCGGCAGAGAGGCCAGCTCGGCCACCACGTTGGCGCTGGGCTTGAAGCGGAAGGACTGCCCCGAGATGTCGGGCACGCTGCAGAACCGGCACGTGAACGGGCAGCCGCGCGTGGTCTGTACCTGATGGTAGAGGTACGCGTCGTAGTCGAGCATGTCCCAGCGGGGCACCGGCACGGTCTCCAACGGCGGGAACTCCGTGGCGTCGTAGCGCTCCTCGAGCCGGCCTGCGCGGAGGTCCTCGACCACATGGGGCCACACGTGCTCGGCCTCGCCGGTCACCACACAGTCCACGTGCTCCAAGGCCTCGTCGGGCCGGAGCGAGGCATGGATGCCGCCGAGGATGACGGGTGTGCCCACCGACCGGTACTGGTCGGCCACCGCGTACGCCTGGTTCACGCAGCTGGTCTTCGCCGACAGCGCCACGGCGTCGGTCTTGCCGAAAGGCAGCTCCTGGAAGTACTCGTCGACGAAGTCGATCGCCACGTCCCGCGGCGTGCAGCTGGCCACGGTGACCAGGCCGAGGTCCATGAACGCACGCTTGAGGCCCAGCGTGCGCAGCAGCAGATCCATCTCGTAGAGCTCCCGCTCTTCGGGATCGGCGTTCTTCCGGGTGGCGACGAAGGTCAGGTGCATGGCCCGCGCATCTTAGAACGTGCTGGTCATCGGCACGTGCGATGGCGTACGCTCTCGGAGCGCGTCACCCATGAAGGGGTCTCTCATGCTGGTTCTCCTGGCCTCGCTGGCCTGCATTCCCGACAAGCACTCCGACTCGGGCACCACCGGGCCCCTCGTCGAGGACGACACCGGCGATCGGCACCCCGACACCGATCCGGACGGCGATTCCGCCGACTCGGGCGAGGCCTGCGAGGGCTTGAGCGGCCAGGTCAGCGGCACGGTGAGCGTGGACCTCTTCTACATCGACGATGCGGGCGACACCATCCAGGTCGACTGGTCCGACTACAGCTCCACCTTCCCCTGGGGGTCGATCTACGTCGGGGCGTACACCGGAAGCGACGACGATCGAACCGAGATCGCGTACGACACGGTGGCCGAACCGAGCACGGCAGGTGACGCCTACTCGATGACGCTCTCGAGCGACGCCGACGAAGCGTTCCTCTACGCGGTGCTCGACGAGAACCAGGATCGTGTGATCGGCAGCTTCGACCCGATCACGTACCACGGGGACCCGGTCGTGGTCTGCAACGAGGACGGCACCGTCGACCTCACCTTCATGTACGACATCGGCTACGACCCGACCTCCGGGGGCGGCGACGGTGGCGATGGCGGCGGCGGCGATGGCGGCGGCGGTGGTGGCGGCGGCGGCGACGGCGGCGGCGGCGGGGGCGGCGGCGGCGACGGCGGCGG
>CAZSAT010000216.1:0-7425 GCA_964604675.1 uncultured Enterobacterales bacterium
CGTTGCAGACCAGCACCTGGCCGTCGCAGGCCGGCCCGGCACCGATTCCGATGGTGGGCACGTCGACGTGGGACGTGACCTCCGCCGCGAGCGCAGCTGGAACGGCTTCGAGCACCAGGCAGAAGGCACCAGCGTCGACGACAGCCTGCGCGTCACGCAGGAGCTTCGCGGCCCCGGCGTCGCTGCGGCCCTGGACCTTGAAGCCGCCGAGCGCGTGCACGGACTGCGGCGTCAGGCCGACGTGCCCGACCACCGGGATGCCGGCTTCGACGATCTTGGCGATCGCCTCGGCGCTGCGTTCGCCCCCCTCGAGCTTGACCGACTGCGCCGCCCCCTTCTGCACGAGGTAGCCCGCGGACTCCAAGGCCTGGGTGGCCGACACCTGGTAGGACATGAAGGGCATGTCGACGGTGAGGTGGGCCTGGGTGAGGCCACGGGCGACGCAGCGGCCGTGGTAGGCCATGTCCTCCAGCGTGACCTTCAGCGTGTCGTCGTGACCCTGTACGACCATGCCGAGGCTGTCGCCCACGAGCACCATGTCGACGCCGGCCGCGTCGACGATCCTGGCCATGGTGTAGTCGTAGGCCGTCACCATGGCGATCTTCTCGTTGTCGGCCTTCATCTGGAGAAGGTCCAACGCGTTCTTCTTGGGCACCGTCAGGCTCCCTGGTTGACCCCCGTTCCGAAGAGACTCGGCTGTTCCTCCCGCTCGCTGTGCGATGCAGGGGAACCGACGGGGCTGTTTGGATCGGCGAGCCAGGCCCGGATCATTCCGAGCACGGTCTCCCGGTCCGCGGGATCGTCCACGTAGTTCAACGTGGTGGTGTCGAGCACATGGACCGGGGCCGCGTCGAAGCGCGCCCAGAGGGCCAGGTACTTGTCACGTAGCGAGTCGAGGTAGTCCGCCGAGATGACCTGCTCCGCGTCGATCGCGCGCCGCCGGATCCGCGAACGGATCACCTCGGTGGGCGCGTCCAGGAACAACACGAAGTCGGGCTTGGGAATGCCCTCGGCGAGCAAGCAGGCGAAGCGGTCGTAGAGCGCCATCTCGTGACCGGTCAAGGTGAGCTCGGCGAACAGCCGGTCCTTGTCGAAGAGGTAGTCGCTGACCACGAGATCGTGGAAGAGGTTCGCCTGACGAAGGGCTTGTTGCTGCTGGAACCGGCTGGCCAGGTAGAACATCTGCGCCGGAAACGCGAAGCGCTCCGGATCGGCGTAGAAGCTCGCCAGGAAGGGGTTGTCCTCGCAGGGTTCGAGCACCAGCTCCGCGGAGAGCTGATCCCGGCACAGGCGGCAGAGGCTCGTCTTCCCGACGCCGATGAGGCCTTCGATGACGACGTAGCGGGACACGGGCCGACCGGGCTCGGGGGGTACCAGCGTGGTCTATAGCGCATCGGGGAACCCTTCACCTCTCGCGGTAGGCTGCCGCGGTGACCACCCCCCCCCTGGATCCGCCGGCGCTTCCTCGCCTGGTCGTCGTGGACGACGAGCGCCTCATCGGGCTCTCAGTCAAGCGCCTGCTGCGGAGAAGCCACGACGTGCTGTGGTTCGAGTCGGCGCGAGAAGCGCTCGCCTGGCTCGACGAGGGCCACCAGATCGACGTGCTGCTGACCGACATTCGCATGCCGGGCATGGATGGCCCCGCCTTCCTCGCCCACCTGAGGGTGGCCCGCCCGGAGCTCATGGCTCGGGTGCTGTTGCTCACGGCGACACCGCCAGCCGAGCTCCCGGGCGGTCTGGCGCCGTGGGCGGACCGCCTGATCGAGAAGCCTTTCCACGCGCCGGAGCTCCGCGATCGCGTCGCCGCAGTCCTCGCGACCGCAGACTGAGGCCGCCGGGCGCGCGACAGCCCTGGCGAGCGCTCGACAGGGTTGACGGGCGCACGACACGCCGGTGCCAGCAAGTTCCTGAAATCACATGCTTGGCCGCCTGGCACGCCCTTCGCACCTGCCCTTGGTCCCGCCGTAAGGCACACACAAGGAGGTCACATGCGGGACATCAACAAGGTCTTTCTGGTCGGACGGCTCGGGTTGGATCCCGAGATCCGGATGACCGCTGCCGGCAAGCTCGTCGGCAAGCTGCGGCTCGCCACCAACCGCCCCGTCCGCGAGGGTGAGGGCTGGGGCGAGGCGACCGACTGGCACACCGTCACGGTCTTCGACTGGATGGCGAAGCGCGCGCAGAACCACCTGCACAAGGGAGACGGCGTGGCAGTGGAGGGCAACCTCCGCACGCGGAAGTGGACCGACAAGGAGGGACGCGAGCGGTTCAGCACCGAGGTGATCTCGCGCGAGCTCAACATCTTCCCGCGCCGCGACCGGCACCCTGCGCAGACGGCCGCCACGCCGCCAAGCGCTGAGACCACCGCTGCGGCCGAGGCCGAGATCCCGTTCTAGCCTACTCGGGTCGAAGCGCGCCGTCCTCCGCGGCGGCGCGCTCGACCCGGCGGCGCAGCCGCCACGCCCCGGCACCGATCGCCAGCGCGACCGGCGCGACCAACACGGTGTCCTCAGACCCGATCCAGCCGAGCTCGAAGTGTCCCCGCCAGACGGGCCAGCCGAGGAAGTAGCCCACCCCGAAGTGGTGCTGGAGCAGGTCCACGGCTTGATGGAGCGCGCACCCGAGGCAGAGCTCGGCCCAGACGCGCACGCGCTGATCGACCTCGGCCCACGCAAGCGCCAACAGCAGCGCGAGCGCGGCCATGCCGGCCGGCATGTGGAGCACCTCGAAGCCATACACCAGGGTCGTGGGCACCGGGAAGCCCACCTGCTTGGCCTGGGTGAGCAGCATCGCCGGGACCCGCGCCGCCAGGTCGGGGAGCACCACCCCGACGACGAAGACCGGCGTGAAGCGTGTGCCGAGGCCCGCCTTGACCAGCAGGGCGCTACCCACATGGGTGACGAGGTCAGCCACGAAGCGCCACGCCGTCACGCCGAAGCCGAAACGCGAAGGGAAGCCAGAGCACCACGCCGACGGTCGCAGCGATGCCGAGCAGCTCCTTCTCCTCGCGGAAGGCGTGGAGGTAGCGTGAGGTCTCCGCCACGGCCAGCCGATCCGGATCGAACGCGCCCTCGACCGACACGGTGTCCCCGACGGCCAGTCCCTCGGTCGGCCCGGCCACCACCACGGGTCCGCTGGCCTTGAAGACCACGTAGCGGTCTTCCTGCACCTCCACGACTTCCCAGATGGGCAGCACGATTCGTTCGCCGGCACACGCCTGAGGCTCCGCGACGCAGGCAGCGAAGCCCGGATGCTGCGTGGACGAGAACACCGCGTAGTCCGCGCCGATGGCCAGGAGCCACGCGAACGCAGCGAGCGCGACCCACGGTCGCCAGCGGTCGGAGAGCAGGGACGCGAGCCACGTCATCCGTCCCCATACCCCCTGGTACGCTCGCGTGTGCCGTCGATGCCGAGCCAGTGGGAGTGGGCTGCGCTGGCCGCGGCCGCGGTCGGCGCCGTGCTGTGGCCTCGGCTTCACGCCCGCGTGCCCCGAGGCCTACGGGTGGCGATCGAGCACCTCGCCGGACCTGTGGTCTGCGTCGCGGCCAGCGCGGCCACCTGGTTGACCTGGCTGGAGCTCGCCCCGTCCCTCGCCCCGGCGGGCGCGGACTACGAGGGCTACTACCTGTCCGCGCTCGCGTTCGAGACCGACCAGTTCCACCTCTACGCGCGCGACCGGTACCCCGGCTACCCCTGGCTCGCGAGCCTGCTCGCCCGGAGCGGCCACCAGGTGCACCTCGCCGGTGCGATGTTGAACATGGGCGCCCTCTGCCTGAGCACTGCGGCGATCTACAGCCTCGTCCGAACCATGGCGGGCCGCGGGGCCGCCTTCGTGGCCGTGCTCCTCGCCCTTCGGCTGAGCGTCGTGCTCGACCTCGGTCGCACCTTCACGCACTACCCCCTCGCCGCGGCCCTCGACCTCGGACTCCTCGCGGCAGCCGTCCACCTGGTGCGGACACGCCACCTCCGTTGGGCTGGCGCGATCGGTCTCCTCAGTGCCGCGGCGGCGAGCACCGACCCCAAGCAGGCCGTGGTCGTGCTCGCCGTCGGCCTCACCGCCACCGTGAGCGTGCTGCGCGCGCCCGCAACTCGGGGGCTCCGAGCCGTAGCCGTCGGCTCGCTGTGGCTCCCGCTGGAGCTGCTCAACCAGGCCGTCGCCCGCCTTCCGGTGCAGCTCTACACCCTCGAGGAGGTCTCCACCCGGGTCCAGCTGCACTTCACCGTCCATCCGGACCTGCTCGCGCATGCCGCGGATGGGTTTCGGCTCGGGGAACCAGGCGCTTGGCTGAAGGTGCTCGGCAGCCTCTGGCGTACGAGCCGTGGCATCACGCCGGAAGCGGGTCAGGAGGGACTCTTCAGCCCGCTCGCGCTGGAGGGCCTGCAGCTGGTCTACGGCACCACGTCCGCGTTCTGGCTGGGCGGATGGTTGCTGCTGGTCGGCTTGGTGTTCGTGCCGCGAACCGACCGGACCCTGTCGCTGGGGGGGCCCCTGGACCGGGCGATGGTCGCCGCCTTGCTGCTCCTCCCAGCTGCCGTGGCCTGGCCCAACCTCCACCTGCACTACCAGCATCGCTACGTGATCTTCCCGGCCGTGGCGGCCGTGGTGTTGGCGATCGCGGGGCTGGGGCGGGCAGCGCCAGGTGCCGGGCTGTTCGCAGGCGTCGTGGCGGTGATCTGGCCCGGCTCACCCTGGCAGGGTGTGGACCTGGACTACCTCGAGCGGGAAAACCGCCGCGCCGACCTCTGGGCCGGGCCCGAGGCGGTGGTCGACCTGCAGACGCTGAGCTGGGCACAGGCCAACCTTCCCGCCAACGCGCACGTGTTCGACATGGCCGAGTTCCGCGCGATGCCGACCCTCGCGGCCGCGTTCCCCTACCAGCGCTGCAACACCCAGCACGATGCCTGCGCCGAGGCCATGGCCAACGCTGACGGCCCCCTGGTCGCCAACGTCTGGACCCGGGAGAACCTGAGCGCCCGCTTGCCCTCCGGGCCGCAAGGCACCCTGCCCGGCAGCGACCAGCCAGGGGGCGGACTCCCCGGCGTGCTGGGCTCCTGTTGGTCGCTGGTCCTGGACATCACGCCCGACAACGGCTTGTACGTCTGGTCGTGCCCGGACGCCCGGCCCAAGCCCTCCCGTGTCCAGGTGGCCCCACCTCCTCCACCGCCCCTGCCGGACCGAAGCGGTGGATGACTCCTCACCCATGTGTCGGGGCGCACTCGCCACAACGCTGTGCTCGAGCCGCTGAGTTTGACGTCGAAGGCCGCCCGCGCGAAAGCTCCAGGAAAGCAGTAGGATTTGCCCGTTCGACTGGAGCGCCCATGACCGCAGCCCTCGCCACCGACCGCCAGGCGCTGATCCTCGAGCACTACCCGCTCGTGAGGAACATCGCCGGACGGATGGTTCGGCGGTTTCCGGCCAACGTCGAGCTCGATGAGCTGGTCAACGTGGGGGTGCTCGGGCTGATCGATGCGGTCGATCGCTTCGATCCGGCACGGCAGGTCCCCTTCCGTGCCTACGCCGAGATTCGCATCCGCGGCGCGATCGTCGATGCGCTCCGCGAGACCGATTGGGTTCCGCGGAGCGTGCGCCGGAAGCACAACCGCATCGAGTCGGTGCGGTCCGAGCTTCGCAAACGCCACGGCCGCGAGCCCGAGCAGGACGAGATCGCGTCCTTCCTCGAGCTGGACATCGATCGCTACCGCGCCATGGAGTCCGACGCGCGCATCAAGCAGCTCATCAGCCTGGATGCACCCAGCGACGAACACCGTGGGTTGACCGCAGGCGACCGCGTCGCAAGCGGCGGCGACGACATCGCTGCGCTCATCGAGGCCGTCGAGCTGCGCAGCCAGGTGGAGCGTTGTGTGCGAAACCTGCCCGCGAAGGAACGCGACGTGGTCGGCCGCTACTACCTGCTGGGCCAGACCCTTCGGGACATCGGCGAGCAGATCGGCGTGACCGAGTCCCGTGCTTGCCAGCTGCGCGGGCAAGGGGTCCGCCGCCTGCGCTTCCGCCTCGCGCGGATCCTGGACATCGACGCGGCCTGATTCGGGGCATCGTGGAGCTTCGGGCGGCCAGACGGCCGCCCGTTCTTGTTGGATCGCACGATTCCGGCGCATCCGGCCTCAACCGATCCCGCGAACATCCGATAGCCAGCGACCTGGTATCAGTGATGATACGGGTTAGTCATCTCTTAAACCATTGAAATTAGGCATTTTCGCGCGGTCGCGATCTTGGCACGGTAACTGCATTGATATCGACCGTCCCCACGGGAGTCTCGCCATGTCCGCCATCGCCATCACCGCCCCGAACGCCACCGATGACCGCCAGGACATGATCCTCGCGCACTACCCGTTGGTCCGCACCATCGCCTGCCGCATGGTCCGCCGCTTCCCCGCGAACGTGGACGTGGACGAGCTCATCAACGTGGGCGTGCTCGGCTTGATCGACGCCATCGACCGCTTCGACCCCGAGCGCTCCGTGCCGTTCAAGGCCTACGCCGAGATCCGCATCCGCGGCGCCATCGTCGACGCCCTGCGCGAGAGCGACTGGGTGCCGCGCAGCGTGCGTCGGAAGTCCCACCGCATCGACGCGGCCCGCCAGACACTGCAGTACCGCCTCGGCCGTGACCCCAGCCGCCAGGAAGTCGCGGACGAGCTGGAGATGGGCGACCGCGAGTTCGACAAGCTCGAGCGGCAGTCGGTGGTCCGCAAGCTCGTGAGCCTCGACCTGCCCGTCGACGACGAGAACCACACCACGCTGGTGGAACGCCTGCCGGGTGCCCACGACGACGCCTTCGACGGCATCTGGGGTACCCAGAAGCGTGAAGCGGTCCTCGACGCCATCGCCAACCTGCCCGAGAAGGAGCGCGTTGCCGTGAGCTGCTACTACCAGAAGGGCATGACCCTGAAGCAGATCGGCGAGCAGCTCGGCGTGACGGAGTCCAGGGCCTGCCAGCTGCGCGGCCAGGGCGTGAAGCGCCTGAAGCTCCGCCTCAACCGCATCCTCGATTGAAGCCACCTGCTCACGACAAGGACGACACCATGCTCTGGGACCTGCAGAACCGCCAGGCGCGCCTCGCCGCCTTCCTGCCGCACCTCCGCGCCATCGCAGAGGACCACCGTCACATGGCCCAAGGGCGCCTCGGCCCCCGGGAGCTGATGGCGGCTGCCATCGACGCCTTCGAGCTCGCCCTCGACCGCTTCGACCCGAAGCGGGACTACGATCTCCATGCCTACGTCGACATCGTGGTTCGGGGGGCGCTGCACCAACGCGTGCTCAACAGCCACCGGCGCAGGGCACGGTTCCAGGCCGCTTGACGCCCCTTCGCGCAGGGTTAGAGACGTCCGACCGCGGGCGATTAACTCAGCGGGAGAGTGCTACCTTCACACGGTAGAAGTCACTGGTTCGAATCCAGTATCGCCCAC
>CAZSAT010000217.1:0-7414 GCA_964604675.1 uncultured Enterobacterales bacterium
GCCGTGCCTAGTCTGCCACGGCGATTCGATCAAGACCCCTGTGTGGGAGTACTAGTCGGCAGACACCACGAGGCGATCGAGGGCCGTCTGGTAGGCGGCCCGTTCGTCGTCCTTGCGTGTGCCTGCCGCGAGGCGTTCCAGGGACGGGATCGCTTCGACGAGGTGCAGGGTCGCCACCCCTTCGGCGGCCGTGACCCGTACCAGGGCGTCGCGGTCGTCCAGTGCCGCCAACAGAGCGTCGGAGGCGGTCTGGCCCCCGACTCCGATCAGCACCCGCGCTGCCTCGGCGCGTAGGAAGGGACTGGGGTCGTCCGACGCGATCTGCGCGAGTGGCGGCGCGCGGTCGGGACCGGTCAGACGCCCCTCCAGCATCAGCACGAGCTCGGTTCGTACCTGGAGGGCCGGGTCCCGGACTCGTGGCACGAGGTCGTCGATCACCGCCGCACCGCCGATCCAGCTGGCCGCGCGGACCGCGAACTGCCGGGTGGTGGGATCTTCGTGGTCGGTGAGGGCGAGCACTGCAGGCAGCGCACTCTCGTCGCCGAGCCGCGCGAGGGCGGCCAGCAGGTCGTGACGCAAGGCGCGAGGCGCGGCGGCCAGGGCGGCCAGGAGGTCGGGAACCGCGCGCTGATCGCCGAGGGTTCCCAGCGCCAGCGCGGCGGCCCGCTGGACGTCCGGCTCGTCGTTGGCCAAGGTGTCGATCAGAGCGTCGACAGCGCGCCAGTCATCGTCTGACCCGAGCTCTACGGCGGCTTGGACCCGCTGCTCCCGGCTGCCGCCGTGCAGGAGCGCGATCCGGGTCTCGAGGTCGGTGGTGTCCCGAGCGCGCACCACCGCCAGCGCTGCCGCCGTCGCTCGCTTCCGCCCGGACTGGGTGGGGTCCGAGACGGCCGCGCGCTGCAGAGCGTCCAGGGCGTCCCGGCTCCCGAGTCGCCCGAGGGCGTCGTAGACCTCGCGCCGCACCGCGTCGTCGGGTTCCTCGATCGCGTCCAGCAGGGCGGGGAGGGCGAGGTCACCCGGACGGTGCCCGAGCGAGAAGGCAGCCCACGCCCGTGCGATCGCGTGGGGAGAGGTGCGCAAGGCGGTGGCGAGCTCCTCGTCGCTGAGCGCCAGGCGAGCGAGCGCGTCCTGGCCGGCGGCGCGGACGTACGGGTCGTCTTCCGTGGCCAGGCTGGCGGCAAGGACCTCGAGGGCCTCCGCGGCAGGCAGCGCAGCTGCGGCGCCACGGTAGGCGTGCAGGCGTGCGTCCGATGTCGCCGCCGCGAGCCCGGAGGTCCAGTCCGTCGCGAGCGCCGCACCGACCGCGACGAGAAGCCACATGCTCAGCGTCAGGCCTTGCGCACGATGGAGTTGAGCGTGTTGAAGGTGTTGGTCACCCGGTGCGGAATCCGCATCGAACGCTGCTGGTGGTAGGCGAGGAGGTCCTTCCAGATCCGGGCGATGTCGCCCCGGAGCGTGTCGACGTCACCCGCGCTGATCAAGCCACGAAGCTCGCCGATGGCTGCGGGCTGCTCGTCTTCGTAGCAGCCCTCCATGCGTCCCAGCACGTCGACCAGGCGCTTGTGCAGCTCGGGGTCCAGACCGGGCGGGTCGGCGTCCACCTCCACCAGGTCTTCGATCTCCTCGAGCTCGTCGAGCTCTTCCAAGGCGTCGTGGTCCACGACGGCCGGCTCCGGCGCGGTGGCTTCCTCGATCGAATCGGCGGTCGCCTCCGGCACGGACGCCGGGGGAGCGATCACCGCATCGCCCAAGGCCACGAGGTGGCGCGCGGCCAGGTATTCGCCCGCGTCGACGCCGCTGAAGTCCGCGAAGTCCGCCAGGCTGAAGCCCCCCTTGATCGCGTTCGGGCCGAGGTCGGCGCTGCTCTCGATGACCGCTGCGCGCCCCTGGGTGGTGGGCGCGAGGTTCACCTCGGGCGCGATGATGGCGTCGACGGACAGGCGTGTGTCGCCCACGCTGACGGACTCGGCCCCCTGAAGCCCCTTGGCGGTGAGCTCGGACGCGTCGACGACCAGCCGCGCGGCGCGAGCGGTGCCCACCTCCGCCTCGCCCGTACCGATGGTCAGGGTGCCGTCGGCCGTGGCGTCGCCCAGCCTCACCGCTCCGGCGAAGGTGGCGTCTTCGCGGACGTGCACGCGGTCGATCTGGGCGCCTGCCGAAGCACTCAGCGAACCGGCTTCGACGGACTCGGCGACGAGCAGGCCGCCGGCGGTCACCGAGCCGGCCGCGCGGACGGTCTTGGCGCTCAGATCGCCACTCGCGCTGAGGTCGCCACCGGCGTCGATCGCGCTGGCTGCAGCGGAGTCCCCGAGCTGGACGTCACCGCCGGCCTCGAGCCGTGCAGCGGATGACGAGGCGCCGAGGACGACGTTCCCGCCCGCCTCGATCCAGCTCACGGACACGCCGTCGCCCACGCGCACGTTGCCCGCACTCGCGATGCCGGCGATGGACGTCGCAGGCGACCCGGTGATCTCGATGTCGCCATCGTGTCGGAGCACGAGCCCGTCGGGCCCGGCTTCGAAGCTCGCGCCGTTGGGAATGCTCAGGGTGTCCGACATGGGTTCTCCGGGACGCGACCAGTCGCGGCAGGCTACCGACCACGCCCGTGGCCTGTCAACGCGACGCGAGGGCGGTGGCGTAGTGCCTCGTCATCTCTTCGGCGTGCCGATCGAGGGGCCGATCCACGACCTCCACACGACCGCGGCCACGCACCGCTTCAGCGCGCAGGGCATGCGAGAGGGCCCCGGGGTGCCCGGGCGGCACCAGCGTGCTCTCCACGAGCTCGGGGAGCCCGCCCACCCGGCTCGCGACGACCCGCAGGCCGGCGGCTTGTGCCTCCCGGACCACGAGGGGGCTGTTCTCCTCCCAGATGGAGGGAACGACGAGCACGTCGGCATCGGCGTACACCCGGTCTCGACCCTCGTCGGCGAACAGGCCGCCGTAGTGGGCTCCTGGAACCTTCTCGACCCGTTCGACGAAGCGATCGGCCCAGCCTGGTTGCCCATCGAAGGCCTTGCGCGGTCCCCAGAAGCGCACCTCGCCGGCCCGAGCACGGTCGTGTGCCGCGAGCAGGACATCGGGCCCCTTGGTGGGAATCAGCGAGCCGACGAAGAGGAACCTCACGGGGCCCGGCTTCGGTTCCGGCGCAGCACCGATCGGCGCCACCAGCGGCAGGTCGATGAGCGAGACCCTGTCCACCAGGCCCGCTGAGCGAAAGCGCCCGGCGAGGTGACGGGACGGACTGAGCACCCGGTCGGCGCGGATCAGCAGGGCCCGCGCGGCGCTGGACCGCTGCTCGACGCGACCGCTGTGGCCCCTTGGCGCGGGCACGCGGGCGACAGCATTCCTCGCCCGTCCGCGCACGCCGAGTCGGCCGGCGAGGCCGCCGATGGCGTGGAGCCAGGGGCGCGCATGCAGGTGTTCGCGCACGCACGCGGCACACCGCGAGGGCTCGGGCCCTTCGCAACGGGCCAGCTCCCGGTCGACCAGCTGACCTCGGATGCAGGCCAGGTGGTAGTCGTGCAAGGTGACGACGAGCCCTCGATCGGCCAGTGCCGGGAGCCAGTCGAGCCCGGCGGTCGCGAGGTGGTGCACGTGCACGAGCTCGATGCGATGCGTGTCCAGGACCCGCCGGAAGCCGTTGGTGAAGCCCTCGGCTCGCCACGTGTGCTCGAAACGCGGCGCGCCGGGCACCTCGCGGCCCACGGCCACCACCCCGTCGGCCAGCTCGCGCTCTCCGGACCCGCGGTCGGCGACGACCACCAGGTCGCCGCGTTCTCGGGCGAGGGCGGCCGCGTACCGCTCGGTCCCGCCAGCCCCGGGGTCGACAGCCGGATGGCCGTGAACGAGGTGGGCCACCCGCATCAGGTGTCCTCGAAGAGGTCCTCTGCCCGCTGGCCACCGGCGAGCGCCTGGAGCACATCGTCGAAGTCGTCGGAGACCTGTGCGACGTAGCGCAGCGCGGTCTCGAACTCCTCGAGGTCCAGCTGGTTGCCGAGCAACGTGCACGCGAACGCCAGGGTGTCGTCCTCGAACAACAGGAGCGCTCCCATCAGCACCTCGGTGTTGAGGCGGAGCACCGTGTCGATCAGCTTGTCGGTGCGCTCGACGTCGGTGAGCAGGGTGCTGACGAAGCGGACGAAGGTCAGGTCGTCGTGCTCGAACAGTCGGACCATCACGGCGGTGGAGCCGTACTTGAAGAAGAGCAGGCCATCGTCCGACGGTGCTGCGTCGAGGGACATCTCGAGCAGGTAGCCCCGAACGACGGTGGCGAGCTCTTGCAGGCGGGGCGTCACCGCGTCTCCTTGGCTGCGGGCCGGCGACCCTACACCAACGCGTCGAAGAACGCCACCAGCCTGTCGACGTGGTCCTCGAAGCTCGGGGGCGGGTCGTGGCTGGGGCGGAAGCCGTCCAGCCGCGCGAGGGCGTCGGCCAGGCTGTCGACGTCGCCCGGCGCGTAGAGGAAGCCGTGCACGCCGTCTTCGACCAGCTCGGGCAGGCCGCCGATGTCGGGCGCCACGACGGGGCAGCCGACGGCGCGGGCCTCGCACACGATCAAGGGCGCGTTCTCCGGCCAGGTGCTGCCTACGACGAGGGCGGCCGACCGGGCCAGTGTGGCTTGAACCTGGTCGGGTTCCAGGAGGCCGCAGAGCCGCTCGCTCGGGAGTCCTGCCACGTAGGCGGGATCGGTCGCAGGTCCGTGGATGGCCAGTGCGCGTCCGGCGCGGTCCGCGGCCATCGACACCAGGTGGGCGCCCTTGTGCGGCACGAGGCTGCCCACGAAGACGAGCTCGGCTCCACCCACCCACCGCGCGGTGCCGTCCACCCCTTGTGGGAGGTGCGACACCGCGCCGATGCCCGACGCCTCGGCCGCTCGCGCCAGGAAGACCGAGGGCGCGAGTCGAAGCTGGGCCCGCCGGAAGGCACCGGCCACGGCCCGCCGCCACCTCCGCACTGCGTCGGCCGTCGTCCTGGCGGTGCCGGTGTGTCGGAGGACTCCTCGGACCGACCCTGGCAGGCGCTTCCACGCATGGTGCAGGCGCTCGGGCCTGACCACGCGCCCCACCTGCCCCGCGAGTCCGGCGAGCGCGTGTTCACCGCGGCTGCCCGCCGCCCAGTCGTCGTAGCAACGCGCGCAGTCGTCCTCGGACGCGGCGGGTAGTCCACCGGCACCAGCGGGGCCACCGCACGGCGTGGTGCCCTGTCGCAGCAGAGTTCCGCCCCGAGGGCAGAAGGACCACGCGTCGTGCAGCGTGGCCACGGTGGGGACCGGGCTCTCGAGACGCGCCGACAGCGCGAGAAGGTGCTGGATGTGGACCAGGTCGGGTGACGTCCGTGCGACGAGCGTGTCGAAGCACCGTTCCACGTCGGCGTCGCCCTCGCCCCGCCCGAGCGGTCGGTGAGGGAGGTTGTCGACCCGGCGGACGAGCTCACCCCCGCCCGGAAGCTCCTCCCGCAGGAGCTCGCCTTGACGCCGTCCGGGCGCCCGCGTCGCAGCGAGCACGTGCACGCGCCACCCGCGCCGGGCGAGGGCGGCGGTCAACCGGGCCGCGTACAGCTCGGTTCCCGCGACCTCTCGGGGGGGGTAGCCGTGTACGAGCTGGAGGAGCGTGGGCACGTTGGCCGGTATCATCCACCGGTGAACCCACCGCCCCGCCGCCTTCTCGTCGTCGATGACGAGGAGAGCCTGCGCCACATGCTCGGTGTCATCCTCGGCCGCGCCGGCTACGACGTGCTCACGGCCTCCGATGGTGTGGCCGCTCTGGAGGTGCTGGCGAACGAGCAGGACGTGAGCGTCGTGCTCTGCGATGTGCGCATGCCGCGGCTCGACGGGCTCGGGTTCCTCGACAGGCTCGGCGAGCTCGGTCGGCCCGTGCACACGGTGGTGATGAGTGCCTACGGGTCGATGGATCTCGCCATCGAGGCGATGAAGCGAGGGGCCTACGACTACATCTCGAAGCCCTTCAAGTCCGACGAGATCCTGCTCACCCTGCGCAAGGTCGAGGAGCGCGAACGGCTGACGATCGAGAACGCCCGGCTCCGGGCCCAGGTCCGAGAGCAGGGAGGGCTCGACGGGTTCGTGGGTCGGAGCGAGGCCGTGCTCGAGCTGGTCGCCACGGTGAAGCAGGTCGCTCCGTTTCCGTCGACCGTGCTCCTCACCGGCGAGAGCGGCACGGGCAAGGAGCTCCTGGCGCGGGCCCTGCACCGCCTCTCGCCACGTGCGGACGCGCCCTTCGTGGCCGTCAACTGCGGCGCGATCCCGGGCGCCCTGCTCGAGTCGGAGCTCTTCGGGCACGAGCGCGGGGCGTTCACCGGTGCTGTTCGGTCCCGCGCGGGCCTCTTCGAGCACGCCCACAAGGGCACGCTCCTGCTCGACGAGCTCGGCGAGCTGCCGCTCGAGCTCCAACCCAAGCTCCTCCGCGTGCTGGAGGAGCAGCGCGTGAGGCGCGTGGGAGCGTCGAAGGACGCTGCGGTCGACGTGCGCGTGGTCGCCGCGACCAGCCGCGACCTCCATCGAGAGGTCGCGGAGGGCCGGTTTCGCGAGGACCTCTTCTATCGGCTCGATGTCGTGCACCTGCGGCTGCCGTCGCTCCGCGAGCGTCCCGAGGACATCCCCCTGCTCGTGCAGCACTTCGTCCAGGCCCTCGGCGAGCGCCTCGGAAAGCGGATCCGCGGGGTGGAGGCGGAGGCGCTGTCCGCCCTCGAGAGGGCGCCATGGCCGGGCAACGTCCGCCAGCTCGAGAACGCTGTGGAGCGAGCGATGTTGCTCTGCCACACCGACCAGATCGGCCTCGCGGATCTGCCTGCGCACGTGGTCGCGCCCGCTGCGGAGGACCCGGACGAGGATCTGAGCGTCAAGCGGCGCGGCGCTGCGCTCGAACGCGAGCTCATCGTCAAGGCACTCCGCCGCAGCGCCGACAACCGAACCCAGGCGGCCAAGCTGCTCGACATCTCCTACAAGGCGCTGCTCTACAAGATCCGCGACTACGGGCTCGACACGTGAGGCCCCTGCTCTTGTTGTTGGCGGCGTGCGCGGCGTTTCCGAGCTGCACGGTCGACGGACGCAAGGACGACGCCACCGTGGCGCTGAAGGCGGGGGATCTGCCCGCGGCCGAGGCTGACTTCCGCTGGGTGTTGGAGCGCGCGCCCGACGACTGCGATGCCCTCTACGGCCTCGGCTGGACGTACTGGCGGGACGGTGATCCGGACCGTGCCGAGAGCTACTTCAAGCGGGCGCAGCGGGTCTGTCCGGACGACCACCGGGGCTACAAGGGCCTCGGCGCGGTGGCCGCGACCCGAGGTCGCCTCCCGGAGGCGGAGAGCTGGTACCAGGATGCCCTGGCGCGGGCGCCGGACGAGGCGTCGCTGCACAACAGCCTCGCGAGCCTCGATCTGCTCTCGGGAGCGTGTGAAG
>CAZSAT010000218.1:0-7379 GCA_964604675.1 uncultured Enterobacterales bacterium
TCAACCCGAAGGGCAACGGGAGCTGAGGACCCTGATCGTCGCGGCGCACCACGGTGAGAGCCTACCGCTCATGGCGCCACGACGGTCACCCGGTCCCACCGGACATGCTCGGAGTCCCCGAGCGCCCAGGCCTCCAGATCCTCGTAGCGCACCAGCCGGTAGCCGCGCTCGATCAACATCGCCTGGAACACCTGCGGCTCCTTCCAGGCCTGCAGCACCAGATCGGGAGCGAGCGACAGCGAGTGCGCGTAGTCGTACTTCATGTGCCCCGGGTAGAACGCACGCCAGCCGGAGGCGTGCTCGTCGGGTACCGCGTCCATGCGTGCCAGGACCGCGTCGGACTTGCCCAGCAGGTCCACAGCGTTGCGGTCGGCGAAGAAGGGAATGACCCCCGCGCGCACCACCGCCAGCGTCGCTTCGGGCGTGGTGATCTCCGCGGCGTGCAGGCCGAGCTCCACCATGCGACCTCGGTCCCGCGCGTCGGCGTGCAGCGGCGGCCCGACCAACGACCAGGCGCGGAGCGACTTTTCGCCGTCGACCGCCGACATCCCCACCCACGCCGCCACGACGACCAACGCCCCCAACACGCGACCACCTCGCAGACGTGCGGCGAGTGCGCCAGGCGCCGCCGAGAGCGGCCCGGCCGCGAGCACGAAGGCCAGTGGCAACGCGCCGCAGAGGAACCGGTTGGCGCCGCCCATCTGATCGTCCCAGGCATCGCCACCCACATAGATGCTGTAGGCGAAGGCTGCGACCACCTGGGCGGCCAGCAGCGCACGCCGTGGCACGGCCGGGCGGACGAGCGCGGTCGACAGCCCGGCCACCACCACCGCGCCACCAGGGTGGAACAGGAAGTCGCCGGCCACGGCCGCTCCGCGCATCAGGCGCATGGACACCGGCGCTCCTGTCATCTTCAGGTGGTAGGTGTTGGGCAGCAGCTCCCCGTAGTAGCCCCAGCGCAGCGCCGTCTGGACCAGCAGGCCGGCGCCGATGGCGGCCCCGCCCACCACGAGAGGCCGCCACGAGCGCAGCACCCACGCCAGCCAGACGAGGGTGACGCCCCCGGGGACCACCGCGTCCAGACGCACGAGCGGCAACAGGGCGAGGAGCGCGATGACCGACGACGCCGACCGTCGCCGCTCCGACACATCCAGGGCCAACGCGGCCGCAGCCGCCGTCGCCGCGGCCACGACACCGACCTCCATGCCCTGAAGCACCCAGGTGTTCAGCGGCAGGTACGTCCCGACCAGCACCATCGCCAGCACCCCGGCCCAGGGCCGGGACCAGACACGCACGGCGAGCCCGCGGCACAGCACCATCGTGACGAGCACCAGCACGCCGCCCGTGAGCTGCACGTAGAGGCTGACACGATGCGGGGGGGCCAGGTGGTGCAGCGCCGCCATCCACGCCGCCCACAGCGGGTTGCTGATGCCCTCCACCGGCGCATCGCCGACGTTCCAGAGCAGACCGTGGCCTCGCGCCAGGTTGTGGGCGTACCGCAACGAGATCATCGCGTCGTCGAAGAGCGCGAAGACCAGGTGCCCGTCCACGGTGTACACGGTGTTGGCCACGAAGCCTGCGGCATACAGCGCATAGGCCACCACCACCGCCAGCGCTGCTCGATCCGCCGTCACGCTCCGAAGCTAACGAGGCACTACACTCTGGGCGTGTCGAAGCTCTACCGCCAACTTCCAAAGGTCGACGCCGTGCTCGCCGACCCTCGGCTCGCCGCCCACCCCCGCGGGCTCGTGCTTCGAACCGCCCGCAGCGTGCTCGAGGGTCTCCGACGCGCCATCGCCGATGGACAACTGGACGCCGTGCCGGACGTACCTGGAGAGGTGCTGACCCGCCTCCGCGTGCTCGCGTCCCCCGACCTGCGGCATGTGGTCAACGCCACGGGCGTCGTGATCCACACCAACCTCGGGCGTTCACCCTTGCACCCCGAAGCAGCACGGGCCGTGCGCGAGGTGGCCCGCGGCTACTCGAACCTGGAGCTCGACCTGCACACCGGCAAGCGCGGTGGTCGACTCGCGGGCGTGCGCGAGCCGCTCTGCCGCCTGGTGGGGTGCGAAGATGCCCTCGCCGTCAACAACAACGCCGCCGCGGTGTTGCTGGTCCTGTCGGCCCTCTGCGACGGGCGGGAGGCCGTGGTCTCACGGGGCGAGCTGGTGGAGATCGGCGGCTCCTTCCGCATGCCCGACGTGATGGCTGCGAGCGGATGCCACATGGTCGAAGTCGGCTCCACGAACCGTACGCGCGCCTCCGACTACGAAGCGGCCATCACGCCCGACACCGGGCTGCTCGTGCGCTGCCACCCGTCGAACTACCGGGTCGTCGGCTTCACCACGCGGCCCGGCACCGCAGAGCTCGCGGCACTGGGTGTGCCCCTCTACGAGGACCTGGGATCCGGCGCGCTCGCCGAGGGCGTGCCGGGCGAGCCATCGATCGCGTCGGTGCTCGCCGATGGCGCGGACATCGTGAGCTTCTCCGGGGACAAGCTGCTCGGAGGCCCCCAGGCCGGACTCATCGCGGGTCGTGCCGACCTGGTACAGCGCTGTCGCCGACACCCCCTCTACCGGGCGCTTCGTCTCGACAAGCTGGTGCTCGCCGCCTTGGAGGCCACGCTGCGCGTGCACGAACGCGGCGAGCTCGTGCCGGTGCTCGAGATGCTGAACGCAGCGACCGAGACCGCCGCCCAGTCGCTCGCGTCGCTCGTGAGGGAAGCCGACCTGGGCCTTGCCGTGACCGTCGAGGCCGACGTCGGCTACTCCGGCGGCGGCGCGCTGCCCGGGCAGCCGCTCGCGGGGCACGTGGTCGCGCTGCGCGGGCGCGACCTGGATGCGCTGAGCCATCGGCTGCGCACCGGCACGCCGGCTGTGGTCGCCCGCATCGCGCGGGACGCGCTGCTCCTGGACCCGCGCACGCTGCTCCCGGGCGACGAACTGCTGCTGGTGGGTGCGCTCCGCGTTGCGCGCGCGCCGTCAACGGGTCAAGAGGACTGATGGCTCTGGGCTTCTACGAGCGGCTGGGTGTGCCCCACACGGCCACAGAAGAGACCGTGAAGGATGGCTACCGGCGCGCGCTCGGCACGCTCGTCCGGCAGCTGCGCCAGGCAAAGGCCGCCGGGGCGGACGTGTCGTCGCTCGAAGCGGAGCGCGACGCGGTGGAAGAGGCCTTCTCCGTGCTCTCCGATCGCGCCCGACGTCGCGTCTACGACCGCTTTCGTTCCCTCGACGGGGAGCCCCTGCCCGACGAGGCCGACGCGTTCTGGGAGCTCGTCGGCGATGCCCAGGCGGACGCAGCGGCGGCGGCTGCCGTGGAGCTGCTGCGCGCGCTCACGGTGCTCCCGGTCGGCCAGCCCCTGCAGCGCACCCCCGCACAGAAGGCCCCGCCCCAGCCCAGGGTCAGCATGAAGCTGCCCGACGCGGTGTCGATGCTCTCGCCCGACGAACGCAGCGCTCGGGTGCAGGCCGCCCTTCCCGCCGAGCCGACCTGGGAGCCCGAGCTGCCCCCTGGCTTCGGTCCCGAGCCCGACCTCCGTCCGACCGACCCGCAGCTCGACGGACCCTCGCTCGGTCCCGACGTGCACGGCCTGGCCGCGACCTACGGCTACGACGGTCGCTTCCTCGCCGCGGTGCGCCAGGCTCGGAACATCGGCGTGGACCAGGTCAGCGAAGAAACCCGCATCTCCCAGCGCTACCTCGAGGCGATCGAAGCCAACGACTTCGCGCGCCTGCCCGCAGCGGTCTTCGTCAAGGGCTACCTCCGCGAGATCGCTGCCGTGCTGGACCTGGACGAAGATCCCGTGGTCGACGGCTACATGGCGCTGTACGCCCGCCAACGCGGCTAGCGTGACCCGGTACCGCTTCGAGGTCCCGGATCGCACCGGGAGGCTCGACAAGCTGCTGGTGCCGCTGATGCCCGAGCTGAGCCGCGCGCGCATCCAGGACTTGATCGACTCTGGCCAGGTGACGCTCGACGGGGTGCCGTGCCGCCGATCCACCAAGCCGAAGGCCGGGCAGATCGTCGAGGTCATGATCCCGGAACCGCGCCCCACGCGCCCGCAAGCCGAGGACCTGCCGCTCTCGATCGTCTACCAGGACAACGATCTGGCCGTGATCGACAAGGCGGTCGGCATGGTGGTCCATCCGGCCGCCGGGCACGCGACAGGGACCCTGGTCAACGCCCTCCTGTTCGCCCTCGACGACCTGAGCGGCATCGGCGGAGAGCTGCGTCCAGGCATCGTGCACCGCCTGGACAAGGGCACGAGCGGGCTGATGGTGGTCGCCAAGCACGACCTGGCGCACCGCCACCTGCAGGCACAGTTCGCCGCTCACACCGCTGGCCGCACGTACCAGGCCCTGGTGCTCGGTCAGCCCGATCTCGACGCCGGCACGATCAAGAACCAGCTCGGGCGCCACCCGCGCGACCGGATGAGGTTCGCGAGCGTGGCGGAGGGACGGGTCGCGGTCACCCACTGGACGGTGACGCACCGCTTCGAGCGCGCAGCCGAGCTCGAGTGCCGCCTGGAGACCGGTCGCACGCACCAGATCCGCGTGCACCTCAGCGAGGCGGGCTGGCCCGTCCTCGGAGACCCGCTCTACGCGCGCGGCCGAACGCCACCGCCCGCCATCCAGGACGCGCTCGTCGAGGTGGACCACCAACTGCTCCACGCCCGACGCCTGGAGCTCGAGCACCCCTCGACGGGACAACGCATGTCCTGGGAGGTCGCCCCACCGGAGCACTTCTCGCGCGTGCGCGCGGCGCTTCGCTGACCGCTACCCGCACTCCGCGACGTCGAGATCGATCGCGAGCTGCGGTTCCCACGGCGCGTCCACCGCAGTGCCGGCCACATGCAGGCAGTCCTCACCAGCGTCGTCCGGGCAAGCCTCGCAGGGCAACCCGAAGTGGCCGAGGTAGGAGCAGCCCGACTCGCTGTCGAAGCTGAGCTCGCTGAGGTCCAGCCAGCCCTCGACCGTTACCGACGCGATGGCGTCGCCATCACCGGCGAAGCGCCCCTCGATGCTGAGCGAGCGGAAGGTGTAGCCGACGCCGGAGGCCATGAAGCCGAGGTCCCCCGGCCCAGCCGAGAAGGCCGGGTTGCCCGTGAAGTCAGCCGGGGCGAGGACCGCCACCTCTTCACACGCGTCCTGTGTGATCACCCCCTCTTCGTGCCCGGCGGCCGCCACCGCAAGCTCGACCGTGCGGGCCTCCACGTCGACAGCCTCGACCCAGACCGCGGCCAACAGGTCGTCCATGCCCAGGAAGCCGATGAGCTCGGAGAGCACCGCTGGCTCGTCGAACTGGAGCTCGTCCAGGCTCACCACGTAGGCCCGCTGCTCGTAGCCTTCCCAGGTGGAAGGCTCGGGCAGGGTGACGAAACTCGCTCCCCACGTGTCACCGCACGCGGTCACGACCACCTCGTGCTCGGCGTCGTAGGCCAGCGCCGCATCGGGCACGAGGCGGAGCCCGAAGCGGTCGTCCAGGGAGCTGACGTGCCCCGGAACCGACTTGCCCGTTGCGTCGATCAGGTCGACCTGGGCGCCTTCGACCGGTGCGTCGAACCAGACCTCGACGGCCTCTGCAACGCTGACGTCGCCGGCGCCGTCGACGGGCCACACCCCCAGGACCTCCACGTCGCATGCGGGCGCACCCGTGTCGTCGGAGGTGGACTCCGGGGCGTCGGGTGAGGCGGTGTCGAGGGTGGCGCCGCTCGTGAGGTCCGCGTCCTGCGCAGTGCAGGCCGCCAGGACCAAGGCCAAGACCGTCGGGGGCAAGCACGCTCCATCGGGGTGTTCGGCATCTATAGCCGCGGCCGAGCCGGGTCCGCACGCCGGCCGAAACGACGAACGCCGCGGCCTCCTTGGGGAGACCGCGGCGTGTCCGTGTTCGGTCGGGAGGCCCTAGGGGGTGCCCGTGTCGCCACCGGTGCCGGTGCCCGTGCCCGTGTCCTGGCCGCCATCACCGAGGTCGCACTCCTTGGAGTTGCTGGCGCAGTTCACATGGCAATCGGACTCGCCGACCTCCTCGAGGGTCAGGTCGGACACCAGATCGGCCGAGAGGTCGACGACGTAGATGCTCAGGCAGTACTCCAGACCGTCGGAGCAGGGCTCGCACTCCACGCCGAAGCCCTGGACGAGCTCGCAGATGGCGCCATCCTCGGTGCTGTCGAGCAGCTCGCCGAGGGGACGCGTGTCGATGGAGCCGCTCAGCGTGGCGCCGCCGATCCAGTCACCGCCCGGAGCCAAGGCGCCGGACACGTTCAGGTCCTGGATCTCGATGGAGAAGCCGGCCACGTCGAGCGTGGTGGTCTCGGGTCCGATCTGGAAGAAGGGGTTGTCGGTGAAGTCCGCGGTGGGGAAGCCCAGGGTCTCCGTGCAGTAGTCCTGCAGGCTGGGGTTGTCCTCGTCCGCCGTGGCGCCGATGAAGGTGATGTTCTTCTCGTCCGCCGCCGACACGCCCATGTAGAGGGTGTAGTCCAGGTAGGACTCGAGGATGGTGCCCACCCCCTCGGGGATGATGATCCGGCCACTGGCCAGGTCGAGGCTGTAGGTGTTGCCCACCAGGCCGCTGGCCTCCGCCGACTCGCCCAGCTCGCTCGTGGAGAAGGTGATGGCTCCGGACTGCTCGCCGTCGCACCACGACAGGTTCGCGGTGTAGCTCGTGCTCGAGGCCAGGGGCGCGCTCGGGTAGAAGCGCACCGTCTCCTGGTCGTCGGACAGCTCGGAGGTGCCATCGACGCCGTCGATGGTCAGCGAGGCCGATGCGTCGGGGTCACTCAGGGAGGCCTCGACGAAGCCGCGGTAGTAGAAGTCCGCCTGGCCGCTGGTGGGGCTGACGAACTCGGCCTCGACCTCGCAGCCGACGGGGCCGGTGTCGCCGCCGGCAGTGTCAATGCCCTTGTCGGAGCAGGCAAGGAAAGACAAGGCAAGAACAGAAAAAGTCACGCTACCTCCAGCGGTGAATCGTCTCCTCGACGAACGGCGTGGACCGTAGCCGCGTGACCGGAGGGTGTCAACGTGGGATTCGCCCGCCCGCGACGGCCTTGTGGCAGGGAGTCCACTCCCCGCGGGCGGCTCAGGCGCTCGAACCGCCAGCTTCGACGAACTTCACCTGGAGCTCGGCGACCAGGGTGTCGAGCAGGGTCTTCTCCTCGGCGTCGAGGTTGCCCTCGGTCTTGCCCTGGAGGAGGACCAGCACGTCGATGCTGTGGCGCGCCAGGGCGAGGTCCTTCTCGGCCTCGAAGCGCGGGTCGTAGGCGGCATCGGCCCTGTCCCCGCGGGAAGGAAGCCGAGGTCGCGCGGACTCCAACTAAGGACCACCCGGCACTGCATGTTTGCGCGGCCGGTCCGGCCGGCGTCCGCCGCGGCCGTGCATGC
>CAZSAT010000219.1:0-7198 GCA_964604675.1 uncultured Enterobacterales bacterium
CGAAGGGCTTGCCGCCCTCGGTCCACATCTCGGCGAGGTCGTAGCTCGGCAGCCCCTCGACGTCGGCCTCGTAGACCTCGGTGGCCAGGAACTCCAGCCGGAGGAAGTCGGCTGCGATCTCGTCGACCGACTGCTCGTAGTAGGCGAGGCGCAAGGTCGCGATGTCGGAGAGCTTGAGCTCGCAGCCCCCCATGTCGGTGGTCAGCCCGGTCCAGTCGACGACGTAGCCGCTGCGCCGCTTCTGCACGGGCAGCCGCTCCATCCCGTCGAGGTCGACGGTGTAGTCGACGACGGTGGCCCCGACACCCACCTCGACCAGGGTGTTCTCGGAGTCCGCGTCCGGGTCGAGGTGGAGGAGCGTCCGGTACGCGGACACGCCTGACGTGCTGAAGGTCATCAGGTAGCTGGAGTCCGGAATCATCTCGACCTCCGGGTCCATCAGCGTGCCCAGGAAGTCCATCTCGGACAGGAGCACGTCGGTGTCTCCAGCCTCCGGCTTGTAGTTCACGTAGCCGGACACGTCGGCCTGCCGGAGCCCGTTGCAGTTGCCGTCCGCGTCCGGTGCGGCGTCGATCTTCTCGGCGAGCTCCTCGTAGTCGAGGTTGTTGAAGCGGGTGAGCTGGATCTCGGCGATGTCCTGGCTCGGGTCGAGCTCCTGCCCGAGCATGTCGACCGTGAGGCCGGACCAGTCGATCGTGACGTCGCTGTAGGCGGCGACCTGCACGGTCTCGATCGCGAGATCGCTGTCGAAGTCGTAGTTCTGGCCGTCCTCGAGCACCAGATCGATGGGGCCACAGGCCAGGGCGAAGATGGCGAGCATGAGCTACTCCCCCTCGTAGAGGTCGTTGATGAGCCAGGACTGCCCAAAGAAGGCCCCCGTGCCAGCGTAGACCTCCCACACCAGCGCGCCGTCCGGGCCGTACTCCTGGATGACACCGGCGCTGCCGTAGTTGACCAGCGTGTTGCCGTTGTCGAGCCGACGGCACATGCCGAGTGCGAAGGCGTAGAGCCCCTCGCCCGCCCCGAACTGGGCCACCTCTGTGAGGGTCTCGGTGCTGTCGTCGACGCTGTACTCCAGGCACGTGGTCTCCGGATCTTCTCCGAGCGTCGTGGAGATCATCGTCAGCGTGCCGTCCTGCCCGATGTTCGGGTCGTGCTGGAAGTTGAACGAGGCGCTCCCGTCGGCCACGGAGTAGCCGCCGAGCCCACCGAACTGGCGAGCGATGCCGTAGTGCCCGTCGACCTCCGTGGTCCGGTCCACCTCCAGGATGGTGTCGATGTGCCCGAACGAGAACAGGTAGCTGTCGGTGTCGGGGTGGTGGACCATGGCGTTGCCGTGGGTCCAGTCGTGCCCTTGCGGGTAGAAGGTCGAGTCCCAGGAACCATGCTTGTAGACGTCGAGCACGTCCCACGACGAGATCACCTGGACGGGATCGTTGTCGGCATCGAACTCGACGATGGCATCGCCGACGACCGAGACGTCCTCGCCTTCGTCCTCGTCGAACCAGTCCCGGACGTCGATGGTCATGTAGCCGATCACACCGTCGCCGAGCTGCGTGAAGGCGTGGTGGGCGAGCTCGGTCCGAACCTCGGCGAGGTCGTTGCCGAGGATGTCGATGCTGCGGATCGCGCCGATGTCCTCCCCGTGGTCGTCGGAGAAGGTGTTGAAGTAGAGGTTGTTCTCGCCCATCACGAAGTCCACGTCGGGATGGATCTCGTCGGTGTCCTCCTGGAACCACCAGACCGGGTTGCCGTCCCGATCGATGATCAGCAGCGCCCAGGGGTCGCCCAGCACGCTCAGGAGCACGTAGGGCTCCGGCGACAGCGCACCCTCGTCGTAGGTCGACACGTCGACGTTGGGCAGGCCGCTCGGTCCGTTGGTGGTGGCGGTTCCCGAGCAGCTCAAGTCCTCCGCACCGTCGTTCCACGCGAGGGTGTAGCTGACCTCTGTCAGGCCCGGGTTGCCGAGCAGCAGGTGCTCGTGATCGGTGCCTTCGATCGTGGGCGTGGTGGTGTCTCCGAAGGTCACCGACGACGCCGTGGAGACCTCCGTGCTGAACGTGACCTGCACGATGGTGCCGATCGTGTCGTGCGGCGCGACGTGGAGATCTTCTGGGCAATCGCCCGTGGTGCCATCGGGGTTCGCGGAGCAGCCATCGCCACCACACGCGGCCCACAGGGGGAACAGCAACATCTCAGGTCTCCTCTCGGCGCGGGCTCAACCCTCCTGGCCCACGGGAGCGTCCTGCTCCAACAGCTCCGGGAGGAAGGTCTCGTAGACAAAAGCACAGTCCTTCCGGATCCGCTCGGCGGTCAGGCCGTACTTGGCGAGATCGTAGGTGTGCTTGGAGGTGTAGGCGCGCTGCTTGGCGGCCGTCTCGTCGATGAGCTCCTGCAGGTCGGCGTCCGGCTCCACGCCCACGAAGGGGCAGAGCTCGGCCATCAGACCGTCGAAGTCCCCCATCATGCGTGGGTAGGTCACCACCATCACGCGCTCGCGGTCGATCTTGCCGCTGACCCAGTCGTCGTGGAAGCGCCGGGCGAGCTCGACGAGGGCGTTGTAGAGCTTCTCGCGGTAGCGCGCGCGCACCTCGTCGGGCTGCTTGGAGATCTTGAAGGCGACGTCGAGCACACCCTCCACCAGGCTGAAGGTCGAGGGGATGACGTCGACCGGGTCGCGCACGGTGTAGATGATGCGAGCGTCCGGAAAGCGCTCCAGGAACTGCGGCACGCGCACGCCGACGCTGAAGAGCTTGGCGACCACCCGGTCCCCGCCGGTGTGGACCAGGTTCCGCTTCCAGACCTTCTCGATCCAGTCGAAGTCGCGCTCCCCGGTGTCCCGCACCTCGGGCGCGAACATGTCCTTGAGCTCTTCCTCGGCCCAGGCCAGGAAGAAGCCGTAGAGGAAGAAGCCGTCGAAGAAGCGGAAGAGCAGCGAGACATCGTCGGTCTCGACGCTGGTCAGGTTGGTGTTGTGCGCGGCCTTGTTGTGGTGCTTGGCCGGCGACACCATCTCCATGATCGGCAACAGCGGACGGATCACCTTCCGCAGCAGGATCGACGGGTAGAGGGAGCCCCAGAGCTCCATGCCGTCCCCAAAGCCGTTGCGGCCGAGGAACCGGTGGATGAAGGTCGTTCCCGTGCGCGGGTTGCCCACGATGAGGATCGGGTTCTTCACGTTCTTCGACGCCAGCGCGGAGCCGTAGACGAGCTTGTCCAGGAGCTGCCACTGCCAGATGGCGATGCGCAGGTTGAAGAACAGGAAGCCTGTGATGACGGGCCGGACCCACACCCCGAAGGTGCGGCCGATCGTCAGGTAGGTCAGCCAGAGGCGCCCGAGCACGTGGCCCTCCTCGCTTGGGGGTGCACCCCCCCCGGCCACCGAGACCGGGTCTCGGGGAGAGGCGCGGGGCGAGCGACGCGGGTGCGCTACTCGGTGCGGACGTACGGCAACAGAGCCAGGTGACGAGCGCGCTTGATGGCGGTCGTCAGCCGACGCTGCTGCTTCGCGTTCAGGCCGGTAAGGCGCCGCGGCAGGATCTTGCCGCCTTCGGTCAGGAAGCGACGCAAGCTGTCGGCATCCTTGTAGTCGAAGTTCTGCTGGGGGCCGCCGTGGCGGCGACGGGCGTAAGCCATGAGGACTTTCCTTGGAACCGCCGGCTTGTAGCCTCTGCCCGGTCGTCCTGCAAGCGCCAATCGAGCCCCGTGGCTCAGCTGTCCAGCGCTGACTGGAGCGCACTCAGCGCTCGACGCCAGGTCTTCTCCAGCTCGTCGCGCTGTTCGTCGTCGCCGAGGGCCTCGGCCTTCGACAGCACCATCGACACCCGGGTCTCGTCGCCGTCGCGCGCGAGCTGCACGGCCAGGCGCGCGCCGCTCATCAGGGTCTTGCAGCGGTCGAAGGAGATCTCGAGCTTCGAGGTGGGGCGGAGCTTGTGGAACACCCCGGCCTCCTCGATGGGCGCGTCGTCTTCGTCGTAGTCCGCGACCAGGAACACCCGACCCCCTACGCGGCAGTCGCAGCGCGCCTCGTCGGCGTACCAGCTTGCCCAGCCCTCCGCGGTCGTGAAGGCGTTCCACACCGCGCGGGGGCTCGCAGCGATGTTGATCTGGCGACGTATCGACGACATGGGGTACCTCTGGTAGGAGCCCGTCTAATGGGCTTGTCGGAGTTCGTCGCGTGACCCTTGTCCTGCTCTTGAGTGCCTGCCGCGGTGGCGGCGACACCTCTCCCGAGAGCATCCCGCCCACCAGAGAGACCGCTGAGAGCGGCCAGCCGACGCCCGCGCTGGTCCTGGAGCAGGTCTGGACGGGCGAGAGCATCGACGACCAGCTCGGCAGCGCCGTGGGCGCGGGCGGTGCCGGACGCTTCGCAGGTGCGCCGGGCGCCCACAGCGTGGTGGAGCTCGGCGACACCGCCGAGGCGGTGCTCACGTGGTCGTCTGGACGCCTTGGACACGCCATCGCGGTCACCGACGACGGGGTCGTCGCGGGAGCCCCACTGCACGAGGACGGCCGGGGAGCGCTCGTCCAGGCCGACGGTGACCTCCTCCTGACCGGTGAGCCCAACGCCACCCTGGGCGCCTGGATGGCCGTCTCCAGCGGCGAGCTGCTCGCCTCGGCGGGGAGCGCCCTCTGGCGCCAAGGCGAGCTCGTGGAGGCCACCGGGCGGGTGCGGAGCGGCTTGGTGGTGGACGGCGAGGTGATGACCTTCGCCGCTGGCACGGCCGACGAGGCCGGGCGTGCAGTGTGTGTCGCCGATCTCGATGGCGACGGGCAGGATGAGGTCGCCGTGGGGGCGCCGGGGCGCGCCGAGGTGACCGTCCACGAGCTCGTCGATGGCGCTCTGGAGGCCCGTGAGGTGCTCACGGGCACCACGCGCTTCGGCCATGCCCTCGCGTGCGCCGACGGACGGCTCGCGATCGGCGACCCCGCGGCGTACGAGCACGCCGGTGCCGTGTGGCTCTGGGATGGCGTGCTCGCGGAGCTCGCCGCCGGCGAAGCAGAGGCCGAGCTCGGCTTCGCGCTGGCGTGGGACGGGGGCACGCTCCTCGTGGGAGCACCGGGGCACGCCGGCGCCGTGGGCACGGTGCGGGCCTACGGTCCTTCCGGCTGATCCGCCTCCGTGCTCTCTTCGAGCGTCGGGGCGTCCATCCAGCGAACCTCGATCACCCCGGTGGACACGAGCAGCAGCACGACCACCCCACCCAGCAGCAGGGCCCCGACCCCCGCGAGCACGTTCGCGGTGCGTGCCGCTCCCAGGTAGGCCTGCTCGAGCTCTCGGATGCGGACCTCGAGCGTGCGCTCCACCTCGGCGTGCTGCGCCAGGCAGCGCTCGATGGCCGCGACCGGGTCATCGTGCTGCGCCATCAGGCCGCGTGCGGCGAGGAGGTCCTCGACGCTCATAGCCTCCGGCAAGAGCGCGCCGTCGTCGGCGAGCACACCCAGGAGCACCTTCACCGCGGGCAGCTCGGGGTGGGCAACGCGGGCGACCCAGCGGCTCAGCCGACCGAGCTGGACGGGCACGGCCTCCGTGTCAGCGTCGGCGAGGGCCTGATCGAGGTGCCAGAGGATGTCGTGAAGCGGCACCGTCTCGGGGTGCCCCACCCAAGCCTCCAGCCGATCCAGCTGGTGCTGGATGGCCTCGCGGCGGGAGTCGGCCAGCTACTCGACCAGGACCAGCCAGGACAGCAGGCTGGGCTCGATGTCCGCGATCACCAGATCCGGGCCGGTGAGGGCCGCGGTGCCCACGGGTCCCTCCAGCTTGCCCTTGTCGTCGATGCTGTAGACGTCGTAGCTGGGCGCCGCGCCCGCCGGTGCCGTGAAGCTCACCGAGAAGGACTCGTTGACCGTGGCCGCGAAGGGCAGGAACGCGACGGCGATGGCCGCCTCATAGCCCTCCCAGTAAGCGGGGACCGGCGAGACCACGCCGGCCGCGTAGCCGTAGCTGTCCCAGCCGAACCCGGGCGTGAAGCTCGAGGCGCTCGCAGTCAGGGTGACGTCGCCGCCAGGGCTCGTGAAGGTGGTGCTCGAACCGCTGAGCTCCGCCCAGCTCGACACCTCCGGCAGCACCATGGACTCGGCCATGGTGTAGGCGTTTGCGCCGTCGATGGTGGCGTGCACGCGCACGTGGCCAAGCCCCGTGCCGGAGACCTTGTTGCTCGCGTCGATCTCGCCGATGGCATCGACCTTGTAGCTGCCGTCTTCCAGCTCGTCCTGGAAGAAGTAGCCGTCGGCCTCTGCCTCCCCGTTGAAGCAGAGCGTGTCGCAGAACTGCAAGTTGGTGCCGTCGGCCCCGGTCCCGTCCGGGTTCAGGACGTAGCCCTCGATGCTCCCGTACACCCCGGTGTCAGCATCGGTGTCGCTGTCGGTGTCGGTGTCGGCATCGGTGTCGGTGTCGGTGTCGGTGTCGGTGTCGGCCTCACCGGCCGTGTCGACGCTGGCGCCGTCGTCCGAACAGGCGACCAGCGCGGTGAGGGGGGCGAGGAAAAGCAGGCACAGGACACGCATGACGTTTGCTCCAAGGCGCTGACGTTATCCGAGGCTCAGGGACCCCGCGAGCCGACCACGACAAAGCCACCGATTCCTGACGCCAGCCAGGGTTTCCCGTCGGGCGCAAGTTCCGTGGTCTGCACATCGCGGATCTCGACCGCGAACTGCCCGACGGCGGCGGGTGGCGCGAAGTCCAGCGCGGCGATGTCGGTCGACACACCGCAGCCGCAGGCCACCAGGCGCGGTCGACCGGCTCGCCACTGCGCCAGCGCGGGCCCGAGCGCACGGGCGAGGTGGTCACCACAGCTGGGGCAGCGGGCGTGGAACCCGCCCTGGCGGTTGCCGTAGAGGCAGGCCTGGGCGGGACGGTCGATGCGCAGCCGCCGGAAGCCACCGGGCACCAGACGGTCGGCGGCGGCACCCGGCCCCCAACCCGACAGCACGCCCTCCGCGCGCAGCCGTTCGACGGCCGCAGCGAGTCGCAGCTCGTCCAGCGCACGGTCGGGATCGTCGGGCACCACGTACAGGTTCAGGCGATGGGTGGGACGCGGCACGAGGGCACCTCTCGCCGGGACGCTAAGATGGGGCGGCATGCCGCGCCAAGCCACAAGCCCCCCGACAGCGTGATGGCGCGGCGCGATCGGCTGCGCGGCCTCCTCCGCGCTGGCGGCGATCGCCTGAAGTCGAAGCTCGCAAGGGAGCTGCCCGT
>CAZSAT010000220.1:0-7150 GCA_964604675.1 uncultured Enterobacterales bacterium
AAGCGCCACATGCGCCGCGGCTGCCAGTCCACACGATCGTTGCCCAGGCGCACCACGAGCACGCCGTCTTCGATGCGCCACCGGATCGGCGCCAGGTCACCGTCGACGCCATAGAGCCCGAGCTCGCCCACCAGGATGAGCCAGGCACCCACCCGGGGGGTCGGGTCGACTTCGCCGGCATCGAGGCCGTCGCTGCGCCAAGCTCCGATCAGGAACTCGTCGGCCGCGGCCTGCTCGAAGCGCGCGATCGCCTCCTTGGCGAACTCGCCCGCCTGATCCTTGCGATCGAGGTGCTGGAGCATCGCCCGCTCTGCCTGAGCCCAGCCTGCGGAGAGGCACACACGCATCATCCCCACCAGGGCGTCGGAGCGGTAGCGGGGGTCACCGAGCGCCTGGATGACCTTCTCGGGCGCCGCCTCGTCGCCTGCGACCGCCGCGCTGATCGCGAAGCGCATCAGGCCCACCGCAGCACCGTTTCGCACGTCGTACCGGGGGTCCCGGAGACCGACCAGCAGGCGGTCGAGCCCCTTCGGGATGCCGAGGGATCCGAGCACGGCCATCACCGGTGGCGACACCCCGGGATCGATGCCCTTGAAGGCATCCAGCACCGCGAGACGCGCCCACTTGTCGAAGCTCGCAGCCTTCTCACCGACCCTGTACCGGGACAGGATGTCGACCGCGGCGCTCGCTGCACCGAGCCGCACGCCCGGGCTCTTGTCCTCCCGGGCGATCTTCAGCAGGCCCACCACCACACCGGGTTCACCGGTGAGCGCGAGCTCCTGGAGGGCAGCGACGCGGGCGTGGGTGTCGCCCGTGGACAGCGACTCGGGCAGCGTGGACATCGGGTGGCCTCCTGGGTGTCCCCTACCCCGGTCTACGAGCGCTGCCATGCTTCGGTTCAGCCGGGTAGAGAGGTGGCATGTACGGGATCGTGCTCATGGCGTGCGTCGCACGCATCGACAGTGCCTTCGAGGACGCGCGGGACCACGCGCTGAGCGAGGCCGGACCCGCGCCAGCAGGCTGGGCGCCCGACGCAGCCGTGCTGCTCTCGGAGAGCCAGCTCACCCGCCTGCTGGGTCCTCTGATCGACCATGCCTTCGACGGCGCGCAGCAGGCCGTGCGCATCGACGGCCCGCTGGGCACCACAGCGCGGCTGAAGCCCCTCGTGGATCTGGACCAGGTCGCCGTGCACGGAGGTGCCGCCGACCGGGCGGAGGTGTCCCTGTCGGGCTCGGGAAGCGCCGACTGGACGCTCGGCCCGGCCTCGGGCAGCCTCCCCTTCACCTGGACGGTACGGGGGACCTGGGAGCTCGCGCTGACCGACGACCCGTCGCTGAGCCTCAGCGAGGTGCGGTCGGCCTCGCTCACCGTCAAGGGACGCAAGCTCCAGCTCGACGCCACGGACGGGCTCGAGGCCTGGTTGGCAGACTGGGCCACTACGGAGCTGCCGTCGCTGCCACTCGGCACGCTGGGCGGCGAAGACCTGCCCGTTCGTGCGATGCGGATCCGGGGGTTGACCGGCGGACTGGCCGTGGAGCTGCTCACCGACGCGGCCCACGGCGGCGCGCTCGCTGCCCTCACCCCGCCGGACGAAGGCCTCCAGGTGCAGGTGGCTCAAGAGACCTTGCTCGACCTGGCGCGCCGGAAGGCCTTCCAGGAGGGGCCAGTGGCCGACGGAACCTGGATCGAGCCCACCGGACTGGCCATGACGGGCGACGCGTGGACCCTCCAGCTGAGGGTCTGGCGCTTGGCACCGGGTTGGTGGCGCGACTACACCGTGAGCGGCCGACTCGTCGTCGAGCAGGGTGAGGTCCGCGCCGAGGCCCAGACGGCTGACGAGACCGCACGCTCCCAAGGCGCGGCCTTCGCGGAGCCCTTGGCCCTCCTCGCAACCGGCCAGGTCCTGCAGGGCATCGTCGACGCGGCGGACTACGCGCTGCCGGCCAAGCGCGGCCTGAAGCTCGCCAGGCGGAAGGCGATCGTCAGGGTCGACTCAGCGCACGCGACCGACACCGCCTGGATCCTCGAGGGCGCGGCGCGCTGGAAGCGGACCGGGAAGTGAGGCTCGTCGGTCGCAGAGGGCGTGTGCTTCGGCGGGCGCTCTACGGGCTCGTCACGGCGGTCAGTGTGCTCGGCACCCTCGAGGTCGGGGCTCGAGCGCTCGGCGGAGACGCGCTGAGCGTCGGGGAGCCCCCCGCACCCGCGGACGGCGCGCCCACGCTGAAGGGAAGTCCCTACCTGTTGTGGGAGTACGCGCCCGGCGAGCGCTTCGAGCTGGGGCTTCCGGTCCGGATCAACCGGCACGGCCTCCGAGGCGCCGAACCGGGACCCGAGGCGCGCCTCATGGTCACCGGCGACAGCTCGGTCTACGGCTACGGAGTGGCCGACGACGAGGTCTTCGTGGTGAAGGCCGCCCAGGCCGCGGGCATGTCGCCGGTGAACGCCGCGATCCCCGGGTACTCGAGCTTCCAGACCCGCAACCTGCTGGCGCTGCGCGGCTGGGATCTGGAGCCCGACGTGCTCGTCATCGGGAACCTCTGGAGCGACAACAACTTCGACAGCTTCGTCGACCGAGAGCTCCTGAGCGCCTACGCGGACTGGGAGGACGGCCCGACGGCGCGCCTGCGCAGCGCCTTCTCGTTCTCCGCGTTCTTCCGTGTGCTCGACGTCACCCTCCGCGTGTCACGGGGTCGACAGGCCGAGGCCCGGCGCGTGGGCTGGACAGTCGGGGGCGGCGAGCCGTCGGGCGAGCGTCGCGTCGCGCTGCCCGACTATGCCGCGAACCTCGAGGCACTGGCGGACGAGGCGCGCGCTCGGGGTGCCGACGTGATGTACCTCCTGCTCCCTCACCCGGACGACCTGCGCCCCCGTGAGGGACCGGCGGCCTGGACGCCGTACCGCGAGGTGATGCGCGCCGTCGCTGCCCGCGTGGGGGCGCTCGTCGTGGAAGGGCCCACGGTCTTTGCCGCCTCGGGCGCGTCCAAGAGCGAGTTGTTCCTCGACGAGATGCATCCGACGGCGACCGGGCATGCCCTGCTCGCGGATGCGCTCGTCGAAGCGCTCGAAGAGGCTCCACCACCCCCGGACCAGGCGCACCCGCTGGACCTGGTCGACCCCTTCGCCGGACGTGGGCCGCGCTGACAGAAGCGCTACCGCCAGCGCCAGACGGCCGCCGCCAAGACGAGCGCTCCGACCGGTGCCGCAATCCAGGCCGCCGGGCCCTGGAATCCGGCGTGCACCGACAGCCACCAGACCGCGTTGTTCAGGGCGTGGGCCACCACGCACACGGCGAGGCTGCCCGTCACGTGCCGGAGCCAGCCCAGGAAGAAGGCCAGCGGCAAGGTGGCCACGACGTGCAGCGGGTCGAGGTGCACGACCGCAAAGGCGATCGACGTGCCCACCAGCGCCGACCGCGTCCCGAGCGATGACAAGGCTCGCCACAGCGCCCCTCGGAACACCAACTCCTCGCCCAGTGGCGCCAGGATCACCAGGCCCACGAACAGCGACGCGCCCACGACACCGTCCGAGCGCACCGCCTCGGCCAGCCCGTCGAGTCCTTCCGGCGACAAGCCCAACCACTCCGCCAGCTGGAGCACGGCATCCGCCACCAACCCCGCTGCGATCACCAGCAGCGCGAGCCCGCCGAGGCGGCCCGTGCGGAACTCGGCGCCATGGGTGACACCGACCAGGACCAGCAGCAGGCCCTGCAGCACGGCTGCGAGCCCCATCAACACGCCCTCTCTCGGGCCCAACGCCTCGCCCGCCAGCTCGACCGCGCCCAGGGCGATCAGACCCGAAGCGAGCTGCGCTGCGAGCGCGAGCCCCACGATCCGCGCCGCTTGTGTGGGTGGAGCTCGCATGTGCCCTTATAGCCGCGCACGATGCCGCCGCTGAGCCTGTCCGGACTGCTCCGTCTCGCACTGCCCGCGATGGTCTTCACCGTGCTCACCCACGGCTACCGAGCCGTCGACCACTACTGGATCCAGGACGTGGGCACCTCGGCGCAAGCCGCGATCGGGTCGAGCGTCTTCGTGCTCATCCTGTTCGCGGCCTGCTTCGAGCTGGTTGCCGCGGGTGCGGCGCCGCTGGTCGCGCGCGCCACGGGCGCCGGCGACCCGGACCTCCGCCGCGCAGTCATCGGCTCCGCCATCGTTGCCGCTGTGGGCGTCGCCGGCGGCTTGATGGTGGTCGGCGGCCTGGGCGCCGACCACCTCGCCCTCGCCCTCGGGCTGTCGGGAGACACGGCCACGCAGGCGGCCACCTACCTGCGCACCATCGCCCTCACCATCCTCCCGCTCGCGCTCACCCCGCTCGTCGATCAGTGCTTCGTCGCCATGGGGGACACGCGCAAGCCCATGGCGCTGCAGGCCCTGTCCCTCGGGTTGAACGTGGTGCTCACACCGGTCCTGATCCACACGGCGGGGCTGGGCATCCTGGGCGCGGCGCTCGCCAGCAACGGATCGCGGCTGGTGGCGACGAGCCTCGGACTCTGGCTGCTGGTGCGGACCGTGGGCCTGCGCCGCGAAGACCTCGCACCCACCCAGGTGCGCCGCGTGCTTCGAATCGGTGCGCCCCTGTCGATCGGCACCGTGACGTACGCGCTGGTGTACTGGGCGCTCCTCTACGTGGCGATCTCCCCGCTCGGCCCCCACGTCAACGCGGCGCTGGGCATCGGCTTCTCCGCGCTCGAGGGCTTCACCTGGCCGGCCTTCTGGGGCGTGGCCATGGCGGTGTCCAGCTTCGTCGGCCGCTACCTGGGCGCCGGGCGCCCCGACCAGGCGCGGGCCGCGATGAGGCTGGCGTTTCCGGTCCTCACCGTGCTCGGGCTGATGGCTGCCGGCGCCTTCTACTGGGGCGGCCGCGCGCTGACGGGCTTCTTCACCCGCGACCCCGCCGTGCACGAGGCCGCCACGCAGTACGCCATGATCCTCAGCTTCTCCCAGGTCTTCGTGGCGTGGGAGGCCCTGACGGAGGGCGTGCTGGCTGGTGCCGGCGACACGCGCACGATCTTCTGGCGCAGCCTCGGTCCCAACGTGTTGCGCGTGCCACTCGCCTGGGCACTGGCCATCCCGCTCGGCTTCGGCGCGGCCGGGATCTGGTGGGCGATCAACCTCACCACGGTCGTCAAGGCGTGCTGGAAGGGGCACGCAGCGTGGTCGGGCCGCTGGGAGCGGCTGGAGGTCTGACTCACACCACGCCGAAGCTGCCGCCGCGGCGCGGGTCGCCCGACCCTCCGAGGCCGCGCGGGCCCTGCGACGCCAGGTGCACGCCTCCGAAGTAGAGGCTCGGCTCGTGCACTTCGTCGAGCGCCTCCACCTGCTTCCGAAGCTGCACCAGCTCGTCGGGCGCGCGGCCCGACGTCTCCATCTTGAGGCGCCCCGCCTCGGGATGCACGCGCGGGCCGAGCACTGCGGCGTCGCAGCTGGACGCGCCGTCGGTGCGGTAGATCACCGCGTGCAGCAAGGCGCTCGGTATCCGGCTCGAGCCCCCCGTGCCGAGCACGTCGAGCTGTCCGTCCTGGTGCCGCACGAGCATCGGGCTGGTCATCGTCATCAGCCGCTCGCCGGGGCCCCGCATCGCCGCCGCCGGGTTCACGTCGTCTTCCCCGAGGAAGTTGTTCAGGAGCACGCCGGTCTCTGGCGCGACGATGCCGCAGGACTCGCCGAGCGAGGTGGTCATGCCGACCGCGTTGCCCGCCTCGTCCACCGTCGAGAGGTGGGTGGTGAAGCCCTGGCCCAGGGCCGCCCGCAGGGCCTGTCGGAACCCAGGTGCGAACAGGGCTCGGGGCACCACGTCGTCCCGGAGCGCATAGACGGGCCGGATCGCGTCCGCGAGCCGCAGGGTCTCCGCGGCCGAGCCGTCGCCAACCAGCGGTGGACCGGCGGCGAGCAAGCGAAGCATGGCTTCCACCATGGCGCCGCCCGCGCTCGGTGGGCCCGGGGCACACAGCTCGGCTCCCCGGTACGTGAAGCGCTCAGGCACCACGAACCGTGGCTCGTAGGCCACGAGATCCTCTCGACCGATGCTGCTCCCGGCGCCCAGCGCGCTCAGCGCAGCCTGCGCGCCTGCACCCGTGCGGAAGTAGGCATCCCCGGAGCGCGCGAAGGCCTCCAGGGTGTCGCCGAGTCGGGGGCGTGTGAAGCGGTCGCCGAAGGCCAGCGGCCGCCCGTCGCGGGAGAAGAGCTCCATCAGATCGGGCGAGAGCTGGATGATGGGCCACAGGAGCTTGAACACCCGCTCGAGCCCATCGCGCACGTCGATGCCTGCCCGGGCCGCACGCACGGCGGGCGCCGCGAGGACGGGCAACGGCAAGGTGCCGTGGCGTTCGTGCAGCAGGCACAGCCCAGCCGGCACACCGGCCACCGCGACCGATCCAGGCCCGACGCGAAACGACTGTTGCGACGCGCCGTAGTCGAGGGTGACGTCCTGCATCGGCGCCGGACGGGTCGAACCGAGGCCCGGCACGTCCGCGAACAGATCGAGCACCGCGACCTCGCCCCCGAAGCGCACGATGCCCATGCCCGCCCCACCCAGGCCCGTGAGCAAGGGTTCTGCCACACAGGCCATCAGCTGGGCGGCGATCGCGGCGTCGGCGGCGTTGCCCCCGGCGGCCAGGGCCTCGAGCCCCGCTCGCACCGTGTAGGAGCTGCCACCGGCGACGGCGCCCTTCACCCCTCGCCACCCAACAGCACCTGATCCATGAAGCGGGTCATCAGCGCACAGGCCTCGGGGGACTCGGCGAAGCCGTGCAGGATGCGTCGGGCCTCGTCCTCGCCGAAGAAGTGAGCGTAGTCGTCCCAGTAGCGCTTGAAGCGCCGCGACTGGGCGAGCCCGGTCAGCTCTGGGTGGAACTGGGTGGCGTACACCGGCTGTCCGTCCACCTTCAGCGCCTGGAAGGGAGCGCGCGGCGAGCGCGCGAGGTTGGTGACCTCCGTCGGCAGCACGCTCGCCCGATCCTTGTGGCCCTCCTGCGCCAGGAAGCGCTCCGGAAGCGCGCGGAAGACCGGATCCGCCAAGCCCTCCTCGGTGGGCTCCAGCCAGAACGTGCCCACCTCCGCGTTGTCGCCGTCGTGGATGACCGTGCCCCCGAGCGCGACCACGAGCGCCTGGAAGCCGAAGCACGAGCCGAAGGTGGGAAATCCGCGTTCGG
>CAZSAT010000221.1:0-3455 GCA_964604675.1 uncultured Enterobacterales bacterium
AGTTGTGTTACCCAACTGGCGCTTTCTACACTCATGCTGATGCCGCCGTTAAGGTCACAGTCACCTCAAGCGTGTCGCCAGAAATAACGGAACGAGAAGAGCTGAAATCAACAACGCCATAAAGCGTTCCCGAAGTTCCAGACTTAGTGTTATCACTATTAATAAAAGCTCCTGCTACAGTCGCCGTTCCGTTAATAGAATAAGTAGCCTTGCTTGCGGTGTTGTCGATGCTACCGGCAGCAGCAGTACCCAAAGTAAGGGTCTGCCGCACTGCCTGAGAATAGGCTACTACTTCCGTCCAGGAAGAATGGGAAGCCATCGTATCTGCGGCGACGGGTGTGCCAGCGCCTTTCAAACCAACGTACCAGGCAGTGATCTGCGTACCGCCATCAAGGGTACTCGACAGGACATGATTTAGCCCCACCGTGGTTACGAGATTCTTTTTAACCTCCCGCCACTTCTCTGTTCCTTCAGAGTCGAGACATACGACCTCCCAAGTGTTTTTGAGGCCGAGGTTCATATCGGTGTCGTGTTGCATTTTTAAGCCTCCGTCGGCCTTAAACTTAATTGGGGTATTCAACATCCGTCCATACCGTTGAGGGATCTGATTCATCTGACCATGTTGAAGATGGATCAGAAACATCAGTCCATGTTGAAGAAGGATCGGTGACCGCATTCCAAAGGAACGAATCACCGTTTTCATAACCAAGCGAAACAGTCACCGTAAGCGACTCAGGAAACTTGGTGTTATTGACGTAATCCGTGGTGATGCCATAACTGGCTGCCGCCACAGCGTCGAGTTTCCCGGATACCGTATATCCGGTAGACAAGGCGTAAGTCGCGTCTTCGGAAAACGTGAATCCACCGAGTCCGGTGTATCCGGTATTAATGGCGTATGTCGCAGCCCCGATTAGCGTATGCGTCCCATTTTTTGTCGCGGTAAGGTTTAACCCGAAAGCACTAGCCCCGGACAATGTAGCCGCGCTCGAAGTGCTGTAACCAGAATCAACCGCAAAAGAACTGCTATTAGTTTTTGCCGGTGAATTCCAGTTGATACCAACGCTACTCCAGTAAATCGGGGCAGACGCCTCTGCCCAGGTAATGGGCGCGGTCATGGATTACCAGAAGTATTCATTATTCGCATGGCTGAACCGCTATGACGATCTTGAGCGTCTGCATATTGCAGCGACTCAATCCCTCTCTGGTAGCCAGCCGACCAGGTAGGCAGTCTGGCGTCGTTGACCAAAAACGCCTCTGCCTCCATGAGCGCGGCATACAGGTAAACGTCCGGCGCGTTTGTCAGCACCCAATTGGTTGTCGTGGTGCTAGACAACGAATCAAAGCGTTTGTAAAACAGCATCTCAATCGTCATTACGGCAGCGGGTGTCGGCCCGAGCTGCAACTCATCAGCGATGATCGTGTAGTAGTAAGGCGTCCCGGTTGTCGTGCCGCCCCACATCCGGTCATACATTTCCGGCGTAACGTATTCCAGGATGCGGATAGGAGTGCCGTTGACCTGGAGATTACGCATTTGCAGATAGTTGGTCGGCAAAGCGTAATTACGTTGATTGGCGACGGTCGATGCCGTTTGCTTAGTCTCCATCGCCCGAATACGCAGATCCCGATTAAACCTGGCTTCTGCGAGAGAATTGAACTCAGGAATACGCGCAGTCAGATCGTCACGATCAAGCCAATTCGCTACAGCCGTCTGTAGTTCGCTGTAGGTCGAGATTGCCATTAGCGCGTCAGTTCAGAAACGTAGACGACGCCGCCGGTTGATACCTGGAGCGCAGCAACCTTTTCGCCACCGTGGATCGAGAAATAGGTGGGCCAGTCTTTCAGAAGAAAGATGCCGTTACTGGCGGTCGCAGTCGGAGATGCGCCAAACGCCAGGTAAACATTCTCTGTGGCCGTAATCAGCACATCGCTGACTTGTGCGCCGACACCATTACTGGTCGCAGCGGACGTACCCGCACTTGTTATGGTCTGAGTCGCCCCAGCCGGTCGATAGTTCCCTTTCATGTGTTTTTCCTAAAGGTCAGTTGGGGAGGTTTTCAAAAACTTGTTGTCTGGATTGTTGAGATAAGCCGCCATCAGTTTGTTGTCTTTTAAGATCTCACCGTTGGTTTCTTTTATCCATTGTTCCAGGACGGTTTTGGGAATCGTGGCGCACTTATGCCACTCACCACGTTTGCCCATTGATAACTTGTCGCCGTAGTCGTTGTACTGGCGTTTATTGGCATCAATGATGGATTGCACATCCTGAACAGTGTTGAACGTGACAGATCCATCGGCGTGTTCGTGCATATCGGTTCTTCGATATGGCTCAACATCGAAAATTGTTTTGCGATCAGACATAACCGACGTTCCCCACTTTGGGTGCACCGTTAGAGGTGTCGCTGTAAGCGTCTTGCAGCCACTCCGTTGAGTTCTTCGGGCGTTTAACTTCTTTCGGTGCTGGCGGTGTTTTTTTCGTCAGCTTCTTTGTCAATCCTTTGAGGTCTTTATTCATCTGATAGCGTTGTGTCATAAAAAAAGGGGCGAGTTTCCCCGCCCCTTCTCTTGGTGAATAACCTATTTCTAGGTCGTTACGTTTGCCAGGTATCCAGACGATTTCTCGTTCTTGGACATAAGACCAGCTTCGTAGACCAACATCTGACGCTGACTGTCACCAGTGACGGCGAGATCAACGGTTTTGAAGTCACGAAGCACGCCCATCGCCCAATGATCCATATCCAGAATGAAGACATCCTGGCTACGGGCCTGGTTACGATTGGGCTGGATCTTGAACGTACCAAAGTCGCTACACGATGTTCAGATAAGTGCGTTACGCTTATCCCGTCTTTCGACTGCTGCACGTTGCCGTACAGGTCAGACCATATCTTCACCCGTTTCCGGGGCTAGGCGCTTCGGCCCACTTGGGCCTACTCCCTTTCGGGATGGTCGTTACACCTTCCTCTTATGAGGCTTGGCACGGGATTGTCCACATGGGAGTTTCCCCGTTTTCACCTAGTTTGCTGCTATCTGTCTCCAGATAGTGACGCTAGTGCTTAACGTATACATCAACAGCCGCGACAACGTGTGCCGGGGCTACTTTGTCAGCAGCGGTACGAAGGCTGGAAACGGTCTGAGTGAGATCAGAGATCGCCTGTTTGATGTCAGGCTTACACATGATCACATCAGGGTCGCCGCCGCTTTCGTATGCTTCTTTGATGACGATCTTGATACCGGCTTCGGTGATGCTGTTGTCAGTCGTAGCATCCGTGGCCGCATCAGTTCCGTTACCGGAAGACGCAGAACCAGTCGTGCCGCCAGAACCCAGCGAATGGTAGTTGGTCGCGATCCATGCCGGAAGACCAGCAGTGATACGAGCAGTACCCGTTGCGCCAGCGTTACGAGCGACGTTGGAGGTCAGCATGAACTCGATGTCACGCTTCATCCGTTTCGCTTTTTTC
>CAZSAT010000221.1:3555-5364 GCA_964604675.1 uncultured Enterobacterales bacterium
CCTTCAAGCTGACGGTTTGCGCCACCAGCGGCGATAGTATCCAAATGTTACCGTGGGAGTTTTTTATCTCTCACTTCTTACGGTTGCCCGTAAGGTCAGCACATATCATCATCCCCGAAGGGAGTCCGGCGCTCGTGGGTCTTTACCGTCCGTTCTGGACTCCATGACCTGTGCGTTGAACCTTCACACTATTCCTAGTGTGCTTGGCTGCTGATTGCCCCAGAGGGGTTTCCAGCAATTCACCGGATTTTCATAAGCGCATTACTGCGCCTCAGACCAATACTATTTAGTCTGCCACTCGAAAAACGTGTTATCCACGCTCTGCTTGGAGCACCCACTCAAAAAGGGCGTGTCCAAAGGAGCGATTGCGTATATCACATTTGCGAGTGATTCCCTGATACCGATTGCACTATAAGTAGTGCTGGTATTTGTTGGGATTGCCATTGTTTGTCCTTAAAAGAAAAGTTATACGAAATCTTCCAGGAGAGCTGCCGCGTCATTGACGTTGCCGGTCTCTGAAAGTCGGTTTCTCAGCGCCGCACGTTTACTTTTGGACTCAGATTTGGCTGTTGCTGCTTTACTGCCGCGAATGACCTTGGGTTTGTTCTTGAGTTTCTTGGCCTTTGGATTGGCCTTCATCATCTCGTCGTACAATCTGGCCTTGTTCAAAACAATAAAGGATCGATGGTCGATAAGACTCTCGATCTCAGCGTCTTGGAAGCCCACAGATGAAGCGTAGGAACGCAGCTCACCGGCGAGTTCTTTCTGTTTGCCAGGATCACCCCAATCCGGTAGTTTTTCTACCAGGGCAGCGTGTTCCTGTTTTACAGACTCTTGCCAGTTGTGTTGTGCTGCGGCCTCGTTTTTCGCAATCGCCTGTTGCTGGTGCTGATGCACCCTGGCGATCTTTTCCTGGGCCTCTCTGAACTCTTCTCGTTTGGTTACGAACTCAATCGGGTCTTCCGCTTTAAGGCGTTCCCAATCTACGTTCGCAAACTGGTCGAGGTTAGAGTTTTCAATCATCGACTGAAGTTGTTGTGCGTACTGCTGTCGCTCTGCCTGGATCTGCTGCATCTCGGAGCTGTACTGCGCTTGCAGTGACTCCATCCGCTTTCGATCTTCCGCGAGAGCTTGGCTTTTCCTCGTAAACGAGGAATTGCGCGAGTAGCCCTTTAGGAGTTCGTCAAGACTGACCTCGATTTCTTCACCATCAACTTTGATGGCGTAGACGGGTTCCTCTTCGTCCTCTTCTTCAGACTCTTCGCTTTCAGACTCTTCCTCATCCTCTTCGGACTCGGATTCGTCTTCAGAAACCGCCTCAGGAGATTCGTCTGGATCTTCTTCCGTGGACGTTAATTCTTCTTCGGTCGGGGCGGCCTCTTCTGCCTCTGAGGATTCTTGCGAGTCCAGAAGACCTAAGAGTGCCTGTTGTGCCGAGGCGATACTGCCCTCGTCGGTTATTACGGGTGCTTCATTCAGCGCCGGTGCTTCTTGCGTGTCGGCCATAGTGTGCTCCATGAAAAAGCCCCACCGAAGTGGGGCCAACCAGCGTCCCTGCTGGCTCGTTTCGCGAAACGAGTTTCGTTAAAAAACAGTCTAAATCTTGTCGGTCATTTTTCCGGTTGTCACAATGGAATCAAAGTGACTCTTAAAACGACCCAAGGTTTTTAGACTCAACCAGAGCCTTTCCCTGGTTTCAACATCGTGATCAGATGAGTGCTCCCAACTGATCAGGATTTCTTTTGCCAACAGATCCCATGCCTCGTTGATCATGGGGTCGGCTAAAATTCTTTTTGCAGCTTCAAGTCG
>CAZSAT010000221.1:5464-7015 GCA_964604675.1 uncultured Enterobacterales bacterium
GCCAGCTCTTGGGCTTTGAGTTGTGCATCCACGCTTGCTTCCTGAGCATCGACCTGAATCTTTTGGGCTTTGATCTGAACATCAGCGGCTTTGATCTCCAGTTCCTTCTGTTTCATCTGCATCTCCATCTGAGCCATCTGCTCCTGTGGGGATGGACCTTTCGGCGGCATCTTGCTGGGGTCGTTAAGGAACTGGCTTACGTCTTTGAAACCCATGTTCTTCACGAGTTGAGCGCCCATGTTGTAGAGGTTCTGCTCGTTGACAATAGACAAGCCGCCGGACATCGCCTGTGACGCAAACTGGATCATCTGAGACAGGTGCATCATCTGCTGGTCACGGTTGCCGTGTCCTAACCCGACCTGGACCGCACAATCCATCTTGCTTCGCCACATCGAGGGGTCTACCGGAACCCACTCATTGCGTAACTGGATCACGGCCTCTTTGTCCTGATGCTTGTTGACCAGTTCGTAAATCATGTAAGCCATGTCCCGGACGCCGGTATCAGCGAACACTCGGGCGATCAACTCAACACGCTGCTGCGCTGCCGTCATTACCTGGGCAACCTGAGTCGCGGAAGTGTGTGAAGTGAGCGCGTCGGCGTCGAGTCCCTGGCTCATCTTTGTCATGCCGGAGCGTTCTTCCCGGATGCTGTCGATGTAACCCAGCATCTCGAAGGCGTAGGGCTGGAGCTGCGGGGTCGGTAACGGCTGCACTGCTCCTTGTGCCTTGACGCGCACAATGCCGCCCGGTCTCGGGGATAAAATATCATCCAAATTCGCCATGCCCTCTTGGACCGCCATACGTCCCGCATTCTGGAGGTAGAAATTATCTAAAAGATTCCGCAACAGAACGGTTTTTATTTTTTGAAGATCCATAACCTGGTCGGCAACAGACATCCCGAAGAACTTGTGTGCCATCGGAACCGGACAGAGAGTCGCGAACGGTGCTCGGTCTACCGCATCATTGGCGAGTACCTGGTTACCGCAAGTCAGAATACGACGCAGCTCGGATAAGCCACCTTCGACCTCGACGCGCATATAACTCTCAAAGACCCAGACCTCGCGCAGAGCGCCCTCGCCTTCTTCGTAATCAAACGGCCAGCCCTGGGAGTTATCGAACTGGTGACGGGCGTTGCTCTCCTGGTTTATGTTGAAGTTCGCGAAGTCACTGCCGCCAATCAGCTCCTCGTCCACCTCGTAGCCTATTTCGCGGAGTTCCGCGAGAGTCATGCGGCTGCGGTGACAGACAAAACGCGCTTCGTCAGCGTTCTTGGCTTCGCGGGAAATCAGGAACTCTTCGGGGGCAATGTTGACGATCTTGACCTCGCCCCTTTTGACCTGGCGCGTAATCACCACATCATGCAGGGTCGGGTTGCCAAGCTGCGCTCCTAGAACATCCTCGATGTCATCGGTCTCGGGTTCTGGGGCGTCTTCGCTTTTCTCACTGTGCTCCAGGACTTCGACCTCTTCGGGCCGGATCAGGTTCTCCAGCTCCGTGTCGGTGAGATCGTGGTACTCCTCGCGGTTCTTCTTTTCGGTTTCGTCCCAGAAG
>CAZSAT010000222.1:0-6935 GCA_964604675.1 uncultured Enterobacterales bacterium
CCGAGCGCGGCCTGGCCCACGCCGCGAGGCACGACGATCGGCTGGTGAACACGCTGCTGCAGCTGCTCGATCGGCACGCCGGGCTGGTGCTGTTGGCCACCAACCTGCCCGGCCAGCTCGACCGCGCCCTCGAGCGTCGCATGATGTGGCGCCTGGCCTTCACCGCGCCCTCCGCACGGGAGCGCCGCCTCATCTGGGCCGGCATGCTGCCGGCGGACCTGGTCGACGGCATCGATCTGGAGAGCCTCGCGCGGCACGACCTCAGCGGCGGGCTGATCCGCAACGCCGTCTTCAAGGCGGCCTTTCGTGCCGCCAGCCTCGGCCAGACCCTCACCACCGCCTTGTTGGACGAAGCCGCCCGGGAGCAGAGCCGCCGCCTCGCGGTGGAGCGCCGAGCCGGCTTCGTCGCCACCGCCTGACCCCGAACGAGATCGATCATGTCCCAGAACCCCGCCATCCCCGTCGTGCGCGAGCTGCTCGCCGCCCTCCATCCCCACGAACTGGCCGTGGCCGTTCACACCTGGACCGCGTGGCCCCTGCGCTGTCCGCCCGCCGGGGAGCTCCCGGTCATGCACCTGCAGGAGGCCCTGGACGCCGGGTTTGTCGAGATCGGCGAGCTGAAGTCCCCGCGGGTGCCTCACGTGCAGGTCCAGCACCAGGGCGAGGAGCCCGTGCTCTTTCCCGCTGGAGCCCTGCTGGAGGGCGGCGCCCAGACCCGCATCATCGCCACACCGACCCTCGTCATGCCGCACACCACGGCCTCGATCGACGTGCGCTGTGTCGAGTCCGGTCGCTGGGACACCCACCGGCGCGACACGTTCCACACCCTACGGTCGGCCCCCGTCGGCTTCAGCACCTCCAAGCTCCGACGGGATGCCTCGTCGCGCATGGCCACGAGGGGACGCGCCGCGGATCAGTCCGAGACCTGGGACGACGTGGAGGCCTTCCTCACCACACGCGACACGCAGACCATCACCCGCTCCCTGACCCATGGTCTCGATGCAGAGACCGTGCGGATCGACCGGCGGCGTCGGAGCCAGAGCCCGGCGGAGCGGACCCGCACGCAGCAGACCCTGGCTGGTGCTGGCGGCCTCGCCGTGCAGCGGGAGGCCGGCCGGTGGCACAGCCTCGAGGTCTACGGAACGCAGCGTCTCGCCCACCATGGAACCCGACTCGCCGCCGAGGCGCTCGAGCTGGAGGCCGGCGCGCCGCTCGAGGCCCGGGCGCAAGCTCGTCCCGACCTGCGCTTCGAGGACCTGGCATCGGCGGAGTGGAGCGCACGGGACGCCGGTGAAGCCACCCTCGTGGACTTCCGAACACCCGGGGGCACGTGCGGCACAGCCCTGGTCTACCGGCAGGCGGTGCTGCAGTTGTCCGTGACGTGGGCGGCATGACCGACCTGCGGATCCTCCAGGGAGAAGCGAGGCGGCCGTGGCCACGAGACCGCTTCGGCCGCGAGCTCCCCCGCAAGCCGGTTCGTGGCCTGCGTCTCGACGTGGCCATGCCCGGACAGGAACACCTGGACATCTTCGAGCGCTGGCGGGTGCGCCGTGTGGCGAGGGGCCGCTTCGAGGCCTCCACCGGACTTCGGTCCTTCGAGGGTGCCCACGCCAGCTGGGAGACCTGGCTCGAGGCGCTCTGCACCGAGGGGCCCGTGGCGGTGCACCTGCCCGGCTGCGTCATCAGCCGCTGCCGCGGCTGTGACGGCAGCGCCATCCGGCGAACGCGCGAGGTGCCGAAGCTCCGTCTGCTGCCCTGACCCGCGCCCCTCAGAACCGAAGCGGCTCGTCCCCGTGCAGGAAGGCCTCGAAGGCGGCGAGATCCGCGAACATCGGCGCGGTCCCCACGACCTCCGCCAGAGCCGCCATGCCGCCGACCGCCTCGGGCCGCTCGGAGGCCAGCCCCGCGTCGATGAGCGACAGGGCCTGATCGATCCGTTCCCGCCGGTCTGCGAGCATGGCGGCGCCGCGGGCCACCACCGCCTCGCGCTCCGCCGCCAGCGCCTCGGCCGCCGCCCGGCACCAGGCGATGAGCCGCTCGCCTCCTCCTGGGCGAGCCGGGCGTCGCGAAACACCGCGAGCGTGGCCTGGTACAGCGCGACGGCGGCCAGGTAGGCGCCGGCGCTCGCCGCGACGGCGGCCGCTGGCCCCATCACGGCGCCCGCCGCCGCGCCCACGAACAGGCCGGATGCCGACGGCGGGAACCGCGGCAGGCGGCTCCATGATGACAGACCGATCCCTGCCGCGAACCTGGCACCTGCGGATGGATCCTTCGGTCCCGCAGCGCTCGGCAGCAGGTAGCATCTCGGACCGACTTCCGGAGGGGGTATGGACGACCAGCTCTACCAGCGTGTGCTCACCCGTCTCTACGACGACGAAACCCTGGACGAGGCGGTGGTCGATCTCGTCGACGCCGCCTGCCGGAGCGACGAAGCCCTGGAGCGCGCGCTCGCCGGTCAACCCGACCCGCGTCCCGCGGTCGCCCACGTGCTCGAGGAGGCCGCGGCGGTCGCACCCTCCCCGGCCTACCTGCGAAGCATCACCGCAGCCGGGTTCCGAGGCGTCGGAAAGGAACGCAGCCTGCCGCTGCACCCCGGCCCGGGCCTCACCCTGGTCGTCGGGCGCAACGGGTCTGGGAAGTCGAGCTTCGCGGAGGCTGCCGAGGTGGCCCTCACGGGCGACAACGCTCGCTGGCAGAAGCGCACCGCCGACTGGCGCAAGGGCTGGAAGAACCTGCACGCCCACGGCGCCGTGCGCGCCCAGGTGCAGCTCACGGTCGAGGGCGTTGCGCAGCCCGTCAGCGTCACCCGACGGTGGGACGGCGACGACTTCTCCGCGAGCACCGTGAAGGTCTCGCCAGCCGACGCGAAGGCGGACTGGGCCTCGGCTCTGGCCACCTACCGGCCTTTCCTGAGCTACAGCGAGCTGGGCGGCTTGCTCGAGGCTGGCCCGACCACCCTCTACAAGGCCATCGCCCCCCTTTTGGGACTGGGTGAGCTGAGCGACGCCCGCGAGCGCGTCCGCCAACGACGGCTGGCCGGCCAGAAGGAGGGCAAGGCCGTGAAGCAACGCGCCGCCGAGCTCGCCGAGACGGCGGCCGGACTGGACGACCCCCGCGCAGCCACGCTCTCCAAGGAGCTTGGTCGCCGGACGCACAAGCTCGACGTGCTCGAAGGGCTCGTGGTCGGCGAAGAGGGCGACGACACCAGCTCGGCCGTGAAGCGGCTCGCGGCGGTGTTGAGGCAGGAGGCGCCGGCGGAGGAGCGGGTGCTCGGCTCGGCCGAGAAGCTCCGTGCCCTGGCGGCACGGGTCGACGATCTCACGCAGAAGGACACCGCCCGGAGCCTCGAGCTGGCCACCCTGCTGGACCAGGCGCTCGTCCTCGTGGACGCGCAGACCACCACGTGCCCGCTGTGCGGCACGGTGGAGGCCTTCGACGCCCACTGGACGGAGCATGCCCGCGAGCGCAGCCAACAGCTCCGCGAGCAGGCGGGTGCGCTCGCGCAGGCACGAGAGGATCTGGCGAAGCTGGAGCAAGGGGTCGCCCGCGCCCTGCCCAAGCTCTCCGTCCCGGTGTTCGAAGCCGCGCCCCTGCAGGCCACCGCCGCGCTGCTGGCCGCGAACCAGACCTGGATCGACGGGGCCACGCTGCGCGGCACCGCGCTGGCCGACCACCTGCTCGAGGCCTGGACGCCGCTCGCCGAAGCCTTGGCCTCCTTGAAGCTCGAGGCCCAGGCCGAGCACGACCGCCTCCAGAACCTCTGGCGCCCCCTCGCGCTCGACGTCGCGGACTGGCTGAAGCGCGCGGCCTCCTTCGACGCAACCGCTGAGCGGCTGGCCCAGCTCAAGACCGCCGAAGCGTGGCTCGGCGAGCTCGAGGGGGCCCTGCGCGCCGACCGCTTCGCGCCGATCGCGGAGAAGGTGAAGAAGGCCTGGCGTGTGCTCCGAAGCCGCAGCAACGTGGACATCTCCGGCGTCGAGATGATCGGCAAGGGCACCCACAAGAAGGTCGACGTGCAGGTCCAGGTCGATGGCCACGACGGGGTCGCCCTCGGCGTGATGAGCCAGGGCGAGCTGCACGCCCTCGCTCTGAGCCTCTTCCTGCCGCGGGTGACCCTGCCCGAGAGCCCCTTCGGCTTCCTGCTCGTCGACGACCCCGTGCAGTCGATGGACCCGGCACGCGTCGACGGCCTGGCTCGCCTGCTCTCCTCGACCGCGCGGAGCCGCCAGGTCATCGTCTTCACCCATGACGAGCGGCTGCCGGAGGCGCTGCGTCGGCTGCAGCTGCCCGCCCGGGTCCTGCACGTCACCCGCAAGGAGCAGTCGGTGGTGGAGGTGCACGAGGCCGACGATCCAATCCGTCAGCACCTGGAGGACGCCTTCGCCGTGGCCACCCAGGAACAGAAGATCGGCCACACCGTGGCCAGCCGCGTGGTACCCGGCCTCTGCCGCCTCGCGTTGGAGGCCGCCGTCACGAGCGCGATCCGCCGAAGGCGACTCGGGCAGGGGGAGGTGCACGCCGACGTCGAGCGCGCCATCGCCGACGCGGAAGGCCTCAAGCCGGTCACCGCGCTCGCCTTCTTCGACGATGCTTCCCGCGTCAACGAGGTGGTCGGGCGCCTCCGAAAGACCTACGGGCAGCAGGCGGTCGACGCGTTCGAGCTCTGCAACGACGGCAGCCACCACGGCTACACCGGCGACATGGTGTCGCTGGTGCGGCTGTGCCGCAGCGTGGCGCAAGGACTGGAGCGCCTGTGACCGCGCGTGACCTGCTGGATGCCGCTTGGAGCCTGTACCGCTCCGACGCTCGGAGCGATCGCTGGTGGACACGCGGCGTCGCTCTGCTGGCGCGTCAAGCCATCGAGCAGGCCCTGCGCGAGTGGGCACGCGCAGAGGCCCCGGGCGTGCAGGCCGCCACGTTCCGCGCCCAGCTCTTGTGCTTCGCGAGCGAGTCCGGCCGAACAGGCGCGGACCAGGCTCCCTACCTCTGGTCCCGCCTGAGCTCCGCCTGTCACTTCAATGGCTACGAGCTTCCACCCTCCGGTCGGGAGCTGAAGCGCTGGTTGGAGGCCACGGAGCCCCTGCTGTCCACCCCCGGCGGCCGGTAGCGGCGAGCCTTCACGCACCCGGGCCACCACAATCGATCCGGGGCGTGGTGCATGCTCTCCCGACCGATGTACTACGACCGAGCCCTCCATCCGGACTTCCTGCACACCCTCTCGGCCAGCGCCACCTTCGCGGCGCTGCGCGAGCGCACGCACGGAGCCTGGGGCCAACCCAACCTGGCACACCTCGACCTCCGCAACAGCCGCACGGGACCCGCGCGCGGTAGCGTCAAGCTGTACACGGGCGGCACCGCAGTGCTGGAGCTGCTCGGGCACGGCAGCGGTCGCATCAAGCTGCGGGCCCACGCCACCTACACCGCCGGCGAGGACTTCCCTACCCGGGCCTTGCGTCCCGCGGAGCTCGATGAGCGCATCCCCTGGCTGCTCGGCTACCTGGACCGCGCGGCCACGCGGATCCAGCCACACTACCTCGCGGGCGAGTACCGGGCGCACGCGGGCCTCGTCCGCCGCTACAGCAGCGAGGTCGGACCGGTCCTCCCGGTGGACAAGGAGACGAAGGTCGGCTTCGACACCCGCCGCGACACCCAGGCCTTCGCCAGCGAGCTGAAGGCGCGGTTCGGCAAGGTGCACCGCGAGCTCGACCTGCTCGGCGTGCTCGCCGACGGTCGCATCGCCCTCATCGAGCTCAAGAAGGAGAGCGAGCCGCTCCGAGTCGCCGCCGTCCAGGTAGCGACGCACGTGCACACCTTTCGTCGACTCGCCCGGCAACACGGCGCGACCGCGCTCCCCCGCGTCGTCGACGCCGTCGTCGCCCAGAAGCGGACCTTGGGGTTGCTCCCCCCGGCACCCACGCGCTCTGCGCGCACCGTGGTGGTCCCCGTCATCGCGGCGCCCGACCAGCGCGCGGACTGGCAGACGCGCTGGCGCAGCGCCGTCCACGCGACCCGCCTGCATCACAGGGATCTGCTCGACGGCCTCCAGCTCTGGCGGCTGTCCGACGACGGCCACATCCTCGACGTGGTGAGCCCGTGAAGCGAGCGAAGACGCCCTGGTACACCGCCCAGCGCCGCGCGCAGGAGGCCTGGAAGGCGCGCTCGCCCACGCTGCCCGAGGACGCGCGAGGGCCAGGAACGACCTTCGTCGAGTCGCGCGGTGAGGTGATCGAGGTGGGGCCGTTCCCGGTGTGCCTTCCGCGGCAACACGCCGCCAGGAACCTGCTCCCAGACGTGCGCGACGAAGCCCTGCGCCGCTTCGCGGCCCACGGCATCACCTGGCACGGAGTCACCCCGGGACCGGGCGGTGCCGGTCCCTCGACCCACCTCCTCGACTCCCAGGTGCAGTGTGTCAACACGCTCCTGTCCTGCGCGCGGACCCGGGCGCTGCTCGAGCTCGTCCAGCAGGCCGTGCCCACCGCCACCGGCCTCGTGCCCGTCGAGGACGGTCACACCGTGGCCTTCGAGTGGATCGGGGACGCCGACTACCTGGAGGAGCGCCCCGGGGAGGTGCGGCACCGCGGACGCTACACCACCAGCCTCGATGCCCTCGCCGTGGCGGAGACACCCGGAGGACGCACCCTCGTCGGCATCGAGTGGAAGTTCACCGAGAGCTACGCCCACGGACTGCCACGGCGCTTGCACGCCCTCCGCCACCGTCGCTACGGCCGACGCTTCGAGGCGGCGCCCTTCGCCGAGCACCCGCCTCTGGAAGCCTTCTTCCACGACCCCCACGACCAATTGATGCGTCAGGCGCTGCTGCTCCACGCGATGTGCCGAGCCAACGAGTTCGGGGGCCGACGCGCCGTGCTCGTGCACGTCGTGCCCGGCGACAACCGCCACCTGCGGAACACGGTGACCCCTGGCCTCGCGCCCTT
>CAZSAT010000223.1:0-6800 GCA_964604675.1 uncultured Enterobacterales bacterium
CGCTCATCCACACCCGGTCGGCGAACTGCAAGTGGCTCTACGAGATCAGCCACACGAACCCCATCTGGATCCATCCGAGCGACGCCGAGCGCCTCGGGGTCGGCACCGGGAAGCTCGTGCGGGTGGAGACCGAGATCGGCTGGTTCGTCGACAAGGTCTGGGTCACCGAGGGCATCAAGCCGGGCATCATCGCGATGAGCCACCACCTCGGCCGCTGGCGGCTGCAGGAAGACGCCGGGGGCAACAAGGGCACCACGGCCCTGGCCCGGCTCGACCGGGAAGGCACCGCCAACACCCTGCAGCTGCTGAAGGGCGTCGGCCCCTACGAGAGCGCCGACCCGGACACCAGCCGCGTGTGGTGGAACGACGTGGGCGTGCACCAGAACCTCACCCACCCGGTGCAGCCCGACCCGGTCAGCGGGCACCACTGCTGGCTGGTGAAGGCTCTGTCGGTGCGCGCCGCCGAGCCGGGCGAAGCCCACGGCATGGTGCACGTCGACACCGCGAAGTCGCGCGCGCTCTACCGGCGCTGGCACGCGCTGGCCCGGAGCGCGGTCGAGCACAGCCCCGACGGCACCCGCCGACCCTACTGGCTCAAGCGCCCGCTGAAGCCGGTCGAGGCGGCCTACCGCTTGCCCGAGAAGCCCTTTGGCCGCTGAGCGCCAGGTCGCGGTCGCACGGGAGCGGGCCTACACCCTGCTCGGCCGGCTGGTGCGCTACGGGCTCTCCCCCGAGCTGGAGCCGGCGGCGCGGGCCGCGCTCGGCGACCTCTCCGTGCAGCCCGGCGAGCACTACCAGCTCTTCGGGCTCGACGCGCCGCCGTACGAGAGCTTCTTCCTCTCGCCGGATCGGCTGCTGGGGGGCGACCATGCGGAGGCTGTCGCGCGCGACTACGCGGCCGGGGGCTTCCAGCCGGAGGTCTCCGACGTGGCCGCCGACCACCTGGGCGTGCAGCTCGCGTTCCTCGGCTGGCTGGAGGGCGCGCGCGGCGACGCCCTGCGCGACGACATCGCCCACCAGGAGCTGCTGGACCTGCAGGCGCGCTTCCTCGACCAGCACCTCTTGCGCTGGCTGCCGGCCTACGTGGCCTCGGTCCCCGGCAACGGGTTCTACCCCCGCGCCCTGCGCCTGGCGCTCGACCTGGCGCTCGACCACCGGGAGGCGCTGCCCGGCGCCACGGCGCCCTTCGAGCTGCCCGAGGCTCCCCCGGTGGGCAACGAGGGCCTGCGCGACATCGCCGAGCTGCTCTGCACGCCGTGCCACGCCGGGGGGCTCTTGACCCGTGGCGCCCTCCGGCAGCTCGGCGACCTGCCCCGTGGCTTCGGCCAGCGTCCCCACGAGCTCAAGACCCTCCTGCTCTCGGCCGCCCGCTTCGGGGAGCTGCCCGCCGTGATCGAGGCTCTGGACGGCGAGCTGCTCCGCTGGGACGCCGCGCTCCAGGGCCCCGTCGCCCCCTGGCGGGCCCGCATCGCCCACACCCGCTCGCTGCTCGACGGCATGCAGCTCGCGGTGGCGGCCCTGCACGACGTCGGCCGAGAACCCGCGCCGTGAAGCTGGCCCTCGCCGACCTCTGGGGCGCCCGGCGACCGCAGCTCGGCCGTGACCTCGCCGGGGCCGCCACGGTCACCTTCCTGAGCGTGCCCCAGGGCGTGGCCTACGCGATGATCGCGGGCCTGCCGCCTGCGATGGGGCTGTATGCGGGCGCGGTGCCGGTCATCGTCGGCAGCCTCTTCCGCAGCTCACACCTGGTGGTGTCGGGCCCTTCCAACGCCGTGAGCCTGCTCGTGGGCACCGCGACCGCCGCGGCGGCGGAGCGTGCGGGCATGGACCCCGTGCAGGTGGCGGTCACCCTCGCGCTGATGGTGGGCGTCATCCAGACGGGCGCGGGCCTGCTGCGCCTGGGCGTGCTCGTGGACTACGTCAGCCGCTCGGTGGTGCTCGGCTACATCAGCGGCGCGGCGGTGCTCATCGGTGCGGGTCAGCTGTCGAACGTCACCGGCACTGCGGGAGCGCGGGGCAACCTGCCGGAGCAGCTCTGGAGCTGGATGCAGGGCCTCGACCAGGTGCATGGCTGGAGCGTCGGGCTGGCGCTCGCCGCGGCCGCGTTGGTGCTGGTCCTGCACCGGGTGGCGCCGAAGGTGCCGGGTGCCTTGATGGCCATGGTGGCCGGCATCGCCGCGTCCTGGGGCCTGGACCTCGCGGGCCGCGGGGTGAAGGTGTCGGGCGACATCGGGCAGGTGGCCGCGGGCCTGCCGCCGCTGAGCGTGCCGGGAGGGCTCGACCTCTTCGAGCTCGCACCACTGGCCTTCGCCGCCACGGTCCTGAGCCTCGTGGAGTCCAGCGCGGTGGGTCGCTCCCTCGCGGCGAAGTCGGGCGATCGGCTCGACGCCGACACGGAGTTCGTGGGCCAGGGACTGGCCAACCTCGCAGCCGCCTTCACCAGCGGCTACCCGGTCAGCGGCAGCCTCGCGCGGTCGATCCTGAACCACGCGTCCGGAGCCTCGAGCCGGCTCTCCGGGGTGCTCTCGGGCGCGATGGTGCTGGCGGTCTTGCTCCTGGCCGGCCCGGTGGTCGACTTCACCCCGATCCCGGTGCTGGCGGGCATCCTGCTGGTGGTGGCCTGGCGCATGATCGACCGTGCAGCCATCGCGCGCACCCTGCGCTCCAGCCAGGTCGACGCGCTGGCCTTCGTGGGCACGGTGGCGGGCACCTTCCTCGTGCGGCTGGACCTCGCGGTCTACCTCGGGGTGGGGATCAGCCTGGTGGTGTTCCTGCGGCGTGCCCGCCTGCTGCGCGCCGGGGAGCTGCGCTTCGACGCCCGCGGGCGGCTGCGGGAGCACGAGCCGGAGCGGCCTGGCGGCACGGCCTGCACGGCGGTGAAGGTGCTCCACCTCGAGGGCAGCCTGTTCTTCGGTGCGGCGGGAGAGCTGCGCGACCTGCTCGACGAGGCCGTGGAGGACGGCACCCGGGTGTTGGTGGCGCGGGTGAAGCGCTGCCACGACCTCGACGCCACGACCGCGCTGGTGTTCGCGGAGGTCGCGGAGGGTCTGGAGCGGAGCGGTCGCCACCTGCTGCTGGTGGGCATGCGTCCGCGTGCGATGGAGGTGCTGGAGGCCAGCGGCACCACGGGTCGGGTGGGCGCCGACGCGCTCTTCCCCACGCAGCCCGGCTGGTTCGTGGCGCTGGATCAGGCTCTGGAGCGCGCTCTGGATCTGGCGGGCGAGCACGCGTGCGGCGATCGGTGTCCAGCGGTGTCCTACTTGGCGTCTCGAGCGTCGCAACGACCGGCGCCTTCGGAGGTCTCGCCCCGCTGATCGCCCAACCGGCGGCGGGGACCCCGGGCTTCTTCAGCTCGATCCAGGGAGCCATCAGGGCGCGCCGCGCTCCAGCTGCTCCATCCGGAACACCTCCTCGCCGTCCACCTCGGAGACGTAGCGGAGCGGCGGGCCCGGGAGCGCCTCGGCGAACCAGAAGCGGTCGACCACCGTCGCGCCCTCGTCGCCCGCTCGGGTCACCGTGTAGCGGTGCGTGTCGAAGCTCCCCAGCCGCAGCTCCAGCGCCTCGTCCTCGATCGTGGTCGCGGCCGCGGGGAAGGCGGCGTGGTCCCAGAGCTCCTCCCAGCTCGAGCGCGCCTCCTCGGGGCCGGCGACCACCTCGCCGGCCTCGTCGAAGCTGGTGCTGCGGATGGTGGTGCCCGCGTCGTCGGAGGCGACGAACTCCCAGAGCTCCTGGGTCGGCGGCGCCCCCGCCGGCTGCAGCGACAGGCGGATCGTCGTGCCGGTGGGGAGTCCGGCGCGGAGCTGGCCGAGGCTCAGGGGGCGCGGCGCGAGCTCCGGCTCCGGCTCCGGCGGCACCCAGGTGGACTCCACCCGCTCCTTCAGCTCCTGGTTGAAGGAGGTGCAGAAGCCCTCGAAGGCCTTCATCACTGCGCCGCCGAGGAGCCAGGTCATCCCGCCCCTGGCTTCGTCGGAGTGCTCGAGCCGCGTGCGGCCGTCGCCCAGGTCGACCAGCCGGTAGCGGTGGTTGTCGGTCATCCCGGCGGCGAAGACGTCGCCCTGCCAGCCGAAGGACACCCCCTCCTCGTAGATCAGGTGGTGCTGGTAGGTGTTGACCCGGTCCTTGTCGGGATCGGGCTTGAAGCGGACCGACACCTCGCCGCCGTCGCGGAGCTCGCCCTCGACCGACTGCAGGGAGCTGCTCCAGCCCGGCATCGCCTCGAAGTCGGTCATCACCGCCCACACCGCCTCGGGCGGGGCCTCGATCTCGATGGAGGTGGCGATCGTGCGGTGGCCGGCGGAGAGCCGCTCGATGGTGACGGTGGACTGCGCGGCGGCGAGAGGGAGGAGGAGGAGCGTCATGGGGTGCCCGGGCTCTTCGAACGATACCGCCCGGGTAGCTCAGCTCACGCCCCACCAAGGGCGCACCACGTGCTCGCCGCGCCCGCGGTCGACATCGCCGCCGTACACCAGCACGGTGGACAGGTTCACGTCCGGGGCGCGCTTTGCGGTCAGGGCGCGGTAGTACGCCAGCCCTCGGAAGGCATCGGTGGGCACGCCGACGCCGGCCTTGGCCTCCACCGCCACGCGACGGTGGCCCAGCTCCACGACGGCGTCGACCTCGTGACCCTGCCGGTCCCGCCAGAAGTACAGAGGGGCCCGCTCCCCGCGGTGCGTGAACACCTTCCGGAGCTCGCTCATCACGAAGGTCTCGAAGACGGCGCCGCGGAGTGGGTGGCTGCGCAGGTGCCCGGCCTCCCGGACGCCCAGGAGGCTGCACAGCACACCGGTGTCGGTGAAGTACAGCTTCGGGGTGCGCACGAGTCGCTTCGACAGCCGCTCGTGGTGCGGCTGCACGACGTCGACGAGGTAGGACGCTCGGAGCAGCGAGACCCACTGCTTCGCCGTGGGCTGGCTCACTCCGGCGTCGCTCGCGAGGGCGCTGTAGTTCAGGAGCTGGCCGGAGCGTCCCGCGCACAGCCTCAGGAAGCGCCCGAAGGTGTCCAGGTCGCCGATCGACCGGAGCGTGCGGACGTCGCGCTCCACGTAGGTCCGCACGTACGCGTCCAACCAGGCTGCCGCGGGGAGGTCGCGATCGTGCAGCCGTGGGTAGAGCCCGCGGAAGAGGAGCTGGTCGAGCTCGTGGCCCAGCGGCGACAGCCGTGGCTCGAGCGTGTCCAGCTGCTCGGGCTCGCGTCCCGGCCGGCCCCCCAGCTCGGCGACGGACAGAGGCAGGAGCTCGAGGATCGAGACCCGGCCGGCGAGCGACTGGCTCACCCCCTGCCCCATGAGCAGCTGGTGCGAGCCGGTCAGCACCAGGGGCGCCCGATCCCGCTCGTCCAGCCAGACCTGCAGCGCGCTGAAGAGCTCCGGCACGCGCTGCACCTCGTCGAGGATGGCTCCTGGTGCACCCTCCAGCCGGCGCAGGAAGCCAGGCGGATCGTCTCGCGCCTCCTCGCGCTCGAGGGTGTCCTCGAGGTTGACGTACAGGAACTCCGGGAAGCTCGCGCGGGCCAGCGTGGTCTTGCCCGACTGCCGCGGCCCGGTCAGGAGCACGGCCGGGAAGGCCTCCGCGTGCTGCTCGAGACGGCCAGCGAGCGTGCGCGGCAACATGGGCTGATCCAAACTTCAAGGTTGAATCAGCCTATCATGAGGGCGCACGACCTATCGACCATGCGACGATCGGTGTCCTGCGGCGTCCTACCTGGCGTTCCGTGCGTCGCAACGATCGACGCCTCCGGAGTCCTCGTGCCCACCCCCGGCGTCCTCGGCCTGATGCTCGTCGCCTGCTCGGGCGAGGCGGATCCCGTGGTTCCGTCCGACAGCGGGGTGGTCCCGGACACAGCGACCGACACCCCGGCTCCGACCGACTCGGGAGGCTCCGACAGCGCTGCGCCCGAGCCCGGCGACTTCAGCGACCCCATCACCGTCGGCTTCGACCTCACCCTGGAGGACCCGGCCGAGCTCACCGACGGGGTGCTCTTCGGCGACTGGCTGGTGCTCGTCGGGCAGCACCAGCAGCAGCTCGGGGGTGTGTGGGTCTACGACGCCAGCGACCGCGAGGCCCCGACCCCGGTCGGCCAGACCTCCATCTGGAACGTGCAGCGGGTCTGCGCCGCCGACGACAAGCTCTGGGGCATGGACCGCGGCGGCAACCTCCTGCGCATCGCGCTCGCGTCCGACGGCACCCCGAGCATCGAGCAGACCTGGAGCCGGGGGAGCTTCGGGGAGGGCCTGGACTGCACGGGCGATCGGGTGGCGTGGGGCAACGGCAGCGAAGGCGGCGGCTACAGCCTCGACAGCGATCTGAGCGACCCGGTCTCCCTGGACGCCGAGGTCCGGGATGTCTGGTGGCAGGGCGACACGCTCTGGACCCTGGCCCACGGCCGCCTGGATCGCTGGGACCTGTCGGGCACGCCGTCCATCGCGGCCAGCCTCGAGCTCGAGGGCGTGTGCCGCGACCTCGCCGCCGGCGACGACTTCGTGGCCATCGCCTGCGGCTCCACCGGCGTGCACCTCGTCGACCCCTCCGGTCCTTCGCTGCTCGGCACCTGGGACGGCTACGCCTCGGCGCGCTCGGTCGACGTGGTGGGCGACCGGGTGCTGGTCGCGGGCTGGACCGACCTGCTCTGGCTCGACGCGAGCGACCCCACGTCCCCCACCCTGGTGGCCACCGAGCCCGCGCGCACCGCGATGATGGGCGTGGTCGCCGACACCGCGGACCACGTGTACGCCGTGGACTGGGGGGAGCCCTACACCGCGGTCTTGAGCGCGTCGGAGGCGCCCGAGGTGCGGTCGAGCGTG
>CAZSAT010000224.1:0-6728 GCA_964604675.1 uncultured Enterobacterales bacterium
TCGTAGACGTCCAGCTGACCAAGATCGAGCACCGTCACGACCTCCAGCTGGGCCAGGGTGCGGTCCGCCAGGTGGCTGGCGAAGTCCAGGGCGCGGAAGCTGGCCTCCGAGCCGTCGATGGCCACGAGAATGCGTTCCATGGTCGGCTCCTCAGTGGATGGTCATCACGGGCAGCGCACCCTTGCGAAGCACGCTCTCCGTCACCGAGCCCATCCAGAGACGCTGGAGTCCGGTGCGCCCGTGGGTGCCCATGAAGATCAGCCCGTGTCCGCCTTCCTCGGCCTGTGCCAGGATCTCGTCGCTCGGCCGGCCGTCACGCAACACCGTGTGCACCTCCATCTCGGCGGGGATCTCCTCCCGCGCGATCTTGTCGAGCGCGTGCCGCTGCTTGTCGCGCAGCTCGTCGGCGTAGGTCATGTACGCCTGCAAGGCCGCGGTGGACATGGACAGGTCCGAGGCAGCGAGGTGGGGCATTCCACCCACGTGCAGGAGCGTGATGGTCCCACCGGCCGCTCGAACGAAGCCCACTGCGGCCCGGACGGCGCGCTTGCTTCCCTCGGAGAAGTCGACGGGGACGAGGAGATCGAGCTTGTGGAAGTCCATGGGTGGCCTCTCGGTTCAGGTCGAGGACGAATGCACAAGTCGTGCCAGGCACGGATTCAGGTGTCGATCACGATGGCCTTCGAGAACACGGGGCAAGCCGCGCGGCACAGGCCGCAGCCGTTGCAGGTGTCTGGATCGATCTGCGGAACGCTCTCCATCACGCGGATCGCACTCAGAGGACACGCGGGCACGCAAGCGCCGCACTCCGGGCCCAGGTGCACGAAGCAGGTGCTCTCGATCCGGGCGAGGCCGAAGAAGACCGTGTCGAGCCCGAGCGGCAACAGCGCGCCCGTGTCGCAGGCCGCGACACAGGGCAGGTCCGCGCAGAGGTGGCACGGCGCCTGGTTCGTGTTCATGGCAGGGGTGCCGCGCGCGGGGCCCGAGGCCACCAAGCCGATGGCGCCGTGGGGGCAGAGCGCCATGCAGTCCTCGCAGCGCGTGCACCGTTGCAGGAAGGTCGGCTCGTCCACCGCCCCAGGCGGCCGGACCGCGCCCACTACATCCGCCCCATGCGCATGTTCATGTCGAGGTGCATCAGCCAGAGACCGCCCACGCTCAAGAGCACCATCATCACCAGCATCGGGAGCAGGCTCAGCACGGCGTGCCTGCGGTCGGGGAACAACCGACGCGCGATCCGGTGGCTCACCAACACGCCGAACACGTGCCCGGTCACCACCAACACGACCTGCACGACCCAGGTGGGGCCCTGACCGACCAGGGCGTCGAGGTGCAGGCTCGCGGTGCCGAAGAGGTCCCAGCCGCGGCCCAAGGGGTCGGAGAGCGCCGGCACCACGTCCTGCCCCTCCATGAACAGGTGCATGGCGTTGTGGGCCAGGTGGTAGAAGAGCGCCACCGGGAGCACGCTGTAGGCGTAGCTCACGAAGAGCTGCCGGAAGCTCACGGCGGTGTCGCGAACCAGGGCGCGAGCGACCGCGGTGCTCAGCGCGTAGGCGGCGATGGGCACCGCCATCACCAGCGCCATCCCGATGGTGAAGGCCGCTGTCTCGCCCACACCGAACCAGCCCTGCAAGGTCCATACGACGTCGGTCTCGCCAGGCTCGAAGGTCTGCCAGACCGGTGTCATGGAGAGGCCGTGGAAGGCCGTGAGCGCGAGCAGGATCAGCGCGAGCCATGCTTCGTCGCTGCGTCCGACGCGCTCCGACACCAGCCCGCTGGCGGGTGGGCGCACCGACAACGCGGGGGCGAGGGACGGACAGGCCGTGAAGCAGTCGGTGCACTGGGTGCAGAACTGGTTCTCGCGCAGCTCGCCGAGGTCCAGGTCCATCGGGCAGGCGGTCTTGCAGTCCCGGGTGGTGCAGACCGCGCACACCCGCTGGTCGCGCGGTCGGATCTCCACGGGGGAGAACAGGCTGTACATCCCGCTCACCCGCCCCACGAGGCAGGTGGTCTCGCAGAAGGGCCGCCCGCGAAACAGGAGCGCGTAGACCACGGCACCCGCTGCCATCAGCACCCCCAACAGGGCCGTCTTGCGGGGGTCGTTGGTCACGCCCCAGCCGAGCTCCGCCCACGTGAGCACCACGAACAGCGCGATGGCCGGCCACAGGCTGCGCATCCACGCCGGCAGCTCCCGCTCCAGGCTGAGGCGGTGGAAGGGGCGCGCGAGGGCGTCCCAGGGACACACGAAACACCAGGCGTTGCCCAACAGGGCCACCGCGAAGATCAGTCCCGCCCACCACACCGTCCAGACCAACACCGGCGCCAGGTTCTGGGTGTAGCTGCCGAACAGCCCCGCGTAGAGGGTGAAGACGAACATCGCCGCGAAGGGGACCTGGAAGACCAGCTGGAACCAAGGCTTTCGAAGCAGCCGATGCACGCTGCGGCCCGCCGTGAGGTTGAAGCGCCAGCCGCTCGGCGCCGCCAGGCCCCGGCCCTCCACCACCACGAAGCTCAGGAGCACCACGGCGCCCACCGCCAGGCCGAACAGCCAGCCGGGGATGCCCGACATCAACATCACGACCCGCCCGTCGGGCAGCAGGTAGTGCACCATCTCGCTGTGGTCCATCAGGTGTCCGCAGGGGCGGCGTGAACGGGGTGCGCCTGGTGCCGCCCCGTGAGCGCCAACACGAACACGGCGACCACCACCCCGAGCACCACCCACACCCACGGCAAGAGCGCGCTGTCCGCCGCGAGATCGATCTCCATCGGCAAGCGCAGCTCGGTCGGGACGCCCCCGTCGTCGAAGCGGTAGATCAGCTCGTAGTAGCCACTCTCGGGAAAGGTCTCGCGGCTGATGTAGACCCCTTCCTGGTCGGGCTCGAGCCGACCCCACTCGCTCACCACCGTGCCGTCCTCGTCCACGATGGTGAAGTCGACGGCGGCTCGCAGGGTGGCGTCGACCTCCAGGTCGTAGGCGTACACGAAGAGCTTCACGTCGTTCGGCGTGTCGCTGGTCTCCCGCTGGAGCCCCTGGAAGTTGAACACCACCCCGCCCACCTCCCACTTGCCGTCGACGATCAACAGATCCTCGGTCGGCACCTGGGGGTAGTTCTCGAAGTAGCCGTAGTGAGGCAGGCCCTTGTTGTGGTGCGCCTGGGCGCTCGACGGCACGATCAGGGCCGTCGCACACAGCACGCTGGCGAGGGTGCGCATGAGTCGCTTCTCCGGACAGACCACCGTGCAACGGCCGCAGCTGTCGCACGCTGGTCGGTGGGTCTCCCGTCCCGGGAACAGGCCGTAGGGGCAGGCCCGCTGGCAGAGGTTGCAGCGCGGGCTGCAGGTGGGCCCGGACTTGCGCAACGCGACCGGCGCGCGCCGACCGACCAGCTCCAACAGCGCCCCGGTCGGGCACAGCGAGCGACACACCTGGCCGGGCGCCACCAGGCCATCGACCAGGAGCAGCGCCAGGAAGACGCCCCCCGAGAGGCCGAGCCCGCCCCCCAACACCATGCCCGCCACGCCGGAGGAGAGCGCCAGGTAGGGCAGGACGAGGTGGAAGATGCCAGCCCCGGCGGAGGCGGTGAAGGCCAGCGCCGCCACCAGCACCCAGATCCCCATGCGCGGCAGCCGTACCCGCGGCAGGAACAGGCCGATCTTCTCGAGGCCGAGCCGCACGTCGTTGACGACCTCGAACACCAGCCGGGCCGGGCAGAGGTGGCTGCAGAAGATCTTGCCGGCCACGAGAGCGAGCCCGAGCGGGAGGATCAAGCCGAGCGCCATCCACAGGCCGGGAGCCTGCCCCTGCACCAGCAAGGAAGCCACCGCGAGTGGATCGGAGAGCGGCACGCCGAACACCTGGGCGCCCCAGGGCTGGCCGAGCATGCCGTCGGACACCCCCTTCGACTCGCCGAAGACGCCGAGGACGTGGTCCGTCCAGCCATACAACGTGCCCCAGAGATCGTCGGTCAGAAGCGCCACGAGCCGCGGCGAGTTGTGGGCGACCTTCATGTTGCGCCAGTGGGTCAACAGCGGCGTGCCGACCACGAAGAGCAACACGGCCAGCTGACACACCTTTCGGAACACCTGCCCCTTCATGCGTCACGCCGGGTCGGCAGCACCCGGATCGCCTGCGGAAGGTGGATGCAGGCCTGCTCGCACAGACCGCAGCCGATGCACTGGTCCGGGTGCACCACCGGGCGTTCCCAGACCTCGATGCTCATCGCCACCCCCGGGAAGGGGCACGCGCGGTAGCACACACCGCAGGTCCGGGCCGGCTCGACCCACGAGTAGCACATGTCCTTGTTGAGCCGCGCCACCCCCATGTTCACGGTGGTCAGGATCACCGGGTCGGAGGCCTCGATGGGCTGCAGGGCACCGCTCGGGCAGACCTCCGTGCAGGCCATGCAGGCGATGCAGCCCTGCTCCCGCGGCCGGATCTCCGGGGTCATGGCCTCCGCCAGGCCGTCCTCGAAGCCCCTGAACTGGATGCAGTTGGTCGGGCACACCTCGCCGCACTGGAAGCAGCGCACGCACTTGGACTGGAACGCGCCCTCCGGAACCGCGCCAGGTGGGCGAATGGGCACACGCGCTGTGCGCTTTCCCCCAGCCTTGCGCCCTGCGACCGCGGCGGCAGCCGTCAGCAAGGTGCCGAAGAGCGTGCGGCGGCTGAGAGGCATGGGGCTCCAGGGTGGGTCCTGGGGTCTCCGAAGCAGGAACCGTGCCAGATCACCCGACTCGACGTCATGCGAGCTTCTTGATCCGAGCCGCCAACTTCTTGAAGTCCACCTGCCCGCTGACCGGGTCGAAGGCCCGGTGGCTCACGCCATTGACGAGCCACTTGTTGTCCTTCGGGTCGGCCGAGTCGGCCACCGACAGGTTCCACGGCGAGAACATGTAGCCCTCGGGCACCAGGTTGCGCGCGGGACGCACCACGCTGTCCAGGCCGACGCTGACGCGGGCCTGGTAGCTGCCCCGACGGGTCTCGAGCTCGACCCACTCCCCGTCCTCGACGCCGTACTTGGCCGCATCGTTGGGGTGCATCTCGACGTACATCTCCGGCACCAGGCGCCGGGTCGTGCCCGAGCGGATGGTCTTGGCGGTGTGGAAGTGCTCGTAGACCACGCCCAGGCCCAGCCACATCGGGTAGTCGTCGTCGGGCAGCTCCGGTGTGAGCCCCATGTCGCGTGCCTTCTCGAGCAGCGGGATGTTGTCGATGGCGTAGAACTCCTCCTCGCCCTCCGCCCCGAAGCGCATCAGCTCCTTCGTGATGGCTTCGCGCTCGGAGTAGTCCTGCTTCACCACGTGCATGGCGAGCTTGCCGTCCGGGGTGCGGAACCAGCCGTAGGGCTTGTCGTCCCAGCCCTCCTGTTCCATGTACCGACGCTTCGTTCCGCCGGCCTTCGCGATCTCGTAGGTGGGCGCCGGCCACTGGATGCCGCGGTGGTTGCGGATCTGGTCGTAGAGGCCGATCCCGTCGCGCTCCTCCACCTCGAGCATGCCGCTCATGTCGGCGTCGCTGCCCTTGGAAGCCTTCACGAGGTCCCGGAAGACCTCCTCGGGATCGTAGAAGCCGTTCTCCTTCCGCTCGTACGGGAAGATCTTCTTCCCGTCGAGGCCGAGTCGGTCGGCGATCAGGATGCCCTTGTCGATCACCATGTCCATGTCTGGCCGGGTGCCGGGGATGGGGTTCGCGGTGCCGTCGGTCACGTAGAAGCGCCGCTCCGACTGGATGTAGGTGCCGCCCACCCACTCCCCCCAGGTGGCAGCCGGCAGGATCACGTCCGCGAAGAGGTTGTTGGGCGCGTGCCGGTAGATCTCCTGCACCACGTTGAAGGTACGGGTCAGCGCCGGGCGCACCAGGCGGTGCTGGTCCGGAAGGTCGATGTGGGTGGCGTAGATGAGGAACATCGCGTTCACCTCACCCTTGAGCGCCCGCTCCATCATGCCGATGGCCATGCCCGGATTGCCGGCGCTGGCCACGCCCGCGAGCCGCTCCCTCGGCACGTTCCAGTGGTCGGCGATGTGGTTGCGCCACGCCTCGTTGTTGATGCCCTGGTTGAAGGGGAGACGCCCGGTGAGGCCACCCGTGAGCCGTTCGCCCATGGCGTTGGGCTGGCCGGTCATCGAGAAGGGGCCGCAGCCAGGACGCCCGATGTTGCCGGTGAAGGCCATCAGGTTGACCAGGTTCACGGTGTTGTTCTGACCGTGCAGGTGTTGGTTGTAGCCGATGCCCCAGAAGCTCAGCACACCCCCCTGTCCGCGCTCGCGCCCCTTCACAGAAGCCTCGGCCCACTGCTCCGCCACCTTCCAGAGGTAGGCCGGGTCGACCATCGTCATCTCGGCGACCTTCTCGGGATCGTAGAGCTTGATGTTCTCGACGTAGGCTTCCCAGCCGCTGGCGTACTCCTTGATGAAGTCCCAGGCGACCGCGTCCTTGAACTTCGTCAGCATGCAGTACGCCAGGGCGTTGTGGATGCTGATGTCGCCGTTGATGGTGCGGAAGTGGTAGCTGTTGTCCGGCCCGATCTCCTCGTAGCCCATCACCGACCCGGTCCGGCGAGGGTCCACGATGAGGGTCGGAATGCCGGTCTTCTTCTTGTGGTCGGCGATGCGCCAATACACGATCGGGTGGGCACCGCGGGCGTTGTGGCCCCAGTGCGTCACCATGTCCGCCATCTCGATGTCGTCGTAGCTGGTGGGCGGCGTGTCCGACCCCAGTGTCTTGAAGT
>CAZSAT010000225.1:0-6645 GCA_964604675.1 uncultured Enterobacterales bacterium
CCGCCCTCTGGTTCCAGCTCGCGAAGGCCGACGAACGCCTGGTGGAGCTGCGTCGGGGTGGCAAGCTCGAGCGCACCGACTACGAGGAGCTTGCGGGTTCCCTGTTGGGGCTCCAGCAGAGGTAGATCATGTTCATCGCCGCGTTGGTGTCGCTGTCCTGCAAGGGCGGCGCGGGCGAGCCGACCTCCACGGTGCTCGACGAGCTGGAGGCCACCACCACCGAGACCCTCCCCGGGCTCCGTTGCGAGGGCAAGGTGGTGCGCGTGGAAGGCGGCGTGCCTCACATCTACGCCCACGACCGCGTCGACGCAGGCTACCTGCTGGGCTTCTCGATGGCCCAGGACCGCTTCTTCTACATGGACCTCGCCCGTCGCCTGGCCCTCGGCCGCGTGAGCGCGATGCTGGGCGACGCCGCGCTCGAGTCCGACATGGAGAGCCGCAGCTCGGGCATGACCCAGGTCGCGCACACCATCCACGACGCGCTCGACGACGAGGGCTTGGCGCTCTTCGAGGCCTTCGCCGCCGGCGTGAACGCGTACGTGAGGGGCGCTCGCGAGGGCCGGTACCCGGTGCCGAGCGAGCTGGACTTCGCCTTCGCCCTGCTCGGCGCCGAGAGCCCCGAGGCGCTCCTGGAGGACTTCTCGTCGCTGGACGTCGCGGCGGTGGGCGCCACGGTGCTCTTCGAGTCCGGGTACGAGACCGGCGACGTGGGGCGGGCCGAGACCGAGGAGATCCTGCCCACCCTGTTTCAGGGGGCGGCGCTCGAGGCGCTGCGCCAGGAGGGTGTGTACGACGACATCTGGCAGCTCTACGCGCCCCTGCTACCCCACGCCTCGGCCAGCGGCTTCGGCCTGAACGAAGGCGCGCGCTCGGCCGACAGCTCGCCCCGCCGGCAGGCACCGGCCGGCTTGCCCGCCAGGATGTACGAGCGGCTCGGCCGCCACCTCGATCGCATCGAGGCGCGTCAGGGCCACGACCACGAGCACGGCTTCGGGTCCAACGCCTGGGCCGTGGCCGGCCACGCCACCAGCGACGGGCGCGCGCTGATGGCTGGCGATGGTCACCTGCCGCTCACGGTGCCGGCGCTGCTGTACCCCTTCGGGATCGACACCGCGCTCCTCGGGGGCGGTCCGCTCCACCAGTTCGGCATGAGCATCCCCGGCATGCCGATCATGGCGCTGGGCACCAACGGCGACGTGGCCTGGAGCCAGACCCAGCTCTCGGGCGACATCACCGACTGGTACCGCGAGGAGCTCCAGCTCGACGACGACGGCCTGCCCGCCGCCACCCTGTTCCAGGGCACCTGGGAGCCGGTCACCGAGACGGTGGAGTCGATCGAGATCGCCGACGTGCCCATCCTCGACAGCGTGGGCCGCACCGAGACCTTCGTGCGCTACACCACCTTCGACGGCCGCGTGCTGGCCGAGATCGAGGGGCGCGACGGGGAGGACCCGGGTGCGGGCGAGGGGCTCGTGTGGCTCTTCGGCTCGCCGGTCATCCCCGGCGACACCGACGGCGACGGCGTGGTGGAGGCCATCTCCTTCGACTACACCGGCTTCGACGCGGGCAGCGTGCTGAAGGCCACCGAGGCCCTGGGCCTGGCCGACAGCGTGGACGCCTTCCGCACCGCGAGCGAGGGGCTGGTGGCCTACAGCCAGAGCTTCGTGGCCGCCGACAAGCACGGCAGCGTGTACTACACCGGCTGGCAGGCCACCCCGTGTCGGGGCTACCTGCCCCGGACCGACGACGGCTGGGACGACGGCGCCCACCCGGGTCGCCTGCTCGACGGCACGACCTACGGTGCCTTCGAGATCCCCATCGAGGGCGGCCTGCCGGTCTCCGATGCCAGCGACCCCTACCGCTGCGTGGTGCCCTTCGACGAGTACCCGGCCGAGAAGGACCCGGCGCGCGGCTACGTGCTCACCGCCAACAACGATCCGGGCGGCATGAGCCTGGACAACAACCTCACCAACGACGACTGGTACCTGGGCGGGCCCTGGACGGCGGGCTTCCGGGACGACCGGATCGACATGCTGCTCGACGATGCGATCGAGAACGGCTGGGCGGACCTGGAAGGCATGGCCACGATCCAGGGCGACCACCGCTCGAACCTCGCCTCGTTCTTCCTCCCGGCCATGCTCGACGCGCTCGAGGTGGCCGCGTCCGGCGACGACGAGGTGCTGGCCGCTCTGTGGGCCGAAGACCCCGAGGCGCTGGCCGAGGTGGGCGAGCGGCTGGCCGCCTGGTGGGATGCTGGCGTGCCGGCGCGCTCGGGGATCGAGACCTTCTATGCGTCGGTCGAGGAGGGCGATCTGGACCACGCGGTGGCCACCACCCTCTTCAACGCGTGGTTCCCGCGCTTCGTGTCGGCCACCTTCGACGACGAAGGCTTCCCGGGGGTCTGGCAGCCCTGGTCGACCGACGCCAAGATGCGCACGCTGGGCCGCCTGGTGGCGGGCCGCGACGCCGACAACAGCGAGGGGCTGTCGAGCTGGAACGAGGCCACCGGCGAGAGCGCGTTCTTCGACGTGCTCGGCACCGACGAGGTCGAGACGAGCGAAGAGCTCCTGGTGCAGGCGCTGCTCGATGCGCTCGCGTTCCTCGAGACCGAAGCGAGCGAGGACGACATCGCCGCGGGCCAGGGCGGCTTCGGCACCGACGACATGAGCGCGTGGCTCTGGGGGCTGCGGCACGTGGCCAAGATGGAGAGCCTGCTCGGCGACTTCCTGGGCGACGACCCCACCTACAGCGTGATGCTCGAGCCCTTCTCCATCAACACCACGGTGCTCCCGCTCGAGGAAGGCCTGAGCGACGACGACCCGCGCGCGGGCCTCACCTGGTTCCCGCGGCACGGCGACAACCTGGGCATCGACGCGGGCAACCCGGGGCTCGGCGGCACCCGCTTCTCCTACGGCTCGGGGCCGGTCATGCGCCTGGTGGTCGCGCTCGACGGCGCCGACACCGAAGGCATCAACATCGTGCCGGGCGGCACCAGCGGGCTGATCGACAGCCCCTACTTCGCGGACCAGGCGGCGGCCTGGCTGGGCAACGAGGCCTGGCCCATCCGCTTCTCGCCGGAGAGCGTGGTCGAGGGCGCCGTGAGCCTTGAGGTCTACCAGCCGGGTGTGAGGGGTCTGTGCTCCTTGCCCTGAGCGCGGCGTGGGCCGGCCCGATCCCCTTCCCAGACGTCACCCTGGACGAGGCCCTCGCGGATCCCGTCTACGCGCTTCCCGACGCGGCGACCACGCACCAGGGCTGGAGCTGGCTCCACCGCATCGAGCCGGTTTCCGAGGATCCAGGCGCGCTCTGGGACAGGGCCGCGTACGAGGGGATCCGTAAGCGTTGGAACGGCGATTGAAGCCGGTCGCCGCCTCGTTAGGATGGCGGGTCGGAGGTCACGATGACCGACATGTTGGCGCTCACGTTCGACCGGTCCCGCGAGGACTGGGCTTCGTCCACCGGCCTCGTGAAGGAACGGGTGCCCGTGCCCGTGCTCGCCGAGCCCGACGACGGTGCCGACCGCAGCCAGTGCATCATCAAGGTCAGGACCGCGGGCTTCTGCGGGTCCGACCGCGGCATCTGGTGGCGCAAGGCCTTCGGCGACATGATCCTGGGCAGCCTGGACCACGAAGGCGGCGACAAGCGCATCGTGGGCCACGAGCTGCTGGGCGAGATCGTCGAGGTGGGCTCGCGGGTCACCCGCAAGTACGGCCTGAAGCCGGGCGACATCGTGTCCACCGAGAGCCACATCGTCTGCGGGGTGTGCACGCAGTGTCGGGTAGGCGACAGCCACGTCTGCGAGCGCGACACGATCATCGGCATCTCCACCGACGGGTGCTTCGCCGAGTACCTGAAGCTGCCGGCCAAGAGCCTCTGGCCCACCGATCTCAGTCGCATCCGAGCGGAGGTCGCGGCGGTGCAGGAGCCCTTCGGAAACGCGGTGCACGCCTGCCAGGCCACCGAGCTGCGCGGGAAGACCGTGGCCATCCTGGGCTGCGGCACCATCGGGCTCTTCGCCATCCTCGTGGCGCGCGGCATGGGCGCGGGCCGCATCATCGGGGTGGAGCCTTCGCCGAAGCACGCCGAGATGGCGAAGGCGCTGGGGTGCAACCACGTGCTCACCCCCTCGCGTCCGGACCCGGAGCGGCCCTGGGCCAGCGAGCCCGCGCTGATCGAGCAGGTGCGCGAGCTCACCGACGGCACCGGCGTGGACGTGGTGATGGAGATGTCGGGCTTCAACAGCTCGCTCAACAACGCGCTCAAGATGGTGCGCCGTGGAGGCCACGTGGTGCTGTTCGGCGTGCAGAACGGCGACTGGATGCTGGAGGACGCTCACCGGGTGGTGATGAACGGCCTGCAGCTCCACGGGGTGGTCGGCCGCCAGATCTTCGGCACCTGGGAGATCACCCGGAACCTGCTCGAGACCCGGTCCAACGGCATCCAGGACGCGATCTGGAAGGTCATCCTGAACGAGGGACGCGGCACCAGCGTGTCGATCGGTGACTGGGAGCACGCACGCTTCGAACAGATGATCCGGGACAACCCGAAGGTGTTGATCCACTTCGATCGGTGATCGCTCGAGGTGCGGTCGCGCACCCCCCCGATGAGGAACGTTGTCGCGCAACCCACGCGTCGGCGTCCTCCACACCGCTCCAACCACCCCCGGGGGGTACCCATGACGTCCGCCGACGTGCGCGCCACCTCTGCGCGCCGGATCCAGAGCTGCGCGCTCCTCCTCATCCTGGCTTGCGGGCTCTTCGCGGCCTGGTCCGCGGCGGGCTTCTGGGGCTACACGGTCGACGACGCCTACATCTCGATCCGCTACGCCGACAACCTCGTGCACGGCCACGGGCTGGTGTGGAACCCCGGCGAGCACGTCGAGGGCTTCTCGAACCCCACCTGGGTGCTGGTGCTGGCCGGTGCTCTGTGGCTGGGGCTCGACCCGATGGTCGCGGGCAAGGTGCTCGGCCTCGGCTTCTGGGCGGGTGCGGTGGTGCTGGCCGGGTTCGGCGCGCGGCGGCTGGTGCGGCCCTCCGGGGCGGCTGGCCACCTGGCCACCGTGGCGGGCGCGGCGTTCCTCGCGGTGAGCTACCCCGGCGTGTTCTGGTCCAGCCAGAACCTCGAGACCCCGTTCTACGCGTTCCTGCTGGTGGCTGCCCTGGTGCGGCTGCAGGACGAGCTCCGCTCCGGGGGCGCGCCGCTGTCGGCGGGCCTGGCGGGGTTGGCGGCGATCAGCCGGCCCGAGGCGCCGTTGATCGTGTTCCCGCTCGTGGTGGCCCGGGCCGTGCACGCCTGGAGGACGCGCGCCTGGGCCTCCGCCGCTGCGTGGGCTGCGGTGTTCACCGTGCCGACCCTCGGGTACCTGGCCTTCCGTCTCGCGACCTACGGCGAGGTCGTGCCCAACACCTACTTCCACAAGGGCGCGCGGGCCTCGTGGGCCGAGGTGTGGGCCTATGTGCACCCCTGGCTCGCGACCGAGCGCGCGTTTGTCGGGGCCGCGTTGCTGGGCGGTGTGGCGCTCTGGCTGCTGCGCCCGCGCACGGCCGGGCTGGTGAGCGGCGTGCTCGCGGCCGGGGCCTTCTTCGTGGTGTGGGTCGGCGGCGACTGGATGCCCAACGTGCGCTTCGTGGTGCCGGTGCTGCCGGTGTTCGCGCTGGCGACCGGCGCCGGGTGGGCCGTGCTGGCGGAGCGTAGCGGGCGCTTCGGGCTGCTCGCCGCGGGAACCCTCGCCGGGTTGGTCGCCTTCCAGGCCGCGCAGAGCGTGCCGATCGCGCGCGCCGACCGAAGCCCGGAAGGGGTGGTCGAGCACCAGGAGCGGGCCGACGGTGCGTGGGGCTTCGGCACCCTCGGCGAGCCGTTCCGCGGCTCGAACGCCAGCGTGGCGACCTGGCTGTTGACCCGCGTGCCCCCGGACGCGGTCCTCGCGTACAGCGAGATCGGGCTCACGGGCTACGCCGGCGGCTGGGAGGTGCTCGACCTCATCGGGCTCACGAGCAAGGAGATGGTGGGCCGCACGGGCCTCGACACCGAAGGCAAGATGGTCTGGGTGCGGGCGGCGGAGCCCGATTGGATCGTGTTGAAACACATCGGGCCGCCTCAGATCCGGCTGTTGCACGACGATCCGTGGCTCGCGAGCACCTACGTCCTGGAGGAGGGCCCCAAGGGGCTCGTGGTCGGACGCCATCGGAACGCGGCGGGGATCACCGACGCGCAGATCCTGCAGAACCTGGAGCGCGCCACGCGGCTCTGCCCACGCGTGCTGGACTTCCAGCGGGAGCACGTGAGGTGGACGGCCGCCCTCGGGGACCGCGCCGCTCGTGAGGCCAGCTGCGAACGCGTGGCCGACGCCTTTCCAGGCGCCCGGGTGCTGTTGAAGAGCTGCGCCAGCAGCGTGGAGGCCGGTGGACCGCGGCCTCGAGCCCCGGAGGCGGTGCTGGAGCCTGCGCCCGTCCCACGGCGCCAGGACCTCCGGTGGGTCGCAGTGCCCCGCACGCTCTCCGGCACGCAGGTCCTGGTCGACGGGGGCCGGCTGGCGCTGTCGCGCCGCCCGGGAGAAGCGGTCCCCGCGGCGTGCACCAGCGAGCTCCTGGCCGCCGAGGACGGGGCCTTCGTGGGTGCACAGCTCACGAGCGTCGGGGTGACGGG
>CAZSAT010000226.1:0-6636 GCA_964604675.1 uncultured Enterobacterales bacterium
CGAAAGAGGTCGAGCGGCCTTCTTCGTTGGATCGCGCGTCGTCGGGGTGTCCCATGAGAAACGTTGACGGGATCGGGCTTTTCGACCGGCCGCTCTCAGGCTACGATGCCCGACCTCAGGGAGGCCTCGTGCGCTTCATCATCGCCCTTCTGCCGCTCGTGGGCTTTGCCTGCGTCGAGTACGATCTCACGACCGAGAACGACGAGCAGGGGACCTACAACCCGCCGGACCTCCAGAACGACACGCAGACCGACCGCATCGTGCAGGTCACGGTGCCCTCGGTGGATGTGCTCTGGATCATCGACAACTCCTGCTCGATGGAGGAGGAGCAGCGCTCGCTGACCCAGAACTTCGATGCGTTCATGGCCTACTTCACCGACAGCGGTCTGGACTTCCACGTGGGCGTCATCTCGACCGACATGGACGACAACAACCACAAGGGCTCCCTGCGCACCGACCCCTTCTACGGGGGCACCTACATCGACAGCAGCTTCGCCCGTGAGGATGCGCTGGATAGCTTCACGTCCCGCGCGTACATGGGTGTGAACGGGTCGGCCACGGAGCGCGGCCGTGACGCGGCGTGGTCGGCGCTCGTCTCCAAGCGCGAGACCGACAACGCCGGCTTCTATCGGGAGGAAGCTGGGCTCGCGCTCATCGTCATCTCCGATGAGGACGACTACTCGGTGATGGTGACGATCGACGAGTTCGCGTCCTGGATGAACAACCTGAAGCCAGACCCCGAGATGGTGACCTTCAACAGCATCGTCGGCCCGAACGGTGGGTGTCCGACGGCGGCCGAGCCTGGGCGGGACTACCTGGCCGTCACCGACCAGGTCGGAGGCATCGATTGGTCCATCTGCACGGACGACTGGTCGTCGCTCCTCACGCAGCTGGGCATGCAGGCGGCTGGTCTCAAGCGGGAGTTCTACCTCTCGCAGATTCCGGTGGCCGAGACCATCAAGGTGGCCGTGACGGAGCCGGATGGCCTGGTCTACGACGACTTCTACGAGGGCACCGACTGGAGCTACAGCCGGTCCCGCAACAGTGTGACCTTCTCCGAGTACGTGCCCGACCCCCTCGCAGAGGTCGAGATCAGCTACGAGGTCTTGGAGTCCGCGCAGGACGCTTCGGACGACGAGGGCTCGAGCGACGACACGGGCGAGTAGGGATCAGCGTTCCTCCAGGCGCTTGGCCCACCAGGCCAGGCGCTCTGCCAGAGTCTTCTCCTGTCCCCAGCGCACGGGCCGGTAGTAGCGCCTTCCGATGAGCCGGTCTGGCAAGTACTGCTGAGCGACCACGCCGTCGGGGTGGTCATGGGGGTAACGGTACCCCTTCCCATGACCGAGATCCTTCGCCAGCTTCGTGGGTGCGTTCCGCAGATGGGTGGGCACAGGGAGCGCGCCGCTCTTGTCCACCTCGGCCAGCGCATCGTCGATGCCCTTGTAGCTGGCGTTGCTCTTCGGTGCGCAAGCCAGCCAGGTGACGGCCTGGCCCAGAGCGATGCGTCCCTCCGGCAGCCCGATGAGTTGCACGGCCTGGGAGGCTGCCACGGCGACCTGCAGCGCGCGCGGGTCGGCGTTTCCCACATCTTCGCTCGCAAAGATGACGAGGCGGCGTGCGATGAACATGGGGTCTTCGCCGCCACGGATCAACCGGGCCAGCCAGTACAGCGAGGCATCCGGGTCGGAGCCACGGAGGGACTTGATGAGGGCGCTCGCAACGTCGTAGTGCTGGTCGCCCCCCTTGTCGTAGAGGATGTCGGCGCGGCCGAGCCGGTCGACCATGCCGTCGAGCGTCAGGGTGCTCCCGGCCTCAGCGCCGTCTACCAGCCCCTCGAGGAGCCCCAGCGCCCTGCGCCCATCGCCTCCAGCGAGCGCCGCGATGCGAAGGAGCAGGTCGGCCTCCAGCGACAGGCAGCGCTCGCCCAGTCCATGCTCCTGGTCCGCCAGCGCTCGCTCGAGCAGCTCGATGACCTCGTCGTCCTCGAGCGCCGAGAGCACCGTCACCCGCGCGCGCGATCGAAGGGCTGAGATGATCTCGAAGCTCGGGTTCTCGGTGGTGGCCCCCACCAAGACAACACGCCCCGACTCCACGTGGGGCAACAGCGCATCCTGCTGCGCCTTGTTCCAGCGATGGATCTCGTCGACGAAGAGGAGGGTGCCTCGCTTCTCCAGCGTCCAGCTGGTCTCGGCGTCGGCGAGCACCGCCCGCAGTTGCTTCACGCCCGACAACACCGCGCTGACAGGGCGGAACTTCAGGCCGACCTCGGCGGCCAGGAGCCCCGCGATGGTGGTCTTGCCGCAGCCGGGTGGCCCCCAGAGGATCATCGACGGGCAGCGCCCCGAAGACAGCGCGCGTCGCAGCGAGCTGTCGGGCCCGAGCACGGCCCGCTGACCGAGGACCTCGTCGAGGGTCTGTGGGCGCATGCGCTCGGCGAGGGGGGCCTGCATGCTCCGACGGTATCCTGCCGAGCCATGCTTGCCGCCGCCATGCTCTCGGACGCGCACCTCCAAGGTCTGGACGACCCGGGGCAGGTCGCGGTCGTGCGTCTTCTGGACGGGCTGAAGACCGAGCGTGTGTTCGTCCTGGGCGACCTCTTCCACTTCTGGTGGGGATTCCGTGGTGTGGTGTATGCCGAGTTCGTCCCCACGCTGGATGCGCTTCGTCGCCTCGTCGCACGCGGCGTGGACGTGGCCTTCGTGCCTGGAAACCACGACTTCGCCATCGGCCCGCACTTCGAGGCCCTGGGCGTGCGCGTCGTCTCCGAGCTCGATGTGACGCTTGCGGGCCGACGGTTCTACTGCGCCCACGGCGACGAGGCGGACGACGGTTGGGGCTACCGCCTGACGCGCTCGGTGCTTCGTGGACGTGCCTTTGGTGCCTTCATGGCTGCGGCAGGGCCCTCGGGGGCCCGGCGGATCGGGCACGCTCTGGCTGGCGCGAGCCGCGACCTTCCCCCCAGCCCGGATCTCGTGGCACGGCAACAGGCCTGGGGACAGTCGATCCTGCGGCAGGGGTTCGATGTGGTGGTGTGCGGGCACACCCATGCTCCTGAGCTGACCGACAGCGCCCACGGAACCTTCGTGAACCTTGGCGGCTTCGCTGAAGACCGTACGTGGCTGGCCGTCACGCAGGACGGAGCGCTCGAACTCAGACGCTGAGCGACAACCGGTCGAGGAGCTCCGGGTGGTCGAAGCAGATGACCGCTCCCAGGACCGCCGCGTGCTCGGGTGCTTCAGCGGCCACGCAGGGCAGTCCGAGGCGATCCCTGAGCAGACGCTCGAGCCCACGCAGTCGCGCGACGCCTCCGCAGAGCACGAGGCCGTGGTCGAGCAGATCACCGGCGAGCTCGGGCGGTGTCTGAGCGAGCGTGTCCGCGATCTGCGCCACGATGGCGTCCAGCACCGGGACGAGGGCCGCACGGACCTCCTCGGCCTGCAGCGCCACCTCGGTGGGCATGCCGCTCGACACGTCACGCCCTCGGATCCGGGCCGGCTTGGCGCGCTTCATCGGCACCGCACAGCCACCCTGGCGCTTCAGCGCTTCAGCGCTTCGCTCGCCCACCTGGAGCCCTCGGTGCTCCAACAGCCACGCTGCCAACGAGGCGTCCATGCGGTCGCCCCCGAGGGGGGAGGCGCTGGACGCGACCACGCCTCCGAGCGCGAACACCGCGGCCTCTGTCGTCCCGCCGCCCAGGTCCACCACCATCGTCGCCTTGGGCTCCAGGATGGGAAGCCCGGCGCCCAGAGCCGCAGCGGCCACCGCCGGGACCAGGGTCACGTCCTTCGCGCCGGCCGCTCGGGCCGACTCCGAGAACGAACGCTGTTCGACTTCAGTCGCCCCCGCCGGCACGCACACGGCGACCTGCGGCTTGCGGGAGAAGCGAGCCGAGGTCGAACCGAGCACTTCGCGAAGCAGCGCTTCCGCGGCCGCGAAGTCCTCGACTCGGCCTTCGCGCACCGGATGAACGGCGCGCACGCCCTCCGACGTGCGCCCCAGCATCTCCAGTGCGTCCGCACCTGTCGCCACGACCTGGTCCCGTCCGGCGTGGCGCTCCAGCGCCACCACCGCCGGTTCGTCGACCATCACCTCGCTGCGCCCGCCGCGCCCCGCCAGCGCGGCTCGTACGCGGGTGGCGCCGAGGTCGAGCGCGAGCTTTCTGCCCACGCGGCTACTTCCCGCCGGTGCCGAGGTCTCCGAAGCCACGGGCTTCGTCGATGCGTTCCAGCGGCTTCTCCATGACCGACGAGACGTGCTCTGCGTAGCCTTGGAGGGAGGCGTCGTCGCTGACGTTCAAGGTGTGGCGCTCACCGTCGAGGGTGACCGCGACCACCTCCCACGTGTACTCGCCGCCCATCACGACCTCGATCTTCACGACCTCGTCGAAGCGTACGCGGTTGGTCTCGGTCCGGTCGGCATACTTCTTGGTGAAGACGATGCTCGAGGTCTCTTCGTCGATGACGATGCGTTCCGCGGCTGCACGCCCCTGGACGAACCAGAACACGAGGCCGGCCACGACCGCCATGGCCGCCACCAGGCCGAGGAACCCCACGACGCCGTTGGCCTTCTTCGGGGGCGCTTCGGTGAAGTCGTGGAAGCAGTGCTTGCAACGCGCGGCGGCGGTGGGAACCATCGCTCCGCAGCTAGGACAGTCCTTGGTAGCCAAGACGCGCCTCCGTAGGGTCGGTCGCTGGCATTAAAGCGACCAAGGCAGCCGTGTCAAGGGCTGCTCGCACACGCTGACAGCCTACTGACGCCGTTCGGCGGCCCAACGGGCCAGGATGGGAAGCACGCTGGGCAGCATCACCGGCACCTGGCTGGACGGTCGCTCGTTTCGGTAGACCTTGTACACCTTCTTCCCGCGGCGCAACATCGCGCCCACGCTCGTGCGCCAGCCCATGGCCTGGGCAAGCGCCTCGCGGTGCACGCGCGGGAGCGCCTCCAGGTCTTCGGCGTCGTACTTGGAAAACGGCAGCCCTTCACGCATGGCGAGCTCCAGCAGGCGCGGGACCACCGCCTCCAGCAGGGAGCGCCGGTCGATCACCTCGTCCGGCATGAGGTCCACATCGGCCGCCAGGTCGGCGAGGTCCCGATCCTGGATCAGGGCCAGGGATGCGAGATCGTCTTCGGTGAGGCGGAAGCTCAAGGTCCCTCCGTGGCTTTCCAGGCGGCGCCGCTCAGCGTCACCACCCCCGCGGCGATCAGGGTCCACGTGTTGATCGCGAGCCCTCCGACGAGGAGGGCGGTGCCGATCGTGCCGAGCAGGGCGACCACGTTGGGACCTCCAGATGACGCAAGGCGTGGCGTGCTTAGCTATAGCCGCTCGGAGGTGACACCCGTGCTCAGAGGCTTGCTCCGTCTGCTGGCCCGCCCACTGACCTGGCCCCTGGCGCGGTTGATGAGCGCAGGGCTCGGCCGCAAGCTCGGCCCGGCGGGCGTGCTCGAGTGGGTCGCGGAGCCGGAAGGGCACCCGCTCGTGACGCTCCGCCAGCTCGAACGCGCCATGGGCCACCGGCGCGTTCGCGGGCTCGTGCTCTACCTGCGCGGGCCAGCATGGGGCTGGTCGGTCCTCGCGGAGTGGCGCGAGGCGTTGGGCCGGTTCCGCGATCGCGGGCAGCTCGTCGTGGCCTTCGTCGAAGCGCCCGGCAACGCCGAGCTCTGGCTCGCAAGTGCCGCTGACCGCGTGGTGATCACGCCGGCGGGGGAGGTGGGCCTGGTCGGCGTCGGCACCACGATGAGCTTCTTCGGCGGGCTCGCCGAACGCGTGGGCGTCTACTTCGACGTCGAGGCCGCGGGCGCGTACAAGTCGATGGGCGAGACCTTCACCAGGACCTTTGCCAGCAGCGAGAACCGCGAGGCCGTGGACGAGCTCGTCGGCGATCTCCACCGGGAGCTCGTGCAGGGGATCGCTCGGGGCCGGTCGTTGTCGGCGGAGCGGGTGCAGGCGCTCGTGGACCGCGGCCCCTGCGGTGCGCACGAAGCCCTGGAGCACGGGCTGGTGGACGCGCTGTCGTACGAGGATGAGCTCGGCGAGGTGCTCGAGGGTCTGCTCGGGCCCGAGGTCGCCCGCGTGCAGGCCGAGTCCGCGATGCGCACGATGCGGTGGGTCGCGCGCCTCGATGGCCTCCTGGACGATCTGCCCCGCGTCGCGGTGGTGCACCTCGAGGGGGGTGTGGTGATGGGCGATGGACGTCAGCGATCGCGCCCGTCGATCAGCGCGCGGCAGGTGCCGGAGGTGCTGAAGGGCCTCCGAAGCTCCGAGGCCGTCAAAGCCGTGGTGCTGCACGTGCAGTCCCCGGGCGGGAGCGCGCTGGCGAGCGACCTGATCGCCAGGGAGGTCGAGCTGCTGGTGCGTGAGAAGCCCGTCGTGGCCAGCTTCGGCAACGTCTCGGCCAGCGGCGGCTACTACATCGCCGCGCCGGCCACCGAGATCGTCGCTCGGCCCAGCACCCTCACGGGCAGCATCGGCGTGGTGGGTGGCAAGCTGGTGATGGGCAAGGCCCTCGGCAAGCTGGGGGTCTTCTCGGAACGGGTGAGCCGTGGAGCGAACGCCGGCATGTTCGGGCCCGAGGAGGGCTTCGACGATGTGCAGCGAGCGCGCTTTCGAGCGCGGCTCGAGCAGACCTACCAGACCTT
>CAZSAT010000227.1:0-6382 GCA_964604675.1 uncultured Enterobacterales bacterium
TCACGAGGTTGTCCCGCGCGATGACGGTGTAGAGCCCCACCATCATCAGCACGATGGCCATCCAGTACATGGACAGGGCGGTCACGACGCCCTCCGACCGGCGAAGAAATAGAAGATGGCGGTCATCGCGCAGGTGACCGTGATGCCTACACCCAGCTCGACCAGGAAGATGCCGAGGTGCTGCCCGTGCATCGGACCCGGCACGTGGAGCGCGTCGTAGTCGAGGAAGTCGTAGCCGCAGAGCATGCTGACCACGCCGACGCCGGCGTAGAGCAGCACGCCGAGCGAGACGCCGACCTCCACCCACACGACCGGGAAGACCTGCTTCAGGGCATCGAGGCCGAAGATGAGGCCGAAGAGCACCAGGCCCGCCGCGAAGATGACCCCGGCCTGGAACCCACCGCCGGGCCCGAAGTCCCCGTGGAACTGCACGTAGAGCGCGAACAGCAGGATGGGTGGGAGGAGCGCCTTGGAGACCACCCGGAGGATGATCTTGTCCTTCATGCGCATGGGAGCCTTCACGAGGGCTCCTCTTCGACCGGATCCGGCTCGCGACGACGGCCGAGCAGCATCATCACGCCCACGGCCGCGGTGAACACCACCGTCGTCTCACCGAGCGTGTCGTAGCCGCGGTAGCTGGCGAGCACGACGGTGACGACGTTGGGGATGTGCATCGCCTCGGCGCCGTGCAGGAAGGTCTGGGTGAGGTCGTTGTGCACGGGTGCGGTGGGATCGCCATAGGCCGGCATGTCCAGGGTGCCGTAGACCAGGGCGAGGCCGGTGAGCACCACCACGACGAAGGGCAGGATGCGGGTGGGCCTCTGCTGGCGCTCCCGGCGATCCGTGAGCCCGAGCGCGCTGAGGAACAACACGCTGGACAGTCCCGCGCCGACCGCGGCCTCGGTGAAGGCCACGTCGACAGCGTCCATCAGCGTGAACAGCCCGGCGCTGACCAGGCTGAAGATGCCGGTGAGCATGGCCGCAGCGAAGAGGTCCTCCAACCGGGCGACCGCGACCGCGATCACGAGCAGGAAGGCGAAGAGCGCGATCTCGATGATCACGAGGCCTCCTCGCCGGGGTCCGTGTGCTTGACGCCCTCGGCGTACGCGGCCTTCGCCAGCGCATGCCCCGAGGTGGGGCTGGTGAGGAAGAGGAAGGCGCCGACGAAGAACAGCTTCGCGAGGACGAGCACGTCGCCGTCGGACTGCATGGCGAGGCCGAAGAGCACCAGGCCCGCACCGAGCGTGTCGGTGATGGACGCGGCGTGGGTGCGGGTGTAGAAGTCGGGAAAGCGCAGCAGGCCGATGCCGCCCACCACGCAGAAGAAGCAGCCCGCCATCAGGGCGGCCCACGAGAGCAGGTCGAGCATCAACCCACCTTCCGCTCGTCGGAGCCGAGGCCACCGAAGCGCACGTACTTGCACACCGCGATGGTGCCCACGAAGTTCACCAGCGCGTAGACGAGGGCCAGGTCGAGCCACTCCGGACGCCCGGTGAGGAAGCCGAGCACGGCGATGAGCAGCACGGTCTTGGTGCCGAACATGTTCGCCGCCAGGATGCGGTCGGGAACCGTGGGGCCCGCAACCGCGCGCGCCAACGCGAGCACCATCGTGGCCAACACGCCCACCATGGCCGCAGCGAACATGCTCACGGCCGCTCCATGGCGGCGCACTTGCGGTCCATCGTGCCTTCGCGCAGCCCTTCGGCCGTGGCATCCGTGAGCGCGTGCACGAGGAACTCACCCTCCCGGATGTCGAGGGTGATGGTGCCCGGGGTGAGCGTGATGGAGTTGGCGTACACCGCCCGCCCGATGTCGGTCTTCTGCGCGCCCTTCACCCGCACGAGCTGCGGCTGCAGCCCCGGGTTCGGCGACAGGATGCGTGCGACCACGTGGGCGTTCGACTTCACGATCTCCACGAGCAGCCACGGCACGTAGGGCACCCAGCGCAGGCCGAGGGGCCACACGTCCTCGTCGCCGACCACGGTCGCCATGCGCGCCCGGATCCAGGTGACCAGGCCGACCGAGAACACGCCGTAGCCAAGGAGCAGGCGATCGGTGGACGCGCCCAGGTCCCAGTGGCCACTCCAGAGGAGCCAAAGGGCCGCCAGCAGGCCCGCTGTCAGCGCATGTCGCAAGGTGCGCGCCCTATATCGGACCGGGGCCTGCGGCGCCCGACGCGTCAGCCGGTGGCGTCGGCCAGGATGTCCACGAGATCCCGCGCGACGAAGGGCTTGCGCAGCACCCCGGCCACCAGCGCCCGGCAGTCGGCGTCCAGGTCCTCCGGCGCGTAGCCGGTGGCCAGCACGATGGGCGTGCGCACGCCCTCGGCGTGGAGCTTGCGCACGACCTGCGCGCCGTTGACGTCGGGCATCACCATGTCGAGCAGGATCGCGTCGAAGCACTGACCGCCGCGGACCAGCTCGAGGGCCTGTGCGCCGCCCGAAGCCTGGGTGACCCGGTAGCCGCGGCCCTCCAGGATCATGCCGATCATGTCGCGCAGGTCTTCTTCGTCGTCGACCACCAGCACGTGGGGCGCCACGTCCTCCGGCAGCCGGGACGGCTGGTAGAGGTCCTCGGGCTCTGCGGCCGCCTCGGCGATGCGCGGGAGGAGCATGCGCACCACGGTGCCCTGCCCTTCCATAGACTCGAGCACCACCGAGCCCTCCACCTGCCGCACGGCGCTGTGCACCAGTGCGAGCCCCAGGCCGGTGGAGCCCTTGCCGCTCACGTACGGCTCGAAGGCCATCTTGCGGAGCGCCAGCGGCATGCCCGGACCGTCGTCCTGCACGCGCACCTCCACGTACTCGCCGGGAGCGACCGACTCGCCGTGGACCACGTCGAGCTCGTCGATCCGTACGGGGCGGGCCGACAGCCGCAACAGCCCGCCTTCGGGCATCGCATCACGGGCGTTGATCACGAGCTGCAGCACGATCTCCTCCAGCCGGGTGGTCGCCATCGGCACGATGCACGGCGCGTCGTCCAGCCGCACCACGATGCGGAAGTTCTCGAGCAGGCCCTTGCGCACCAGCACCGCCACGCCCTCGATGGCCTCGCGCGCGTCGCAGCTCCCCCGCAGCACCTCCTGGTCGCGCGACAACTCCGTCATCGAGCGCGAGAGCTCCGCACCCCGCTCGGCGTAGCGGCGAATGGTGGCCAGGCCCTTGCGCAAGGTGGCCGGCTCGCTGTCGGGCTGGAGGAGGTCAGCGTAGCCGAGGATGCCCTGAAGGATGTTGTTGAAGTCGTGCGAGATGCCGCCCGCGAGCTGGCCCACGACCTCCAGGCGTTCCGCACGGATCTGGCGCTCGGTGGCGAGCTGCTCGGCGCGCAGATCGCGGAAGCTCACCAGCCTCACGTCGGAGCCGCTCAGGGCGAAGCGGCTCACGCGGACCTGCACGGGCAGCGGCTCCAGGGACCGCATCAGGGTGGTCTTCACCTCGCCGCCCGCCACGGGCAGCGCGTCCTGGAAGACCTCGACGAGGCTGGCGCCGCGCAGGTCTCGGGCCGACAGCGCCATCGCCTCCAGGTTGGCGTCGAGCACACGGTGCGCTTCGGTGTCCACCACGAGGTGCGCCCCCGCCGCTTCCCAGAACAGCCGTGCGAAGGGCTCGCGCAGCGCCTCGGAGGGCACCCACTCACGGCCCCGTGTGAGCTCCATCAGCGACACGGCGCCGAGCCGGCGCATGTCCCACGCGAGCATCGCACCGATGGCTACACCGCTGATGCCGCCGAGGGCCAGCGTCACGAGCACGGTCTGGCCCACCGGTTCGTCGTAGCCCGCCGCCGCGCCGAACACGGTCCACCCGCCCACCCCGGCCGCCGCCCCCACCGCCCCCGAGAGGCCGACGCGCGCGATGAGGTGGGACTCCAGGCGCCGCAGGGTGACGAGGCCCGCACACGCCGCCGCACCCACCGTGACCACCCTGCGCGCGGCCGCGACCCCCGTCCACTGCTCCGCGAGCCCATCGGCTCCGAGGCCCAGCGTGAGGGCGACCACGCCCTCGAGCACCACCACGATCAAGGTGACCCGGAGGATGGCGGGCAGGACGTCGCGGCGACCCTCCCCGATCCAGCCGAGCAACAGGAGGCCGAGCCAGGCGGGCAGGACAGCGACCACGCCGATCGGCAAGCCCTCGACGCCACCGAGATCGGCGAGCAGGTAGCCGGCGAGCGCCACGGTGGTGGCGGTCTGGAGCGGACGTCGCGACCAGCGCTGCCGCTGCAGGTAGAGCAGCGCGCCCAGACCGAGCACGGCAGCGTAGGCGACGAGGAGCAGGAGCACGGTCACCCGCCAAGGGTACCGCTGGTGGGTCGGCCACCGTCACCATAGAACCGAGCGGTGGACACCACCCTCCCCCGCGGACCGACCGCCGCCGTGCTCGCCCTCAGCGGCCTCGTGCTCGCCTTCCTGTTCTGGCTCATCTACGCGCACGAAGGCGACCCCACCGCGGTGGGCCCCTGGGTGGAGCGCCTCCCGGCCCTGAACGCTTCGCTGAACGCCACCGCGGCGGCTCTGATCACGGCGGCCTTGCTGGCCATCCGGCGGGGGCGGCGGCGCCTGCACGCCGGCCTGATGGTGTCGGCGCTCTGCGCCTCGGCGCTGTTCCTGACGAGCTACGTCGTGTACCACGCGTTCCACGGCGACACGCGCTTCGCCGGCGAGGGCGCCATCCGGACCCTCTACCTGATGATCCTGGCCAGCCACGTGCTGCTCTCGATGGTCGTGGTGCCGCTGATCCTCGGGAGCGTGGGCGCGGCGCTCACGCGGCGCTGGCCGCTCCACAAGAAGCTCGCCCGGGTGACCGCACCGATCTGGCTGTACGTGAGCGTCACGGGTGTGGTGGTCTTCTTCTTCCTCCGGAGCTATGCGCCATGATCCTGCTCTCCGTCGCGTTCGCGGCCCCGCTCGCCCCCGAGCTCGCCGAGGTGGCGATGGCCGACGAAGCCGACCGCGCGCACCACTGCGCCCACCAGCTCCGCGCCTGCGACGAGCGGGCGGTGCTCGTGGTCGCCGAGGTGGAGCCCGGTCACGGCCCCCTCCCCGGTGCGCTGGAGGTGGAAGCGCGCGGACGAGCGCAGATCCGCATCGACTACGACCAGCTCGGCTCCCTCGCAGCCGCACCGGGCGTGCACCGCGTGCGCCAGCCGCACGTGGCCCGGCCGATGACCGTGACCAGCGAAGGCGTGGCCGCCATGGGCGCGGACCGCTGGCAGGCCGACGGTCTCTCGGGCGCAGGGGTCACCATCGCGGTCTTCGACGTGGGCTTCCGCGACTACGAGGATCTGCTCGGCGTGGAGCTTCCGACGTCGGTCGAGACCTTCTTCACGGCCGGCTGGGACGACACCGACCACGGCACCGCCGTGGCGGAGATCCTGCACGACGTCGCGCCAGCGGCGGAGCTCGTGCTGTACTACTTCTGGACCGACGTCGAGTACTTCGCCGCCATCGAGGACATCCTGGCGCGCGGCGACATCGACCTGGTCAACGCCAGCATCGGCTTCGAGAACATCTGGCACGCCGACGGCAGCTCCGAGTGGACCGTGGCGGTGCAGGAGGTCACCGACGCCGGCATCCCCTGGTTCAACGCCGCAGGCAACGAAGCCGAGAACTACTGGTCGGGCACCGTGGACGTGGGCGACGACGCCCAGGTGGGCCTGGGTGGCGTGGACCGCGTGCGGCTGTACGGCGAGGGCGGCCGGCTGTGGGCCTCCTTGCGCTGGACCGACGCCTTCGGCGCGAGCGACAACGACCTCGACCTGTTCCTCTACGACGGCAGCGGCAACCTCTGCGGGAGCAGCGTCGACCCCCAGGATGGCGACGACGACCCCTACGAGTCGGTGTCCTGCCCCACCCCCGACAACAGCAGCAGCGGCTGGGCCGAGGTGCAGCGCTACGGCGACGTGGACGCGGACCTCTCCGCCTGGATCTTCAGCGAGTACGGCGTGGACGCGCGCGACCTGGTCAGCGACCAGAGCCTGGTGCTCCCCGCGGATGCCGAGGGCGCCACCACGGTCGGGGCCGTGTTCTGGGAGTCCGAGGAGATCGCCTGGTACTCGAGCTGGGGCCCCACCGACGACGGTCGCGACAAGCCCGACCTCTCCGCCCCCACCTACGTGACGGTGGAGGTGGGCGAGGGCTGGTTCGGAGGGACGAGCGCGGCGTCGCCGCACGTGGCCGGCGTGGCCGCGCTCGTGCTCGAGGCGGTGGGCGGCGCCTGGACGCCGCAGGAGCTCGAAGACTGGCTGGTCGCGAACGTGAAGGACCTGGGCGAGCCCGGCTGGGACGTGATCTTCGGCGCGGGCTACCTCGAGCTCGGCGAGGCGCCCGAGGCCGACACGGACACCGACACCGACACCGACACCGACACCGACACCGACACCGACA
>CAZSAT010000228.1:0-2610 GCA_964604675.1 uncultured Enterobacterales bacterium
CCGCCGAGGACGGGGCCTTCGTGGGTGCACAGCTCACGAGCGTCGGGGTGACGGGTCCGGAGGCCTGGACCGGTGGGCGGGTCGACCTGCGCTACTTCGACGAGGCCCGCGAGCCGCTGCCGGGCGGGGACTTGAGCGGAGCGCGCCAGCTGGTCGCGGTGGTGCGCGGCGACACCTCCGGCGCGACCGTGCGCGAGCCGATGGTGGTGCCCGGCGACGCTCGATGGGCGCGGGTCTGCGTGCGGCTCGACGCCGCGGAGGGCCGGGTGGAGGTCGAGCAGGCGTGGCTCGGACTGCCGGCGGTCGCAACCCGGTAGAGCGGGTCCCCGGAGACCGTTAGGTCAGGACCTCCCAGGAGGTCTGCATGTCCCTGTCCAAGCTCGACGCCGGTCTGGACCGCGAGGTCGCGGCGATGGTCGCGGAGGGGCGCGCCAAGGCCCCCGAGCGCGTGATCGTCGACACGATCCCGCCCAAGGGTCCCTACGGTCGGCGCTACAAGCTGCGGGGGAGCGAGCTGCCCTACCTCCGGATGAACTCGAACAGCTACCTGTCGCTGTCGCACCATCCGGCGGTGCTCGCCGCGGCCGACGAGGCCACGCACCGCTTCGGCGCGGGCCCCGGCGCGGTCCGCTTCATCGACGGCACCTTCAGCGCGCACGTGGAGCTGGAAGAACGCATCGCCGCGTTCACCGGGCGGCCCGCCGCCAAGATCTTCAACTCCGCCTACACCGCGAACCTGGGCCTGGCGCTCGCCATCCAGAACCAGAAGACCTTCTGGATCGGCGACCAGCTCAACCACAACTGCATCATCCGCGCCATGCGCATCGCCCGGGTGCCGAGCCAGAACAAGGCGATCTTCGAGCACAACGACATGGACGAGCTGAAGGCCGCCATCGAGTCGGTGCCCGAGGGGATCGAGCGCGTGGTCGTGATCTTCGACGGCGTGTTCTCGATGCGCGGTGACTACGCGCCGGTGGCGGCGATCAACGCGATCCTCGAGCCTCACCGGCACCGCTTCGCGGAGGGCCTGGTCACGGTCATCGACGACAGCCACGGCCTGGGGGCCTACGGCGCCACCGGGCGGGGCACCGAGGAGATCTGTGGCGCGAAGGTCGACATCGCGGTGGGCACCTTCGGCAAGGCCTTCGGCGTGAACGGCGGCTTCATCGCGGCGAGCGAGAGCGTGGTGGAGGCGGTCCGCCAGAAGGCCGACACCTACATCTACACGAACCCGCTCTCGGTGGCCGACTGTGCAGCCGCCAAGACCGCGGTCGACATCGCGGACTCGCCCGAGGGGCTCGCGCGGCTGGCCAACGTGCGGGCGCGGATGGCGCAGTTCCGGAGCGGCCTGGACCGGCTGGGCTGCGAGTCGATCCCCGGGGTGCATCCCGTGACGCCGCTGATGGTGCGCGACACCGAGCGCACCACACGCTTGGTCAACGGCTTCGGCGAGCAGGGCGTGCTGGTGGTCGGGCTGAACTTCCCGGTCGTGCCGATGGGCGACCAGTGCCTGCGCTTCCAGATCAACGCCGGCCACACCGAGGCCGACATCGATGCGGTGCTCGGCATCCTCGAGGGCCTGCTGTAGCCCAGGAGCGGTCTACGGCTCGAGGGTGGCGTAGTACACGGCGTTGTCGCCGGCCACGCCCTGGTTCCACACCACGTGGAAGCGCCCGTCGGCGTCCACGTCCAGGCTGGGGAGCCCCGGCTTGCCCCAGTCGACGTCGGCGATCTTCGCGGGCGGGCTCCAGCCCTGGCCGGCGTGCAGGCTGTAGAGCAGCTCCGCGTCGTCGCCGGCGTCCCAGCCCCACACCAGGCACAGCGTGCCGTCGGGGGCCACCGCGATGTCGGGGTCGAAGTGGAAGCCGCCGACGCCGGCGCTGGGGGTCTGAGGGTCGCCCCAGGAACCGGGCGTGCCGCTGACGACGTGGACCCACTGCGGTCGACTCGTGGCGTCCTTGCGGAAGAAGGTGACGTGGTCGGTCCCGTCGGGCGCGAAGGCGAAGTGCGGCCGCTCCCCATTGAGGGTGGTCAGCTGCTCCGGGCCGCCGAACCGGCCGGCGCGCCCCTCCACCACGTAGAGCGTGGTGCGGTCGGTGCCGCCCATGCCCACGTCGTAGCCGCCGAGCACGCTGCCGTCGGGCCGCCGCTCCACGTTGAAGTGCCACGCGTCCTGGCGGCCGTCGTTGAACGCGACCGGCGACGACCACGCGCTCCCGTCGAACCAGGCCCCCTGGGCGCGGAAGCGGGCCTTCGGATCCAGCGGCTTGCCGATGAACACGTACGCGAGGCGCCCGTCGAGGCCATCGGCCACGTGCCCGGAGCCGATCTCGTAGGCGCCCTCGGGGGTGAGCGGGAGGGGCTCGGACCAGGAGCTCGTGCGCACCGTGACGTAGCCGCGCGACGCCATGTCATCCCCGGCGAGGTCGAACACCACGACCACGCTGCCGTCGTCGCGCACCACGAGATCCGGGCCCCAGTTGCGCCCCTCGGCGAAGCCCAGCCGCTCCGCGCCGGAGAGCCGCCCGCCTTGGACCGTGCGGTACCGGATGAGGTCCCCGGCGTCGACGCGGTCGTAGTACACGAGGTGCGCCGCGCCGTCGGGTCCGA
>CAZSAT010000228.1:2710-6351 GCA_964604675.1 uncultured Enterobacterales bacterium
GTGGTGGCCGGCGCTTCGACGGGCGTGGAACAGGCGAACAGGAGCAGCACGGGCGCATTGAACCTCAGGTGGCGACCCTCAGGTGGGTCGCACCCGCTGCGCGGCCGCAGCTACCGGCTGGCGTCCGTCACGGCAGCGACCACGGCCTCCCGCATCTGCGGCGACCAGGCCAGGTCGATGCGCTCGGCGGTGCCCGACGCGCTCCAGGTGACCTCGCTGATCACGGCGCGGGCCACGCCGTCGTCGAAGGCCAGGCCCAGGGTGGTCTGCGGCGCGCCCTGGGCAGCGACGTCGGAGAAGAAGACCACGGTCGCCCCGGCCAGAAAGAGCGTGCCCTCGACGTCGAGCGCGGTGCCGTCGGGCAGGCGCGCCTGGGCGCGGACCGAGGCCTCCCAGGCGCCGTCGCAGCCGGGCTCCGGGATGGTGGCCTCCAAGGTGTCGCCCACCAGGAACAGCTCCACGGTGAGCGTGGACAGGGCGCCGGGCCGGGTCTCCACGCGCACCTCGTGGGTGGCGCCGAGCACACTCGTCAGGGTGCCCTGCAGCGCCGGGTCCTCCAGCGCATGGGCGGCCTTCATCGGCACGAAGGTGCAGGCTCCAGCGCGTTCTTCGTAGGCGGAGTCGACCAGGTCTTCGACCACGACGTCGACGGCGGGCAGGGGGATCATGGGCAGGTCCTTCTGCCCCTTGGAACGGCTGGAGCGGCCTGCGGCATGAGGCCGCCGCCCTCACATCACGTCGATGTCCGACCCGAGCTCTTCGCGGAGGTAGGCCGACAGGCGCTTCTTGAGCCGGCCCTCCCACTGGTGGACCCGCTGCTTGCTCACCCCGAACTCCTCGGCGAGCTGGCTGAAGCTCAACGGATCCGTGGAGAGCAGGCGCGCGTGCCACAGGCGCTCTTCGCGCTCGTCCTCGAGCTCGTCGGCGAAGCTCTGGAGCGTGGCCTGCAGCCGGCTGCCCAGCTCGCGACGGGCCGCGGTGGCTTCCGGATCGAGGCTGCGGGCGTTGGGCAGGCGCTCGAGCAGGGACTGTCCGCGCTCGCCCGGTTCGTCCAGGCTGGCCGCGGGGGAGAGCAGGGCGCGGCTCATGGCCTGCACCTCGGACTCGGGCACGTCGAGCGCCTCGGCGAGCGCCACCGAGCTCGGCACGAGGCCAGCCTGACGGAGGCGCTCGATCTCCTTGCGCAGCTGGAAGAACAGCTTCCGGCCGTGCCGGGTGCTGCCCAGGTTCATCATCCGGTGGTTGGCCGAGAGGTAGCGCAGCATGCGCGCCCGGATCCAGTACCGGGCGTAGGCGCCGAAGGGCACGCCCACGGTGGGGTCGTAGCGGTCCAAGGCGATCGTCAGGCCCTCGTTGCCTTCCTGGATCAGGTCGAGCAGATCCCCGCCCACCTCCTGGTGCGACCGCGCGAGCTTCACCACGAGGTGGAGGTGGCCCATGACCAGCTGCTGTCCCGCCGCCTTGTCGCCGTCGGCGTAGGCCAGGGCGAGCTCCAGCGACGCGTCGGGGTCGAGCCGCGGCACGTGGCGCACGGTGTCGAGGTAGAAGCCGAGCAGGTCGCCGGAGGCGGGGACCGTGGACTTCTGGCGGATGAGCTGGTGGGTGACCGTCACGAGCCCCGCTGGTAATCCCCCGGGCGCCGTGCGCCAAGCTGGTCAGGGGCGCGATCCCTCGAAGACGGCGCGTAGCGGTCAGCTGTCAGCTGTCAGCTGTCAGCTGTCAGCTGTCAGCGCGCAGCTCTTCCGAGGAAGGAGGCCAGCATTCGCTTCGGCGAGCGTTGGCCGAGATGGAGACGCTCGCCGGACGGACCTGACTCGTCGGCCTTGTGCCAGACCTGCAGCCTCCGGAAGTCCTGCACAGCCACTCCTGGGCTTGCGCTGCTGACCACCGATCGCTGACGGCTGATGGCTCGCCCGCCGGCTCTGGGTCATCGCGCCCGCTGGTCAGCGCGGTCCGTCCTCGCGGATCAGCTCGCGACCGGGGCTGCGCTCCCAGGCGGTGTCGGGCACGGTGAAGACCGTGCCGGTGCGTTGGTCGGGCAGCGCGTGGCTCCAGCCGGCGGTCGCGCCGAGGCGCTTGGCGAAGGCGCTCCCGTCGCGGCGCGGCCCGTCCACCACGTAGAGCGCCCGGAAGTCCCGCGGGGGCCAGCCCTCGCCCGCAAAGGGCCCGATGAAGACCTGCGGCTGGCCGCCGCGCCCGCTGGGCTTGACCGTGGCGAGGTCCCAGGGGAGTCCGAGCATGGCCGCCCGCCAGAGGTACGTGCCGCTGCCCGGGGCGCTGGGGGTCTCTTCCAGCAGCAGCCCGACGGTCTGCGGCGTCTCGCCGGCTACCTCGGCCAGGGCGCGCAGGCCCTCGTCGATCTGCCAGAGCTCGGGGTCGCCCGAGACCGGCTGGAAGCCTTCGGTGGGCCACGGCCAGCTGCCCCAGTGCTCGAAGCTGGCGAGGCCGTAGTCGGCGAGCCGGGTGTTGGGCGCGGTGCGGGTGACCCAGGACGTGGACGCCGCACCCCAGATGCCCCCACCGGCGACGCCGAGCAGCAGGAGGGCACCGAGCGCACGGGCACCGCGCAGCCGCGGCTGGAGCCCGGCTTCGACCGCCAGGAAGAGCAGCGGGAGCGCCGGCATCAGGTACCGGGGCTGCCGCTGCCCCAGGAGCGAGAGGATGAGCACCCCGCCGAGCGCGCCGGCCAGGGCGAGGCGCGGGCCGGGGCGGCGGAGCGCCGGGAGGGCGGCGAGCAGCAGGAGGAGCGCGGGCCACCCCAGGGCTTCGAGGAGCACCGAGGGGTAGTAGGCGAGCTGCTCGGGCCGGAGCAGCTCGGCGGTGGTGAGGGGCTGGCTGGTGGCGTCGACCAGGGTCGAGCCGGGGTCGTTCGAGTCGCTGGCGTAGGCGAGCACGCGCTGCCACTTCACCCCGTACCAGGGGCCGGCCACCAGGCCGAAGGCGCCGAGGGAGAGGCCGAGTCCGGTCCAGCCGGGCGCCTTCTGGAAGGGCAGGCGCAGCCCGGCCAGCAGGGTGGGCACTACCACGAAGAAGGGGAAGGTGTACTTGGTGAGGAAGCCCAGCCCCATGAAGGCCCCGAAGGCGAGGGCGTGGCCGCGGTGGGCGAGCCCACGGCTGGCGTGGAGGTGGCCGAGGGTGGCGGCCGCGCACGCCGCGGCGAGCAGGTCCCACCAGAGCTGCTCGACGGCGAGCCAGGTCATCGGGGTGGCCAGCAGGAGCAGCCAGGCACCGATGGGCGGACCTTCGTCGGTGGCCAGCAGGCGCAGGCCGTGCCACGTGACCGCGAGGGCGAGGATCCCGGTGCCCAGTGCGGCCGCATGGTCGAGCCCCAGCAGCAGGGCGGGGAAGGCGAAGAGGTAGCCGCCGGGGGGATGGGGTGCGAGCAGGCTCGAGAGGTGGAAGGCGAAGCGGTCGAGCTCGCCCGCGGTGAGCTCGTTGACCAGGTAGGCGGCGACGCCCAGGAAGTGGGGCGCGTCGCCGGTGGGCCAGCGACCCGCGGGCAGGATGGCGACCGCCAGCAAGGCCGCGGTGAGTGCGAGCAGGCCGAGGTCGGCGCGCTTCATCGGGGACCGTGGAGGGGCTCGTCGACGCAGAGCACCAGGCGCTCGCCGGCGATGCTGGCGGCCACGGGCGAGGCGCAG
>CAZSAT010000229.1:0-6220 GCA_964604675.1 uncultured Enterobacterales bacterium
TACGCAGCTCGGGAGGATGCACGGAGTGGTCATGCTTCCGACCACGGCCGCTGCGGATCCCTCGATCAGGACCGTGCTGGCCCCGTCGACGATCGCCAGGGGCAAGCCCGGGTGCGGCACGGGGGTGGGGACGGGTGCCGGCGGGTGGATCGGGGCGTGGCAGTGCGGCGCGGCCTGTTGGACCAGGTCACCGACGCGTGCGGGCGATCCGGGCATGTGTCGACCCTCCGAGCCTCAGTCTACCCTGCCGCTCACCGCGGTGGCTCAGTGTTCGTACGCGCCGATGTCCGGTGCGCCGCCCTGCGGACGTTCGTTTCCGTCCAGGTCGACCAGCACGTCGCTCTCGACGCCGGCGTTCACCAGCGGGGAGTCCTCCTGCGGGCGCAGGTCGGTCGCACTGGCGAGAGGCCGCATGAGCGCGATGTCGGTGAGCCCGCCTTCGAAGGTGTGATCGAGGGTCAGGCTCCCACGGTGGGAGCTCGAGCCCACGGCCACCTGGAAGCCGCCGAACGCGGTGTTGACGACCTCCACGGTGCCGCTGCCCTCCAGCGCGAGGCCGGAACCCTGGGTGCCTTCCCCCATGCTGACGAGGGTCGCGTGCACGACCCGGCCACCGCAGTTGGTGGTGTGCACGAGATCCGGGACGACGCCGGTGGCGTTGTCGGCGATGGCCACGTTCTCCAGCAGGAGCTGGCCGTCGGTGCACGCGACCTCGGCCGCCGGGGAGCCCAGCACGTGCAGCGTCGAGGTGCTCAGCTCGAGGCCGTTGCCCGCTGTGAGACGGGGGACATCGGGCAGCTCCAGCACCGGACGCTCGACGGAGACGCCGGTTCCCCGAATGGCGCCCGTCGTCCAGACGTCGCCGCCCGTCGTGCCGGCGTTGTCGCGGAAGGTGACGCCTTCCAGCCAGAGATCGTGCTCGGCGGACAGTCCTCCGACGTTGCTGTTGTCGGGGTGGCCGTTTCCGACGATGCGTCCACCGACTACCTGCACGGTGGGGGTGTCGATGCCCCGCGCTGTGAGGCGCACACCCTGCTCGCTGTTGCGTTCGACGTCCACGTCCTGCAACCGCAGCTCATGGGGATCCTCGGCGATCACGCCGACCCGGTTGTCCAGCACCTCCAGATCCCGGAGCACACCGCCGGCGTCGGCCTCGACGAAGACGCCCACGCCGCTGCCCTGGAGCGTCATGCCCGACACGGTGGTCCCGGCGCCGGTGATGCGTACCAGCGGCGTGTCGGCGTCGCGGGGATCGTCCAGCGTGGCCAGCGGCTCGATGACCACGAGCTCGGGTCCGGCACCGTAGACACCGACGCCATGGCCGCCCACCTCCACCCGCTCCCGGTACACGCCGGGCGCGACGCAGATGTTCGTGCCGTCCTCGGCGGCCGCGAGGGCGGCACCCAGGGTGCCGAAGGTGCGCGTGTCGTTCCCCTCCAGGCGTGCATCGCTGCCGCTCCCAAAGACCCAGAGACGCGGGCCCTCGAGGTCGGCACAAGGGTCGTCAGCACAGGCGAAGAGCGTGAGCAGCAGCATGGCGGGCTCTCAGAAGTAGTAGTGGAAGCCGACTGCGGGGGCACCGCTCGGAGTGCTCAGCTCGGAGCCCTCACCGAGGTCGATGTTCACGCCCCACTCGGCGGTGAAGCCGAGGTTCTCGAGCCCGAAGAAGAAGAACTCGGTGCCCAGTGCCGGCTGGACGCGCACGCCGTCGACCTGCCCACGTGCGAGGTAGCCCACGCCGGCGGCCAGGTAGAGGTTCATGTTGTCTTCAGCGACCACGCCGTACAGGCCGCGCAGGCCCACGAAGAGGTTGTCGCTCGCGCCGTCGATCACCTCGAACCCGCCGACCGCCTCGATCTGGATGTTGATCGCCGGTTCGGGGGCCGGCAGGCCGTACTTCACGCTGAGCGCGCTGACGTGGCTGAACTGGTTGTTGAAGCCGACGCCGAGCCGCTCGCGCAGGTCCTTGCCGTGGGCGACGCCCGGCAGCGCCAGGAGGAGGAGGGGGAGCCAACGCATCGAAGCTCTCGGACAGGAGGTACACCACGGACCCGTGGCGTCACAGACCGCGTTCAGCATAGGAGAATGCTCTTGCCACGTCAAGACTTTCTGCCGCGCTTGGTGCATCGGTAGGGCGCGCCTGGCATCCTCGCTCCATGCTCTGGATAGCTCTGGCCTGTGCCCCGCCGTGTGGGGACGAGACTGCGTGCCCCCTCGACGACGGGCTCTACAACGTGTTTGCGCCGGAGGGCGTCCAGGGGCCCCTGCCGGTGCTCTACATCTTCCATGGCTGGAACGGCACCCCCGAGGGCTACTACTCGAACGACGAGATGATGGGGGCGGTGCTCGACGCCGGGTTCCTCGCGGTGCTCCCCGAAGGTGCCGACGGCACGTGGACGATCGACGACATGGGCCTGGAGGGCAACGGCCGCGACGAGCTGGCCTTCTTCGACGCGGTCCTCGACGACGTGGAGCGCCGCTACCAGGTGGACACGGCCCGCCGGTACGCCACCGGCTTCTCGCTCGGGGGGAGCTTCACCTACACCCTGGCCTGTGAGCGAGGCGACCTGCTCGCAGCGGTCAGCCCGATGTCCGGCGGCTTCTGGGAGCCGCTCCCCGCCACCTGTGAGGTTCCACCCGTCCCCATCAGCCACACGCACGGGCTGTCGGACACCACCTGGCCCTACGAGGGACGGGAGGTCACCGAGGGAGACGCCAGCGGCACCCAGGCGCCGGTCGACGACGACATCACCTTCTGGCGGACCCACAACGGCTGCGCTGCCGAGCCCAGCGAGAGCTGGGAGGACGGCGAGGTGAGCTGCACGGCGTGGCGCGGGTGCGAGGCGGACAGCGAGGTGCAGCTCTGCACCCACGCCGGTGGGCACAGCTTCCCGGACGACTGGGAGGATCGCATGATGGCGTGGCTGCCGTCGTTCGTTCGCTAGAGCGCCAAGCAGGCAATCGAACGGAGGAGGCGCCGCGCAGGCTGGTCGTCGCTGGCGAGGGCCCGCGCCGCCGGCCCGGTGCCGGCAGCGAAGGCGTGCCAGGGGCACGTCGAGGAGGCGGGCCGCCGGCCACGGCCGGCGGGCGCAAGCACGCGACTCGAGATTGCCTGATCGGTGCTCCGGACAGCACGCCGTCCGTCGGCACGTCCTCGCGCGCTCAGGGTGTGACCAGCTCCACCTGGCTGCCAGTGCCGTCGGGCGTGGCAGCATGCACGACGAGGTAGCGACCGACCCGTTCCTTCACCACGGGCATGTGGCTGATGACGCCGAGCATGCGCGTGCCGTCGTTGAGCTCGTGCAACGCTCCCATGACCTGATCGAGGCTCTGTTCGTCGAGGCTGCCGAAGCCCTCGTCGAGGAAGAAGAAGTCGAGGGGGCGGGCGCCGGTGCGCTGGACGTGCGCGGAGAGCGCGAGCGCCAGGGAGAGCGCCGAGAGGAAGGTCTCACCGCCCGAGAGGGTGGAGACGTGCCGCTCGGCGAGGCCGGCGTGCGCGTCGCGCACCAGGAAGCTCCCGTGTTCGTCCAGCTCCAGGGCGTAGCGGTCGTGCGTGAGGCGGCTCAGCGTCCGGCTCGCGTCCTCCACGATGGCGGCGAGCAGGTCCGTGGCGACGTACTCTACGAAGCTGCCGCCGCGGAGCAGGCCGCGCAGCTGGTCGAGCCGCGCCAGCTCGGTGCCACGCGCGGAGGCTTCGGCGCCGACGGTCTCGCGGGTCTGCAGCGCTTCGCGTGCCTGCCGCAGCGCTTCGTGGGCCGCGCCCAGCTCCCCGTCGAGCTCGGCACGCAGCGCCACGGCGGCGGCGCTGGCGGCGTCCAGCACGCCGGCCTCGGGCACAGGCTCCGCTCCCCAAGCCTCTGCAGCTCGATCCCTCGCCAACAGAGCGCGCGCGCGCTCGTCCGAGACGGCGGCCAGCGCGGACTCCGCTGCTGCGAGGGCCGATACACTGGCGTTGTGCGTGGTGACGGCGGTGGCGGATGCCGTGGCGAGCGTGGACAGCTCGGCTGTCACCGCGGCGTGCTCGGCGGCCAGCACCGCAGCGGCTTCGGCAACGGGCGCCCCGGCCAGCCGAGGCCGGAGGCGGGCTGCGAGGTGATCGACCTGGGCGGCCCGTTCTTCGGCCAGGGCGTTGAGCTCCGCGAGCCTGGCCAGGCGCTCTCGCTCCTGGTGGCGTGTGGCCTCCAGGGCGGCCCGGGCGCGGTCGGTGGCCTCCACCGCAGCTTCGCGTTGCGCGACGAGCGCCTGCCACGCACGGTGGGCGGCCTCGGTCTGATCGCGCCAGCGGCCGGCGCCCTCGAGGGTGCGACCGCCAGCGGCTTCGGCGACGGCCTGCCGTGTGTCGTCCGCGCGCTGCCGGGCCTGCTGCAGCGCGGGAGCATCCGCCTCCTGCTCCTTGGCGAGCTCGACGCGCGCGCGCTCCGCCGAGGCGAGGGGAACCGAGAGCGCTTGGGCCACCTGCTGGGCTGCCTGCAGCGCAGCCCTTGCCGTGTCGACGGCCTGCCGGCGGTCCGCGGCCTCTGTGACGAGCTGTTCGTGGGCGGCGCGCGCTCGACGCAAGAGGTCGTCGGGGGGCTCGTCGCCGAAGGGCACGCCGCTCGCCAGTTCCTCCGCTCGCGCCGAGGTCAGCGACTCGGCCAGGCGCGCATGCGCACCCTCGGCGGTTCGCAGGTCGTTGACGGTTCGGAGGTGCGCGTCGAGGGCGGCGCGCGAGGCGACCTGTGCCGCCGCGAGCGCCAGCTCGTAGGGTTCGACGTCCGTCTGTCCGTGCGCCGGCCGTGGATGCTCGGTCGCTCCGCAGACCGGGCAGTCCGAGCCCGGTACCAGGCGCCTGGCCAGCGACGAGGCGGCCTGGGCGCGGCGGGCGGCGTCCAGAGCCTCCGTGGCCTGGCGCAGATCCTGCTTCGCCGCGCTCTCGGCGCCAGCCGCTTCCGCGACCTGCTCCTGGTGCTGCGCGATGGCCACGAGGGCTACCGCGACCTCATCGCTGAGGTGTGCCACCGCGTGCAGCGCGTTCTTGCGGCGCTCGGTTGCGTGCCGCAGCTCGCCGAGGGCACGCTCGCCTTCGAGCAGGGAGGCGGCGGAGCACGCTTCCGCGGCGGCTTCCGCAGCGGCGAGTTGCTCGCGCGCGGGCTGGATCGCCTCAGCGGCTTCCTGGTGCTCGCGACCCAGGCGCTCGACCTCAGCGGCCAGTTCCTGGTCGCGGGCCTCCCGTCGGCGGTGGAGCTGGCTCAGGCGCGCGTCGTCCCGCTCGGCTTCCTGGGCGGTGGCGAGGGCGGCACCGAGCGCTCGTGATGCGGCCAGCTGCCCCGGTTCGACAGCGGCCCGGACGGCGCTCTCGCGCGCTTCTGCGGCGTGTTCGACGGCCGCCTTCAGTGCCGCCTCCAGGGCGGGCAGCCCGACTCGCCCCTCCTTCAACGCCACGTCCAGGCGGTCCCGCTCGTCGATCACTTGAGCGAGGGCCGCCGCCTGGCGCGCGTGCTCGCCAGCTACCGCCTGGGCCGCCTCCAGTTCCCGAAGCTGTTCCTGCAGGCCAGGCGTGCGCGCTGCTTGCTGGGCCTGCGCCTGGACGAGAACCTCCCGGGCGCCGAGCTCCTCGGATTGGGCAGCGGTGTGGTCCGCGGCCGCGCGCGCGTGCCGCTGACCGACTTCTTCGGCTGCTGCAGAGGCAGTCCTCGCAGACGCTGCGCGTGCCCGACGGGCTTCCAGTTCGCGCAGGTTGTTGCGGGCTTCAACGAGCCGCCGATTGAGATCCTGGCAGGTCTGGTCGAGCTGGTGCACCCGCTCCGGCGTGGCCTCGGCGAGCACCGCCAGCCGCCCCTCGAGCTCCCTCACCAGGTCGTTGGCCGCCTGGCGCCGCGACTTGAGCTGCGCCTCCAGGCCCTTGCCGTACCGCCACAGACCGAAGACCCGCTCCATCATGTCGCGCCGGCTCTTGCCCTCGAGCTTCAGGAACTCCATGAAGCGGCCCTGTGGCAGCACCACGGCGCGTTGGAAGTCCGCCCGCGTCAGCCCGATGAGCGTGGCCAGGCGCTCGTTGACCCGGGTCTCCTGCTCGGCGGCTGGCACGTAGCTGCCATCGGCGTGGCGGAACAGCAGCTGGATGCGCGAGCCTTGCGTGCGCCCTCCGTCCAGCTCCCGGTAGGTGCGGCGCACCTCCCAGGTGCCAGCGTCCGGCCCCCCATCGACCGAGAAGCGAAAGCGGACGTGCACCTTGTCGACG
>CAZSAT010000230.1:0-6161 GCA_964604675.1 uncultured Enterobacterales bacterium
ACTCCAGGTTGCGCCAGCCGTTCTGTGCCTCGAAGGCGTGGACCTGGAGGCTCATGCCAGCCACCCACAGAGCGCGTCGACGCCCGCGAGCAGGCGCCCGGTGACCGGCAACAGGTCGCGCTCGCTCAGCTCACCGTGCACCTCGCTCGCCAGCGAGAGCGCCGCCTCGCCATCGAAGTCCACGTAAGCCAGCCTCATCGACAGCTCCCCTTCGGCCCGCGAGAAGTCGGCCCCAGGCAGCACGGCCACCCCCGTGTCCTGGAGGAGCTGCTCGCAGAGAGCGCGGCTGCCCGAGAAGCCCTGCGCGCCGGGGCACTCGGAGAGATCGGCGAAGAGGTAGAAGGCGCCCTCGAGGTCGTGCACGCGCACCCCCGCCGACCGCAAGCGACCCACGATCGAGCGTGCCAGGGAGCGGAGCACGCGCCGTGAGTCCTCCAGGTAGCGCCGGTCGAGCTCCGTGAAGGCGGTGACCGCGGCGTGCTGGACCGGCGCCGCGACCGAGGTGAAGGTCTCCGACGCCGCGACGGCCATCGCATCCTTGAGCCAGCACAAGCCCTCGGGAAACGCGAAGGTGCCGAGCCGCCAGCCGCCAGCCCCGCACCACTTGGACAGCCCGCCGCTCACGATGGTGCCCTCCGGGTAGAAGCGGCCGATCGACACGTTCTCGCCCCGGTGGTGCAGGGGCCCGTAGATCTCGTCGGAGACCACGATGAGGTGGTGACGACGTGCCACCTCGGCGAGCGCCTCGAGCTCGGCCGCCGTGTAGCTCAGGCCATCCGGGTTGCCCGGGTAGTTCAAGAGCAGCACACGTGGGCGACCCGGGCGATCGGCGCAGAAGGCCTCGAGCGCCCGCCCGGTCAGCCGCCAACGGTCAGCGAAGTCCGTGGGGATCGAGCGCAGCCCCCGCTCCAGCAGGCGCGCCTGCGGGCCATAGCTGACCCAGCAGGGAGAGGGCAACACCAGCTCGCCGGCGTACGCGAGCTGCAGCAGGAACATGAGCTCCTTGCTTCCGGGACCGACCAGCACGTGGGGCAGGTCCAGCCCATCCTCGCGCCGATGGAACGCCCGAACCGCGCGCCGCAGAGCTGGCAAGCCTTCCACTGGAAGGTAGTCCTTCTCGTGCGCGTGCTCCCGGAGGGACGCGACCACGTGCTCCGGCACCGGGAAGGGGGACTGCCCGAGGCCGAAGCGGTAGACGTCGCGCCCCTCAGCGACCAGGGCCGCGCTCCGTTCGTTGATGGCCAGCGTGGCGCTGCGGGGCAGGCCGTCGAGCGACGGACGAAGGCTTCTCGGGATCACGGGGCCCTCCTCGCTTGCAGCGGCGGCACGGGCGGCCGATCATGGCACGCGGATGGCTCAGGACGCGCCAGTGCGGGTGGCGGTGCTCGGCGGCGGTGTCGCGGCGCTGGCTGCGGCGTGGGAGCTCACGGCCTCGCCCGAGCTGCGCGCCCGTCACCAGGTCACCGTGTACACCATGGGCTGGCGGTTGGGCGGCAAGGGAGCGAGCAGCCGCAACCCAGCGGCGTCGGCGCGCATCGAAGAACACGGCCTGCATCTCTGGGCGGGCTGGTACGACAACGCGTTCCGCATGATCCGGGACTGCTACAGGGAGCTGGACCGACCAGCAGATCATCCGCTCGCGACGTGGCGCCACGCCTTCTGGCCCCACGATCGCATGACTCTGATGGAGGAGCTGGGCAGGGACTGGCAGCCATGGACCGTCACGCTCGGAGCGGCGGAAGGCGACCCTGGCGACCCGCGAGAGCTCGTGGAGCCGTGGGAGTACGTGTTGCTCCTGCTCCCGTGGATGGCGCACTTCGCTCGGGCCCAGGGCTTCGAGACGCCACCGTTGCGCCCGGCGCTGACCCTGCCGGGCTGGCTCGTCACGCTCGGAGAGGGGATCGAGGACCTGCTCGACGGCGCCGCACGCTGGCTCGGCGTGGTGCGGGACCCCGCACGCGACGAGGTGGACCCCGAACCGGCCCTCAGCGCGCTCGAGGCCTGGATGGCCGGGCTCGAAGCACAGCTCGACCAGCGGCTCGACGCCGTGCCGGACCTTCGCCGCGCCGCGGTCATCCTCGATCTGGCGCGCGCCTACGTGGTCGGCATGGTCCGCGACGGCGTCTTGTCCCGCGGCTTCGAGGCCATCGACCACCTGGACTACCGGGCATGGCTCGCGAGCCACGGCTGCCGCAGCTGGACCCTCGACAGCGCCGCCGTGCGCTGCGTCTACGACTACTTCTTCGCCTACGAGGATGGCGATCCTGAGCGCCCCAGCGTCGCCGCAGGCGCGGCCTTGCGCGTGGTGCTCCGCCTGCTGCTCAGCTACCGCGGCTCGCTCTTCTGGAAGATGAACGCCGGCATGGGCGAAGCGGTGTTCACGCCGCTCTACCAGGCCCTCCAGGCCCGCGGCGTGCGCTTCGCGTTCTTCCACACCGTCACGGCGCTCGACACCGACGACCACGGCGTCGCCCACATCCGGATGGAGCGGCAGGCGAAGGCCACGGACTACCAGCCCCTCATCGAGGTCGGGGGCCTCCAGGTCTGGCCACCGGAACCCCTCTGGGAACAGCTCGAGGGCGTGGAGCCCGGCGTCGATCTCGAGGCGCCCTGGACCCCGGGCACCCAGGTGACCCTCGATCGCGGCACGCACTTCGACCAGGTCGTGCTGGGACTCCCACCGAGCTGCCTCGCCGACCTCGCGCCGCCTCACTGGGCCGACGCCCTGGCCGCCTCCCCCACGGTGTCCACGCTGTCTGCGCAGCTCTGGTTCCGCCCCGAGCGCGGGAGGAGCGCCCAGGGCGACACGGTGCAGACGGCCTACGCCCAGCCCTTTGCCACGTGGGCGGACCTGAGCCACCTGCTGCTCCACGAGGGCTGGACGCCCCCGCCGGCCCGGCTGGCCTACCTCTGTGGCGTGTACCAGGACGAGAGCCCGGCCAGCGCAGACCCGGAGGTCGCGCTCGGCCACGCAGCCGTGAACGCCGACCTGCATCGCTGGCTCGGCGACCACGGGCGTGGCATCTGGCAGGACCTGAAGGACGACGACCTGCAGGCGGTCTACGCCCGCGCGAACCGGCGCCCTGCGGAGCGCTACGTGCTCACACCACCGGGCGCTCCCCAGCGACGCCTCCGAGCTGGCGACAGCGGTCTCTGCAACCTCGTGATCTGCGGCGACTGGGTGCGCACGGGCGTGGACCTGGGGTGCATCGAGTCCGCCGTGATGTCGGGGAGGCAGGCGAGCCGTGCGCTCTGCGGCCTCCCGGAGCACGTGCCTGGCGAGCGGGACCTGCGGCCCTGATGGATCTCGGATGCCTCCTGGGAGATGCGAAGCGTCGTCGCATGGAAGCGACCGTTCTGCACCTGGCTGTGCCCGGACTCCGCGAGGGCATCCGCCTTCGAGGCACCGACACGGCGAGCAGCGAGGAGCTGGGGGGCGTGCTCGGTGAGCGCCTCCTGCGCCTCGTGCTCGCGATCGACGAGGCGGACGGCGCGCTCGTCGAGCTCGACGACGGGCACGCCGTGGCGCTGTGGACCGGGCCCGACGCAGCCGTGCGTGCGACCGCGTGTGCCGTGCGGATCGTTGCGGGCCTGGCCGGCGACGACGGCCAGCCACCTCGCGCGGGGCTCGCGACCGGCGAGGTGCACCTCAGCGGCCCCGCTCCGGTCACCGCCGACGGTCCCCCGCTGACGGCGCTCGTCACCACCGGTCAGGTCGTGCCCGAAGGGGGCGTGCTGCTCGACGACGCCACCCGAGCAGCGGTCGACATCCCCTGCCTCCGCATCGGCGCGGGCTGGTTGGTCACCGAGCTGGGCGCCGAGCCACTGGCGCGCAGCGCGCCGGCTCCAGCGCAGGTGCGGCAACGCAGCGTCGTGTTGGTGCGCGCGCCGCTGGCCGAGCCCGTCACCGCCCTTCGCGGCGTCGCGGGCACCGCCACCTGGCTCGGCCACCGTGTCGGCCGGACCTCCTGGGAACAGCAGCTGCTCCTCGACGCCCCGGAGGCGGCGACCCACATGGCGCTGCAGGTGCACAAGGTGCTGCCAGACGCCTGCATCGGGGTGGCCAGCGGCCGGGTGCTGTTGGCCACGGTCGGCGCGACCCGGGTGGCCACCGGAGAGACCGTGCTGCTGGCGGAGCAGCTCGCGAGGACCGGACAGGGCATCGAGGTCGACCGCGCGACCTTCGAGACCTGTGTCGAGCGCGTGCTCTTCGACGAGGTCGAGGCCCGCCCCCTGCACGGCTTCGAGGGCCCCGTGCCGGCGTGGAGGGCCGTGCAACCCCGCTCCAGGTCGGCCGGCTGGCTCTCCCCGCGCGGCCCAGGCCTCGTCGGACGCGCGGTCGAGCGCGACCTCGTGGCCACCGTGCTCACGGGCGCCCGGGTGCTGGTGGACGGTCCCGCGGGCATCGGCAAGTCCGCCCTCGTGTCCGAGCTCCTCCACACGGCGGGAGCCCGTTCGGTGCTGGTCTTGCGTGGAGACCCCGTCGAGCGCTCGGAGGGCTGGTCGGCGTGGCAGTCCGTGGTCCGACAGCTGCTGGGAGACGACGACCGACAAGCCGCCCTCCTGACGCGCCTCGGCGAGGTCGGCCTCGAGGCCTACGCCCCCGTGCTCAACCCGGTGTGCGACCTCGAGCTCCCCGACACCGTGGAGACGAAGCGCTTGCACGGCGCAGCCCGTGCACGCTGGGGGGACGCGCTCCTCACCGCCCTCGTGGAGCAGGCCGAGCCCGACGCACTCGTCGTGGAGGACGCACAGTGGCTCGACTCCGCGTCCTGGCGACTCCTCGCCGAGCTGGCAAAGCACCCGGCCCGCGGCGTGCTGGTGGTGGGTCGCAGCCTGGCACAGGCTCCGCCGCTCGACGGCGCCGCCCTCGAGCTGGGAGGTCTGGCGCGCGACGACACGGCCGCTTTGGTCGCCCGGTGCCTGGGCGTGAGCGACGCGCCCGCCGCCCTGGTGGACTGGGTCCAGGGGGTCACCCGCGGACACCCCTTCCACGTGCAGGAGCTCACCCTCACGCTGTGGCAAGGCGGCGACCTGGAGGTCGACGACCGCGGGGTGCGGGTGGTGGGCGCCCTGCAGGACCTCGCCCTCTCACCGAGCCTCGAGGCGGTGCTGACACGGCGGATCGAGGACCTGCCAGAGTCCGACCGCGCGGTGCTCTGCCACGCCGCGGCCGTGGGTCTGCACGGCTCGCGCCAGGCGGTGGAGGCCGCCCTCGGGGTCGAGGTGCCCAGCCTCCCGCGGAGCCTGCGCGACGCGGGGCTCTGGCGCGAGTCGGGACCCGATGCATGGCAACTGGGCCACCGCCTCGTCCAGGAGGCTGCGTACGCCTTGATCCCTGCGGCTGAGCGACCGGCCGTCCACCGGAGGATCGCGGCATGGCTCGAGGCAGAGGGAGCCGTCGAGGCGGCCTACCCCTCGCTCATCCACCACTGGTCGCACGCCGACGCGGCCGACCAGGAGGCGCACTACCTTCGCCAGGCCGGCGTGCTGGCGCTGCGCCAGGGCGCCCACCGCGAAGCGGCCGAGGCGCTGCTCCGCGCCCAGGAGGTCCATCCACCCAGCACCGCCATCGACCGGGCCACGCTCGCCCGCCTGCGCGCCGACGCACACTTCGGACTGGGGGAACTGGCCGTCTCCGACCTGCACGCGCGCCAGGCACTGGCGGCCCTGGACGAACGATTGCGAAGTGGACTGGCGCTCCTCGGTCCAGCCCTTCGCGCCGTCCTGGGTGCGCTGGGCGTGCGGCTCGGACAAGGCCGCGTGCGCGAGGAGCTGGTGCAAGGCGCGCTCTCAGCCGAGCGCCTGGCGCAGGGGCTGCTGTTCGGCACCGATCCAGATGCGCTCCTGGCGGCGTCCTTGCAGGCGGTCGATCTCGCGGAGCGGTCCGGCAGCTCCGTGCCCGTCGCTCGGAGCTACGCGCTGTTGGGCATGGTGGCCGCCTTCGGTCGACTTCGCCTGCTCTCGTCGCGGTGGTTCGAGCGTGCTCGGGCGCTGGCGGGCGCGGACGGCGCGGCGGAGGTCTTCGTGGGCGTGGCCGAGGCCACCTGGCGGATCGGGCACGGCCGGTGGGACGCCGCCGGACAGACGCTCACCACCACCCGGGCGCTCGCTGACGAGCTCGGTGACCCCCAGGAGCTCGAGGTCGTGCGGGTGCTCCA
>CAZSAT010000231.1:0-5430 GCA_964604675.1 uncultured Enterobacterales bacterium
GCGTGGTCGACCTGCTGGCACCCCTGGGACGAGGCGCGCGTGGGCTGATCTTCGCGCCCCCCAGGAGCGGGCGCACCCGGCTGCTCCAGGATCTGGCGCGCGGCCTGGCCGCCAACCACCCGGACCTCCACCTCATCGCGCTGCTCGTGGACGAGCGGCCCGAGGAGGTCACGTCCTGGCGTCGCGACGCCCCGTGCGACGTGCTCGCCTCCACCTTCGACGAGTCGCCTCAGCGCCACGTGCAGGTCGCCGACCTGGTGCTCGAGCGCGCCCGACGTCTGGTCGAGCAAGGCGAGGACGTGGTGTTGTTGATGGACTCGTTGACGCGGCTGGTCCGCGCCCACAACCACACCTGCCAGGCCTCCAACCGCACCCTCCCCGGCGGCCTCGAGCCGGCTGCCCTCCACCGGGCCAAGCGCTTCTTCGGCTCCGCGCGACGCACGGAGGAAGGCGGCAGCCTCACGCTGCTCGCCACCGTGCTCACCCACACCGAGGGTGTGGCCGACGCCACCATCTGCGAAGAGCTCAGCGGCACCGGCAACGTGGAGCTCCACCTCGACGCGAACGCAGCCACGCACCGCCTCTTCCCAGCCCTCGATCCGACACGCACGGCCACCCGTCATGCCGACCTCCTGCTCGACGAACACGAACACGCTCGCCTCGAGCTCGTGCGCCAGGCCTTCCAAGGGGACGTCGTGGCCGACCTCGAGTGGATGTTGGACTGGACACGGCGTGAGGAGACCAACGCCCAGGTCCTTGACAAGTTGAGCACGGTGCGCCATTAGGGGGGGTCTTGCGAGGTCTGCCATGAAGCCCGGCATCCATCCCGATTACGTCGACTGCAGCGTCACCTGCGTGTGCGGCAACAGCTTCACCACGATGTCGGTGAAGCCCGAGCTGCGCATCGAGATCTGCTCGGCCTGCCACCCCTTCTTCACCGGCAAGCAGAAGATCGTCGACACCGAAGGCCGTGTCGACCGCTTCCTGCGCAAGTACGGCATGAAGGGCGACGCCTGATCGGCTCTCAGCGTTAGGAGGCGGCCATGTTCGACCGCCTCGACGCCCTCGAAGCCCGCTTCGAGGAGCTCAACCGACAGCTCATGGACCCGACGATCGCGTCGGACACGACCCGTCTGCGTGAGGTCTCGGTCGAACACGCCGAGGTCGGACGCACGGTGGACGTGTACCGCAGGTTCAAGCGCGTCCGCCAGGAGCTGGACGAGCTCGCGGAGCTCCTCGACGACCCCGAGATGCGGGACATGGCCAAGGCGGAGCAGGCCGAGCTCAACGAGCAGGTCGAGCGCCTGACCGACGAGCTCCGGCTGTTGCTCTTGCCGAAGGATCCCTACGAGGGCCGCAACGTGCTGCTCGAGATCCGAGCGGGCACCGGGGGCGACGAGGCCGCGCTCTTTGCCGCGGACCTGTTCCGCATGTACCAGCGCTTCTGCGACGAGCACCGCTTCAAGCTCGAGGTCCTGTCCACCTCGCACGTCGCGGTGGGCGGGGCCGGTGGCCGCTCGGCGGTGGGCTTCAAGGAGATCGTGAGCCTCATCCGCGGCAGCGAGGTGTACCGCCACCTGAAGTACGAGTCGGGCGTGCACCGTGTGCAGCGGGTGCCGCTCACCGAGAGCCAGGGCCGCATCCACACCTCAGCGGCCACCGTGGCGATCCTGCCGGAGCCGGAGACCACCGACATCCAGATCCAGGAGTCGGATCTACGCATCGACCGGTTCCGAGCAAGCGGTCCCGGCGGCCAGTCCGTCAACACCACCGACTCGGCCATCCGCCTCACCCACGTCCCGACGGGTCTGGTGGTGATCTGCCAGGACGAGAAGTCGCAGCACAAGAACAAGGCCAAGGCCATGAAGGTGCTCGCCGCCCGGCTGTACGACCACGAGGAGTCCAAGCGAAAGGCGGCCGAGGACGCCGACCGCAAGTCCCAGGTCGGAAGTGGCGACCGCTCCCAGCGGATCCGGACCTACAACTACCCTCAGAACCGCGTCACCGATCACCGCGTGGGCCTCACGATCTACAAGCTCGACCAGATCGTCGCAGGCGACATGGCCCAGCTGATCACGCCCATCCAGGCGCACTTCCAGGCCGAGGCGCTGGCCGCCGAAGGCGTCTGATGCTCACCCTGGTGGAGGTGCTCAAGCGCACCGAAGGCTACCTGCGCGAGCGCGGCTGCGAGCAGGCGCGGCTCGATGCCGAGCTCCTGCTCGGGCGAACGCTGCAGCTGGAGCGCGTGGCGCTCTACCTGAACTTCGACCGCCCGATGACCCAGGCCGAGCTCGCAGCGCTGCGTGAACCCGTGGCACGCCGAGGGGCTCGAGAGCCGATGGCGTACATCCTCGGCGAGCGGGAGTTCTGGAGCCTGTCGTTCGCCACGGCGAGCGGCGTCCTGGTGCCACGGCCGGACACCGAGACCCTGGTCGAGGCGGCGCTGGAGCTGATCCCCGGCGACCAGCGCACCTTCGTGGCCGACGTGGGCACGGGCACGGGGGCGGTGGCCTGCGCGGTGGCGAGCGAGCGGCCAGACGCACGTGTCTACGCCACCGATGTGGCGCACGAGGCGCTGACCTGCGCGCGCCAGAACGTCGCCGCCCTGGAGCTCCAGGACCGAGTGGCCGTGCTCGGCGGCCCCCTGTTGGACCCGATCCCCGCGGACCGCCCGATCGACGTGGTGCTCTCCAACCCGCCCTACATCGCCAGCGACGTGCTCGACGGTCTGATGCCCGAGGTCGCCCGTTGGGAGCCGAGGCTCGCGCTCGACGGCGGTCGCGATGGACTGGAGGTGTATCGAGCGTTGATCCCCGCAGCGATGGCCCGCGCGCGGGTGGCCGTGGCGGTCGAGATCGGCCACGACCAGGCGCTCGCCGTGTCGGTGCTCTTCGAGGAGGCGGGCGCCAACGAGGTGTCCGTGCGCAAGGACCTGGCTGGACACGACCGCGTGGTGGTGGCGCGACCCTGACGGTGTCGTAGGCGGGTGGCCACGAGTCAGACCGTGGCGATCTTTCCGAGCCCGACTTCCGGAATCCGCTTGAGCATCGTGGACTTCACGATCTCGGAGAGCACCGTGGCACCTCCGAGCATCTCCTTGAGCTCCTCGCGTCCCTCGGACTTCGAGAACTTGCGCCGGATGAGCTCCGGGCGCATGTAGAACGAGAGGTAGGCCTTGGTGCGGTAGGCTCGGAGCTGCTCGGCCGTGAAGGTCTCGGTCTCGAGCTGCGGCAGCTGGCCGCCGCCGTCGATGGTGTACTGGCGCCAGAAGTCTCCGTCGACGTACCCCCGCTCCTTGGCCACCGTGTAGAGGTCCGTTCCCGGCAGGGCCGTGGCGACCGAGAAGCTCGCCCAGTCGAGACCGAGCCCAGCTGCGAACTTGATCATGTCCTCCACGTCCTCGTGGGTGGCGTCGTAGTAGCCGACCATGAAGTAGCCGCGCGTCTCGATGCCTTCTTCCCGAGCGATGCGGAAAGCGCGTTCGGTCTGCTCGCGCGTGATCTGCTTGTTCATGATCTTGAGCACGCGGTCGGTGCCGGCCTCGACGCCCATGTGGATGGACTTCAGCCCGGCCTTCTTCAGCCCGCGCAGCACCTCGCGATCGACCGTGTCGACCCGAGCTCGGATGTTGAAGCTGACCTTCACGCCGCGGCGCTGCACCTCCTCGGAGAACTTCCGCATGCGGCGCTTGCCGATGGTGAAGGTCTCGTCGAAGAACACGATCTCGCGCACGCCATAGTTGTCGACCAGCCACTCCATCTCGTCGACCACCAGACCGACATCCCGGAAGCGCAGCTTCTCGGAGTAGACCTGGCTGCAGTAGCCGCAGTGCCAGGGGCAGCCTCGGGTGGTGACCATCGTGGCGAAGGGCTTCAGGAGCGTGAGGCAGTGGTAGCCGGTGACATCGACCAGATCCCAGGCGCTCATCGGGTACTGGTTGATGGACTTCGAGAGCGGGCGAGCCTGGTTCTCGGTGAGCTCGCCGGTCTCGGGGTCCCGGTAGACGGTGCCTTGGATGTCGTCGAGCGGCGAGCCGTCCTCGAAGCGCTCACAGATCTCGAGCATGGTGTCTTCACCATCCCCGATCACGGCGATGTCGAAACATGGCCAGGTGAGCGACTCCTTCGCGTACAAGGTGAGGTGCGGGCCACCGACCACGATGAGGCAGTCCGGCAGGCACTCGCGCACGACCTGGGCGATCTCGATGACGGCGGGCCACCCCAGGGTCTTGGCGGTCAAGGCCACGATGTTCGGGTTCTGTTCCTGGAGCCGACTGACCGCATCCTTGGGGTAGATGTTCTCGGCGTGCAGATCGATGTACTGCACCGGGAAGCCGTGCTGCCGGACCCAGGCCGCAAGGCCGAGCAGGGGCAGGCTCGGGAAGATTCCGAGCTTCTCCGCAGCCTTCTTCGACAGCGGCTGCTGGTCCGCAGCCTCGTGGTACTTGATGAAGGTGACGCGGGTCTTCTTCTGCTTGGACAAAGGGGACTCCCAGCGCCGGAAGCGGCTAGCAAAGCTTAGCAGCAGGGTCCGCGGGCGCACCGACTAGACGCGTGGTATGTGCGCGGGCCTACGGCCCGGACGACGACATGACGCTGAAGCTCGCTCCCATCGCGCTCCTCCTCGCCGGCTGCGGGGCGGAGACGCCCACCGACGCCACGGGTCCGACGGGGCCCACCGATGGGCCGACCACGTCGCAAGGACCCGGGAACGAGCCGCTCGTCGATGACCTCGGCGGCCCCCGCGACACGATGGTGGCCGCCTTCCAGTCCGACGCCGACATGCTCCTGGACCTCGTCAGCCAGTCCGCATCCGATGGCTACATCATCGGCAACCTGAACCTGGGCCTCGTCGACTCCCAGTTCGACTGTGAGCTGACCTACGAGCCGGAGATCGCGGAGAGCTTCACCTGGAACGAGGACCAGACCGTCCTCACCTACAAGCTCCGTGACGACATCAAGTGGGACGACGGCACCCCCTTCTCGGCCACCGACATGGCCTTCACCTTCGATCTCATCGCGGATCCACTGGTGGCGAGCCCGCGCATCTCCTTCATCGAGCGCATGGTCGAAGGGCAGCGTCCGGAGGTCATCGACGAACGCACCGTCGCCTTCCACTTCACCCAACCCTACGACCGCATCACCATGCAGGCGCACACCAGCTCGCTGGCCTTCGCGGCCGAACACGTGCTCCGCGACGCCGACCGCGCCACCCTGCGCGGGCACGAGTACAACCGGAATCCGGCGATCAACGGCCCCTTCAAGCTGGCTCAATGGGTGCCCGACCAGAAGATCGTGCTCGAGCCCAACGAGAACTTCACCGGTCCCGACCGCTACAAGCCGCGCCTCAAGCGCGTCATCTTCAAGATCATTCCCGAGTACGCCACGCGCCTGGTCGAGCTCGAGAACGGCGCCGTCGACTGGATGGAGG
>CAZSAT010000232.1:0-5255 GCA_964604675.1 uncultured Enterobacterales bacterium
CGAGTCGGCCACGGTCTCCTTCGGGGAGGTCACCGGCGAGGTCCCCGGAGGGATCTCGCTCCTGGCGGCAGCGGCGCACCTCGATGTCGACCTCGACCACTTCTGTGGCGGCCAGGCGTCCTGCGGTACCTGCCGCGTGCAGATCGTGCGCGGGGCCGACAAGCTGTCCTCCCGTCGCGGCCCCGAGAGCATGACCCTGGGCCAGCGTGCGGACTCGGGCGATCGTCTCGCCTGCCAGGCGCGCGTTCTGGGCGACGTCGTGGTGCAGATCCCCGCCTTCTTCCTCGCGAGCGGCAAGCCATGAGCCCCACCGACCTCGAGCTGGTCGACGCCACCCTCGAGGGCGACAAGTCCTCCTTCGAGGCCCTGGTGCGCCGGCACGCCAACGGCATCTTCGGCTTGGCGCGCGGCATGCTCCGGAACGAGACGGAGGCACAGGACGTCGTCCAGGACACCTTCCTGGCGGCGTTTCGGAAGCTGCACACCTTCCGCCGGGAGTCGAGCTTCAAGTCCTGGCTCTACCGGATCGCGTCGAACACCTGCCTGATGCGCCTCAGGAGCAAACGCCGGCGGCCGGAGGTGCCGCTCGCGGTCCGATCCTCGGGCTTCGACGAAGATGGCCACCACGAGCGCCCGGTCGTGGACTGGTCGCCGATCAGCGACGAGCGCCTGGAGACCCGCGAGCTCGGCGTGCACATTCGCGCCGCGGTGGACGAGTTGCCGGAGAAGTACCGGGTCGTGCTCTTGCTGGCCGACTACGAGAAGCGCTCCATGAAGGAGATCGCCGACGCCCTCGACCTGACGGTGCCCAACGTCAAGACACGGCTGCACCGGGCACGCCTGGCGGTGCGCGCCAGCCTGGCGACCTACGTGGCAGGGGAACGTTGAACAGCCCTTGCAACTCGGGCCGGCGCGAGGCATCTGTAGCTGGACGGGAGCCCACCATGACGTGCAGCGAGTTCGTGGACAACGCGATCGAGCTCTTCGAGGGAGACGACGTGAACCTGCACGCCGCTCTCGAGGAACATCGCGCCAGCTGCGCGGACTGCGCGGCCTTCGTCAACACCTACGAGGCCACCGTTCGTGCGAGCCAGGCCGCCTTCTCGGCGCCCTTCCCGGCGGAGCTGCAAGCTCAGCTGGAGTCGCGCATCCGGGCGGCGGTCCTCGACGAGATCGCCTGACACCCACCCGCGGGGACACCACGAGAGAGCCCTCACGCTGGAGCCCGTTGCAGCGTGCCGACCGGTGGCCCGAGGCCGCCGGCGTGAGCGTGGCCGTGCATGGTCTGCTGCTGCTCGTGCCAATGGCCGTCGGCGGCCTGGTCGACCGGGCCAGCAGCACCGACGCTCAGGTCGTCGAGGTCCTCCTGGTCGACGCCGACGACCCGATCCTGGCGGCAGCGGAGCTCGACCCCCAGGGAGCACGCGAGGCAGCGCCGACGGAGCAGCAGATCGTGCAGGAGGTGCCCCCGGAGGTCACCCCGGAGCGGCGCGACCCCGTGGCCGCTGAGCCAGAACCCGACCCCATCGAGGACGAGGCGCCCGACGACGCCTACGTGCGCGTCACCGAGAGCGACGGAAGCACGACCCCCGACACCCAACGCATCGGCCGCTTCGATCGGGAGGTGGACCGCCAGACACGCGCTCCCGTGGCCACGACGCGGATCGGTCAGCTCCAGGTCGGCGAGCGCCCCACCCCCCTGGTGAAGGGCGGGCCCGGGGAGCAGGAACACGAGGTGCAGGACGTGCTGTGGAAGCCGGTCGCCGCGCGCATCGCTCCCGACGACGAGCCGGTGGTCCGCCCCGACGACGGGTCCGATGCCGTCGCCATGGCCGAGCCGGAGCCCGAGCAGGGCACCGACGCCCACCACTACCCCGTGCTGAAGCCGCAGCAGGCCGCACGTCCACCCGACGGCGCCAGCCGCGAGGAGGCCGAGGTCATCGCCGCTCACGCCAGCGACGCTCCCGACGAGCCGGTCTCCCAGCCAGCCCAGCCCGTGCGCGAAGCGGTCGCCGACCAGGTCCTGCTCCCGCTGTTCGGCGTGATGGCTGGGGGCTCGGTGCAGGCAGCGCTGCCCGAACGGCCCGATGACAGCGGGTCCGACCGGGCGTCGGTGCCGGAAGGGCCCGAGGCCACGTGGCTCGCCGCGGCGAGCGGAGGCCAGGACGACGAGCTGCGCCTGGCGCAGACACCCGCCGACTGGGGCAACGCGCGGGCAGGCGCCGAGCCCACGGCTTCGGGGCCCAGGTCCACGGCTGTGGACGGACGCGCTGGTGGCGCGACCGACGGCAGCACGGATCGCAGCGAGCTGCTCGAGGGCGCCCAGGCGCGGGGCGCCGATCGAGAAGGACAGGACGCCCTGGATCTGGGCACGTCCTCCCGGGTCACGGAAGCGGCCACCGCACACGACCGCCAGCAACCACGACAAGCCTCGGGAGGTGCCGCGGGCACCACTCCGCGCGACCTCGCGCACGAGGATCCCGTGAACAAGGGGCAGTCCCCCACCGACGGCGTGATGGCGCTCACGGGCCTGCCGCGCACGGCTCCGGCGCTCGTCGGAAGCGAGTCCCTCCCGCTGTCGGAGACCAGCAGCGTCGATGTCCGGGCGGACGATCTCGCGGTCTACTGGGATGAGGTGGACGACCTCATGCGTGACGCCATGAGCGTGGAGATGCTGCCGCTCGAAGCGCGTGCGCTCGGCCTGCATGGCACGGTCGGCGTGCACTTCGTGCTCAATGCCCGCGGCCAGGTGACCTCGTCAGAAGTCACGCGCGAGAGCGGCAACCCGGATCTGGACCGCTGGACCCTCGACGCGCTCCCCGACCGCTTCCCACGTCCGCCGAAGGACGCACCCACGCCACTGCACGTGCGCTGGGACCGCCGGGTGTGGGACCACTGGGCCACGGGAAATGAAGGCTGAGGTGTCTGCATCGTACGGATGCTGGTTGCCGTCGTCCCAGGGCGACGACTAAAGTCATTCACCCCTCCCTCCGGCACCACGGAGCTCGGCCTTGAAGCACGGGGCGCGACAGAGAGAAGCCGCGATGACGCGCGTCCTGGGCTGGGTCGCGTTGTCGATGCTGGCGCACGTGCTGGGCTTCGTGGCCATCGCACCGTTGGTGCCTTGGCTGACCCCGGATCCGGCGGACCTGAACACGCGCCCCGTCCGCCTGGTGCTCCTCGAGCCGGAGGAGGAGCCCGACGAAGAGCCGGAGGAGGAGAAGGACTGGAACGGTCAGGTGGTGGACGTGCCGACGCCCCCCGAGCAGGAGACGCCCGATGACGCGGACTACCTGGCCGAGCACGACCAGACGGTCGAAGAAGAGACACGCGTGGAGAAGACCCGGCCGAACCCGGAGATCATCGCGCCCCAGTACAGCCGCGACGACGCCCTGGAGCTCGAAGACCTGGTCGATCTGGGCGCAACCGAGCCCTCCACCGGGGCCCAGGTGGGCAACGATCGCTTCGACCCGGATCGCCACGGCTCCCTGGCCGCCCTCCCCTCCCCCTTCCAGCTCACCAACAAGGACGGACTGCAGAAGCCCGTGCCGGCGTCGCACGCCGATCGTCGCGTCGCCGGCTCCCCTTCCAACGATCTGTTGGACGAGGAGGTCGGCAACGCCGTGGCGCTCAACACGAAGGAGTTCCTCTACGCGGGCTACCTGAACCAGATCCGACGCCTCGTCAGCTTCTACTGGAACCAGAACCTCGACAACATCCCGCCTGCGGTCCGCGCGCGCCTGGCTCGGTCGAGCTTCGAGACCGTGGTGCTGGTCGAGTTGACCCCGGACGGCGTGCTCGCGTCGGTCGACCTGGTGCAGTCCTCGGGCAGCGAGCCGATGGACAACGCCGTCACCGAGGCCTTTCGCATCGCGGGTCCGTACCCCGAGCCGCCGGACGGACTCATCGGCAAGGACGGCCTGGCCCACCTCGGCCGGATGAGCTGGACCGTCAGCGTCGGTCAGGCGAAGGCGGCCTACATGGGCATCGATCCGAGGAGCGGCGTGCAGTTCCCCGGCATCCTGAAGTCGCCGCGTTAGACGGGGCACCTCCCACCTGGAGCCCCGATGCTGAACATCGGCATGGCCGAGCTCATGGTGATCGGTGTTCTGGTCATCGTGTTCGTCGGACCGGACGAACTGCCGGAACTGATGCGCTGGCTTGGCCGTGGCTACGGCAAGCTCCGGCGAGCGAGCGATGACCTGCGCCGGGCGTTCCAGCTGGAGGTCGACAAGGTGGATGCCGAGGCGCGAGCCGAGGAGATCGAGCGCCGCCGCGGGGAGATGCAGGCACGGCGCGAGGCACGACGCGCCGAGATCGAGGCCAAGCGCGCCATCGCACCTCAGCCGCGCGCCGACGCCGTTCGGATCGCCGACGGCCACGAAGCCACCGAGGACCCGGACACCGCCAACGATCCCTCGCGCACGGACGCAGCCCGCGAGGCGCTGGAGCGTCTGGAGGCGCGCGGCGCCACCGATGAGGACACGGGCACGTGAAGCTGGTCCCTCCCGGCAGCGACGTCGACGAGTACCGGATGCCCCTCTTGGAGCACCTCCGCGAGCTGCGCGACCACCTGGTGGTGGCGCTGGTCGCGCTCTTCATCAGCTGCTTCGTCAGCTTCTTGTTCGCCGCCGACATCTTCGACTGGCTGGTGGAGCCGATGAACCTGGCCCTGGAGGAGCGTGGGGAGGGCACCATGGCCATCACCGATCCGCTCGAAGGGGTCATCACCTACCTGAAGGTAGCGCTCCTCGCCGGCGGCTTCTTCGCCTCCCCGGTGCTGTTCCACCAGGGCTGGATGTTCGTCGCTCCAGGCCTCTACGAGCAGGAACGGAAGGTCGTGGTCCCCCTCGTCGTGGCGTCCACCACGCTCTTCCTGGGCGGAGCCGCGTTCGGCTACTTCGTGATCTTCGAGTACGGCTTCGCGTTCTTCTTGAGCGTGATCGACCTCGAGACCGCGGCCGTGCTCTCGATCAACAGCTACCTCGGCACCGCCACCAAGCTCCTGCTCGCCTTCGGTGCGTGCTTCCAGCTCCCGGTCGTGACCTTCTTCCTCGCGCGCATCGGGCTCATCGACCACAAGGACATGATCTCGAAGTTCCGCTATGCAGTGGTCGGGATCTTCATCGTGGCCGCCTTCATCACGCCTCCCGACCCGCTGACCCAGTCGCTGATGGCCGGGCCGCTGATCGTGCTGTACACGGCCAGCATCGGCATCGTGTGGATGGTCTCGACCAAGGAACGAGAGGACTAGA
>CAZSAT010000233.1:0-1029 GCA_964604675.1 uncultured Enterobacterales bacterium
TCGTGCACCTCGCCAATCTTGTGGATTTTTCCGGTAATGTTCAGGATGCGTTCTGTGGTGGTGGTCTTACCGGCATCTACGTGTGCGAAAATGCCGATATTCCGATAACGGCTGAGGTCAGTCATAACGTTTGGCTCTGTTTGAATACAGGTTGTAGGAGGATTAAAAAGCGCGCCATCATATATGGTGATCGGCACATAATCCAGTTCTCTGTCACTTTCATTAAGAAAGCTTAGACAAAGCGGGATGAATTTCCGTGAAAAACGCCTTAAAGATGTATTTGGGTGAAGGATGGGCAACTTTTTACCCGTACCCCGGCTGGCAGGTCTGGCTGTTTTTCTGAGCGAAACGGTTTGAAAAATCCCCAGATGACAACCGTTAGATTATAAGAATCGATTACTTACGCGGGATGAGTTCGCCCCGACTGTTTATCGACGGTTGTTTGTCAACTGGAATACCTGCGATGGATAATCGATTGGCACCATATCTGGATCGGGCCGCCCCCTACCCGGTGGCAAGGCGATACCGAACGTTTGATCACTCACATGGGTTGGCTTTGGGTGTGAACAAGAACGGATATTGATTTAAACTTCGTCACAGTCGATTGCCGTGATGGCTTGATTGAGGGTTGTATCGGAAATGGTCGAGCTGATTGGTCGCATTACAGATGAGATAATTCTTCTTCTAACAGGCGTATTGTGTCTGGCTGTGCCACTGGCGCTGTTTTATATCAGTCCAGGTGAACTGCATGTTGCGGCGATGGGCGGAGCGGGTTTGTTGATGGCAGCTCTGGTGTGGATCTACCGGTCCCGGAAGTTTGAATATGCGCGCGTGCTGCTGACGGTCCTGCTGATGAGTACCATCGCAACGGTTGTTGGTATTGGTGGCGCTGGTCAGATCTATTTCCTCTACCCCATTGTCGTCTGTGCCTATTTTCTGGTGTCACCGGTTATAGCCCTGGTGATCGGTATGCTTGCGCTGTTGATTCTGGCGCCATCAATCGACAATTTATCTTATCGCGGCGCACCA
>CAZSAT010000233.1:1039-5038 GCA_964604675.1 uncultured Enterobacterales bacterium
TCGCAGATGTCCCTGGTTGAATTCGTCAACTTTGTGGTTTCGATACTTGGCTGCAGTTTTATCGCTTATGTTTTCGCTTCGATTAGAAACAGACAGCGGGATCAACTGTTGCACCTTTCGACCAAGGATGAACTAACCGGTGTTGGTAATCGCCGGGCTCTGAACGAAAAGCTCGATGAATTGATTCGTATCAACAAGCGAAACAAGTCGAACATCTCTTTGTTGCTGCTGGATCTTGATAACTTCAAGCAGGTTAATGATCGCGAGGGTCATGATGCGGGAGACCAGATACTAATCAGTGTCGCCGATGCCATTCAAACCCGCATCAGGGCCTCTGACAGTTTGTTCCGGTATGGTGGAGATGAATTTGTTGTTGTGGTGTCCGACGCCGACTCGAGTGTAGCGATTGGTATCGCCGAAGATTTTCGCGCACTGGTTGAGGCTAACGAAGCGATGACAGGGTCGATGGTTTCCATTTCTCTGGGGGTTGCCCAGTTTGCAGTCGATGAGACGGCGCAGGAGTGGTTCCGGCGGGCGGACGAGGCTCTGTTTGATGCAAAAAGAGCCGGTCGAAATCAGGTCCTGATGTCCAGGCCCATTGTCGCGGCGAATGCCTGAGTTGGCGCCGGAGCTCAGACCGGGTTCGTCTGGCTTTAAACTATGCCTTTAAAACCCTGGCAGGTATGATAGGCCAAATTTAACAGGCTCAGGTTCGCTATGGGACGAATTCCTCTGCAGGTTTTGGTACTGGTTGCGTCAATTTGTTGTTCACAGGCTTTGCAGGCTGACAAGATGGACTACTGGGTGCTTGGTAGCTTTAGTTCGACTAAAAATGCCGAAGCACAGAAGCACCATCTGGAGGACCTGCTCGGTATTGTAATTACCCTGATGCCGACACAGGAGCCGAGAGTAACCAGATTGCTCTCTGAGAAAAAATATCTTAGTCAGGCTTCGCTGAATACCCACGGACTTACCGCCTGGACCCTTCAATTGGATCAGCTTGATGTTGCGACGATGGCTGGGGATGATTTGAACACCGAGGTCCTGCTCGCTGACAGGTCAGAGGTTATCGCCGCGCTGGATAAGGATTCAGCCGACGTCGCGCCAGACTACACCTCGCAGATTTCGGAAGTGCCGCTGGATGCGGCTCAGGCTGAGCCGGACGACATCAGGCAGAGTGAACCGGTCGTGGAGGAGATAGCCCCGCAGGGTTCTGACTCGTTCGAGTTAAAAGCAGATGAGAGTGTCGCGGAATATTGCCGGCGAAGCGCAGTGGATGGATACAATCCAGGATTTTGCCGGGGAGAACGTTTACGGGCGATGCAGGCAAAAACCGAAAAATTGTCAAAACATGGTCTCGCACTCAAATCGTTTTGTCAGAAAGCGAACCTGGACGGTGCCCTCCGGGATGTTTGCCGGCGTTGGCAGAATCCGGAGCAGTAACCCGATCTGAAGGTAAGCACGCTCGATGCTGTCGGGTCCGCGACTCCAGGATATCCGTTAAAATCGGAATCGGAGCACTGGCATCGAAATCAAAACAGGATAAATCTTGGTCGACCAGCCATATCGAAATAGCAGCAGATCAGGGATCACGGCTTCGCTGCTGCTGGTCGTGCTGGCCATGATCTTCGGCTGCGCAGACAGTGAGTCTGGCGCAAAACCAGCAGAGCAAACTCAGGCGGGAGTTAACAATACCTTGAACACATCAGATAATCTTGAAAGGGCCACGGCCTTCTTGGAGGAGAATGCGCAGAAACAGGGCATTACCGTGACCAGTTCCGGCTTGCAGTACGAAATTATCAGCCAGGGTTCAGGCAAGACACCGACGTTTTCCGATACTGTGGTGACCCACTATGCCGGACGTTTTCTCGACGGCACCGAATTCGATAGTTCGATACAGCGGGGGACCCCGGCAACCTTCCCGGTCAGTGGCGTCATCAAGGGTTGGACCGAGGCATTGCAGCTTATGCAGGAAGGTGACAAGTGGCGGCTCTTTATTCCACCTGATCTGGCCTATGGCTCCGCTGGCGTCGGACCGATACCCCCCGACAGTGCGCTGATTTTTGATATCGAGCTGATTGAGGTTAAATAGCTGGCCCGGGGGTCCTGAAACCTGCCGGGATAACTGATTTTGATAACACAACAGGAAAAAACATGAGTGAAACCAGCCAGGAAATTAGAACCAGGGTGACCAGTGGCGGTAAATTGGAAATGTCGCTGCAAACGGTGCCCATGCCGGAACCAAAGGATGACGAGGTCCTGATTAAGGTCGAGGCCGCGCCGATCAATCCATCGGATCTTGGTTTGCTTATTGGTCCGGCAGACGTCAGCACCCTGGAAGTCATGGGTCCGGCTGACAGTCCCGAGGTCAGCATGAACATACCCGATGCGATGATGCGGGCGATGGCTGCGCGACTCGACCAGTCGCTGCCGGCCGGTAACGAAGGCGCCGGTGTGGTCGTCGGAGCGGGAGCAAATGCCCAAGCGCTGATCGGCAAAATGGTCGGGGTTGCCGGTGGTGCCATGTATTCACAGTATCGTTGTGTTGCCGCATCCAATTGCCTGGTAATGCACGAGGGGACCACAGCTGCGGAGGCCGCCTCCTGTTTTGTTAATCCGCTGACCGCACTGGGCATGGTCGAAACCATGAAGCTTGAGAACCATACCGGACTGGTGCATACCGCCGCCGCTTCAAATCTTGGCCAGATGCTGGTCAAAATCTGTGTTGACGACGACGTGCCGCTGGTCAACATCGTGCGCAAGGCCGAACATGTTGAAATGCTGAAGTCTCTGGGCGCCACCCATGTCTGCGACTCGAGTGAACCGGCATTCATGGATCAGCTGATAGATGCGCTGGTGGCAACAGGGGCCACCCTTGGCTTTGATGCCACCGGTGGTGGTAAATTGTGCGGTCAGATTCTGACGGCGATGGAAATCGCTGCCAACAAGACCGCCAAGGATTACAACCGCTACGGTTCGACGACCCATAAACAGGTTTATATTTATGGTGGGCTTGATCGCTCACCCACCACCTTTAACCGGGCATTTGGGATGGCCTGGGGCATCGGTGGCTGGTTGTTGACGCCGTTTATTCAACGAGTCGGCATGGAAAATTTCCAGAAGTTGCGAACTCGCGTCGCCGACGAGATCAAGACCACCTTTGCGAGCCACTACACGCAGGAAGTGTCCCTCGCAGGAGCCCTGTCAGAGGCGGCGATCCGGGTGTATGCGAAACAGGCAACAGGGGAGAAGTACCTGATCAATCCGAATCAATGAGAGACAATTCAAGATAAACTGTGAAGATTTCTTCACCTTTTGGATCTCATGAACGATTTCTTTAAAACGTTGTTTTTATTACATAACTGCGATCAAAAATTGTAAGTAGCTGCTTACATTGCGCTAATTATGTATAAAATATGGAGAAAGCTTCATTTTTTGGCTAGAATGCGTCCCGAATTTAATTTGAGAACTGGCCAATCACTACCCCACATAATACGTTTTGTGCCAAAGCATTTAAAATAATAGTCAAAATAGTCTTCTATTTTAGACAAATCAACTAAATTGCTCTGTGTTAATAATCCTGACATTTTCCCGTATACATTAGGATATATAGCAAGTCTAGCAATCTGCTCAGACCAACTTTGAAAGTAATTTGTATCTATATTAGGCTTAGCAAAAGATTTAATAGAAAATGATATTAAAGTAACATTTATAAAACCCGATAAAGATGGAATAATAAATGCACGTGATATTAAACAGGCAATAAAAGAAAATACTAAACTTATTTCAATTATGTATGTTAACAATGAACTAGGGACAATAAATCCAATTGAAGATATTGCAAATTTATCTAAACAAAATAATATATTATTTCACTCAGATGCTGTTCAATATATAGGTAAAGAAAAAATTAATCTTTCAGAATCAAATATTGATTTTTTAAGTATAGGAGCTCATAAATTTTATGGACCTAAAGGTATCGGAGTTTTATATATGAAA
>CAZSAT010000234.1:0-5003 GCA_964604675.1 uncultured Enterobacterales bacterium
CGCCCGGCAGCAACGCCACCTACGTGTTTGCGGGACCCATCGAAGGGGACCTCGAGTCCGGCGAGTACCACGCCGCCTACACCGGCAGCTTCCAGCCAGGCGCTGGCCTGGTCGACGATCTGGACGGCGACGGCGTAGCCGATCACGTGTTGGGCGCGCCGACCGCCGAGAGCGCACGAGGGCACATCCAGCTGTGGGCCGGCCCCGTGACCCCGAGCACGAACGACCTGGGCTCCGCCATCGCCACGGGCGTCGGCGACGGAACCAACAGTGGCTACGGCACCGCCTTCACGGCGGGGGACCTCGACGGCGACGGCTACCTGGAGCTCATCGTGGGCGCGCCGGGTGCGAGCTACCAGGCCACGTCGGCCGGCACGGTGGTGATCTGGACCGGCCAGGCCAACTGGGCCGGGCGGGATCTGGCGATGGTCAACGCCGTTCGCTACCTCGATCACCAGGCGGAGCACGCCAACTTCGGACTGCGGCTGGGCTCAGGCGGGGACCTGAACGGCGATGGCCGCCACGACCTGGTCGTCGCCGCTCCCCTGGAGGCCGACGGCACGGTGTACACCTTCCTCGGTCCGCTGGAAGGCATCGGTGCCGCGGGCGACTTCCTGGTGGCCAAGACCGCGTTCTCGCGCACCGACGGGCACGTGAGCGGCGGGCTCTTCGGCCTGGCCCTGAGCTGGGCGGGCGACACCGACGAAGACGGCTACGACGACGTGGTGGTCGCGTCGCCCTACGCGTCGTATGCGAAGTCGTCGAGCTACGAGGGCACGCTGTTCCTGTTCGCGGGCGGGCCGTAGCAGGGCGGGGAGCGTCACCGCGCGACGCAGCGCGGGTCCTTGTCCACCGACTTCAGGGCCATCTTCAGGATGAAGCCAGGCAGGGGATCGCAGCCGTGGCCTGCCATGCAGACGTGGTCGTGCGTCACGGCGGGGGCATGGCACGCGTGGCAGAAACCCGCGATGTTCTTCACCTCCTCGGCTCCGCGTTCGGCGATCGACACCTGCCCCTTCCGGCCGACCTTGACCTTCAGGTACTCCCAGTCGTGGGTGGCCTCGCTCCAGCCGGGCTGGTGCTTGACCATCGCTTCGGTCGGCTGCAACACGACCACCGTGCCCGGCGGGTACACGCCCCCTTCCGGGTCGCGTGCGACCTCCAGCGCCTCCTCGAGGCGGCCGGTCACGCTCGCGTAGCGGGTGCGGCCCACGGACGGCCAGTCCTGGAGGCACGTCAGGTCCTCCGCTGTCACCGAGACCGCGTCGTCGGCGTGCACGGGCGCTGACAGAAACCACAGGGACAGCAGCATGGGACCTCGCAGGGGCCATGCTACCGAAAGCTCATCCGGGCGGCTGGCCGCCGGGACCACCGGGACCACCAGGACCCCCACCTCCGGAGGGTGCCGGTCCGCCAGCGCCCTGTCCCCCCGGCGCCGGAGCGCCGCCTTCGTTGCCCGACGGGAGCCCGAATCCGGGCCCCGGGTTGTGCCCCATCCCGCCGGTGGCCTGCTCGCCGCCGGGACCCTCGTCGTCGTCGGGCACCTCGAAGAGCCCGGCACCCACACCGCCCATGTCCACCATGTTCCGCTGGAGCGTCGCCCAGTCCGTGGCGATCTCGTCGATCGCCGACTGCACGTCGCGGGCGTCCAACAACGAGCGGCTCGGGTCGTAGCGCACCGTCTCTGCACGACCGATGCCCACGTTCTCGATGTCGGCCACGACCACCTGCAGCTGGCTCACCTTCATGTCCAGATCGTCGAACTGGCGCTCGAGCGCGTCGATCCGGGCGAGGAGCTCCTCGTCGACGGCGGGAGCGGCGGGGGCGGCGACGGCCGGTTGCACCGGGGCGGAGACGGCCTGGGGAACCTCGACCGAAGGGGTCGAGCAAGCGGTGACCAGGCTGACGAGGATGGGGCTCATGGGACCTCCAGGCTCCATCCTACCGAGGCGCGGGTTAAGCGGGCGCCCTCGGGAGCACCTCCGCATGGCCCGCCGCAAGCTGCCGCCTTGGCTGAAGATCAGCCTCCCTACCGGGGAGCGGCAGGCGCGGTACGGCCGCTTGAAGACACGGGCACGGCAGCTGAAGCTCCACACCGTGTGCGAAGAAGCCCAGTGCCCCAACATCGGCGAGTGCTGGGGAGGCGGCACGGCCACGTTCATGGTCATGGGCGACATCTGCACGCGCGGGTGCCGCTTCTGCGCCATCGACACCCGCCGCGCTGGTGCGCCCCTCGACCCCGAAGAGCCGCAGAACGTCGCCCACGCCATCGCAGAGCTCGAGCTCGACTACGTGGTGCTCACGTCGGTGGACCGCGACGACCTGCCGGACCAGGGGGCCGGGCACTTCGCCGCGTGCATCCACGCGATCCGCGAGGCGAGCCCGAAGACCATGATCGAGGTGCTCACCCCGGACTTCCGTGGCCAGAACGCGCGGATCGACACGGTGGTCGACGCGGGGCCCGAGGTCGTGGCCCACAACGTCGAAACGGTCGAGCGCCTCCAGGATCGCGTGCGCGACCCCAGGGCGGGCTACGACCAGAGCCTCGCCGTGCTGCGTCGCTTCAAGGAGCGCGATCCCGCGCGCTTCACGAAGTCGTCGATCATGGTCGGCGTGGGCGAGACCGACGACGAGATCGTGCGCTGCATGCGCGACCTGCGCGACGCAGGCGTGGACTTCCTGACGCTGGGGCAGTACCTGAAGCCCTCGGGAAAGCACCTCCCCATCGAGCGCTTCCCCACCCCCGAGGCCTTCGCTACCTGGGAGCAGGTGGGCCTGGAGCTCGGCTTCTCCTACGTGGCGAGCGGCCCGCTGGTCCGGAGCTCCTACAAGGCGGGCGAGTTCTTCATCCGTCAGGCGATCCAAGAAGCGAGGACGGCATGAGCCAGGCCGCGGTCAGCACCACGCCACGAAGCACGGCCGACGCCCTGCGCGGGGTGCTCGCAGAAGCGCTCGACGGCGACCCGCGAGTCCTGGTGCTCGGGGAATCCGTGGGCCGGCTGGGCGGGATCCACGGGGTGACCGAGGGCCTCCTGGAGCGCTTCGGAGCGGAACGGGTCGTCGACACGCCGCTCTCCGAGCGCGCCACCATCGGGCTGGCGGTCGGACTCTCGCTCGGAGGCAAGCTGCCCGTGGTCGAGCTGGCGGTGGCCGATCGAGCCTGGGCGGCCTCCGAGCAGCTGTTGCAGGAGCTGGCCACCCTCGCCGCCCGCACCGCCGAGCTCGCGGCACCCCTGGTGCTCCGCCTCCCTTGCGGCGCGGCCGCCTCGGCCGGCCCCTTCGTCGGCGCCTCGGTGGAAGCGCTGCTCACCGCCGCCCCCGGCCTCGCGGTGGTCTCGGCCTCCACGCCGAACGATGCCGCGGGCCTGCTCCGTTCCGCTCTCGCCGCCAAGACCCCCGTGGTGCTGCTCGAGCCCATGGCGCTCTACGGTGAGCGGGCGCCGCTGGCCCGCGGAGCCGTACCCCTCGCGAGCGCCCGCACCGTGCTCGAAGGGAGCCACTGCAGCGTGTTCTGCTGGGGTGCCACGGTCGCCACGTGCTCGGCTGCTGCCCAGAGGCTGGTCGACCACGGCTACAGCGTGGAGGTCGTCGACCTCCGCTCGCTCTCCCCGCTGGATGTCGGCGCGATCGCGGCGTCCGCCCGCAAGACCGGTCGTGTGGTCCTGGCGCACGAGGGCGGTCCCGCCTTTGCGGACCGGGTGCTGCGCACCGCCACCCGAGAAGCCTTCCTCTTCCTGGAGGCCCCGCCCGCAGCGGTCGGCGGCCTCCCTACCGTCGACGCGGTCGCCCAGGCCGTCGTCGACGCCGTGCAGTTCTAGGAGCCTCCCATGTTCGTCTTCGAGCTCCCCGAGATCGGGGAAGGCGTGATCGAGGGTGAGATCGTCAAGTGGTTGGTCGCCGAGGGCGATCTGGTGGCCACCGATCAGCCCATCTGCGAGATCATGACCGACAAGGCCACGGTGGAGATCTCCACCCCCCACGGTGGCCGCGTCGCGCGCCTGCACGGGGACGAAGGCGACGTGATCAAGGTGCACAGCACCCTGGCGGAGATCGAGACCGACGGGGCCGGTGCCGCGGTCACGCCCGCACCCTCGAACGGCCTGGCGGCTGCGCCGGCGCCTGCCGCACCCGCGGCGATCGCTGCCGCGCCAGCTCCCAGCGCGACCCCGGTCGCCACCCCAACCGCTCCAGCGGGCAAGGCCCTCGCCACCCCGGCGGTGCGGCACGAAGCGCGAAAGCTCGGGCTGAGCCTCCAGGGCATCTCCGGCACCGGGCGTGGCGGCCGCGTCACCCGCGACGACCTGGCGCGGGCGAACGCTCCCGCCCCGGCGGTGGCGCCCGCCGTGCCACAGTCCAACGCCGTTCCGAGCGGCCACGAGGAGCGCATCAAGATCATCGGGCTCCGGCGGAAGATCGCCGAGCAGATGGTGAAGAGCCGCTTCACGGCACCCCACTTCACCTACGTCGACGAGGTCGACGTGACCGCGCTCTGGGACATGCGCAGGCGCTTGAAGGGGTCCGCGGAGGCCCAGGGCGTCAAGCTCACCTTCCTGCCCTTCATCATCAAGGCGCTCTGCCTCGTGTTTCGGGAGTTCCCCAACGTCAACGCCAACGTCGAGGAGGACCCCTTCACCCTGGTCGTGAAGGGCGACGTGAACATCGGCATCGCAACCGACACCGAACGCGGGCTCTACGTGCCGGTCGTGAAGAACGCCGAGCAGAAGTCCGCGCTGCAGCTCGCGGCGGAGATCGCCGACGTCACCGACCGCACGCGAGCGGGCACGGTCAGCGCGGACGAGCTCTCCGGGGGAACCTTCACCATCACCTCGGTCGGCAGCATCGGCGGCATGTTCGCCACGCCGATCCTGAACCACCCCGAGGTCGCCATCCTCGGCGTGAACCGCATCCACGAGCGGCCCGTGGTGCGTGACGGCGCGATCGTCGTCCGGCGCATGCTGTACCTCTCGAGCTCCTTCGACCACCGTGTGCTCGATGGGGCCGTG
>CAZSAT010000235.1:0-4865 GCA_964604675.1 uncultured Enterobacterales bacterium
AGAAGGCGGGCACCCGGAACCCGGTGTTCATCCTCGACGAGATCGACAAGCTCGGCGCCGACTACCGGGGCGACCCCAGCTCGGCCCTGCTCGAGGTGCTCGATCCCGAGCAGAACGACACCTTCCACGACCACTACCTCGACGTGCCCTTCGACCTGAGCCAGACCCTCTTCATCGCCACTGCGAACTCGGCCCAGACCATCCCCGGACCACTGCTGGACCGCATGGAGGTGATCGAGATCCCCGGCTACACGCCCGAGGACAAGGTCAAGATCGCGCGGAACTTCCTGCTGCCGGACGTGCTCCGGGACCACGGTCTCAAGGACGACCAGTTCTCGATCGACGACGACGCGGTGAGGCACCTCATCAGCTCCTACACCCGCGAGGCGGGCGTCCGTTCGCTGAAGCGCGAGCTGGCGGCTTGCGCCCGGTGGGTGGCGCGCCAGATCGCGGGGGGCTCGTCCGAGAACGTGCACATCAACACCGAGCTGGTCGAAGAGATCCGGGGCCCGATCCACTTCTTCTCGGAGGTGGCCGAGCGCACGAGCGTGCCGGGGGTGGCCACCGGCCTGGCCTGGACCCCGTCGGGCGGCGACATCCTCTTCATCGAGGCCACCAAGATGCCCGGCAAGGGGCAGCTGCAGCTGTCCGGCTCGCTCGGCGACGTGATGAAGGAGTCGGTGGCCGTTGCGAGGAGCTACATCCGCTCGGCGGCCGACGACCTCGGCATCCCCAGCGATGCGTGGGATCAGCACGACTTCCACGTGCACGTCCCCAGCGGCGCCATCCCGAAGGACGGCCCCAGCGCCGGCGTGACCATGATGACCGCCATCGTGTCGCTGCTCACGGGCATCAACATCGACGCCTCCATCGCGATGAGCGGCGAGGCCACGTTGAGGGGCGCCGTGCTCCCTGTCGGTGGCATCAAGGAGAAGGTCCTGGCTGCCCATCGAGCGGGCATCAAGACCGTGCTCTTGCCCGAGAAGAACAAGAAGGACCTCCCGGAGATCCCGGACGAGATCCAGTCCGAGATCGACATCCTCTTCATGTCGCGCATGGAGGACGTGCTCGACACGGTGCTGGGTGCCGATGCCCTCGCGGCGCACAAGGCCGAGTACGAGGCCGCAAAGGCGGCCAAGGCCGCGCAGACGAGCGACAGACCGGACGTGACGTCCTCGGCCGACACCGTCACCACGTGAGGGGCCTGCGTCGCGTCCTGGTGGCCAACCGGGGCGAGATCGCCGTTCGCGTCATCCGGGCGGCTGCCGAGCTGGGCTTGGAGACCGTCGCGGTGTACTCCGACGCCGACCGCACCGCACCGCATGTCCGACTGGCGACCTATGCTTGCCACATCGGACCGGCGGCGGCGTCCGAGAGCTACCTCGTGGCGGACCGCCTGTTGGCGGTGGCCTCCGAGATGGACTGCGACGCGGTGCACCCTGGGTACGGCTTCCTCTCCGAGAACGCCGGCTTCGCCCAGGCGGTGATCGACGCCGGCCGCACCTGGGTCGGGCCGCCGCCCGGCGCCATCGAGGCCATGGGGAGCAAGACCCGCAGCCGCCAGCTGATGCAAGCGGCCGGCGTCCCGGTCGTGCCCGGCACCGTCGAGCCGATCGACGACACCGAGGAGCTCCTCCGGGTGGCGGCGGACATCGGCTTCCCGGTCATGCTGAAGGCCGCTGCGGGCGGGGGCGGCAAGGGCATGCGCCGGGTGGAGGACGCCGACGAGCTGTTGCGGGCCTTCGAGGCCGCACGGAGCGAGGCCATGAAGTCGTTCGGCGACGACGCCGTGTACCTGGAGAAGTTCGTGGCCGAGCCGCGCCACGTCGAGGTGCAGGTGCTCGCCGACGCCCACGGAACCGTCGTGCACCTGTTCGAGCGCGACTGCTCGATCCAGCGTCGTCACCAGAAGGTGCTCGAGGAGTGCCCGTGCCCGGTGCTGCCGGAAGCCACCCGCGCTGAGATGACCCGCGTGGCCTGCCAGGCGGCGGAGGCCGTGGACTACGTCGGCGCAGGCACCGTGGAGTTCCTGTTCGGCGCCGACGGCGACTTCTACTTCCTCGAGATGAACACCCGCTTGCAGGTCGAGCACCCGATCACGGAGATGATCACGGGCGTGGACCTCGCGGCGGCACAGCTTCGAATCGCCGCCGGTGAGCCGTTGTGGTTCGCGCAGCAGGACCTCGAGATCCGCGGCCACGCCATCGAGTGCCGGGTCTACGCGGAAGACCCTGCTGCCGGCTTCCTGCCGGCACCGGGCACCATCACCTGGTACCGGGAGCCAGCCGGCCCCAACGTGCGCGTCGATGGGGCCGTGTACAGCGGCTGGAAGGTCCCGCTCGAGTACGATCCGATGATCGCCAAGCTGGTCATCTGGGGCCAGGACCGCGACGAGGCCATCCGTCGCACGGCGCGCGCCCTGCGCGAGTACCGCGTGGCGGGAATCCGCACCTCGATCCCCTTCTTCCAAGCCCTCTTGGAGGACCCGGACTTCCTCGCTGGGACCTACACCACGGGCTTCATCACCCCCGCCTTCCTCGAGGGGCTCGAGGGTGTTCGAAACGATGAGGTCGCGAGCATCGTCGCGGCGATCGCCCAGCTCGACCAGGACCTGAAGCCCTCCGAGGACGCACCGACAGGCGGCGGACCCTCGGCCTGGCGTCGCGGGGCCCTTTGGCGCGCCACGCACCGGGGGAGGTCGCTGTGACGTACGAGGTGAGCCTGCACGGCACCACGCGCACCATCGACGTCGAGCGACTCGACGACCAAGTGTACAGGGTGGTGGTCGACGGCGGTCCAGAGCGGGTCATCGACGTCCGCCGTCCGGAGCCGGGTGTGTTGAGCGTGTTGCTGGACCGCAAGAGCTACGAGGCGGCCCTGAGCACGCTGAACGACGGCTTCGAGGTCGATCTGCTCGGCGTGCACCACCCCTGCGCGGTGGTCGACCCCAGGCGGGCCGCCTTGAAGCTCGGCGGTGGCGCGGCCGAGGGCGTGCTCACCACGTCGATGCCCGGTCGGGTGGTCCGGCTCCTGGTCGCGGCAGGCGACGACGTCGAGGTGGGATCGCCGCTGTTGGTGCTCGAGGCCATGAAGATGGAGAACGAGCTCAAGGCTGCGGTCGCGGGCACGGTCTCGGTCGTGCACGTCGAGCCCGGCGAAGCGCTGGAGGCGGGCGCGAAGCTCCTGGAGATCGTGTGAAGCCGGAAGATGTCGCTCGTTGGCGCTCCACCACCAAGGCGACGGTCACCGACCGCTTCCCCGAGCGCCGGGAGCGCTTCGAACGCAGCGGCGGCGAGACCGTGGAGGACGTCTACACGGCGCACGACGTGGGCGACGAGCCGGCGCTCCCAGGGGAGTTTCCCTACACGCGCGGCGTGCAGCCCACGATGTACCGGGGTCGCTTCTGGACGATGCGGCAGTACGCGGGCTTCGGCAGCGCCGCGGCGAGCAACGAACGCTACAAGCTCTTGCTCGCCAAGGGGCAGTCCGGACTCTCGGTCGCCTTCGACCTGCCCACCCAGATGGGTCTCGACAGCGACCACGGCATGGCTCTGGGGGAGGTCGGCAAGGTCGGCGTGTCCATCGACACCCTCGACGACATGCGCACCTTGTTCGGGGGCATCGACCTCGCGCGCGTCTCCACGTCGATGACGATCAACTCGACGGCGGCCACGCTGTTGAGCCTGTACCGCACGGTGGCGGAAGAAGGCGGTGCCGACCCGCGGAAGCTTCGCGGCACCATCCAGAACGACATCCTCAAGGAATACATCGCGCGGGGCACCTACATCTACCCGCCGCGCCCCAGCATGCGGCTCGTCACCGACACCTTCGGCTGGTGTGCTCGCGAGATGCCCCGCTGGAACACCATCTCGATCAGCGGCTACCACATCCGTGAGGCGGGGAGCACGGCCGCCCAGGAGATCGGGTTCACCCTCGCAGACGGCATCGCCTACGTCGACGCCGCCCTGGCGGCGGGACTCGAGGTCGACAGCTTCGCCCCGCGCCTCAGCTTCTTCTTCAACGCGCACAACAACCTGCTCGAAGAGGTCGCGAAGTACCGGGCGGCCCGGCGGATGTGGGCGCGCATCATGCGGGAGCGCTTCGGCGCCAAGCACCCCAAGTCGCTGCAGATGCGCTTCCACACCCAGACCGGGGGCTCCACGCTCACGGCGCAGCAGGTCGACAACAACGTCGTGCGTGTCGCGCTGCAAGCCCTCGCAGCCGTGATGGGCGGCACGCAGTCGCTGCACACCAACAGCCGCGACGAAGCGTTGGGCCTGCCTACCGCGGACGCGGCCACCCTCGCGTTGCGCACGCAACAGATCATCGCCCACGAGTCGGGGGTGGCGGACTTCGTCGACCCGCTGGGGGGAAGCTACGTGGTCGAGCGGCTCACCGACGAGCTGGAGCACAGCGCGCTCGCCCTCATCGACGAAGTGGACGGGCTCGGCGGCATGGTGGGCGCCATCGAGGCCGGCTTCCCACAGCGGGAGATCCAGTCGGCCGCGTACCGGTCCCAGCTGCAGGTGGATCGGAAGGAGGCAGTGGTCGTCGGCGTGAACGCGTTCTCCGAGGGCGAGGACCCGGAGCCGGAGATCCTGCGCGTCGATCCGCAGCTCGAGCTGGACCAGAAGGCTCGCCTGGCCGCCTGGAAGGGCGCTCGCCACACCCGCACGGCCGAGGATGCGCTCGACGCCCTCCAGCAGGCAGCGAGCGGCACCGAGAACCTCGTCAGCCGCATCCACCACGCCGTGGGTGTTGGCTGCACGGTCGGCGAGGTGGCTGACAGCCTGCGTGCGGTGTTCGGCACCTACCAGGAGTCGGTGGTGCTCAACTGGGAGGGTGAGCAGAACCTGGTGCAGGAT
>CAZSAT010000236.1:0-4779 GCA_964604675.1 uncultured Enterobacterales bacterium
GAGATGTTAATTTAAATAATTTATTTGATTATGTAGTTGGTGTTGGAAATGATTCAGATGGTGTAGACTTAAATAGAAATTATGATTTTAATTGGATCTTTGGCGATGGACCTTATGAATATGACAATGGAAGTGCAAGTTACCAATCTCATTTTGATTATTATAAAGGACATGGACCTTTTTCTGAAATTGAAGTAGTTGCAATAAAAGATTTAGCATTGAGAGAAGATTTTCTATTATCAATCGCATATCATAGTTCTCGTTCTGGAAATGTAGCCGAAAAAGTAATTTATTCATGGTTGTGGGAAGAGGAAAAACCTGCACCAGATTTAGAAGTTATTTCTGAATTGGGCATTGAAATTGCTGATAAAATTATGCGCGAAGATGGTGGCGGAGGATATTTGCCTGTAGCCCATGGAACGAAAAAAGGGAATGCTCATGATTGGTTTTATTCTCAAACAGGAGCTATTCAATTTTTAATTGAAGTGGGAACTCAAAACATGCAACCGGATGATGTTGATTTGATTGAAAATACAATTGACCGCAATCTAAATGGTGCTTTTTATTTGATGAATCGTTCAATAGGAAATACCAACGGAGATTTAGGCGCACCTGCTAATCAGGTTACTGGAATTGTTTATGATGCATCTAATAGTTCCCCAATTGAAGGTGCTCATGTACGATTATTGGAAATGGATGGAGGTATGTTAGAGCCAAGATTAACGGATGAGTTTGGTAGATATCGTCGATTACTTGCAAATGGAACATATACTGTTGAAGTCAAAGCTGAAGGATTTTCAACTCAAGTTGTTAATATCAATTCCTCAAGTGGTTCAATAACAAATCAAGATTTTGAATTAGAACCACTTTTAGAATACAATTTTGAAATAATTATAAATTTACCTTTGGATTATGAATCTCAAGTAAATATTGATTTTCATTCAGACATATCTTCATATTCATTTACTTTAAATGAAGGAGATAATACAATACCATTGTTTGCAACAGAATATGAACTGATTGTTTCAGGTGATGGACTTTTTACAAGAAAATTTAATTATAATTTATCCCAAAATTCACTAATGAATTTAACGATGAACTATGAAGAGACCATTTTAGAAGAGGACTTTTCAAACTTACAAAATTGGGATATAATTTCAGGAAACTGGGATGTTCAAGCTGGTAAATTAATTTCACAAAATTCACTTACTTATGATGAGGGTGAAAGTAGTTTAATTAAATATAATGGTGAGTTAAATATTCCAGAAAATACCGATTTAAATATGATTCTTGATTATAGAAAAGAATTTGAGTGGGATCATGATTTTGGTTATTTTGATTTTGATATGAATAATGAATCGCCAGAATTTTATATTGAAAACCAAAATTGGGAAGACCATCAAATCGAAATACCAGTTTCAATTTTAAATCAAATTCTTATTGGAATAAGTGCAGATTCTACTGTGCAATATCGTGGACTAAAAATTGACAATCTAAAGTTAGTTTCTCAGCCAATAACAATTGAGTCGATTAATTCTTCTACAATGATTCCACAAGAATTTAAAATTAATAAAATCTATCCAAATCCATTTAATCCTTCAACAATTATTAGCTATCAAATTCCTAAAATGGCAGAAGTTAAAATTGAAATTGTTAATTTACTTGGAAAAACTATTGAGACGATTTTTGAAGACAATCTAAAAGCAGGACATCATCAGGTTCAATGGGTTCCAAATGGAATAAGTAGTGGATTTTATATAGTTAGAATTAATTATAATAATGAAATCGTTAATTCTCAAAAAGTTCTATTTGTTAAATAATTCAATTATAAATATATTTTTTAAGGTTTACATTAAATGAAAAAACTAATATTCTTATTACTTACTTGTACATTTTTATTATCAGCATCAAATGTGGTACCATTATCACAAAAAGGAATGGATAGAAATGTTTCAAGTCATTATAGCAGAGGAATTTACTTAATAATTGTTCCACAAAATGAATTAATAGATCGAATGTCAAATGATCCTGCAGGTAACTTTGTTCATTTTAAAAATACACAAGGATATGATGTAGATATTATTTCAATTGAAGGAATGGGATTAGATGCAGAAGGATTAAGAGATATAATTCAAAATTATAAATTAGAAAATCCTTTATTAGAATATGTGTTATTAGTTGGTGATGTAAATTGGAATTATTCTGTGCCAACATTTACTATACCTTCAATTAATGAGGAAGATATTGATGTTACAGATTATAAATATACATTTTTTGTGGATGATGAAAATGATGAAGATTATGATGCATTTCATCCAGATATTTTTGTTGGAAGATGGAGCATTCAAACAAGTTCAGATTTATCAAATTTAATTGCGCGAAGTATAAAATATGTGACTTTGGAATATGTTAAGAATACACCTTTTATTGATTATTTGGACAGATCCTTACTTGTTGCTGGAAGTTATGCAACTTATGATGGAAACCCAGTTCCACCAAATCAATGGCCTGTAACACCAGTATGGACATCAATTTGGCTCTATGAGGAATTAGAAAAATTTGGCTATACGCATATTGACACCGCATTTTATCATGCAGGAAATTATGAGAATGGTGAGAGTAATCCACTTATTGCAAGTTCATGGAATAATGGTGTTGGGATTATTAACTATAGAGGATGGGGCGATGCTAATGGTTGGCATAAACCTTATTTTCATAGAGAGAATGTAAACAATTTAACAAATGGCTGGATGCTTCCAATTGTAATGAGCTTTGTATGCAATACAGGTGATTTTGGGAATGATTATTCAGGTAGTGGATTGGATAAATGCTATGGAGAAGCAATGGTAACCTATGGTACATTGAATTTCCCTAAAGGTGCTGCTGCAATGGTTGGTCCTTCAGATTTAGATACTGATACTCGCTTTAATAATGTAATATGTGGTGCAATGTGGGATGCTTTATTGGAAGAAGATGTACATGAGTTAGCACCAGCGTTACATTATGGTAAACAATCATTAATTTCTGAATTTCCTGATCAAATGGCACAATTAGATGCGAATGGAAAACCAGGTGTTGTATATTTTTATCACCATGTTTACAGTGTGTTAGGTGACCCAAGTATTCCTGTGTGGTTAGGTGTACCGGAGGAAATGGTTACTAATTTTGAAAGTGGAACAGAATTAAATAATTCTCATTTATCACTTAATATTACAAATCCAAGTGGCAGTCCTTTAGATATGGTTGTAGGGGCATTAATGTATAATGATGAGTTGATTGTAAAAGGGCTTTCCAATGAAAATGGAAATTTAAATATTGATTTTTCAGATATCCCATTGGGTGCTGAATTAGATTTATATTTAAATAAATCACAATATTATCAGCAAAAAATTGAATTAGTTTATGCATCTGATAATGGAGACCAATTCAATCCAGAAGTTTTTACATTTTTTGATATTGAAGCAATTACTACAGAGGGTTCGAATTATGTTACTCCAGGAAATGAATTATATTTATCTTTAAATATATCAAATCCAACAGCAATTGATTATAATGAAGTTTCATTTCAAATAGTTTCGTTTTCTGAGGGAATTCAAAATGAATCTCAAAATCCAATTTCATTAAATATTTCAAACTTTGAAGAAATAACTTCAGATAACATTTTAACTGGTAGCATTAGTTCTTCAATTCCTGTAGGAACTCAATTATATGTTGATCTTGAAGTTTTATATAATAATGCTGTAGTCCAAACAAAAAGATTAAATTTAATTGTGCCTGCATTAAATGAAAATGATCCTTCACCTCCTGATCAATATGGATATTGGGGTTATGATAATTGGGACACTGATTATGCTGAAGTACCAACTTACAATTGGATTGAAATAAGCCCTGCAAATGGAGGTTCTGGAACGGACTTAAATTTAGTTGATGATACACGAACTCGAATATCAATTGGATTTGATTTCCAATATTATGGAAAAACCTATAGTGAAATTACTATTTGTTCAAATGGTTGGGCAAGTTTAGAACCAACGTCATTGTCTCATTTTTGGAATTTTTCAATTCCTATGCCAATGGGGCCTGCAGCTATGTTAGCACCATTTTTTGATGATTTAGATGATAATGTTGGCACTGAACCATTTGAAGTTTTATCTTATTTAGATGAAGAAAATGGATTATTTATTGTACAATGGGAAAATGTAGCAAATGGTGAAAATGATGAATATTGTCCTGATGCTTGTGACAGAGAAACATTTCAAATGATTTTATATAATCCAGAGATGTATCCAACTACAACGGGAGACGGTGAAATTTTATTCCAATATAAAGAAGTAAATGATGTTGACCAGAATGGGAATTATTCAACAATAGGTATTGAGTCTCCAGACCAAAATACGGGGATCCAATATTGTTTTAATAATATGCCAGGTTCAGGAGCTTCATTAATCCAGAATAATATGGCAATTAAATTTACTACGGATGCACCAAGTGGATATTTATCAAATAGTACTAATAAAATAATGCCAAATGAATTTTCAATTTCACCTGCTTATCCAAACCCATTTAACCCTGAAATTAATATCCTATTTGAGTTAAATAGGACTGATCGAATTTCAATATCTGTCTATGATATTAAGGGACAAATTGTAGAAATTATAAATAATAATATTTTTAAATCAGGATTTCATAATGTTCAATGGAATGCCGAAAATTTTCCAAGTGGGATATATTTTATTCAATTAGAAAACTCTTTACATGAAATACTTAATACTAAAGTAA
>CAZSAT010000237.1:0-4193 GCA_964604675.1 uncultured Enterobacterales bacterium
TGTTCATACCGTTTGCGAAGTGGTGGTCGAATCTCGCGGATTTAGAATCCGCAGATAACTGATTCTGACAAACGCTACGACCCAAGACCCTTAACCCGTACAAGAATCCCCGAATCAGCATGGCAAGTGCGCCAGCCCGCCCAAGACGGGCCTCTTCCATCACCTTCATCGTGCTTGCCACACTGGTCGTTTGCACATCCACAGTAGCAGCCGATCAGGAAGCCATGTGGGTACGAACTTCACCCGGAGTCTGGATGCTGGAAGACTCTGAGGGCCTGTTATTCAATCCTCAGCCCGTTACGGGGTTGTTCCTCAATCCGACCGAGGGCGAGTCAGTCGGATTCACTCTTTCTCAATCATTTGACGGGACCTTGGTAATCGATGATTATTGGCTCATTGTGCTTGAGATTCCTATCACTGAAGGGAGCCCGGAGAATGAAGCGGAAAAGCGTGAGCGCGTATCGATATCGTTGCCAGTACTGCCGCAAGCCTCCGCCTTCCTAGCAATTGTAATGCTCTCACTCGCTCTGGTTTCAGCAGGTGACGAGCCGACTAGAGCAAAGGTAGTCAGATCAATGGGCCGATTCTCGCAACTCAGAGTTACTGAGGGCACAGGAACTCTTGCAGGCAACTACCAAAGGGGTCGCCTTGAGGGATTTCTCACTGCGCACCCCGGTTGCCATCTCTCAGGCATCATACGAGCGCTTGAGATGGGCAATCATCAGGCAGTGCATCACCTCAGAACTCTGGAGAATGAGGGTAAGGTGTGGTGCAGGCGAGATGGCCGACTTTTGAGGTACTATACTTCGGCTGTAGACCGCGCTGCAGAAATTTCCAACCTACCTCGTCCAATAGATGTCAGCCAACTGAGCGATGTGGCTTTGATGGTGCTGCGTTCAATAGCTGAGCAAGAGGATGGAAATAAGTCTCCGACTCAAAGAGAACTGGCTTCCAATATTGACACCAGCCAGCAACTAGTAGGGCACCATCTCAAGCGCTTGGAGTCGCAGGGATTGATCACTCGGAAAAGGAGTGGCTTGAGGACCCATAGGGAACTTACAGAAGAGGGCATGAGGCTGTGGGCGACACTTGTCGAACCTATTTCACAGGCACCTTGACAAATCCAATGACCCACTTTCCTTTAAGGTGGTAAGAAAAGCCCCTTGCCAATGCAAAAGCCAACTAATGCCAAATTTTCCCGTCGCCGAATCCATACCGGCCTGTTTCTAGTAGCTCTGATGCTGAGCTCAGGATGCCTAGGTGCTACTGAGGAAATAGTCGAGCCATACAATCCAACAGTAGTTTCCGCCAACATCGTGCTCGAGGGCACCCCGGCCACGACAAACGACCAGATTATCGCCAATGCAGTAGTAGATCTGGGAACAGCTCCTTACATTGCCAATTGGCGTCTTGACGGGGTGCTTTTGCAGACCTCAAACAGCCTGATGTTCGACGCGGGATTCCTTTCAATTGGCACCCACACCATAGAGGTCGAACTCACCGATTCAATGGGGGCCACAGCAGTAGCGGCTGTGATTTTCACTCTGCTAGAACCAAACAGGGCACCCACTACCTCTCTCGACCTTCCATCGGAGGGTATCGCAGGAGCTCCTATTCCCTGGTCAGTGGAGGCCTCGGATCCAGACGGCGATGAATTGACCATAGAGGTCGACTTCGCCGACGGAGCCACCGTTCGTGACATCTCTGGACAGCACATCTGGGGAGAGCCTGGAACCTACTCAGTCACCGTTACCGCAACCGACCCTCTAGGATTCATCGCAATCGACCAGAAATCAATCAGAATAGATCATGCCGACGCGCCCTCTCTGAGCGTCTCCACTAACCCCTCTCCTCAAGGCAGAATCCATCTCAATCTGGCTGAGTCAATTACAATCAGCACTCAGGCCGAGGATCCGCTAGGCCCGACATCCGTATCAATCGTCTGGGGTGACGAATCGGTGTCCGATCCTGCTCCGTCTGAGGAATCGCACCAGTATTCTGAGGAGGGTGTGTATGTGGTTCGAGTAACTGCTACAGGGGCCACGGGTATAACCGCTGAGCGAGTATTCCACATCGAGGTGGTCTCGGTCTCCGACGATTTAGAGGCAGCCCAATTGCAAGACGAGCTCGAGGGCGTGGCTGAGGAGCAATTGGATGGCGAGGTGGAGCAGGAACTCGACGCTGACGGCGACGGCACTGTGGATGATATCACCGATGCACGCGAAGACGAGGAGTATGATTGGCAATCTGACTTCGATTCTGATGGCGATGGTTACTACGATGATGATCAGGAAGTCGACGACTGGATTACAACCGATGAAGAGAATGTTCGAGACGAGGTGGGAGAAGAGGAGAATTCCGATACTATCCCAAACAGCCCCCTGATGATTCAGAGCAGTGTCACTGAAGAGGGCGAAACCCCTTCGGATTCAGAACTTTCTCCTATCCCGTCAGAATATGAGGCAAGAGCCGAGATAGTAGACCCCGTTTTCGATGATGCATGGGGTGAGATCGACGACTCATCCATGCAGGAGCAGACCTACTCACGCTCAATCTCGCAGGTAACTCCGACATGGTGGAACGACACCTTCTGGGAGGACTGGGATAATGATGGCGTCGCAGAGGTCCTCTGCTACAGGACTGTGGGAGTTTTCTGGTTTGATTCGGACGGCATTCCAGGTCCCGAACGTATCATCCTAGTCCGCAATATCCAATGCTCGCACGACCGTGATGGTGATGGGCAGGACGACCTCTTCTTCACGCGCTTTAGGGGAATGGATCTCGTCGACCACAACTCTGACGGCATACCAGAGCGACACGATGTTCTGACCCGTACCGTTTGGACATGGGACAACGGCACATATGAGGATGTGAACATACACCTGTTTGTCCACGCCCGAACCGATGCAGACCAAGACGGCAATCTCGAGCGCAGAATCATTCTGAATAGAGACCGCAGAATGGTCGATCAAGGAATCGGCTCGGTTCTGACGGCCTACTATTCTCACTCTAGACTAATCCACCGCATCGATAGCAACGACGATGGCACGCCAGAGCGCTGGATGGCCATCGATCACACCTCATGGATCTGGGATCCAACCGAGGACGGCAACGCCGACCGTCACCGCGACAATTTGCGTGCTGTTGTGACTAGAGATACAAACTCCGATGGAAACATCGATGTCGTCCGTGCTCTTCAGCAGAACACCGCCGAGTTCGACAACGACTCAAACGGCGTAGTCGAGCAGCAATGGACATGGCGAGCAGGAGTACGAAAGGTCGACACAGACCACGATGGCGATCTTGACTATACAGCTAGGATGAGGGGCTGGCACCAGCATTGGGATTGGGGTTTGGTGGAGTACCACATCCACCGATTTGCACTGACGCGGATGATAGACGATGATGCAGACGGAACCCTCGAGTGGAAGCACAGAACCGTCCACATGTCCAACGCCACAGACTGGGACTTCGACCAACATCTAGAGCAACGCGAGTCGTACACTGCGACCCTTATTTGGTGGGATTTTAATGAGGACGGGTACGAGGAACATATCTTCAGGAGGGTAAGAGAGACTTCCTACCTCAATCAGCACGCCAATGGCTGGGCCGAGCAGAACGAGGAGACCCGTTCGATGGAAGTCTGGAGAAACTCGTTGAATCAGCCCCAGGTCATGCGCATCAGGGTCGCTGAGATTACCTCGTGGGACAACAACTCCGACGGCAATCAAGACACCTACTCGTACCTAGGACGCACATGGCAGGCTTCCGACACCGACAACGACGGCTTCCTCGAACGCAGAGTGTTTCACCGCCACTACATGACAGCAAGGGATGACAACGCTGACGGCAATGTGAGCTTCGCCTTGAACTCCAATATCTGGCATGCGAGAAATCTCTCACTCTCGTCCAGTGGCGCCATTGAAGTTCTGCGCGAGGCGTACCTCTCACACAGAGTGTTCGAGTGGAACATCAACTCACAGGGACATGCATACCACACCAACAGCACTTGGGTAGGATTCCAAGTTGACTATGTCGTAGGTACTTCCCAAGGAATCACCGTCACGGTCATCACCATTGATTCCGACCAAGACGGCACGCCTGAGTCGCAGACTATTACCACTGCAAGTAGCGGCAATCCTCCGTGACGAATCGTTATGGGGGGGATGTCTGTCGTCACCTCGTCGCTCCTG
>CAZSAT010000238.1:0-4025 GCA_964604675.1 uncultured Enterobacterales bacterium
TTTTTCTCCTGTATTCTATCCGGATAGACGAATTTACTATAGTATTATTAAAAGGAGCGTTGAATCGTCAATATAGTATACACCACATTTTCTAAATTCCGCCCTCTGCAATTTCAAAAGTTGTCCTAACAACAGCACCAAATAAACGTGGGTTTATCTCCCCTATCTCCTGTACTGTAGTGTTTGTCATGAATATTTTTCTATGTCTAAAACCCCCTTTAGGCTTAGGTTCAGTCTTGTCTGCGGTTTCTCCGACTAAATCTGGATACATTACCGAAGAAGGCCTTGGAGAACCCTTAAAGTCAAGATTTAATGGGAACTTTGAGGATTCTTGTATAAGACCATAATGTGGCATCCATATTGTTTTATCGTTTTGCATGCTCACAACATCTACAAGCTGATTTCTATCTAGAGAGTTCTCTGCTAGTATATGAAATAATACGTCTTGAAGTATCCATTGCCCACCACCAAGCTGGTAGCCTTTAAATGTTCTTCTTGGCACTACTTCTACTGCTATCAAAGGCAAGTGCCTCCTGACCTCAGAAAGTTGGTCAACCCCGTAATCATCATCTTCTATGGCGTATGAGTTAAATTGCAGCTCTCTGTACCAAGGCGTATCAGCAGAAATGACACTGGCAAATCTATGAGAGAACTCACACTTGACTGTGCTGCTTGTAGAAATTGCAGTGTCTAAGATAACTCTACCACCCGGATAATCAACATACCCAGCGGCAGAGCCAAGAGATCCTGAATGTACGCCTCTGTCTTTATAGGGTGTAACTGTGTTAAATGTGCCATCTACAAAAACGCCCGAAACTCTGATTGGCGTCTGATCTATATAGTCTACTGGAATCCCTGTCTCCCAAACCCAGTCAGAACGAAACCCAGCCCAGACTTGACCGTCAGTGTAATTTGGGTCTTTTACAGGGAAAAGCTCGTGACGATTCCCTCCGGACACGCCCACTGTGGTAATGTCTATATTTTGAAACCCACCGATCTGTAGTAGTGCCCATTGAAAAAAGTCTATCACGCCATTGAGCAAATTGGTAGATACAGACTCTCTGCCTATTCTTGTGATGCCTTTAAATTGTGTGTGGTCTTCTATCGCCATTACAATTTACTCCTGAACAAAACTGTAAGCTTTTTCTCTAGCTCAGGGGCCATTCTATCCATAGCTCTTGTTACAAAATTATTACTAGCAGTACCAGAATATTCAGGAGGAACTCTAGATTTGGAGGCTGCAATACCCCATCCATCTCCTCCTTTTCTCATAATAGGGCCGCCTGTTCTGGAAAACATCTTGGCCTTTCCGCCAAAGCTTATTCCATAATCCTTAACTACTATTTGATCTCCTGCTGTAAGAAGCCATTGGAGCCAAGGAACATCGAAGCCTTTCTCGCTTGTATACTTACCCAAAGTCGTTACCTGATTATAAAAATCTGTAGGAACTGCCCGGACAGTAAGGCCTCCTCCTATCTGACCACCTCGTTGATAGACAGGTCTCATTTTTACGGTGACTGATGCCACTAGAATGGCTATCATATCATCGAGAGACGAGTAGGGGTCAAGTACCCCAAGTTCTTGTTGTAGCTGCCCCCCAGCGAAAGATAGGTACTCTGGGGAAAGTTTAATGTATTTGCCGATCAAGCCTCTCACGATGCTCTCTACTTTTGGTCTAAGTGCAGGAACTTTGGCCTTTAACTGAGAAAGCAAAGACTTCATTACCTTCTTTTTTATATTCTCAGGCTTCGTTATTAGATTGATACCAAATATAATATCCACTATCCACCTCCGGCTCTTCGGAAGAATTGCAGAAAATATCTGTTATGCCTAAACCCCCACGGTACAGCTTCTCCTTCACGGACACATCTAAACTCTCTAGTAGAGCTTACGTGACTATCTAGGATTATCTCAGTCGCCCTCTCTACTTTTTCTAGGTCTGACATGTAGCCTATAGCTTGAGCGACACCTTGTGGGTTTTGTATAGTATTGGCAGTCGTGTGCCAATCTTTTGGATTCCAATAAATTCTCAGTGTAATTGACTCGGTTACTTCTGCTGTAGTCCTTCCTGCTCCGCCACATACAGGGCAATAGCTATTGTTCGGGAACGGATTTGGCCCACCAGTTTTATAGATTCCGGTAGATCTTCTCGTCCTTGCATCATAGTAACAGTTACTACATTCTGTTATTTTTGCAGGGTATATAAGGGTACAGCTCTTTCCGAGCGTATCAATAAAAGCGTCCGATACCCATTCGTGCGAGTCTATAACTCCACTGGGTATGCTAAAGTTTCCTAATTTTGGTAATCTGTCTGCCATCTACTTAACCTTACGGCCTTCTCCATTGTTGTATAGGTCAGAGATGTCTCTGGCGCTGATTACGCGACTCCAGACCCCAAATTCATCAATCTTTCCGTCAAAGAATTCTGTACTGCTAAACGTATGACCCATTCTAAATTCACCATCTCCTTCAAAAGCCCCTCCTGAGTGAGAGGTTGTGTTTTTTAACGAGCCATCCAAATAGTATTTTATAGTGTTGTTAACAGAGTCATGAACAATGATATGATTATACCAAGTTCCAGATGAAGCCGCACCGCTTTGTACGGTACTAACCCCTCCGCTTTCACCGTTGCTGGATATCTCAAACTGATATCCACCAATTGCAGATCTATACCAAAGTCTCCACTCTCTGTTGTTAAAAGACGTTTTCCATATGCCTACTACGTCTTGATTTGAGGTAATGTCTGATTTAATCCATGCAGAAATACTCCAATCAGAATCACCCAGTCTCAGCTCGGCTCCTCCGTGACTCAGGTATTCCTCATTTGCAGCTACAAAGTCTGCACAGTTCTCGGTCTTGCTACTTACGCTGTCCGCAGAAAAACCTACGGTGTTGTTGTCTGTCAGGTCTGTGGCACCTATGACTGAGTTTATTCTAACTCCGCTCTCCTCATCTAGTCTGTAATAAGAGACTAAATCTTTGATAAGACCAGAGTGCATATAATAAGTAGGGTCGTCAAATCTTGTGTCATACTTACTTTGTATGTCGGCTAGTGCTGGCGTTGTTACGTCTTTAGATGTATCAAAATAGGATTGCATGTTACCCGTGCCATCGACACCAGTTACGCTAGTGCCGTTTTTGATATCATTAGCCGATATTGCCTTGTTAATTCCTACCATGTTCTATTCCTTACGCGCTATAGAATGTTGGGTCGTCGAATCTAGCATCCCATCTCGTATTGATAGCAGCAATGTCGTTGATTGCTACGTCTCTACTATGATCAACCGTATCGCCAATCTCTGCGGTAATGGTTGCAGAACTGCCACCGGAAGTCGTAATGCTAACGGTTGGATCAGATGCATACCCAGACCCACGATTAGTAATACGAACCGCTGTAATTGATCCAGCACCATTGATAGCCGCCACTTCTCCAGTTGCAGCATTATTTGAAGAACCAGAAAAGGTAAGGGCGTCACCGACAGCATACCCGGAACCTGCTCCGGTAATGTTGAGCTTACCAACAGACCACTGACCGCTGTTACTGGTTTTATGCTGACCATTGGGAAGGCAGGTGGTAACTACTGTACCATTTCTTTCTGTTGTGCCGCTTGCGTTTGCTACGATAGCCATTTTTTTCTCCTTTAAAGGGTTGGTCTGTTTCTGATGCTGCTAGAACTTCCATGGGACTGTAGGTTGTATGGGCCAATTATGGAAGCTCCCGCATTACTATTGCCAAGTTTGAATTCTCTCTCGGCGCGTTCATAGTCATTGCATATACTGTCTCTCCAGTCTTTCTTAGCTGCCGCAACACCTCTTTTATCTATAGCAGCAGAACCGTCCCTAACACTTATTGCATTATTTGCTTCCGTCTTGAATTCTGAGTTTGCAACCAGACAAGCAGCTTTAAGCGTTACCAGATTAACGAATGCGTTATCTGAAGTTGAAACTGGGTCGGGCGTGATCGTTGAGTCTGTAACTCCTATTGTGTAATCATTTGCAAAGTCTACATCTTTTTTGGTTAATTT